>JAKFUF010000061.1 GCA_021732845.1 Planctomycetaceae bacterium | reverse complement strand
GTGGTGGTGGGCGCGGCCCGCGGGGGATGTTGGGAGAGCTGAACCGTGAAGAGGTGAAAGCCGAACTGAAGCTGACTCCCGCCCAGGAGACGAGCCTGGAGGACTTTGCCAAGGGCCTGCCCCGGCCGGATTTTGCCGCCATGCGCGACATGCCTCCAGCCGAGGCCGCCAAGGCGCGGGAAGAGGCCAACCGGACCACGGAAGAGGGCGTCAAGAAGATTTTGACTCCCGAACAGTTCAGCCGCGCCCTGCAATTGACCTGGCGGACCGGCGGCGGCATGTCGCTCATGCGGTCGGATGTGAGTGAACAGCTCAAAATCACCGACGAACAAACGGCGAAACTCGCCGCACTGGCCGACGAGCGGCGGGCGGCGATGCAGGCCCTGGGAATGGGAGCCACGCCCGAAGCGCGAGCCACGGCGAACAGCGAATGGAACGAAAAGTTCCTCGCCGTGCTGACCGCCGAGCAGAAGGCCGCCTGGGAGGCGATGCTGGGCACCGTCGCGCCGACGGCTGCGGCCGCCGCGAAGGCCGGGTGAACGATCCAGCAAGTCTGGAAAAATCTTGGACGGGCCTATGAAGACGGTCCTACAATTGTGACGGTCGACCGCTCTGGGCACCATCAAAACCATGGTGCCCAGAGCATTCACGGGACAGGACTCATGCCTGCCCCTGGCACGCGTGATGCATCGGGACGCCACATGTCGCAATCATTGCTGGAATTCGCCGCGTGGCTTGATGAGCGGAAGCTCGGCAAGGCCCCTGCGCCGACGGTTGTCACGCCGAAAGCCGCGCCGTTTCTCAAGCCACTCGGCGGCATTCGCGGAGTCATGTGGAACCTGTATGGCACGCTGCTGTTCATCACCGACGGCAAGCTGCTGCTGAGCGTCGCACAGCCCGCGCGGATGCAGGTGGCTCTGGAGAAAACCATCCAGCAGTTCAACCTGTGGGTCGGCGATTCGCAGAAGCCGGGAAAGGCCTGGGAGGAGTTGCTGCGGCAATACACGCGGCTGATCGACGAGCGGCGGGCGGCAGCCACTCCCAAGCCGGGAGAGACGCCGGAAGTCAATGTGGTTGAGGTCTGGAAAACGCTGATCGAACGGTTGAAGCAGAAGGACTATTCCTGGGATGAGAATCAGTATGGCGACCTGGACGACTTCAGCGAGAAGGTCGCCTGGTTTTTCCAGTCCTCCCTGCAGGGGGTGACCGTCGTTCCCCAGGCATTGGCCACTTTGCAGCTCATCGCCGGCAGTGGCTTCGTCCAGGGGCTGGCGACAAATGCCCAGGCCATCTCGCTGGACCAATTGCATCATGCGTTGAAGACGCAGGGGCCGGTTCCCAGCCTGCGCGACCTGTTCATCCCGCGGTGCATCGTTTTGTCGTATCGCGAAGGGGTCCAGCAGCCGTCGAATCTGATCCTCGAAACCTGCATCGAACAGTTTGAGCGCGAAGGCGTGACGCCTGGCGAAATCGCCTGTGTTGGCACGCGCGTCCACGAAGAATTGGCCCCGGCCAAGAAGCTGGGGCTGCGGGCCGTCCTGTTTGCTGGCGACAAGGCGAGCATGCAGGCAACCTCCACCGACATGAAGGATCCCGCCGTCCGTCCCGACCGGATCATCACGGAGCTGTCCCAGTTGAGGCAGTTGTTGTTCCCCGATCCCGAGGGCGAGTAAACGATGCGCCGCCGACCGTCTGTGTGCGGGCAATGTGGAACAAAAACGGAGAGCCACAGTTGGAACACGGAAAAACACGGATGCTGTGCGACAATGACTCTCTGCAAGATCAGTGTTTCATCCGTGTTCCATCCGTGGCTCAAATTCCCTCCCTCCAGAGAGTCTCCACCCACCGCGCTTTGGTTGCCGCTGTTCGGCGGATGCTGTACATAGGGTGCATCAGACTTACCCCGCAGGGAACTTACCCCGCAGGGATCCGGGACACCGCCAGCGGATCAAGAAGGCGAGTTCCAACTCGCTGATCCGCGACAGGTGTTCCAGATTCCTGCAAAACTTACCCCGCAGGAATCCGGGACACCGCCAGCGGATCAAGAAGGCGAGTTCCAACTCGCTGATCCGCGACAGGTGTACCAGATTCCTGCAAAACTTACACGGAATCGACAGATGTCCTTCGACGCCCGCATCGCGGAACTCAACCTGATCCTCCCGCCCGCGCCCAAGCCGGTGGCGACATATGTGCCGGTGGCGGTGCTGAACAATGTGGCTTACGTTTCCGGCCACGGTCCGCTGCGTCCCGACAAGACGATGATCTGTGGCGTCGTCGGAGCGGATCTGACCGAGGCCGAAGGCCGTGAAGCGGCACGGACCGTCGGATTGGCGATTCTGGCCACCTTGCGCAACTCGCTGGGCAGCCTCGACAAGGTGGTGCGCCTGGTGAAGACGCTGGGGATGGTCAACGCCTCGGCCGACTTCCCCAATCATCCAGCCGTCATCAACGGCTTCAGCGACCTGATGGTCGAGGTCTTCGGCGAAACGGCCGGCAAGGGAGCGCGAAGCGCCGTGGGAATGGGCTCGCTGCCCGGCAACATCGCGGTGGAAATCGAAGCGATCTTCGAGATCCGACCGTAAGCCATCGGTTCATGCCTCGCATTTGACGAGACGCGACGCAGCGGTATTTCAAATTTGACGTGTCCGACAAAAGTACCCTCGTAATTCCGCTTCTCGGTGGCTCACGCCGCCAGAAAAATTCTGGAAGTCGGTTCCGATGTCCTAAGTGGCTCTGAGATCGTTGTCAAGGCCGCTCGAAAGCTG
>JAKFUF010000046.1 GCA_021732845.1 Planctomycetaceae bacterium | reverse complement strand
AACGACCACTGGGACGAATTCCAGACCTTCCGCATCGACCAGGAAACGAAGCGGCTCTATCCCCACACCACCGCACTCGAGACCATCGAATGGCCCGTCGCCGCCTAGCGGATGACCGGTTACACCCATTTCATTACATTTCGCACCGGGGATTCGATGCCAAAGGAGGTCGCGGACGCCTGGCATCGCCGCCGCGACGACTGGTTGCGTCGTCACCGCATTATTCCAAGTGCGGCGAATTGGCAGGCCGCCTTGCGGCGGCTGCCGGAATTGCAGCAACGAGAATTCCATGCGACGTTCTCGCGCGAATATCAGGAGTCTCGCGGAAGGCCAATACCGGCACTGGCAGCGTCCAATGTAGCCGAGTGACTGCGTCACTCGAACCTGCTCGCCTGGTGAGTTCGGACGGTGAATGCAAGGGGATCGCCGAGCGAGTCACGGAGTGACTCGGCTACGATTTGGCAAGTAAGCGACTGATGGGCGCACTTCAGATTGAGAAACCGAATATTTTTCGGTCGCCGGAACTGATTTCCGGGCTTGCGTCTTAAAGACAATCGGATGTACATTTCCAAAACACGTCATTTGTAACTTCAACGCGCCGGAAGGGATTCCGCGATGCATTCGCTGACAGTGGAGTCGATTGCCCGTCGCGTCAATGGCACAGTCATTGGCGATGCGCAGCGGTCGATTTCTGGAGCTGAATCGCTGGCCAAGGCCAAAGCGGGAGACGTCACGTTTGCCGCAGGTGAGAAGCACCTCAAGCGTTTGGCGCAAGCCAATGCCGGTGCCTGCCTTGTGGCTCGCTCCAAAACTCAGCCGACTCTGCCCGAAAATGGCATGGTGCTGATCGTTGTGGACGATCCCCAGGATGCCTTCATCGCCATTCTGCGGGAGTTCCGTCCGCAACGGCCACGACCTTCGATCGGCATCTCCCCCGCCGCTCACATCAGCCCCACGGCGCAACTGGGACCAGACTGTAACGTCTTTCCCGGTGCGTACATCGACGACGGGGTGGTCATCGGTGCCCGGTGCGACATCTATCCGGGAGTCTACATCGGCGCGGACTGCCGCATTGGCGACGACTGCGTCCTGCATCCCCAGGTGGTGTTCTACCCCGACGTGGTGATCGGCCAGCGGGTGATCGTCCATGCGAACGCAGTGCTGGGGGCCGATGGGTTCGGCTACCGCTTCCGCAATGGCCGCTTTGAAAAGATTCCCCAGCAGGGCTGGGTCCATGTCCATGACGACTGCGAGATTGGTGCCTGCACCACGATCGACCGGGGCATGATTGGAGCCACGGTGATTGGGGCGGGGACAAAACTGGACAATCTGGTGATGATCGGGCACAACTGCGAGTTGGGGAAGCACAACGTCTTCGCCTCGCAGGTGGGTTTTGCCGGGTCGATCACCACGGGCGACTATGTGCGCTGTGCGGGCCAGGTTGGCATCGCGGATCATGTTCACCTCGGCACCAACAGTTCCTATGGGGCCAAGACCGGCATCCACCGCGACATGCCGGCCAATGGGACTTACCTGGGCGCTCCAGCGTTGCCCGACCGCGAGCAGATGCGAATCATGTCGATGCAGCAGCGCCTTCCCGAGATGCGGCACCAGCTTCGCGAGCTGGAACAGCAGGTGGCGAAACTGACAGCACAAATGGAGGCGGTGACCGCGGCGGCTCTTCCTCCGGATTCAAGGAACGCCGCCTGAGGAATACCGGGCGGCAACGAATACATGGACGGCACAACTTCTCTCACCCTGACACCACATTCAGCCACGCGCGACCGCGCGCCGATCGGCCTGCTGGCCGGAAGCGGACGGTTCCCCATGGCGTTTGCCCAAGCGGCAAAAAAGCAGGGGCTGCCCGTGTACTGCGTGGGCGTGTGGGGGATGGTCGACGACGAGCTGGCCGACTATTGCGACGGCTTCGCCGTTTCGCCGCTGGGCTGGATGGGCCGGGCCATCCGGCTGTTCAAGCGGGCGGGCGTCACCGAAATCGTGATGGCCGGCAAGATCGACAAGACGGTACTGTTGGGTTCGTGGCGAATCTGGCGGCTGCTGCCCGACTTGCGGGCGCTGCACATGTGGTTTCGCTACGCCTGCCGCGACAAGAAGGACGACACGCTGCTTTTGGCGGTCATCAAGGAATTCGAACGAGATCAGTTGCGGTTCAGTTCGGCCCTCGACTATTGCCCGGAGTTGCTCGTGAAGCACGGCTTCCTAACCCGCCGCAAACCCAGTTCATCGCAGTGGAAAGACATCCGTTTCGGCTGGGAATTGGCCAAGGAAATGGGCCGGCTCGATGTCGGCCAAAGTGTCATGGTCTGCAACACGGCGGTGCTGGCGGTCGAAGCGGTCGAAGGGACCGACCAGTGCATCCGCCGTGCGGGCGACCTGTGTCGTAAGGGCGGTTTCACGGTCGTAAAGGTCGCCAAGCCCCAGCAGGACATGCGGTTCGACGTGCCGACAATCGGCGTCCAGACCATCCGCACCATGCAGGAAAGTGGTGCCCGGGTGCTGGCCATCGAAAGCGACAAGACAATCATTCTCGACCAGGACGAAGTGGTGGAGGTCGCCGAGCGTTACGGCATCGCCATCGTCGCGCTGAATGCCGAAGAGCTGCAACTGCGGCTGACCGCCTGAGCGTGGCTCAGACCAAACTATGGAAGACAGAAGAGACGTAAGGACGAACAGACAACGAAACAGCAGTGTGAAAAAGACGGTTCCGATGAAGCACCGGGGGGTGTCGAAGAAGAAGAGAAGTACGTTGTCAAGTCGATCCCGCTCGACTTGAAAAGCCTCGACAAGACCTGAGAGACCTTGTCGTTGTACAACTTCCTACCCCAATGACTTCACGTCAAACATTTCCCTCCCAATTGCCCCTCGGGATGGAGTCGGAACCGTCTGATTTTTTGATGCTCCCAGCCGAACCCAGAGTCGCGCTTGGATCTCAACCGTGGCAAACGGTTCGTTTCACAGACCGACGTGGCGGGAGGGCTCTGGTCGGCTCGCGCCTGGCCGCTCACATTGGGCTTAAAGCCTGCTTCATCCGCTGACCGTGACGCCCCGGTTCAGACCTACTGACCAGAGAGCGGAAATCGCGCGATCTCGGCCACTGGACGCCAACACGCGCTCCGGCTGATTCTTGAAAACTGGCCGGCCACTGAAAGCCGAAACCCCGAACGCCCATCCCCGCCCCTTGTGC
>JAKFUF010000255.1 GCA_021732845.1 Planctomycetaceae bacterium | reverse complement strand
CGCCCACACCCGCCCAACTCGTCGAAGCGCGGATGTATGGCGGCGTTTGGTCGCACGACCGCAATGGATGGCGGCTGACCTGGACCCACGACACCATTCGCGACTTCTACCTCAACAACGTGCTCATCCACGAAGTCGGCCACCTGAACGATCCGCGAAACACCAATCAGGAAGACCGGGAACGGTACGCCAACTGGTTCGCGATCGAACATGGTTACCGGGCGTCGCGCGGACGAAGGTGAGGAGCATTTTCGATTTTCGATTGACGGTAATGTCGGTGAGGACGGAGTTGGGACAGGATTGGAAAGGATGAGACAGGATCAGAGAGGATGTTGCTGGAAGCCGCCTCCGACGGATCCTCTCCAATCCTTTCAGATCCTTTCAGATCCTTTCCATTCATGCTGATTTCGCAATCGACGTTTGACTCGTGCTTGAAATCTGACGTCTACGACAAAAGCCAATTTCAAATCTCAAATTTCAAATTTCACAGTCTGTGCGACCACATCGAACTATCGGGTACGTCTCCACAGCGAAGTACGTAACTCTCGCCCGGAAGCCCAGACGTTGCGAAAAAGTATTTTACTGTGAAATTTGAAATCTGAAATTTGAAATTACATCGAATTCAGAGACGGGACTTTTGTCGGAATTGTCAAAATGCAGATCTGGGTGGATGCCGACGCTTGTCCAGGGGACATCAAGCAGGTGTTGTACAGGGCGGCGGTGCGGAAGCCGATCAAAGTCACGCTGGTGGCGAACGGCATGGTGCGGACGCCGCTGTCGCCGTACCTGGAGACCATTCTTGTGCCCTCCGGGCTCAATGTGGCCGACCGCAAGATTGTCGAGCTGGTGTCGGCCGGCGACCTGGTGATTACCGCCGACATCCCGCTCGCCGCCGATGTGGTGGCCAAGGGCGGACAGGCTCTCGACCCGCGGGGCGAGATGTACACCATCGACAACGTGGGGCAGCGTCTGGCGGCACGCAACCTGATGGACGAACTGCGTGGCGGCGGATTGGTCACGGGCGGACCGGCCAATTTCAGCAACAAGAACATCCAGGCGTTCGCCAACCAGTTGGACCGGTGGCTCGCCAAAGTCCGGTGATGCCGACGGTGCCGGGAAGTCGCATTGAACGTCTCATTGGGTCTGCTCCGCACCGCGCGGTTGTGCCCGTCCTGCCATGAACAGCACGGGCGGCAATTGTGTGCGGGGTGCGGACCGGCGGCGAGAATCGAGGGAAATTCCTTTGTTTTCGCCGCTTCCCCCTGTCTAACATCAAAGAGCGGCGTCGATGAATGACTTCGCGCGCCGAGGCATTGCGCCTCAACTGCACCGGTCCGAAAGACGCCAGATAAACTCCTTGTCCACGGAGCAGACAGCATGATCCGTCGTTCTTCGTTCGTACGGATTTCGGCTCTCAACTCCAACGCCGGCAGCGCCTCGCGCGCCGCGCTGGCCTCACTCGCGCTGGGCGTGTCGATGCTCTGCACGCCGCTGGCCGTGCTCCAGGCGCAGGAGCCCGAGCCCGTGGCTCCGATGGTGGACGACACGGACAAGCCCACCGCCGTCCAGACGCCGCTGGCCAAGCAGCCGGAAACGCCGGAGGAGATGTTCGAAGCCACGCTGCTGATGCTGGACATTGACCAGCCGGTGCTGGCGCGGCACTACCTCGAACTGCTGATGAAGACCGCGCCCGGCGACGATGTCCTGAACCAGTTGCGCGACAAATTCGGCACAGCCAGCTTTCTGCGATTGTTCAACTCCAAGGAACTCCAGCCACTTTCGACGGAGCTGCTCGACGCCTCCAATGCCGCCTCGGCCCGCCGGGCCAAGGATCCCGCTCGCATCGCGGCCCTCGTGGCCAAACTGGGTGGGGAACCGCAGGAGGAAGCCGACGCCATCATCGAGCTGCGGAACGCCAAGGCGGACGCCGTCGCCCCCCTGCTCCAGATCCTGGCCGACACCTCGCGCGCCAAGATTCATGCCAATGTGCTGGTGGCTCTGATCCAAGTGGGCGAACCGGCGATCCCCGTCCTGTTGGCGGCCCTGGAATCAGACAACGGCAACATCCGCTCTTACGCCGCGAGTGCCTTGGGCACGCTGAAAGCGCGGGAAGCCATTCCTTATCTCTGGTTCCCGGCGGTCGCCGATGAATCGGTGGCGGTGAAGAACTCGGCGCGGCAGGCCCTGGCAAAGATCCTGAACGTCAAGTCACCCTCGCTGGACCGGCTGGCCTCTGACGGGCTGACCCAACAGTTGTTGAAAGAGGCGCAGAAGTACGACCGGCGCAACGTGCAGTTTGACAAGGTTGAGAATGGCAAAGTGCTGTTCTGGTCATGGGACAAGACCCAGCAGAACGTGGTGCCGCTGCAGCTCACGACCGATGCCGCCTCCGACCGGCTGTCACTGCGGTTCACGCACCAGGCCTTGGAATTGTCGCCCGCACGGCGGGATGTGCAGGTGCGCTATCTGAGCCTCGCCCTCGGCGGGGAGGCACGCGCCGTCAAGGGGCAGCAGTTGACCATCGGCGAGGGCACGGCGTTTGACCTGGCGCTCGCCTCCGGGCCGGACCTGGTCGGCGACGTGCTGGCCGACGCGATGTCCAGCGGCAACCCGCGGACGGCTGAAGCCGCGCTGGCGGTGCTGGAACAGATCGGCACCCGCGACCAACTGGCACGGAACGGCATCCACAAATCGCCGTTGATTCTCGCGTTGAACTATCCCGACCGCCGCGTTAAATTTGCGGCCGCGACCACGGTCCTGCAGTTGGACCCCGCCAAATCCTTCCCCGATGCCCAGCGCGTGGTGGGCATCCTGCACCGGGCGATCAAGACCTCGCATCAGTCGCAGGCGGTGGTCGTCCAGTCCTCCGAGAAGGTCAGCGAACTGGCTGGCTTTGTGAAGACGCTTGGCTTCGAGCCGATCGTGCGGCTCACCGGTCGCGAGGGCTTCGTCGCCGCGGCCGCGCGCGGTGACATCGACCTGGTCGTGCTGCACGCCAACATCATTGGCTGGGCATTGACCGAAACCGTGGCCAACCTGCGGGCCGACGCGCGGACGGCGAACATTCCCATCATCGTGATCGGTTCCGAGACGCTGCGCCCCCGGCTCGAATCGCTGGTCACCACGAATCGCCGGATCACCTTCGCGGCGGAAACCGTCAACCCGCAGGAACTGGAAACTCAGGTCCGCCCGTTCCTCCTCGAAACACGCGGGGAAGTGTTGGCGGGAGATGAATTGGACGCCTACAAGTCGGCGGCGATCCGCTGGCTCGCACATATCGCGAGCACACGGCGGACGGCCATCTACAATCTGGCCGATTTGGAGGACGATGTCGCCCTGACCCTCGACAATCCGGAACTCGCCCCCGCGGCCCTGACGATCCTGGGTGAGATTGGTTCGGCCAAGAGCCAGCGGTATCTCAACGATCTGGCGATCAATGCCCAGGCCGCACCGGCCTTGCGTTCGCGGGCTGCCGGCAAGCTCTCATTCCACATTCAGCGGTACGCATTGCTGCTGTCGAAAGCTGACCTGCGCGGGCTGCACACGGCCTATGCGCAAGCCACCGAACCCGGTGTCCGGACGGCCCTGGGCGGAGTGATCGGCTCACTGCAGCCCAGCCCCGAACTGGTGGGCAAGCGGCTCAAAAACTACCGCCTCGGCGCAGCCGCCGCCCAGGCCCCCG
>JAKFUF010000234.1 GCA_021732845.1 Planctomycetaceae bacterium | reverse complement strand
GAAGGCGCTGACCGACTCGCTCATCAAACATGTGGTGGGGGATCGTCCCGACAGGGTCGAACCCCGGGCAAGAAAACGCCGCCCCAAGCCCTTCCCGAACTTGACTGAGCCCCGCACCAAGGCCCGACAACGCCTTACACGTCAGCGCGTCGTGCCAAAGCATTAACCCCCCATAAGATCGGTCCGATTAAGTGCCATTCGGCTGAAGCCGACGCTACAGCAGCCACCGCACGGGAGCCACGCTCCGTCGGCGTGCCCCGGCCATCCTCGCCGGCGCCGGGCTGGTCTGGTTCTTCACGCTGCCCTTCGGCTGGCTCGGCTTCGCCGTGTTCCTGGCGGGTGGGCCGGGGATGTCGTGGATGCATGCCCAGTCCAAGTAGCATCGGCTTCAGCCGATGTCGCGTTCGGAGCACTACCAATCGCAATGTCGGCTGAAGCCGACGCTACAGCAGCCACCGCACCGGAGCCACGCTCCGCCGGCGTGCCCCGGCCATCCTCGCCGGCGCCGGCCTGGTCTGGTTCTTCACACTGCCCTTCGCCTGGCTCGGCTTCGCCGTGTTCCTGGCGGGTGGGCTGGGGATGTCGTGGATGCATGCCCAGTCCAAGTAGCATCGGCTTCAGCCGATGTCTCGTTCGGAGCACTGCCAATCGCAATGTCGGCTGAAGCCGACGCTACAGCAGCCGTGTCCGACAAAAGTCCATGCGCTGGTTTCGACGCAATTACAATTTTCAAATTTCACAGTAAAATACCTTTTCGCGACATCCGGTCTTCCGGGCGAGAGTTCCGTTCTTCACTCGAGAGGCACGGCCGATAGTTCGATGTGGCCGCACAGACTGTGAAATTTGAAATTTGAGATTTGAAATTAACTTTTTGTCGGACACATCGGGTTCGCCACAGTCTCATGGCGGTGCTTCCAGCAGCATTGGCATGGGGGCGTGCGGGTAACCCACGGGCTGATAGGAAATCTCGAGTTCCGGCGTCACGAGTTTTCGCTGCCCGTCCGCCAGTGACGTCAGTGCCCGGTCGAGGATGCCGCTGGTCAGCAGGCAGCGTTCGGCGGGATAGCTCGGCTGCCCGGTATGGATCATCCGTTCGATGCCCTTCAGCAGGTAGGCGAAATGCGGATGGCATGGCTCTGGCCGCTCTTCGAAACGTGTGGCCAGCGGCTGTGGATTTCCTCTCAGCTTCACCGCCGCCGTGGTTCCGCCCACATAGCCGGGCAGCATCAGCAGGGTGCCCTTGAACCCATCGGCGTAATCGAAGGCGAAGAGCATGGACGCCTCGTCATTCCGAAACGCATCGCCCTTGCGGTCGGGCAGCCTGGCCAGTGCCGCCTCCAGGAGTTCGGGCGGCACCCGTTGTTCCACCACCTTCCACAGGGTGGGGCCACGCAGGCACTGGACGGATTTGACTCCCGTCTCGCCGCCGCGCCGCCGCTCGACAAGGCACTGATACGCCTCCAGGGCATGGAATCCATAGGCATCGAGCGAGCCGTAGCCAATGCCCACGGCGGCCTCCATGTCGCTGCCCGGCGGCACCTCAAGGTCTGGGTCACGGTATGTCACGCACAGCGACGAACCGGCCATGTACGGAACCTTCAGGGCCTTTGCCCGGTCATACATCAATTTTCCCTGCTCCCAAACTGGACCGAGGTGCTTGTCGTTAAACACGGGAACGACCCGCCCGTACTTCTTAAAGGTGTCGCACACCTCGTCCATGAACCGCTGGCGAGGATAGAGTTGCTGGCCCTTGCTGTTCAGGGGATAGTCGCCGTGTTCACCAATGCACAACACTCCGTCGACCGCGATTTGGTTCCCTCCGGCGGTCAGCGTCCCGGCAATCGTGTCGAAGATCGGAAAGCCGTGCTTCTTGGCCAGTGCCCGGGACAGATCCCGCGCGGGAAACTGGTCGACATACAGCGCCGCCAGCTTCAACGCCGGTCCCGGCCCGCCGTCCTGCTTCCACCCTTCCAGGATCTTTCCCACCAGGACATCCGCGTGCGACTTGTGGGTGTAAACCGTCACCACCGCCGCCACCGATTTCGGCCGGACCGGCTTGGCCGCCGGCTGATCGTCTCCCCGCAGGGCGAAAGCGCCCAAGCCACCGACGGAAGCGGCCGCCAACTGCACGCACCTGCGACGGGTGATCCGAAGCTCTTGCATATCTGCCCTTTCGGTAAAGTCCGCTTGTCCCATGCCGACGAATTCTTCGCGTCATGATAGTTGCCGCGCGCCCTGTGTCCAATCGCTCGAATGGGTGCCACGAACCGGTAGGCCTGGCTGTCACGTGAGCCACGGACGGGGCACTCTGGACAGGGGAGTTTCTTTGCGTTTCCGTCTGCCCTATACTTAGACGTGTGTTGATGTGTTTTGCGCTGGCTGCAAGACGTACGAAATGTCATGGCCGTGCCTGGACTCATTGAAACAGTGACTTTCCCCACCTTGGCTGCATTTCATGTCCTCTGCCCCCGTGCCACCAGAGAATCCCCTGGAGTCGGCCGTCTTGCTGGCACCTGCCCCGGCCCCGACGGCGCGGGGAGCAACGCAGGCCAAATCGGCGGACGGTTCGTCCGGAAGTTGGTGGGTGACGCTGGTGGTGCTGGCGGTCGTTGGTGGCGCGGGTTGGTTCGCGTATCCGCATTTGAAGCCACGGCTGTTTCCTGTCGTAAAGTCCAAGCCGAAACCCGAGCGTGTGCTGCCGGTGGTGACGGCTGAGGTCACCGAGGGGGAGCTGAAGCTGTATCTCAACGGGTTGGGGACAGTCACCGGCTTCAACACGGTCACCGTCCGCAGCCGCGTCGAGGGGGAATTGCTGCAGGTCGCCTTCAAGGAAGGCCAGATGGTCAAGAAAGGCGATCTGTTGGCGCAGATTGATTCGCGGCCGTTCGCGATCCAACTGAAGCAGGCCGAAGCTCAATTGGCGAAGGATACCGCCACCTTCAAGCAGGCGGAGGTCGACTACGATCGGTTTTCGAACTTGTTTGCCAAGAAGGCGGCCACCTCGCAGGAACTGCAGACGCAAAAGCTGATCGTCGAACAGAACCAGGCGATGATGGAGGCGGATCAGTCTCAAATCGACAACATCAAGCTGCAGATCGAATATTGTCGCATTGAGGCCCCGATTGGCGGACGGATTGGACTGCGAACGGTGGATGCGGGCAACATGATCCGCGCCAATGAACCCAATGGTTTCGCGGTCATTTCTCAACTGCAGCCGATCAGCGTGTTGTTTTCGATTCCGCAGGATGAGATTTCGCGGGTGCAGAAGCAGGTCCACACGCAGGATGAGCCGCTCAAGGTTGACGCCTTTTCCCGCGATTTCCAAACGCGTCTGGCCGGTGGCACACTGGCCGCGGTGGACAATCAAGTGGATGGCCTGACCGGCACCGTGCGGCTCAAGGCCCTGTTCACCAACGAAGACAACTTTCTGTTCCCCAATCAGTTCGTGAACGCCCGCCTGCTGGTCGAACGGCTGCCCAAGGCCACACTGGTTCCCTCCGCGGCCGTCCAGCGCGGTCCCGATTTTGCCTATGCCTATGTCATGAAGGACGATTCCACCGTCGAGCTGCGCAAGATCACGACCGGCCCCACCGAGGGCGATCGAACGTCCGTGCTCACGGGGTTGAAGCTTCACGAACGGGTGGTGATCGACGGCATCGACAAGCTGCAGGACAGGGCCAAGGTCGCCGAACGGAAACCGGAAGGTGCCGCCAAAGATAAGAAGGATGAAGGTCAACCTGGAGGGAAAGAGCAACACCCGATGC
>JAKFUF010000232.1 GCA_021732845.1 Planctomycetaceae bacterium | reverse complement strand
GACACAGGGGGCTGGGTGGGAGTGCGAAATGGAGTGGCGACGGCGAGTTGGATGGATGGTCGGCCTGGGCATGGCAGTGCTACTGGTCCTGCTGCCGCGGTTGGTTCTGGCTCGCGCCGGTGGTGGCGAATCCTACGGCGGTGGTTCGTCGGACAGCGGGGGCTCCGGCGGTGGAGATGGCGGCGGGGAGTTTATCTTCTTCATTCTTCGGCTGCTGTTTGAGCTGTGCATTTACTACCCGCAGATCGGCATCCCGCTGGTGATCGTGGTGATCGTCGGCTTCATCGTGGTGGCTCAGTTTGGCAATTCGGGCTATGTGAGCCACACGATCCGCCGCGGGGCGGTGGCGGAGACGCAGAACAACCTGCAGGCGGCGCTGGGAGATTTGACCCAGCGCGATCCGCGGTTTGATGCCGAGCAGTTTTGCCGCAGAGCCTCGGCGGCGTTTCTCAAGATTCAAGCCGCCTGGAGCCAGCAGGATTTGACTCCCGCGCGGCCATTCATCAGCGATGGCGTGCGTGAGCGGTTTTCCCTGCAGATTGAGATTCAGCAGGCCGAAGGCTACCGCAATCCGATGGAGAATGTTGTCGTCCGTGAGTGTCGCATCATTGCCGCGGCCACCGATGCGCTGTTGGACACTCTGCACGTGCTGATCCGGGCCTCGGCGAAAGACTATCGGGTCGATCTAGAGTCGGGGCGCAGAATCGGAACCCCATACGAGGGTGAATTTGCCGAAGTCTGGTCGTTCCACCGCCGGCGAGAGGCGAAAACTCTGACCGAAGCGGGCAGCCTGGAAGGCCACTGCCCCCAGTGCGGCTCGCCGGTGGAGATTGTGGACCGGGCCACATGCCCGGCCTGCGGAGTCGTGGTGAACTCCGGCGTGTATGACTGGGTGTTGACCGAGATCACGCAGGAAAGCGAGTGGCGGGTCCCCCAGGAGAACCAGTCGCTCCCGGGGATCGTCCAACTGCGAAGCCGCGATCCACAGTTTTGCCCACAACATGTCGAAGACCGCGTTTCGGTCATGTTCTGGCGGCTGCGCGCGGCGGAGTTCTTTGGCGACCCCAAACGCGCCCGTTCGGTCGTCACGGATGAATTCGGACGGCAATTAAAGCATCGCCTCACGGCAGGTGAAGGTGGCGCGAAGTTGCGAAAATTCTGGAAGGATGTGGCGGTCGGAAAAGTGGAGCTGCTCGCCGCCGACCCGGCCGCCACGGAGAACACCGCCGATGAAGAGGATGAAAATTCGAATGCATCGAGCCTCAACGGCGGCTCACAGGATCGTCTGCGGGTCCTCATCCGCTGGTCCGGCATCGAAGCCGAGGGCGACCCGCGTGGCTCAAACTCGGTTGTGCGCAACAAGGCGATCCACAGCCAGATTTTCATGGTGTATCGCAATGTCGACGTGAAGAGTTCGCCGGAAGCGACTTTTTCAGCCGTCACCTGCGCCAAGTGCGGCGGTCCAATGGCCCTGGGAGAAGACGCTGCCTGCCCGTATTGCGGGGTGTCCCTGACCGATGGTGGCTACGATTGGATTCTCGACTCCATCACCCCCTTCACGTCGGAGTATGCCTACCGGCAACCGGGCCGCGGGCCAGTCCGTGGCGGCGCGGGCAACACTCCGGACATCAGCCCGCCCCTGGCGCTCGACGCTGAAATGTCGCTGGCAATTCTGGCCCAGGTGATGCTGGTCGACAACGAGCTTGATCCAAAAGAGATGAGGGCCCTTGCCGCGCTCGCCAAGCGTCGCGGCCTGACCTCCGACCAGTTGGCCAGCGTGATCGAAGCTGCCCAGCAGAACGAGATCGAGTTGCCGGTCCCCCGCGACACGCAGCAGGCCACGCGCTTTCTGCAGCAGTTGGTGGCGGCCAGCCTGGCGGACGGAAACATCTCCAGTGCGGAGCGCAACCTGCTGGTTAACTGTGCCCAGAAAATGAACCTGTCATTCGCCGATGTGACCCAGGAAATCGCCAAGCAACGAGCCACGCTGTATCAGCAGGCCAAAAGTGCCATCCGCACTCAGAAGAAGAATCGAAAGGTCTGAGATTGGGACAATGCGAGGGGTACGACAGGCACTGTGCGAATCGCACGCCTCAGTCACTCCTTCGCTACTTTTTTTGAAAAATGGACAGAAGGAAGCGAAGGAAACGAAGTTTGAGGGTCGGAGATTTCGAAGTTGGCTCAAGGCTGGACCACGCGCGGGTCGGCTGAAGCCGACACTACGAAACTGCCAAGTCAGCGGATGAACTTTTCTGACTTGGCATGCACCAACGGATCGGGGCGGAAAATGAAAGAGTCCGCAGGGACGCTGCTCTATCGGCAAACGGCGGCGGGGATTGAAGTTTTGCTGGTGCATTCGTCCGGCTCCTACAACCGCAAGAAGCCCTGGAGCATTCCCAAGGGGCTGGCGGATGCCGGTGAATCGCTGGAGGATGCCGCGCGGCGCGAGACGTGGGAGGAGACCGGCGTCGTCGTGGTGGGACCGCTGGTCGACATCGGCATGATCGAGTATCGCTCGGGCAAAAAACGGGTCTATGGGTTTGCCGGCCCCGCGCCCGAGAATGCCGCGCCTTGCTGTGCCTCGTGGGAGGTGGACCGCGCCGAGTTTGTGCCGCTGGACCGGGCAGCCGCACTGCTGCACCCCGACCAGGCGGCCTTTGTGGAACGGCTGAAGAAGCGGCTGGCCAAGCCACAGGATTGAGGCCAGGCGAGGACGAAACTACCGCAGTTCGAGTGTGCCCCACAGGCTGGGATCGGTGGCGAAGGGAAATTCGGCACCAGCCGCGAACAGCCGGTCGCCCAGGTCCGTATCGCGGACGCGGTAGAAGAAGCCCAGCCGCGGATTGGCCTCGGGATCGAACCCGCTGAGGGCCGACGCCGGCAGCCAGCATTCCACCCAGTAGCCGTCACCGTTCACTCCGGCCTGCACCAAAATTTCCTGGGACCGGGCCATTGGCGCGTCCTCCTTGGCGCGGGGAATGGCGAACTGCACCACCTGTGGCTGGCCGCTTGTTCCACGCGGCAACAGGCAATAGTGGTGGCAGAACCGCGTGGCTCGATGCACGTTCTGCGTGTTGCGGGTGTCCAGCCAGAGATGCAGTCCTTCGGCAAAAGCAGGGTTGGCGGCGATGTTCTCCAGCCGCTTCTTGCGCCCCGTGACCTCCAGCGACACTGCCAATCCCTGCGGATTCCACGCCACCCGCAAATCGAGCGGCTCGGCCGCGGACTCGGTGGGGGATCCCACGGGTGCCGCGTCGAGCCCGGAAAAATCCGGCAGTCGACAGGCTTCGGGCAGGTTCAAAATGCGTGGCTGCCCCGTCCCCGGTGGCTCGGTGGGAATCCCGCTGACTTGTTGGATCGGGATGGCAAAGCGAAACAAGAACCGTGGCGGAAGAAGCTGTGACATGCCTTGGATTTTATCGCGGAGGCGACTGCACCAGAAGTGCGGTGTTCGCCACATGGGACAATCCTACGGCTGCGACCACCAGCAGCGTTGTCGTCCAAACAAAGCTCTCCCATTTCCACGAATGCGGGGAGAACGGGCACTTGAATGCTGGTGAAAATCGAATGTCTGGAATGACGCATGTCGCTGACAACTGGGAATACCGGTGGGAAGTCGGGATCTTAGTTAGGACCGCGGCAAGAATAACTGTCGACTTTTGACAAGCCGTACAGCCAATGAGCCGGAGGGCCTTAGCCGGCCTTAGCCCAATGGTACTTACTTTACTGTTTTGGTTCAGGGGCCTCCTGTTTGCGTTTTCGTTTTTTGAAACTGGTGGCCTTGTGTTGTCTGTGATAGGCCTCGCGCTCGAAGGATCGTCCGGGACGGTTCG
>JAKFUF010000207.1 GCA_021732845.1 Planctomycetaceae bacterium | reverse complement strand
CACTCGCGAACTCCCTGTGCATGCCTGTTGTTGAAGTCTTCGGGGAAGCCGGATGCGGGAAATCTGCCTGTCCGGTTTGACGAGGGGAGAGGAGGCAGCAACACTGCCCCTCTCCTACTCCACTGGTTCCCCTTCTCGTTGACTAGGAACGGCCTGCTGTCAGCATCTTGAAGCGTACATTTATTCTTTGCCCGGTCCGTATTACCGGCGGCCGGGAACGGCAGGTGCCAGCTCGAATGGCGCGACGAGCAGTTGATCCAAAGTGACCAGCAGGCGCGGCCGCAGGTCGAGGTCGGCGGGCACTTGGCTGCGGACACTGGTAAGTCTTGCTCGCTGCGGAACCCCTGGCGCGGATGGGCGGCTTGCGCCGCCTTCTTCATCCGCTATCGGGGTTCCTCGCTCACTGGCGGTTCCATTGTACAGGGCATCGCGCAGGCAGCGAATCCGAGTCGACGCCTGCTGCAAGAATTCAGAAAGTTCCACAGGCGACAGGTCGCGTCGCTGCAGCTCGGTGGCCTCGTCCGTGCGGACGCGGGTCAGTTCCGCCAGCGTGTGACCCTGGGTGCGAAACAGCAGGCCATCGACGAACGCACGCCGCAATCGGCCTTCGGGATCGAACTGATAGACCGGATCTCCGCCGAAGTAGAGCGCCAGGGCACCGGTCGAACGGAAGCCGGCCGTGACGAATTCACTTTCGCCGTGTACCTCCAGTTCGACGCGCTCGCGGAGGGCGACCGCCTCCCGCATCAAGTCTTCCTTGTCTTGTTCCTGGCGGGCCATGGCGATCAGCGGTTGGAGGTGGGACTGCGCCACAGGTCGACCCCGCGCGACGAGGCGGTGGCCAGCACGGCCTGGCTGGGACTGATGGCGAGACCCAGGATTGGGCGGTGCGTGTCGATCTCATAAATCGGCCGAACGGTGTCCATCCAGAATCGCAACCGTCCGTCCCAACTGCTGGAAACCAGCGCCTGGCCGCTGAAGGCCAGCCCGGAGACGGCATCGCTTTGAGAAAATCCTTGAGCTGGACTGTCACCCGCGCCCTGCCACTGGAAGATTTGGCCGTTCCAGTCGCCCGAAGCCAGGCGGCCCGCTCCGTTCTCGGCCAGGGCGGCCACCTCGCCCTTGTGGCTGCGGTTGGTCCGCAGCGTTTTCCGTGTCGCGGCATCGCGCCAGATCAGTTGGCCATCGGCTCCGCCGCTGACCAGCACCTTCCCCTGGTCGACATACAACAGCGCCTTGACCGGCCCGCGATGCCCGGAAGCCACGAGTTCACTTTGCCCTGACTTGGCGTTGAGGAAATACAACTGCCCGTCACTCAAACCGGCCACCAAATGTGGCTGCGTCGGATGACAGGCGAGCGAGGAGATGGGGGCGGCCAGTTTGGGCAGTTCGCGGCTCTTTTTCTTCTTCAAATCCCACACGATCAGCCGGTGGCTCAGCGTGGCGGCAATCAGAAACTGGTCGGCGGTCGTGCCCAGCACGGTAATCGACTGCTGCGAGGCACGGGGCAGGGGGAGTTCCGCGAAGGTGGAGGTGTCCCACAGCGCCACGCTGCCTTGGTTGCCACCAGCGACGACCCGCTTTCCATCGCGGGAAAAGACGACACAACCGAAGCGCAAGTCCTTGGAATTGAGCCGCGCCAAAAATTCGGCGGCTGGCGCGGGTTCACGGTTGTTGAGCCACCAGACGGCACCGCCCGCGGCCAGCACCACGCACAACAGCAGCAGCAGTCGCCACCTTGGGCGCACCCGGCGAACAAGCGCGGAGAAGCGGCCGGGGCGTGAGGGCATCGGCTGAGGAACAAACGGCTCATCGTGGCCGTCGTCCGTTGCGTCTGGGGTGACAGATGCCGTCATCAGGGAACCCCGAGGGGGAATGACACAATGACCAATTCCTGCGGCTTGTTCCTGCCGTGGCGGCTTGGAATTCACACGAAACAGACGCTGAAGTCCGGAGGCCACTCGCCTCAAGGCAACGTCATGCAGGTAAATCTACCAGCTTGATGCGGACTCCCGCAGGCAAGTGGACGACGAGATTCCGACTTTCACGGAGCACGGACTCCGGCGTCAGCGCAACCGATATTCAAACAATGACTTAGGAAATCGTGCCAGCAATGGCATGCGACTTGCAGGTCTGCATTTCATCGCAAGTTCAACTACCGGGGCAAATTACTCAGGAGATTCATCATGAACTGGGATCAAGTTCAAGGCAACTGGAAGCAATTCACCGGCAAGGTCAAGGAAAAGTGGGGGAAGCTGACCGACGATGACCTGACCGCGATCGCCGGTAAGCGCGACCAACTGTCAGGTGTCCTGCAGGAACGTTACGGCTACGAAAAAGAGCAGGCGGAGAAGGAACTCGACTCCTTCATGACCGGCATCAAGCCGTAACCCACACATCGCGTGGCCTTTCCCAGCGGGCTGGCGTTGAAATTCAACGGTCGGCCCGACGACATGGACCGAAGACAGTTCCAACTCACATTCAATTCAATACATCAACACAGCGGATAACATCATGGCGGGATTCATTTGGTGGATGATCATTGGGCTCGTTGCCGGCGCGATCGCCCGATTCCTGGTACCCGGGCGGCAGCCCATGGGCATTTTCATGACGATGGTTCTGGGAATGGTGGGATCCTTGGTGGCAGGCTTTATCGCCTCGATCATCTTCAAATATGACCCTTCAGCCCAACCGGTGAACGCCTACGGGTTGATCGCCTCGACGGTCGGTGCGGTGATCGTGTTGGGGATCTATGTGAGTTCGACGCAGCCACGCGTCCGATAATTCCCATTTCTTCGCGACTCAGCCCAGCGCGCCTTACGGTGCACTGGGCTGATTGCGTTTCGCCGTCGCATCGACCTTCCCGCGTGAAATTCAGTTCAGGGGTTTCACGCGGACATTCCGGAACCGCACTTTTGCACCCAGCGGCCACCCGTAAGACCCGCCATGCACCTGGAACGCGATGTGGCCCTTGTCGCCCAGCACCTTCTCGAACTTGTTGTCACTCGTGTATTCGGTGATCAGCGTGCCGTTGATCCAGGTCGTGATGGTGGGCGGGTTCCCCACGACTTTGCAATGCACCGTGTTCCAGTCCTTGATCTTCCAGATCTTTCCCCAGTCGGCCAGGTTCAGCTTGGGCTTCGCCTCCTTGTTGCCGGGGTTCTCCGCCTTGTCCGCCTTGATCGCCGTGAGCATCTTCTTTTCGGTGTCGGCGTAGACGCCGTTCAAATCGAACGTGCGGTTTGACTTTCCATCGAGCCCCTCGCGATAGATCTCGCCCACGTTCCCCTTGTCGTGGTAGTCGATCATCATCTGGTAACAGTTGCCCTTCTCGGTGCTCCGCATGAAGAAGCCAGAGCAGGGACCCCAGTCCGGATTGGCTTCGAACTTCACCTCGAAGTCGCCGTAGGTCTCGTCGCTCAGCAGGATGCCGCCATTGCCGCTGCCGGGGGGATCCTGCTCGCCGGAAATCGCGCCGTCCTCCACGATCCATTTGCCGCCGGTTCCGTGCCCGATCTTCTCCGGGTTCTTGTGCCAGCCGGTCAGGTCCTTCCCATTGAACAGCACCTTGAACCCTTCTTCCGCCTTGTCGTCAGCCACGGCACGCGGCGCGGGAGAGAGGGAGACGGCCAGGGCGAGTAGCGCCAGACTGGCGGGCAACAGCAGCAGTCGAACACGGGGATCACGCATGATGCAGCTCTCGAAGTGAAGGAGATTCTTCAGACGCGAGCGATCGTATGCACCGGGGCAGGGGAGGTCAAACGACGGGGAACTCCGGCGGCGTGTTCCTGCATTGAGCGCGGTGGCTGATGTTGACTCAGTTGAATTTCAAATTTCCTGACCGTCACGCTTTTTGGGGGGCGGGTCGGTAGCCGTTCATTGAGGCCGAGACCAAGAGGTTTTGCAGCCAGTTGTCGTGGTAGCGATGTTTGTTGAGGCGTTCGGCGGGAGACCGCCAGCGATC
>JAKFUF010000141.1 GCA_021732845.1 Planctomycetaceae bacterium | reverse complement strand
GACGAATGTCGGCGGAGCCCTGGGTCGGAGTCGGTGCGAGAAAGGGAGCCCCAACGGGGTGAGATTCATTGAACATCCGACAAACATCACGGGTCACGCCCCGATTGGGGCTCCGTCGTTCGTCGTCTTTGCACCCAGGGCTCCGTTGGCGTTGCCAACTTCGCCCTGGGCTATCGAATTCTGCCCCCTTGGGGCTGACGATGCGACACTCCGCGGTGTTGGGTTTCGGGCAAGCCCGCGCCATGCCTTTCGTGGTTCAGTTCACCAAGTGAACGAAATCTCGACCATCATTCCGTGAAGGAATAACCACGAAAGGCACGAAGAACACGAAACCGCGCGAGGACGACCGATACGACTCTAACTCAAGCAACGTCGGAGCCGCATCGGGAACTCCGCAGTGCCGTTCTGATCGCTCGCACGTGAAGTGAGTAAATTTCAGGCCGAGGTAATAACATGGTGAAATTGATTGGGATGGACGCTGATTGAGGGCAGATTCATCAGCCGGCACGCGTTAGCGTCCGGTTCGTGGCGCTGGCGCCTTCCGATCATCCTCCAACCGGGGGCTAAGGCCGGCTAAGGCCCTCCGGCTCATTGGCTGTACGGCTTGTCAAAAGTCGACAGTCATTCTTGCCGCGATCCCAATCTACGACGGCCGCGTCATCCCACGCCGCGCGGAGTCCAACTCGGCCGCCAGTAGCGGCGGCCGTGTCGGGAACGCTGCTGAATTTTGCATCACCTCGCGACATGCTCACGGCGCTGGAGGTGCAACCGCCTCGCCACCCTGAGCTTTGAGCCACGTGATGGCGGCGGGAATGCCCTGTTCCAGCATCTCACTGTAGTGGTCGCCCGTCGGCACGATCTGGAGTTCGACAGTCTTTCCCGCGGCGCGGAGCTGGGTCGCGAAAGTCTGCGAATCAGCGACCGGGACATTGCTGTCATCCTGCGCGTGGAACAGGAAGACGGGGCAGTGGATGCGAGCCACGTGGGTTTTGGGAGAGCTTTGTTTCAAAAAATTGGTCAGGTCGGGAAGCAGCAACCGGGTGGCGGCGTTGTTCATCGAGCCCAGACGCGTCTCCACATCGGCACAAGGGGCGAAGGCGATGGCACCCGCCAACCGTGGCTCATGCTCGGCGAGCAGCAGCGAGACGGTGCCAGCGGAACTGTGGCCCGCCGAATAGATCCGCTGCGGATTGACCTGTGGCAGCCGGGCAAGGGCAAATTCCAACGCGTTCCGTCCGTTCACCACACCCGCCATGCCCGCGCGGAACTGCAGGTAGGCCGGGCCAATCCCGCTGCCATCCTCGGTCAAATCGGGGCCGTCCAGCGAATAGAAAATCACCGCCATGCCGGCCTCCGCATAGGGCAGGGTTTCATCGTGATAATCGTCGTTGTCCATCGCACTTCCAACCAGCAGGTTGGTCCCAGCCGGGGCGACCAGCACGCAGGGGATCGACTGCGGCGCATGTTCCCCGGCGGGCATGTAGATCCGCAGCGACATGGAATGCCCGGGGGTGGCCGGAAAGGCCGCGGGCATCGTCAGAAAGTAGACACTGACACCCGATGGCTGGAGGACCTGGGCGTTGCCGAGCACCGGAAATTGCGGGACGGGAATCTGAGCCACGGGAAAGGGGGTGGAGGGGTCACCCATCGGCACCTGCGTCGCGGGGTTGATCCCCGCCCGCTGCATGTTGATTTCCTGCGCCTTCTGGACCTGCTGGTTAAACCAGGCCGGCAGGATGCCGCAGCAGCAGACGCCGCACGAAAGGAAGACGACGCCCACACCCCCAACCCAAACCAACGGGTTTTTGAGGAGCGGCTGGCCCGAACTCTTGGCAACCTTCCCCTTCCCTTTTCCCTTCCGTCGGACGACGGGCTCGTCGTCGCTTTCTTCCTCGTCCTCGGCCTCATCGTCATGATCCTCGTAATTGTCCTCACGGCTGGCCCGGGCCGGCCGTTTCCGTGGGGTGGAGCCGGACTTGCCGCCACCTCCAAAGCTGCCGCCAAACGGATCGTCCTCTTCCGGCACCATGTCGGCGTCACTGCCTTTCGGCTTGGCGGGCACCGACATCACGGCGCTGCAGGCCTTGCAGCGGACTTTCTTGCCCGCCATCGCATCCTGCAGCCGGTACTCTTTGCCGCACTCCGGACAATTTAACTCGATGCTCATGAAATCAGCGTGCCAGACTGAAAGGGATCCATGGATGGGAGAGAGGTGGGGAAGATTATACAGATGATCCGCACTGCCGTGTCTAAAAATCCTTGCCGGGGCTGAGATCCCCGTACGAACGGGTGGCACAAGCTCCCGGCAAATGGCATGATGAACGTCGTTCACAAAGCCGTCCCACCAACCGGGCTTGAAGCCCAAATCCATCCAACGTCCAAGAGGCACCCCATGGCGGAGCCTGCGGCCGAGGTCGCGGCCGTCGCGAATCGAGACGAGCCCGCGCAGGCCGCGTCGAACTCCACCTGCCCGTGGTGTGGCGACCACCTTTCCACGGCCGTCTGGCAGGGTGCCTCAGGCAACGGGTTTAGACTGCGCCGCTGTGACACGTGCCGCCTGGCGCATACCGCGCCACAGCTCTCGGCGGAAATGATCGCGCCCTACTATGCCCCGGCCTACTATGGGTCGGGCAATGTGCGGTTCAACAAGTTGTTCGAGATGCTGGTCGGGTGGTTCCGGCTGCGACGGGCCAGACGCCTGCAGCAACTGCATCCCGTGCCCGGCGCGGTGCTGGACATCGGCTGCGGACGGGGACATTTTTTACGGGCATTGCGGCAGCAGGGTTGGACCTGCAGCGGCACTGAATTGACCGACACGGCCGCGGTGCATGCGCGGGAAACCCTGGGTCTCGACATCCACATCGGTCCGTTCGACGGCGGCCAGTTTGCCGCATGCTCCTACGATGCCATCTATCTGTGGCATGTGCTGGAACATATCCCCAACACCTACCGCGCGCTGGTGGAAGCCCGGCGAATGGTGCGGCCGGGCGGGCTGCTCGTGATCGCCGTGCCCAACCTCGCAAGCTGGCAGGCGCGCGTGTCCCACTACCACTGGTTTCATCTCGACCTGCCGCGACACTACATCCACTGCTCCACCCCGTGGCTCACCGGGGCGCTGAAGGACCTTGGCTTCCGCATTGTTGAAGTCAATCACTTCTCGGCCGAACAGAACATTTATGGCTGGATTCAAAGCCTGTTGAACTGTACGGGTCTAAAATTCAACCTGCTGTATGACATACTGCGCCGCCCCTCCGCGCGCGAAACCCGCCAGCCGTGGCTGAGCCACCCGGCGCAGTCGCTGTTGTCGGTGCTGCTCGCGTTCGTGCTGCTGCCGTTCGCCACGCTGGCGATGCTGATGGAAGCGGCGTTCGGCGTGGGGGGGACGATCGAGGTGTATGCCGAATTGCCCAACCCGTAGCATGTCCTTCCTATTACCCCGGCACGAAAGAAACGCACGACTGAATCAACTTGGGAACCTTGGGAACCATCAAGCTTCGTTAAGGATCGTGTGGCTCGTGGTGCGACTTTTCGTGTGAGGACGACTCCGACGACAGGCTGCTTTCGTGGCATCGATTTGAGCCGACTTGAGCCGACGCGGCCATCAACTGCCGAAAATCTGGTTGTGGACGCAAGTCCAAGCCACGGGTGCGGACAGGCGGCGCTTCGCCGGAACCGACCCCTGATCCACCGGCGGGCAGTCGCAGCCGACGTTGGAACTGGCAGTCAGAGACAGGGGGCGCGAGACAGGCTGCTTCCGTAGCGTTGGCTTGAGCCGACACGGCCATGACGAGCCGGCAACTTGGTTGTGGACTTCAGTCGACTGAAGTCGACTGAAGTCGAATGGCACTTAATCGAAAGGAAGTACTCAGGGGGAAATGACATAGGCAAAACGCGGCCTCTCGCGCACATTGGGGAAGTTCTCACACAACCCTAAAGGCACGGAGGCCGCGGGCATGGATCCTCAATATTCTCTTCAGTTCAGTCAACACTGGAAGTTTTTCCGATCGCAGGCGCTCCAGACC
>JAKFUF010000194.1 GCA_021732845.1 Planctomycetaceae bacterium | reverse complement strand
CGCAGTTGCGGTCGACTACAGGATCAAACTTAAACCTCCTGGCTGGGACTTTCACCCGCCGATTCAACAAACGTGCAAGCGCACGAGGGCTCTGGTCCTCCAGAGCCGCGAGCAACCGACGATCCGGAATCTTCGAAGGATTTCCGAGCGATTTGTGGCTCACCGGAGGGCTCTGCCGCTTCCATTTGAGCGGCACGGCGCACTCCGGCGCGGCCAACCACCAATCGAAAATCGAAAATGAACTCACGCTTTCGGCAGAGTCCGCAGCAGCCCCCGGGCCCGGCTGGCCCAGTGGCGGTTTTGGCGGGCGAAGAAGGCGGGTGAGGCGGCAAGGTCCGAGAGCATCGTTTCCAGATGGTCCCGCGCCTGATCGACCTCCCCCTGCTCCGCCAGCACCGTGGCGATCAGCACATGGGCTTCGGGGTGCGTCCAGCGTCCGAGGTGTTTTTGCAGTTGAGCCAGCGCCGCCGGGCCGTCGCCCAGCAGGTGCAGCGTGCGGGCCTGGGCCAGCGACACATCGCCGAATTTGTAGGCGAAATCCTTCGCCAGGATCGCCTCCAGATGGGGCCGCGCGTCGGCGGGCTGCTTGCGGGCCAGTGCGGCCTGAGCCGCGCCCCACAATGCCGGCATGCAGCCAGGATCCTTGCTCAGGGCCTTTTGATAGGAGGCCCAGGCCGCGTCCACCTTTCCGAGTTCGCGCTGCAGATCACCCAACTCCACGAACTGATGCGGGTTGCCGATGCGCCGCGCCGCGGCTTCCAGCCGCGCCAGGTGCCGGCCGCTGGTAAACCGTTTCATGAACGGCAGCGAACCTTTTTCGCGCGTCGGCAGCCAGCGGACAATGAAATACAGGATCGCGCCGGGGATGTTCAAAAAGAACAAAATCCACATCCACGTGCCACGCTCCGGGTCGTTGCGGGCACAGTGGACCAGCATCCAAATCCACAGCCCCACGCCGAGGGCGGTCAGCGGCTGCCAGAGCAGTTCCTCTGGATGAGACAGCCAAAAGAAGGGACTGAATTGGAAACCCAGCAGCGGAAGCATGATGCAGCAGCAGATCCGGGTGGTGCCATGACTGTCGTTCGAAATTCTCCCACCCGCATGCTACGGCATCCCTTGGCCAACGTCCAGAAGCGTGCGCAAAAACGCACGCTCTGGCCGGCCAGGACTTTTGAAGAACTCCGTGGCTCAGTCTGCCTGCCGCCTCGCAGCAATCAGACACTCCGCCACGGTCGAATCACTTGCGCCAGTAGATCATCGGGTCGTCGATGATCCACGGGGTGGACCACGAGCGGCCATCGTCCTTGTTGACCACGTTGAAGAAGGCGGTGTAGAAGGAGTTGGCGTGGTAACCGTAGGAATATCGCGAGGCGATGTAGTCTTTGGCCGTCAGGTCGTCAACACCGGGGCTCGCGTAGTAGTGCACGCGGCCGTCACCCGTGAACGACATCCCCAGCGTCCACCAGCCGGTTTGCGTGATGATCGGTCCGTTGAAGTCCTCGCCCCGTTCACCGGCACGAATCAGGATGTAGGCCGAATCCTTCTTGTCGGGTGTATCCTTGGCGCAGTTGTAGCAGATGAACATGCCCGGCCAGTAGTTTTCCGATTTCGTGTACGAGCCCCGGCGGAAGAAGCTCGTGCGCTGCTCGGTCTTTTCGCCGACGAGGTCCGCCCGCATGGCGAACGACGAACCGGTTCGCTGCTCCCAGTACTTCCATTCGGGCAGGAAGACCCGGACAACCACGCTGGGGTTCCACTGCACCGGGATGTAGCCCCCGACGCGGTTGCTGACGACCATCAGCAGGTCGTCCTGCTGCTGCTCGAAGCTGAGCCGCCCGGGGACGCCGGTATGCAGCGAACGCATCACCAGGCTCGCCTTGCTGCCGGGGATCCCCCCCTCGGGCGTGGCGACGCGGCGGATGACATCGGGCTGGCCGCGCAGGGCGCTTTCGGCCCAGCGTCCATTGACCGAGATCCCTCCCGGAAAGTTTCCCTGCTTGTTGATGTTTTCGCTGCTCTTGGGCTCGTTGAACGTGAAGCTCCACGAACCGTCTTCGAAGTCGTCGCCGACCTCGGGAACTTTTGTTCCCGTGCCGGGCACGATCTGCGCCGACGCCGACTGGGCCGCCAGCATCCACGTCAGTCCAAAAACACAGGCAGTCAGCAGGCAGCGAAGGGAAAAGGTTCTCATGAAGGACTCATTCCTGAGAGAACACACCCTGACGGAGGCCATCGCTTCGCACGTGCCATCATGGCAGCGGGGTGCGGAGCGACGGAGTCATTGGTCGGAGTGATGGAGAGTCGGTGGCTCAAAACGACAGGCGTTTTGCACGTCGGTGCCCCAAAATATCGGGTGTTGAATTCCGTCACAGTGTGCGAAAACGCTGCGTGACGAACTGTCGCAACCGATCCCCGCCCGCATGCTGGAATCACCCCTACGCGTGGCACAGCTTCCGCCAGCGGAACATGGAACAGATCGCCGACGCGGCAAAGTTTGCCACGCGAAATTTCGGCCGGCGATGTGGCCCTGAACGCGGCGACCCGTTCAAGCCGCCCCCTGAAGAGATTCGGTCCCCATTCGCACTGGCGGACAACCCGACCCGTGGCACACTTGAGCCGCCTGTCTCGACCCGGCCCCGCGTTCGACCCGCGCCATCCCTTTACCGGTTTACGGTGTGACCACGAAAGGCACATCTCACGGGTTGCAAAGGGATCAGACCCGGATCAGACCCTGTAATACGCCCGATACCACTCGACGAACCGCCGCACGCCGTCTTCGATTTGTGTCGCGGGTTGGAAGCCGACATCGCGGGCGAGGTCGTCGACATCGGCGTAGGTGGCCGGGACATCGCCCGGCTGCATGGGCAGCAGGATCTTTTTTGCCGTCTGGCCCAGGCATTCTTCCAGCACGGCAATCAGCCGCAGCAGTTCGACCGGCTGATGATTGCCGATGTTGTAGATCTTGTAGGGCGCGGCACTGCCCGCCGGATCCGGATGGGCACCGGTCCATTGGGGATCGCCGGTGGGGACATGGTCCAGGGTGCGGATCACACCTTCGACAATGTCATCGACATAGGTGAAGTCGCGCTGCATCTGTCCCTGGTTGAAGACCTCGATCGGCCGCCCTTCGAGAATCGCGCGGGTGAACAGAAACAGCGCCATGTCCGGCCGTCCCCACGGGCCATACACCGTGAAGAACCGCAGCCCCGTGCAGGGCAGCCGGTACAGATGCGCGTAGGAGTGCGCCATCAACTCGTTGGCCTTCTTGGTCGCCGCATACAGGCTCAGCGGGTGGTCGACATTCTGGTGCACGGAAAACGGCATCGTGGTGTTCGCGCCATACACCGAACTGGACGAGGCAAACACCAGGTGCCGTACCTTGTGATGCCGGCAGCCCTCAAGGATGTTCAGAAACCCCGTCAGGTTGCTGTCGGCATAGGCGTGGGGGTTGATCAGCGAATACCGCACCCCCGCCTGCGCGGCCAGATTGACGACCATGTCAGGCTTTTCGGCTTCGAAGACCCGCGCCATCCCCTCACGGTCTCCCAGCGACAGCCGGTGAAAAGAGAAGCCCGCCAGCGGCGTCAATTGTGCCAGCCGGTCCTCCTTGAGCTGGACGGGATAATAGTCGTTCAGGTTGTCGAGCCCGACGACCGTGTCGCCCCGTGCCAACAGCCGCTGGGCCAGATGAAACCCGATGAATCCAGCGGCACCGGTGAGAAGAACCTTGGGCATTTTCGATTTTCAATTTGTGATTTTCGATTGAGACCCCAGCGGATGCCATCAAGGACAACGAATGATGCTGATGGTCGTGTCTACAAGTTCCGCAAAACGGTACGTGAATCGGATGATCAGAAAATAACCACGAATCTGCACGAATGTTGCGAATGACACGAATCGTCAACCGGCTTGGCAGCGCGGGTCACGGCTGGCCAGTTTTTCAAAAGGGTGTAACCGGTCATCCGCTGTGGAAAACGGCGGGTTTTTCGGTGTTGACGGTGGAAGAAAGTGCCTCCGTTGGGGAAACATAGGGGAGTTGTCGAAACGTCCCGTGTGTTCACACCCAAGGAGGC
>JAKFUF010000226.1 GCA_021732845.1 Planctomycetaceae bacterium | reverse complement strand
ATCGCCTGACCGGAGAACAGCCCGACAAACGGGCTGAACAGCCGCTGCTCCCTCGGATCCACCATGTGCCGCATCGTGCCGCTCCAGCCACCGCCACTGCTGTCAGAAATCCATCACCGGCTAAAACATTAGCGCCCGAACGAATCGCTGTCCAGGCTCCCGACTTTTGTCGGACACGTCAAATTTGAGATTTGAGATTTGAAATCAACTTTTGTCGGACACCTCAAGAGTGAATTCCAATTATCGAATGCACGCAGCATGAAGCGTGCTGTCTGTGCCGAGATCTCTCCATGTCTTCCCCCTGTCTGATGCCGCTGGTGCTGTGGGCCTGCCTGGGTCCGGGAGGGGAGCCTGCTGCACCCGTGCCGTCAGTTTTGCAACGCTACCGGGAAGAGGTTCGTGATTCGCTCAGCGCTTCGTCGCAGGCACGCAACGCCGACCCGGAACTGGTGGCCGACGGGTTGCTGAATCTGTTTGAGAAGCTCGACCAAACACGGGAGGTTCCGCATATCGAGCGGCGCAAAATGCAATTGCAGGTGCGCGCCCGGTTGCTGGAACTTGCCGACCGGCTGGAACGCCGGATGCAGCATGTCAGCCCGCCTCCCAAAGCCTCGCCGCAAAAAGTCAGGCCTCAAAAAGTTGCCGCCCAGCAGTTGGGAAACACCGCGACCACCACCGGTGGCTCAAGCGCTGGAGGCTCCGGTGCGGCCATTCGGGGCCTCCGTGGGCTGGAACTTGTCGAACTGATTCGTGACACCGTGGCCCCCGAGTCCTGGGACGTTCGCGGCGGCAAGGGCACGGCGATGTATTTCGACCCGGTGCTGGGCTTGGTTGTCCGCCAATCCCATGCGGTTCAAGACGATGTCGGCGCGGCCGTGCAACAACTGCGGAAGTGAGTGCCTTGTTCCGTCGCTGGGCACCTCTGCCAGAGCGCAACGGGGTGCGGAACATTTCGGCACAACGCGGTGACTCTGTGAGCGGATCACTTCGAGTTCGCCATTTGGAGCTGCTGGAGCCGTTCGAGCCACGGGGCCTGAGCGAGCGCACGGACCGAGCCATCGGGGGCAAGTTCCGACTCGGTCAAGACCTGAGCCCACAGCTTGATCGCGTTGGCGGAACCAGGCAGCGCGGTCGCGGGCAGTGGCAGCCGGATCAGTTCACGGGGGTTCGCCAGGTAGATCGACGCCCCGTCGGGCGAGAGCATGGAAGCCAGGAACGGGGAACTCAGCGCCGGTTCGATCGGCGGCCCGGCCATGCGTCCGGTCCGCAGTTCCCAAAACTGCAGGTGGTTGCGATGCCTCACGAGCATCAGCGGCTGCGTGGGATGGAACGAGACGTCGTCGATGTCGGTGGTCATGGCGAACTGGCGGACAAGCTGTCCACGAGTGTCCCAGAGCCACAGGTTTCGCACGGTCCAGGTGGCGATCCGCTGCCCGTCCGGGCTGAAAACAGCGGACTTCGTCGGCTCGGCAAACGGCAACACCGGCCCGACGGAATCGAACTTGGGGCTGCCAAGAAACTCGTTGTCGACCATCAGCCGCTGCGAATCCGGGCTGAAGGTGACGATGTGGCTCGGCGCAGGTTTCAATTCGCGTTCCACCAGCGTCGCCCGTGTCTGCAGGTTCCAGACGTACAGCGTGTGCTGGTTGGCCCCGCGCGTGGCGACGCAGGCGGCATGCTTCGCGTCGGGGCTCAGGGCAAAGGCCGCGATCCGCCGGTTGGGAAGGTCGATCAGTGGCTGCGTGATCACCGACCGTGTCCGGGAATCCCACAGGCTCGCCGAGCCCAGGTCGTCCTGAACCAGGATCCGTCGGCCAGACTTGTCCAGCGCCACCTGGGCTCGCGTGGCTCGCACAAGCTTCCCAAACGGCGGCGGCAGTGATTGAGGCAACGGGCCGTCGTACACCACTTGGACGCTGCGACCGAGCTTGTCCGAGGCCAGCACCAACCGGGCATCGGGACTGATCAGGAGGAACTGGGCTTCGGGAAACTGCGAGAGCTGTTCGACGCCCGTGGTTGCCGGGCGGGTGTCGTTGCTGCGAGTGACAGTCACGCCATTCAGAGACACATCAATGACGGGATCGCCGGGGCGTTGCCGCTTGGCCCGCGCCACCGACTTCCGCCACGCCGCCAGGTTCATCCGGATGACAGACTCCAGTTCGGCCGAGCTGGAGTCCTCGGCCGCCAGGCCGAGCGATTCGCTGAGCCACAGCATCCCCTGGACAACGTCCCCTTGGGCACACTGGCGCAGGCCACGGTCGAGGAAGGTTTCGGCCTGCAGGCGGCGAACCAGAGCCCGTTCACTGTCGGCATCGGCGCGGGAGGCGGTCAGTTCGTTGAGGGCCGTTTCAGCGCGGGTCCGCTGATTTTCGGCATCGCTGAGGGCGGCCTGGGCACGCAGCCGCTGGGCCTCGCTTTCGGCCAGGGCTTTCTTCGTGCGGTCACGTTCAATCTGTGCTTCATTGAGGGCCGTGGTTGCGCGATCCGACTGGATGTGCGCCTCGCGCAGTGCCCCGCCCGCCCGGTCGCGCTGGGCGTGGGCCTCGTCAATCGCCTCCCGCAGCTTTCCGGCCACGCGCGATTCGTACACGGCGAAGGAAATGCCCAGCGCTGCCGCCGATGACAGTCCCACGACGGCAACCAAAATGGCGGTGGCGAGCGCCGGATGCCGCCGGCACAACTGCCAGGTGCGTTCGGTGGTGCTGGCCGACCGCGCCAGCACAGGCTGGCCATTGAGCCACCGTTCCAGGTCGGCGGCAAACTCCTGCACGTGCGAGTACCGGCCGGCAATCTCCTTGTCCATCGCCTTCATGCAGACCGCTTCCAGGTCCCGCGGAATCTCCCCGTTGAGCGAGCGCGGCGGCGGAGGCAGTGCCGAGGCGACCTTCCCGATCACCACGTGCGGCAGCCCGTCGAACGGCTTGCTGCCTGTGATCAGCTCGTACAAAACCACGCCCAGGCTGTATTGGTCGCTTGGCGCGCCGACCGCGCGGTTGTCGCTGCGGGCCTGTTCCGGGGACATGTAGGCCGGGGTGCCCAGCAGGCTCCCTTCGATCGTCATCGACGCATCTTCGTCGAGCCGCTTGGCCATGCCGAAATCCATCACCTGCGGCCGCCCGCCGGTGCCCAGCATGATGTTGGAGGGCTTGATGTCCCGATGGATCACCCCTTCGCTGTGGGCATAGGCCAGGCCTTCGGCGATCGCCTGCACCCACCGCACCGCCTCGCGGATGTCGGGCCGGGCATCGGCGATGCGGGCCGACAGCGGCACGCCCTCGACGAACTCGGAGACGATGTAGTAATCGTCTCCCGCGCGGCCGCTTTCAAACACGGCGACGATGTTGGGATGCCGCAGCCGTGCCGCCGCCTTGGCTTCACGCAGGAACCGCGATACGCGGCGCTGGTCGTCCAGCGTGGTGCGTGGCACCTTCAGCGCCACCGGTCGGTCCAGCAGCGGGTCAAACGCCAGATAGACCTTGCCGAACGCCCCCTGTCCCAGTGCCCCGCGCAACTCGAACCGCCCAATGCGGCCGAATGCCGAATCGGCATTGGAGGGAGATTCGGCGTCTGACCGCGTCTCTGGACTGGAATCCCGCGTGTCGGAGGGCTTTTTGAAATCCCGTTTGTCTGTTCCCGCATTCTCTCCCGAAGACTTTTCCGCAGAGGACTTCTCGCCGATGACAGTTTGGCAAAAACGGCAGCGCACTTTCCGCGCGAGCGCCTGATCGACGCTCAAAACTTCCCCGCAGCGGGGACAGTTGAGAGTCCGAATCACCATGAGATCCTCGAAAACCGACAGATTTGCAGGATACCAGATCCGAAAACCAATTGCTGACGGTCAATTCGAGAAAAACCCATTCGTTGAGGATTATGTGACTCGTGGTTCGACCTTTCGTGTTCTTCCTGCCTTTCGTGGTTCAGTGAACCAGGTGAACGAAATCTCGACCATCATTCCGTGCAGGAATAACCACGAAAGGCATGGCGCGGGCTTGCCCGAAACCCAACACCCCTTAGTGTCGCATCGTCAGCCCCAAGGGGGCAGAATTCGATAGCCCAGGGCGAAGTTGGCAACGCCAACGGAGCCCTGGGTGCAATGACGACGAA
>JAKFUF010000206.1 GCA_021732845.1 Planctomycetaceae bacterium | reverse complement strand
CCACAAACTCGCACTTCAACCCTGTCCCAGGTAAGACCATCAACTGGAGAGCCGGATGCGGGAAATCCGCCAGTCCGGTTCGGAGGGAGGGGGGAGCCGAAACCAATCGGCCCTCCCTACCCCTATCCGCCACGCCGATCGACAAATGGAAACAACCGGATTGTCCCAGCGTAACTCCGGACGGCTTGCGCCGTGTCGCCCAATTGAAAGCGGCAGGGCGCGAGCCCTCCGGTGAGCCACCACGGGTCGATCCTCATTCACTGGACGGCTTGCGCCGGCGCAAGCCAGCCGGTGTGTTGCGCTGTCGTGAACGGGTACTTCTTCGCCAAATTGAAGAACCAGCCAGCCCTGCTGGCGCTGTGTGGCCTGTCGCCAGCGGTCAGCCCGCCCTGTATGATGTCGTCAGCGATTCGGTTTGGATGCCGGTTCGCCAAGCGGATCGGGGTTGCTGACAGGGATTGGCGTTTCTGCCGTCGGATTCAATGCACTACAAGATCACGCACACCACAACCTACTCCTACAGCGAGGCGGTGTCCATCTGTCACAATGAAGTGCATTTGACGCCCCGCGAAATGCCCCGGCAGAAGTGCCTGGTGCACCGGTTGACCATCCGTCCCAACCCGGCCGTTTCCGACCAGCAGGCCGACTACTTCGGGAATCAGGTCACGTTTTTCACTATCCAGCAGACGCACCGCAAATTGGTGATCTCGGCCCTCAGCCGCGTGGAGGTTCTGCCCACCGCCACCCCAGATCCCCTGGCAACGCCCGCCTGGGAAGTTGTCACGCAGGGTCTCAAGAAAGACTTGAGCCCCAGTGGACTGGACGTGTTTCAGTACTCGCACGCCTCACCGCAGATTCCCGTGAGCAGCGTGCTGGCCGACTACGCCCGCCAGTCCTTCACGCCCGGCCGGCCGATCTTGTCGGCACTGCTCGACCTGAATGCCCGGATCCACCGGGACTTCAAATACGATCCCACTGCCACCACGGTCAGCACGCCACTGCTGGAGGTCTTTCGTCTGCGGCGCGGAGTCTGCCAGGACTTTGCCCATCTCGGCATCGGCTGCCTGCGTTCGCTGGGTCTGCCGGCGCGGTATGTCAGCGGCTATCTGCGAACCAATCCGCCACCCGGCAAGGCGCGACTCGTCGGTGCCGATGCCTCGCACGCGTGGCTCTCGGCCTACATGCCCGGCGTGGGCTGGATCGACATCGATCCCACCAACAATTCGATCCCCCAGACCGATCATCTCACGCTGGCCTGGGGCCGCGATTACGGCGATGTCTGCCCGGTCCAGGGTGTGGTCCTGGGGGGCGGGAACCACTCCATGCATGTCGCGGTGGATGTTGAGCCATTGGATGACAACCGGGGCTCGGTCGACTGATTGAGCGGTCAGAACAGGACAAGGGCCTCGCCGACTTTCACTCGTTTTGGCTCTTGTAGACCGCGACGCCAATCATGATCACCACCACAACCACAGCCAGCACCCAGGACATTGGGTCGCCTTCGCTCAGTCCTTGAATCAAATTTCCCAATCCACGACCGCGTGCAAACAGCGGCTCAAACCGAGCGAATACCAACTCCATCTCAATCCCCCCCTGTGAAAAGGCAACGGGTGTCACAACCCCGAGAGGTCACACTACAGCGGAAAAGGTCGTCGTTCAATTCTGCAACACTGGAATTTGGTCCCCAGCATTGAGCGGCGATCCGCATCTTTCCAAATGTGGGATGTGACGGTCGCGATCGAAGACAGGTTCGGGTTGCCGTTGTTGGTCACACGGATCACCAGTGGGAACGAAGTCGTGGCTTCGTAATCCAGGGCGGCCGAATTGGCGACTGTCATCTTGCCGGTGGAGGCGTTGATGGCAAAGGCACCATTGGTGTTTCCGGAGACGATGGCAAACGAGCGTGCCTGTCCGGCGTCGGGATCGGAAGCCACGACCATGCCGACCGTCGTGTTGTTGGCAGAGTTCCGCGTGCGCGCCTTAGGAACTGCGGCTTGGCGAGCCAACCAGTCGCAGGCAAACCATTCGCGAGCGAACCTGTCACGAAACGAGAAACGAACGATCGGCAGCTCCAGAGCGAAAGAGTTACAACCGAATTCGCTCGCTATTGAACGGTCGCGAAATAGGCGTGGAGCGACAGAATCACATCAGAACGTTGGCCTGCGGGTCGCGAACTTCTCACGAGAATTTCGTTCTCGCAAGCGAGCCACGCCAACTGCCAACGGCCAACTGCATGAAATCTTCATTGAAGGCGTGGGTCTGGCACGATGGCACTGGTGGAATGAGCGAAAGTCGCATTCAGGAGAGTGTGGCACAGTGGCACAAGTAAGGCGGCAGTTCATCGCCCTCCTTGAGCATCCTCCAGCAGGCAAGCCACCGCGTACGCGCACGCCGCGCTGGCGATCTCTGGAGAATGCCACTCGCTCAAGGAGCGGATTTCGGCGTCGGGATGCTGCTGGCGGATGAGCCGTTGGGCCAGGAATTCCCCCGAGCCGGACGTGACGAACAGTTTGCCGGTGGCTTGCGGGCAAACCTGGCGAAACGCGGTGTCCAACAGCGTCATTTGCGCGTCGGCGAATTGGCGGGCCGAGGCACGGGCTTCGTGGAGAGACATCTCGTTGCGGTCGCAGCAGAGCATCCGGGCGATGCGGTCTTGGGCGTGAGCCACGGTGGCGGCGCGGCCGTCGGCGGTGTGGGAGTCGGTGGGGTCTTCCGGTGTGTCACCCAGCAGCAGGTAAACGTCCTGCGTGGTGGCAAACAGCTCGGCGGCGACGCGGCAGGGGCGGCCCTGGAAGGTGAGGCTGGGAGCGAGGGCACAGAGCGGGGTTCGTCGCGCGCCGGTGTACACGAGTTCGCCGGTGGTGAGGCGCTGGACATCGGTTTTGCCCTGAGCCACGACTTTGCCGTTCTGGAAGGGGATCAGGTCGGCGGTGGTGGAGCCGATGTCCACGAGCAGGCCGGAGCGGTCGGGAAACCGCCGCGCGATCCACGTCGCCTGCGCCGCCCAGTTGGAGGCGGCGATGTCGGAGATGCTGGAAATGTCACTGGGAAACATGGCGGAGGGGGTGATGAAGTCGCCGCTGACCGTCCAGAGACGCACGTCGGGTTGTGGCACGGTTTGTGCAGAGGCTTGGACCACGGCAGTCACGATCGAGTGGACGCCGATGGTTTTGGTGGGGAAGCAGTCGGCGAGTTCGCCGGTCATGGTGACGCCCCACATGGGGGCGGGGGCAAGCGGGGCAACCAGTTGGACGAGGGCTTCGGCGAGGGCTTGCGGTTGTTTCCACAGGGGGAACGACACGGAAACCGCCTGGCCCAAACTGTTTGCGGCCTTCAAGTTGGCACCGCCAATGTCGAGCCCGATGAAGGGTGTTTGCATGCGTCATTCCCGCGACGAACTTTGCCGAAACTTTGTAACCGTTACAAGCATGTACAACGACTGATTGATCCTTGTCCCCCACTCTGGGGGATGGTAATAATGCACCGCTCTCTAATTGCGTCGGGTGATGGTCACCTGCGTGGGAGAGAGAAGAGTTGATGGTGACGCCTCCGCATCCACGCGCACCAGACTACACCACGATTTGATGGAGGTTCCAGCACATGCGCCGCGTATTGCCCGTGATTCTGACCGCACTCGCCGTCGCCGGCGTCTTCTCGCTCAACTCCGTGCGGGCGGAAACCAAGAAAGAAATCACTATCAAGGAAGCGATGAAGGAACACAAGAAGGACGGCCTGAAGGACAAGGCTCTGGCCGGCAAGCTGACCGACGAAGAGAAGACCAAGCTCGTCGAACTGTATGAAGGCATGGGCAAGGCCAAGCCGCCCAAGGGCACCGACGAGAGCTGGAAGAAGCTCTGCGACGCCCTCGTCGAAGCCGCCAAGGAAATCAAGGAAGGCAAAGACGGGGCTCTCGACAAGTACAAGAAAGCCATCGACTGCGGTGCCTGCCACAAAGCCCACAAGGGTTAATTCAGGTTTCGCCACGCGAGAATCACCCGGCCCGCCGAACTTTTCGGCGGGCCGTCGCCTTTGGCCGGGTGTTTAGGAGGGGATTGCAAGTCCAATGTGTTCGACGAGGGGCGGCTCCATCGGTTCGTAACAATTTCAAATTCAGATTTGACGTGTCCGACAAAAGCCAATTTCAAATTTGACGTGTCCGACAAAAGTCGGGAGCCTGGACAGCGGTTCGTTTGGGCGCTAACGTTTTAGCCGGTGATGGATTTCTGACAGCAGTGGCGGTGGCTGGAGCGGCACGATGCGGCACATGGTGGATCCGAGGGAGCAGCGGCTGTTCAGCCCGTTTGTCGGGCTGTTCTCCGGTCAGGCGAT
>JAKFUF010000253.1 GCA_021732845.1 Planctomycetaceae bacterium | reverse complement strand
GGGGGAGATCGCGCGGGGTGGGATGGGTGTGGTCTACAAGGGCCGGCACTGCAAACTGGGCCGGCTGGCGGCGCTGAAGATGATCCTCGGGGCACAGTTTGCCTCGGAGGACCAGGTCAAACGGTTTTACAGCGAGGCCGAGGCGGCGGCTCAGCTTGACCATCCGGGAATCGTGCCGGTCTATGAGGTGGGCGAGGCATCCGGCGAGCATTTTCTGGCGATGGCGTTTGTCGATGGCCAGAGCCTGTGGCAGCGGATCAAGGAATCCCCACTGGTCCCCCGCGAGGCCGCCCTGCTGATGCAGCAGGTTGCCGAGGCGGTGCAGTACGCGCACACGCGTGGAATTGTCCATCGCGATCTGAAGCCACAGAACATCCTGATCACCGCCGATGGCCTGCCGCGGGTCACCGACTTTGGACTCGCGAAACGCATTGCAGCCGACTCGAGCCTGACCGCGACCGGCCAGATCATGGGCACCCCCGGCTACATGCCGCCGGAGCAGGCGCTGGGCCGCCTGGATTTGGTGGGGATCCATTCGGATGTCTACTCGCTGGGAGCCACACTGTACTGCACGCTTGTCGGCCGCCCCCCGTTTCAAGCGGCGACACCCGTCGAAACCCTGCGTCAGGTCTGCGAATTGGAGCCGGTCGCGCCCCGCCTGTTGAACCCCGCCGTTCCACGCGATTTGGAAACAATCTGTCTCAAGTGCCTGCGAAAGGAACCTGCGCGGCGTTATGGTTCGTCGCTCGAACTGGCATGCGACCTCGGCCGTTTCTTGAACGGCGAGGCGATCCAGGCCCGGGCGATCAGCGTGAGCGAGCGAAGCCTCCGCTGGTGCCGAAAAAATCCTCTGGCGATTGCCGTCGCCCTGACGCTCATCGTGGGAACATTTCTGTCGGGATTTTTCGCAGTGCGCGCCAATTCCAGTGCCAGTGACGCCCAAATCGCCAAGGAACTGGCGGAACGGCGCGCGACGGCCCTGGAAACGATGACAGGCAGGCTTGAGGCTCAAACCAAGGTGCTTGCCGGCGCGGTGACACGGGCGAACCGCAGTGAGGCGGAAGCCCTGGCGAATCTCACGTTTGCCCGGAAAAAAGAACAGGAGGCGGTCACCGCGGCGGGGCAGGAGGCAACAGCACGCAGGAAGGCTGAACGGAGCCTGTACTGCAACCGGATGGCCCTCGCCGAACGGGAGTGGCAGCAAAGAAACGTCTCGCGGATGCGAATTCTGCTGGAGGAATGTCCGCCCGAATTTCGGCAGTGGGAGTGGCGCCATCTGAAAAGCCGACTTGACCGAGAGTCGGCAACCCTGCCCTCCCCTGGCTCGACCATTGAACAGATGGCCTGGGAGCCACGGGCCGGGTTCATCGTTGCGGCGGGCTGGGACGGATTGCTGGTCTGGAAGGAAGGGACATGGTCCGCCCAGCCGGTTTCCGGCGGTGCCGGTCAGAGATTCCGCTGCGTTGCCGTCAGCCCCGATGGAAGCCGGTGCGCAACAGGCGTGGGTGACGACCAGTTGATCCTCTGGAACACTGCGACGTGGACGCCGCTGCGGCATTTGTCAGGTCACAAGCAGGCGGTCTGCGCGGTGACATTCAGCCCCGATGGTGCCCAAGTGGCGTCAGCCTCTGAAAACGAGAATCTGGTCCTGGTCTGGGATGTCGAAACCGGCGGACGGCTGCGGGAACTGTCAATCCATCGTCCCATCGACCTGGAGTTCCGCCCGGGGAAAGGGAACACGGGGCTCGGTGTTCTTGCACCCGGAAACACGCCACAACTGGGAGTCTACGATGTCTCGACATCGAAGCCGATCGTGGAATGCGAAACTGGGAACTCCTATGGCGTAAACGATTTCGCGTTTTCACCGGATGGAAACACGATTTCAACCGGTCACAGCGACTACTCCGTGCGACTTTGGAATGCCGCCACGGGAAAGCCGCTGTCCATGTTCACGGGCCATCGGGGCTCAGTCCAAACGACCGCCTTCAGCGCTGACGGCGGCAAGCTGGCCACCGGTGGCTGGGATTCGCAGGTGCTTGTGTGGGATCTGAATTCAGGCAAGCTCCTGAACACACTGGTTGCGGATCATGAACTGGTCGACGGCGTCAGGTTTGCCCCGGACAACCAGCACATCGCCGTCAATTCCCATGGAAAGATCACGCTTTGGGACTTCGCGGTCGTTCAGGAGCACCGCACGGTTCGGCTTGCCGGTGACCCGTGGATGACCAGGTTCGAACGCATTTCACTCAGCAGGGACGGTGCCCTGGCGGGGGTCATTTCGTCGGACGAACGCAAGCACGTGATCGACGTTGGCACTGGACGCAGCGTCTTGACGATCGAGTCCAATCCAAACTCACGTGGCATTCACTCGTTTGAGGCCCTGCTGTTCGATCCAGCCGGTGACCGCATCATTTGGAATGATGCTGACGGGATCCATTTTTCGGATCTGAAGACCGGAAAGGAAACCGCCAGCGCCCTGCCGGGAAGCTTTCGAAGCATGACGGTCAGTCGAGATGGCGGGAGGCTGGCAGCGCTCCGGAACGACGGAGCAATCAGCATCTGGAGCATGAAAACATTCAAGTCCGTCCAGACCAAGATGGCGGTAGAATATGGCACTTCGACAATCGCGTTCAGTACCGACTCGAAACGGCTGTTCTGCGCCGGCCAGAACGAGCGCCTGCAGTGGTTCGACGCGGAGACCGGCGAGATGACAAATTCATACAAGACTGAACAGATCGAATCGTTTGCCGTCAGCCCGCATGGTGACCAGATAGCCTGGAGTGGAATCAGCGGAACCGTCGAGGTCTGGAACATCGAACCGTTCGCGCGGTCCCTGAAGATGCAGGTGGGGCGGGAACGAAGCATTGCGTTCAGCCCCGATGGACAGCGGCTGGCTTGCGGCGGAATGGACCACCTGGTGCGTGTGTTTGAACTGAACGGGGGCGAGGAGGTCGCCGTGCTGCGCGGCCACACCGACTGGGTCAACGGCGTGGCCTTCAGCGGCGACGGGTCGACAATCGCCTCCACAGGCAATGACAGCACGATTCGGCTGTGGTACTCCACGGCGACGGCGCCGAACCGTCAATAGCATTCCGGCGGGTGTGGCACTGGCGACATTGAGGGTAAGGTCGTGTTGTGGTGCCACTCAACGCCGGGAACGATTTTACGCAGCGGCTTGAGCAGCCTGGAGTTGGGATGCCAACAGCCTTTGCTCGGGGGTGGCTTCGATAATGTTCGGGTCTCCGGCGGATTTATATTTCTTCTTGCGGTGGATATGCCTGCCCTGTTTGGGCTGCTTGCGCTCATAAGTATCCAACACGGCACTCTGGAGCCTTTTGGTCAATGTTGGCAGTTGTTCCACTGAGTAGTCGGCATGCAGGAGCGTGCCCCTGACCACCCGGATTGCCTCCGCTTCGCTCAGGCGATGGGCGTCATGCCCGGCGGCCTCCAGCGCCTGCACGCCCTGCAGTTGGATCAGTCCCAGCCCGACAATCGACCAGTCCAGTTCGCACCGCGCATGGCCGGCATCCCGGCTGCGGAGCGTCCGCCGTCCAAAGGTTTGCTTCAGTGACCGGAACCAGCCTTCGATCCCCCACCGCATGCGGTAGAGGTCCTCCAGTTGCTTGTCATTCAGCTCACGCCCGTCAAGGATTGATGTTGCCAGCCAGACCGTGGTCCGCTTCGTCTGAAATCTCGCCAATCGCACAACCAGCGGCTCCGCCCCGGCCCGCTGCTGGCCCTCGGGCCACAGGTAGGCAAACTCGCCGCGGAACCGCACCTTCCAGCCCAGATTCTTCAGCAGTTTCACATTGGAACCGATCCGGATCACGAAGTCATGGCCGGCACCGAGGATCTCCTGCCAGAGTTCATAACCGGTGAACCCCGCATCGCACACCAGGATCGACCGGGCCGGAAGCGAACGCACCAGTTCCCGTGCGTCGTCACGCTCGCTGCCGGAAACCGGGCTGCTCTTCCAGCTCCACGGCAGCCCGGATGTCATGTGCCAGACCAGCGTCAACAGCAGTTGCGGCCGGACCTCTTGGTGCGCCTGGCTGTTGGCCGATTTCGGCTTCCCCGCCGCGCCCCGGCGTTTCTTCTTCGCATTCTTTTTCTTCTTCCGGCCGCGCAGCGTCTGCTGCCCCAGTTCGCGGTCCGTGCTCTCCGTCCAGGGAACGCCGACTTTGGTGCCGTCGACTCCAAACATCGGACGCCCGTTCCAGCACAGGAGTGTCTGCACCTGCCGCTGAAATGCTTGCTGAACAACGGCGATCAGTTTGTTGTTCCACGTCGCCAGGGCTCCAATAAACCCCTTGTAGGTTGTGAACACAAACGTCGAATCGCACCAGCTCAGCACGAGGCCGGCCGCCACCTGAAACCGCCCGTCCAGAGTCTGGTCGGATGTGCCCCAGGACCACAGCACAGCCAGCATCGCCAGCGTCAGCGGCTGCCACCTGCTATTGCCATGTCGATGGAGATCCGCAAACATCTCCT
>JAKFUF010000235.1 GCA_021732845.1 Planctomycetaceae bacterium | reverse complement strand
ATGGCAAGTACCGATTCAACCGACAGGCCCTCAACTCGGTGTGGGGCAGAAATCACAGGCTCGGAGCAAGAGACGACTTTGTGCTGTTCTGACAACATTGGCCGGCACATGCATCTGGAGTTGTTCTTTGCCTCACTTCCGATCCCGTGGCCGAACCAACAGCCTTTATTCGCGTCAATTCGCGTTCATTCGCGGTTTCTCCGCGCATGTCTGTTGACCGATGTCGGCCAGTTGAATTTCGGAACCGCGAATGAACGCGAATTGACGCGAATTTGCGGCCTTGGCAGGGGCGTGACATGTTCTTGTCATGCACCCCGTGGGACTCATCCGCTGTTCTGTCGGCTCCTCACTCACCGGACGGCTTGCGCCGTGCCGCTAAAATGAAAGCGGTTGGGCGCAGGCCCGTCCGGTGATACGCTGGGACAAACCGGTTCCATTTGCCGATCGGCGTGGCGGGAGGGGACTGGTCCTCCAGAGCCGCGAACAACAGACGATCCGGCTTTGCGAAGGATTCCATTTGAGCGGCACGGCGCAAGCCGTCCGGTCAGCGAGGACCGACCCGCGTGGCTCACCGGAGGGCTCGCGACCTGCCGCTACCTACAGATGAACGGCTTAAAGTCGTCTTTTGCCCCGAGTCGCGATTTTTGGTCCCCACCGAGTTGAACTCGGTGGGGAATCAAAAATCACAACCTCTCCGCTAAAGAGCGCGAACGAGGTGCCGGCATCCCCATGAGAGCGCTCGTGGGTCCCAAATCAGAAATCAGAATTCGCAGTTCCGCGCGAGTTTCTTCTGAAGGCCCATCGGCTATACTTGGGGATTGCTCGCGATATGGTTCTCGCAGACTTTTCCCCTCACGAGGGCGCGGATGCCCAGACAACAGATTTTGACGCATACCTTTCCCAACGGATTGACCGTCTTGGTTGAGCCGATGGCGGACGTTCAATCGGCAGCATTTTCCCTGCTGGTGCCCGCAGGGGCCATTTATGACCTCTCCGGTCAGGAGGGGTGCGCGTCGGTGCTGTGCGACTGGATGTCGCGCGGAGCCGGAGAGCGTGACAGCCGGCAGTTGACCGATGATCTCGATAACCTGGGGCTCAATCGCAGTGAGGGCTCCGGCAGCACGCACCTGAACTTCAGCGGTGCGACGCTGTCCGAGAACCTGCCCGAGGCACTGCGGATTTACGCCGACATCGTCCGCCGTCCGCACCTGCCGGAAGACGAGTTCGAACCAGTGCTGCTGGGTGCCGAACAGTCGGTGCGGGCAATTGAAGACGAGCCACGCCAAAAGGTGATGGTGGAGCTTCGCCGCCGCTGTTATGCCACGCCGTGGGGATTGCCGCCGGAGGGGTCCCTGGAAGGACTTGGGCAACTGAGCCCGATCAGCACCCGCATGCATTACGCGCGCTGTGTCCGCCCCGCGGATTCGATTTTGGGCGTCGCCGGCAACGTCGACCCGCAGGAGATCATTGCCCTGGCAGGCGAACTCTTCGGAAACTGGGCCGGTCAGGCCGACCCGCTGGTCCAAAGCGGTCCCGCTGGCGCGAAGCGTGATCACATCCACCACGAGTCCACCCAGACCCAAATCGGCATCGCGTACGACAGCGTCCCCTACCGCGACGAAGGCTATTACGACGCCTGGGCCGTCGTGGGTGTGCTCAGCGGTGGCTCAAGCTCCCGGCTGTTCACCGAGGTCCGCGAACGCCGTGGCCTGTGCTACAGCGTCTATGCCTCGCTCAACAGCCTGCGCGATCAGGGGCGAATCCTGTGTTATGCGGGCACGACCAACGAACGCGCGCAGGAGACGCTGGACGTCACGCTGCAGGAACTGCGGCGGCTTCCCGAGGGGATTGGCGAAGATGAACTGGACCGTTGCAAGGCGCGGGCGAAAAGCTCGCTGATCATGCAGCAGGAGTCGAGTTCGGCCCGTGCCAGTTCGCTCACGCGGGACTGGTACTTCCTGGGGCGGGTGATCACGCTGGATGAAGTCCGGTCGCAGATTGAAGCCATCACCGTGCCGCGGCTGCTCGACCATGTGGCCCGGCATCCCGCCAAAGACTTCACGATTCTGACGCTTGGGCCACAGCCGCTGGAGGTCGACCGTGCCGTTCCATGAACTCCGTCTCGCCAATGGATTGCAGATCATCGCGGAGCAAAGTCCGGGAATGCACAGTGTGGCGGTCGGCTTCTTTGTCCGTACCGGTTCGCGCGACGAGACACCGGCGGTTTCGGGCGTGAGCCACTTCCTGGAACACATGGCGTTCAAGGGGACCGCGCGACACAGTGCGGACGATGTGAACCGCGTGTTCGACGAACTGGGCGCGAAGTACAACGCCTCCACCAGCGAAGAGCAGACGATCTTCTACGCGGCGGTGCTCCCCGAATATCTGCCGAAGACGCTGGACCTCCTGGCCGACATCCTCCGTCCACAACTGCGGCAGGATGATTTCGACATGGAGAAGAAGGTCATCCTGGAAGAGATCGGGATGTACGAGGACCAGCCGTCGCACACCGCCTACGAGACCGGGATGCAGACGCATTTTGCCGGTCATTCCCTGGGCAGCAGCGTGCTGGGCTCTTCGGCGAGCGTCGCCGCCCTCAGCAGTGAGCAGATGCGCGATTACCATCAGGAGCGCTATGCCGCTGGAAACATCGTGCTGGTGGCTGCCGGAAACTTCGACTGGGATGAACTACGGAGCTTGGCAGAGGCAGCCTGTGGTTCGTGGCCAGCCGGGGAGCCACCGCGGCCGATCCCTGAAGCACATCCTCAAGGTGGCGTGACCGTTGTCCCCAAAGACAACTGCCAGCAGCAGCATGTCATGCAGTTGGCCGCCGCTCCACCGGCGGACCATCCGCTGCGGCATGCGGCGGAGCTGCTCTCGGTGATCGTCGGGGATGACACGGGCAGCCGGTTCTTCTGGAACTTGGTTGACCCCGGTTATGCCGAATCGGCCGACCTGGGCTACAACGAATTCGATGGGAGCGGAGCGTACTTCTGCTACATGACCTGCCCTCCCGAAGAGACCGAGACGAACCTGCAGCGGATTCAAGAGGCATACGACGATGTGAACCGCAACGGGGTGAGCGAGACCGAACTTAAGCAGGCCCGCAGCAAAGTCCTGTCGCGGATCGTGCTGCGCAGCGAACGGCCGATGGGCCGCCTGGGTTCGCTGGGCATGAACTGGCTCTACCGCAAGGAATACTGTACGGTGGCCGACGACCTGAAGGCGTTCAAGGCGGTCACTGTCGAAGACATCCGGAAGTTGCTGGAACTCTATCCGCTGAAGCAGCAGACCACCGTGGCGGTCGGGCCGCTCAAGACGCTCTCCGTACCCAAGTAGTCTTTGGTTTTGGTCAAGTCAGGAAACCCAAGCATGGCAGCCGAAGCGACGCTCAAGGGAAACATCAAGCATTCCGTGGTCTTCTGGTGTTTCAATGTCTCCGGTGACAAGTGGGACATCGAAAAAACCTGCGAGATCGCCAAAAGCCTGGGCTGCAAGGCGCTCGAAATCTGCGGGCCGGAAACCTGGCCGACGCTGAAGAAGTACGGCTTGGCCTGCGCACTGGCCCCCAATGGCATGCCCGGGGCTCCGTTCGTGAAGGGCCTGAACAATCCGCGGTATCATACGGAAGTGATTGCAGCCACGACCCGCATGATCGACGAGTGCAGCGCTGCTGGATTTCCCGCAGTGATCGCCTTCACGGGCTACAAGTGGAAAGATGCGGAAGACCCGACCAGCGGCGAGATCAGCCTGGCCGAGGGCGCGGCCAACTGTATCGCCGCCCTCAAGCAACTGGCCCCCCACGCCGAGAAGAAGAATGTCACCATCTGCCTCGAGCACCTCAATACGCGGGATGGCAGCCACCCGATGAAGGGGCACCCTGGCTACCAGGGGGATGACATCGACTATGTGGCCGACATCGTCCGCAAGGTGGGTTCTCCGCGCGTGAAGCTGCTGTTCGACATCTATCACGTGCAGATCATGAACGGCGATGTGATCCGCCGGCTCGAAGAATGCCGCGATGTCATCGGCCACATTCACACCGCCGGCAACCCCGGTCGTGCGGAACTGGACGACAACCAAGAGATCAACTTCCCGCCGATCATGCGAAAGCTGGTGGAGATCGGCTACGAGGGCTATGTTGGGCACGAATTCATTCCCACCCGCGATCCGCTGGTTGGTCTGCGCGAAGCCGTGCAGTTGTGCGACGTGTGACGGAAGTGGGGAATTTCAAATTTGAGGTCTCCGACAAAAGTCGGGCGTCTAAGTTTCATGGAATTTCAAATTTCAGATTTCAAATTTCACAGTAAAATACTTTTTCGCGACATCTGGCCTTCAGGACGAGAGTTACGTACTTCGCTGCGAAGGCGTGGCCGAGTGTTCGATGTGGTCGCGCAGACTGTGAAATTTGAAATTTGACGTGTCCGACAAAAGTCGGGAGCCTGGACAGCGATTCGTTCGGGCGCTAATGTTTTAGCCGGTGATGGATTTCTGACAGCAGTGGCGGTGGCTGGAGCGGCACGATG
>JAKFUF010000114.1 GCA_021732845.1 Planctomycetaceae bacterium | reverse complement strand
CAAATCCTGCTCGACAAGCTCGGCCTCTCACTCCCACAAAAAATCATTCCGCAACAGATGTAGTGGAAACTGGAACCGGCCGACTGTTACACCTCAAGCACTTACGTCAACAGTTGGGGAAGTCGGGTTAACGCGTGCCGGCTGATGAATCCGCCCTCAATCGGCGTCCATCCCAAGCAACTTCACCATGTTATTGTTGCCGCGATCCTGAGAGGCGCCGTGCCCATGTCATCGGCCAGCGGGTTGAATACCTCAAGTGGTCGAATTCTCAAAAGCAAGGCTCATTTCGTCTTCGACCCGTACGGTCGTTTCAAGAAGTGCTGTCTGACGAAGACATCAAGAATCTCTTGCATCACCTCGCGGGTTGTCGGCCTTTCAGGGTCACCTTGGCTCCATTCGTCGGCTGCAGCCATCAGAATCCGTTGCGCCTCATCCACGCATTCGTCGTACACTTGGGCTTCCCATTTGTGCCGGTCACCGCCTAGGACCTGAGCCATCTCAAATGCCCGAATTGAACTTGATAAGAAGAATTGTCTGAGGGAGCTTCGTAATCGTGTTCAAGTGGGGTGACCCGAATGGCAGGTTTGGGAGTCGCACCCAACGGGCCAGGCTTATGAGGCCCGGCTGAACACTGGTCCACCTGCGTCAAGTTCGTCTGTTCAAACAGAGCGGCGAACGTCAGCCGAGGTTCGCGGTTCGAATTCGGATTTTGCCTTGTTGTGGGCGTGTGCCCAGCCTTTTGAAGGTGTGAAAACAACGGGAAACTCCGGGCTTTCTGAAGAGTCCGGCCACCTGGATCCAGCGTCGAAAGACGCTAAAGTCCCGAATTCTCGGTGTTTTTCACGACAATGCACCTTCAAAAGGTTGGGCGTGTGCCCTCCGGTGAGCCACGCGGGTCGGTCCTCGCTCACCGGACGGCTTGCGCCGTGCCGCTAACTTGCGTGCGGCGGAATCCCGCTGATGCCTAATTTCGATCCATCTTGACAACTTTCCGCGTCTGACGCATAACTCCCCCGGTTTCAAGGGGGGCGTGGCTGGATTGGATCCGCGCGCTCGTCGTTTCATTCACCACGGAAGGAACACGTCATGGCCAAGATCCTGGTGACAGGGGCCGCGGGCTATCTGGGTTCAACGCTCTGCCAGCATCTTCTGGAAAAAGGCCATCAGGTGATGGCTTTGGACAACCTGATGTACGGGCAGCACAGCCTGTTTCAATATTGCGCGAATCCAAACTTCGACTTCACCTTTGGCGATGCCCGCGATGAGGCGACGATGAAGTCGCTCATCAAGAAGGCCGACGTGATCATTCCGCTGGCGGCGATCGTGGGAGCCACGGCCTGCGACCGCGACCCCTGGCGGGCGAATGAGATCAACCTCGGTTCGATCCAACTGGTCAACAAGCTCCGCAGCATGCAGCAACTGGTCGTGCTGCCCAACACGAACAGTGGCTACGGCACGAAGTCCGGCGAGTCGTACTGCACGGAAGACTCTCCGCTGGAACCGATCACGCTGTACGGCCGCACCAAGGTCGACGCCGAGAAGGAAATGCTCAACAGCCAGAACGCCATCTGCCTGCGGCTGGCCACGGTGTTCGGCATGTCGCCGCGGATGCGGCTGGACCTGTTGGTGAACCACTTCACCTACGCCGCCTTCACCGACGGCTATATCTGTATTTTCGAGAAGGACTTCAAGCGGAACTATGTGCATGTCCGCGACGTGGCCGACTGCATGTGCCACTGCATCGAGCATCCGGCCGGCATGATCGGCAAGCCGTTCAATGTCGGGCTGGACGCCGCCAACCTCTCCAAGGAGGAATTGGCACTGCGGGTCAAGGAATACCTGCCCAAGTTCTACATCCACTTCTCCGAACTCGGCTCCGACCCAGACAAGCGGAACTACATCGTCTCCAACAAGCGGCTGGCCGACGCGGGCTTCACCGCCAAGCGGACGATCGACGACGGCATCAAGGAACTGATCAAGGGTTACCGGATGCTCGGCCGCCAGGCGCTGAAGAACGTGTAGGAGCGTTGCACGGTATTAATCGGCCGTGAGTCATCCGAGGGAGCGCGAGTCGTTCATGATGGGCTGAAGCTCATCACTACGACGCGCTTCTGCCATTCAACACCGGGTGCGGAGCATGACGCTGCACACCCGGCCGTTGTCGCCGCGTCTCGCCGGCCGCAGGTTCCCCGGCTGGCAGCGAGCGGCGGACGGCCATCCATCCTGATTCGGAGTGCGTGACGATGCGTGCAGAACGTTATCGCGGGTTGGCGCGAGTGACCGCCGTCATCCTTGCGGGCGGATTGGGAACCCGGCTGCGAACCGTCGTCAAGGACCGGTCAAAAACGATGGCGACCGTGCATGGCCGTCCGTTCCTCACCTATCTGTTCGATCAATTGTCGGCTGCGGGCATCCGCGAGGCGGTGCTGTGTACCGGCTACATGGGCGACCAGGTCCGCAAGGAACTGGGAGCCACGTACAACGGCCTGCGCCTGCGGTACTCCCAAGAGGAGACGCCGCTGGGAACCGCCGGCGCGGTGCGGCTCGCCATGCCACTGGTGTCGTCCGAGAGCATTCTCGTGATGAACGGTGATTCCTACTGCAGCGCCGATCTGAACAAGTACTGGGAAACGCACGGCCGGCTGGGGTATGAAGGCTCGCTGCTGCTGACCCAGGTGCCCGACGTGAGCCGCTATGGTTCCGTGAAAACCAGTCCCGGCAACCGGGTGCTGAGCTTCGAGGAGAAAGGTGCCGCCACCGGTCCCGGCTGGATCAATGCCGGCATTTACCTGTTCGACCGCCAAATGCTGGAGGGGATTCCTCAAGGCACCGCGGTTTCGATGGAGCGGGAGATGTGGCCGCAATGGATCCAGCGTGGAGTCGGCGCCCATCATGCAGAATCGCGGTTTCTGGACATCGGTACGCCGGAATCTTACGCCGAGACGGAACAGTTCTTTGCACCATTGCTCCAAACGGCCTGAGATTGCTTCAGCCTGACAGCCGCTGCAATCGGTGAATTCCGCTTCGATTTCGATCCTTTGGCCGGTGTCGCGGTAGATTCCCCGCGCCGCCCGAGGTCAGAACGTCGATTCCATCCATCGGACCAGTCACGGATGACGTTTTCCAGCCCTTGGGAGACGATCATGACGGCATACGACCTCGATCCGATTGAAGAGCTGCGACTTCGGCGGTGGGCCCGTGAGAATTTCGTGCCGGTTGCCGAGCGGTCGTCCGCGTGGCACAGCGTGATCCTGCATGAGATGGAATCTCGCGACCGGGATCTGTCGGCCCCCGCGAACGGCGCTCGCGACGACGAGATTTCCACGGCAGACCGGTGGCTGCGGATCTCCCGCATTGTGCCGCTGCCGCCCGATCCGCTCGTGGCTGAGCCACAGGTGGCGGCTCGCGAACAGCCAGGCACAACCCGGCACGACCACCACGACCGGCGGTTCGACGACGCGCACATCACGCTGCACCCCTCACAAATCCTGTTCCGCATCCCCGCGCTGACATGAGGCGGGCATGAATCCCGGCACCACGCTCCGCGTCGCGCGTCCGACCGATCAGCTTGAAGCGGTCGTCCGGTTTTACACGGTGGGCGTTGGCCTGGCAGTACTGGCATCATTTGAAGACCACGAGGGGTTCGACGGCGTGATGCTTGGAACCCCTGGCGCGCCCTATCATCTTGAGTTCACCCGCCGTCGCGGACACGTCGCGGGGCGGGCACCGACCGAGGACAACCTCCTCGTGTTCTACCTCCCCGACCCGACGCAGTTTCATAGCGCGGTCGCGCGGATGGAGGCCGCCGGCCATTCACCCGTGGCTGCGTTCAACCCCTATTGGGACCGCCTCGGGCGCACCTACGAGGATCCGGATGGGTATCGCGTGGTGTTTCAGCAGGCGGCCTGGCCTGTGACGTGAACTCTGCCACTTCGGGGACTCGCCAATGCACCCCGAGTGACGTTTTCGTCGTGACCCCGCCACGTCGACCGGCAAATGGAAAACACACTTTTATTACCCCGGCACGAAAGAAACGCACGACTGAATCAACTTGAGAACCATCAAGCTTCGTCGAGGAGCGTGTGGCTCGTGGTTCGACTTTTCGTGTGAGGACGACTCCGACGACAGGCTGCTTTCGTGGCATCGGTTTGACCCGCCTTGAGCCGACGCGGCCATCAACTGCCGAAAAAATCTGGTTGTGGACGCAAGTCCAAGCCACGGGGGCTGACAGGGGGCGCACGACCTCTCATAGAAATTCGCGCCATCGCCCGCAGACAGGCGGCGCTTCCCGATCCACCGGCAGGCAGGCGCAGCCGACGTTCGAACTGGCCACCACAGAGAGGGGCGCGAGACAGGCTGATCTCGTGGCGTCGGCTTGAGCCGACACTGCCATGACGAGCCGGCAACTTGGTTGTGGACTGAAGTCGAATGGCACTTAATCGAAAGGAAGTACTCAGGGGGAAATGACATAGGCAAAACGCGGCCTCTCGCGCACATTGGGGAAGTTCTCACACAACCCTAAAGGCACGGAGGCCGCGGGCATGGATCCTCAATATTCTCTTCAGTTCAGTCAACACTGGAAGTTTTTCCGATCGCAGGCGCTCCAGACC
>JAKFUF010000154.1 GCA_021732845.1 Planctomycetaceae bacterium | reverse complement strand
AAGGATTTGCTTGAATGGCAAATGCCGAAACGATCCTGATTCAGCCCGGCACAGGCCCGGCAGTGTGAAAGGACGTGCATCTGGCAGCCGCCCAAATCATGCTGATTGATGAAGCTGCAGCCCAATTTTCGAAGGATTCTAGCGGAACGGCGCAAGCCGTCCGGTGAGCGAGTACCGACCCACGGGGTGCATGACAAGAACATGTGTCACGCCCCTGCCAAGGCAGCCTATTCGCGTCGATTCGCGTTCATTCGCGGTTCCGAAATTCAACTGGCCGACATCGGTCAACAGACATGCGGGGAGAAACCGCGAATGAACGCGAATTGACGCGAATAACGGCTGTTGGTTCGGCCACGGGATCGGAAGTGAGGCAAGGATCAACTCCAGATGCATGTGCCGGCCAATGTTGCCAGAACAGCACAAAGTCGTCCATTGCTCCAAGGACCGCCTCATCACACGTGCGCCGGTCACATTCGAAGCCGTAGGATGGCCTTCCGAGGCCGTCCCGATGAACGGTTGATCCTCCCTTCACCCATCGATTTGGCAAATCCCAACTCCATCCATGCATCCGAGGTTTTTCGGCGAGCGAGCGTCAACCGCCCACCGAACGGCCTAGGAAGGCCATTCTACAAACACCGTAAGATGGCCTTCAGAGGAATGTCGCCGTTCAATTGTAGCGGCACGGCGCAAGCTGGCGCGAGCCCAGCCTTTTGAAGGTGTGAAAATAGCGGGAAACTCGGGGTTTTCTGGAGAGTCCGGCCACCTGGATCCAGCGTCGAAACGCGCCAAGGTCCCGAATTCTCGGTGTTTTTCACGAAAATGCATCTTCAAAAGGTTGGGCGCGAGCCCTCCGGTGAGCCACCGCGGGTCGGTCCTCATTCACCGAACGGCTTGCGCCGTGCCGCTAAGATTTACGGCAGCGCCGGCAGCAATGACGGCCGCCGGCATTGTGGCTTCGTGAACAACAACTGCACGCTGCCCACAGAACGTTCCTCAAAGCCGCCCTCGCAGTAGCTCAAGTAAAACTGCCACAGCCGCAGAAAGGTCTCCGGGTAGCCGAGTTCCCGGATCGCATGCAGGTTCTCAAAGAACCGTTGTCGCCAGCACCGCAACGTCTGGGCGTAGTGTGGCGACAGATCTTCGAGGTGGAACAGCCGCAGGTCGGTGACGCGGCTCATCGAATCGCAGATCGCAGTCAGCGAGGGCAGGCAGCCACCCGGAAACACGAACCGCTGGATGAAGTCCGGCGTGCGCAGATACGTCGGAAAATCCTGATCCTGAATGGTGATTGCCTGAATCAGCGCCATGCCGCTGGGCTTCAACAGGTGGCTCACCGTTTTGAAGTACGTGTCGAAAAACTGGTGTCCCACCGCTTCAATCATCTCGATGGAAACCAGCTTGTCATACTGCCCCTTGAGGTCGCGGTAGTCCTCCATCACGACTTGCACGCGACCGGAGAGTCCGGCAGCGGTGATCCGCTCCACCGCCATGTCATGCTGCTGGCGGGAAATCGTGGTTGTGGTGACCCGGCAGCCATAGTTCTGCGCGGCGTGCATGGCGAAGCCACCCCAACCCGTTCCAATTTCGATCAGATGATCACTGGGTTGCAGGTGCAGTTTCCGGCAGATGCGATCGTTCTTGGCGACCGAGGCGGCATGCATTGAGCTTTCAGGATGCTCGAACACGCCACACGAATACATCATCGTCTCGTCGAGGAAGAGCTGGAAAAACTCGTTCCCCAGGTCATAGTGCGCGGCAATGTTGCGGCGGCTGCCATCGCGGCTGTTGCGGTTCAGCCAGTGCAGCACGCGACGGACAGGCTGGGCAAGCCGTGCCAGCCCCCGGTCCATGCCGGCCCACACCGCGCGGTTCAGCACCATGATCCGGACCAGTGCGGTCAGGTCGGTGCAGTCCCAGTCGCCGTGGATGAACCCCTCGCCGGCCCCCAGCAAGCCGCCAAGCGCCACATCGCGGTAAAACCGGCTGCGGCGGACATGAATGGTGACTTCCAGCTCTCCGCCGGTTCCAAACTCGTGCCGTCCTTCGCCGTCGACGAGGGTCACCCGGCCCTGCTGCAACTGCCGCAGTTTGGCAAACAGAGCCGACCGGAACAGCCGTCCCAACCGCGCGGGCGCGGCCAGCACGGAAACATCCTGCCGAGCCACCACACACGCATCCGGCATGGGCACGGTAACTGGCGGGCTTTCCAAGTTGTGCATCGCAGAGGAATCTACACGGATCGGAGGAAAAGCCCAGAAAATCGGCAGGGGATCCGCTCTTGGGTGAGAGGAAGTATGCCGAGGTGCGATCAGGGCTTCAACTGAGTGTTGCGGAATTAGACGCGCGGTCACGGAAGGCCGCGCCGAAGAATCGTAGATGACCGGCAAGAGCCAATGTTGTTTTTCGTCCGCTGTCTGGCGAGGACAATCGCTTTCTCGTGGATTTGGGTATGATCCCAATCGAAAATCGAAAATCATAAATCGAAAATCATCAGGAGTTTTCATGCGCGCATCGCGGTTCCTTGTCGCACTCGCTCTCCTCTCCACACTCTGCCTCGTCGCCAGTGCCGAAGAGCGGCCGGAGGTGATTCCGTACCCGGACCATCAGGACCTGACCTACCTGCTGGAAAACGGGGTGAAGTCGCCGCTGAAAACCGTGGCCCTCTGGGAGAAGCGCCGTGCCCAGGTGCTGCACAACATGCAGAACGTGATGGGAAGATTTCCGAACGATTCCAAGCGTGTTCCGCTGGAACCCAAGCTGCTGGAGACCGTTGAAATCGGCAATGTGAAGCGGCTCAAGGTGTCTTACAGCACTGAACCCGGCGACCGCGTCCTCGCCTATCTGTTTCTTCCCGCCATCGAAAAAGAGACGACGAAATCTCCCGCGATCCTGTGCCTGCATCAGACCACAGGGATTGGCAAGCAGGAGCCGGCGGGAATGGGCGGCAACCCCAACCTGCACTACGCCCTGCACCTGGCCGAGCGTGGCTACGTTACCCTCGCGCCGGATTACCCGTCATTTGGCGAATACCAGTACGACTTTGCCCCATCGCATGGCTACATCAGCGGCACCATGAAGGCGGTCTGGGACAATGTTCGCGCCTTGGATTACGTGCAGTCGCTGCCGCAGGTCGACGGCGAACGGATCGGCTGCATCGGACATTCGCTGGGCGGCCACAACACCATGTTCACCGCCGCCTTCGATCCGCGGATCAAGGTGCTCGTTTCCAACTGTGGCTTCACCCGCTTTCATAAATACTACAACGGCGCGCTCAAGGGTTGGACAAGCAACCGCTACATGCCATTGATCGACAAGGACTACGGCAACGATCCGAACAAGGTGCCCTTCGACTTTCCCGAGATCGTCGCCGCGTTCGCCCCTCGTCCGTTCCTGGCCAGTTCACCGCTCAAGGACAGCAATTTTGAGGTCAGTGGTGTCAAGGAAACGATCGCCGCCGCGAAGCCGATCTACGAACTCTACGGCCACCCCGAGCGATTGCAGGCCAATTACCCGGACTGTGCGCACGATTTTCCCGAGGATGTCCGCAAAGTGGCCTATGAGTTCTTCGACAAGTATCTCAAGCCCGTGAAATGATCGGTGCTGCGACCTGCCACTGGCGAACTCGCCATCCTGAACAACCCCACCGATCTTGCCTTGGTGGATTCGGGCCTTTGCACCACGCGAAAAATCGAGTGCGCGGCAACTCAATCGCCATCGCCCGACCGCCTGATAACCGGCATCCATGACTCATCGGAGCCTCCCGTGAAGATCTATCAACTGACCGCCTTTTCCATCGACTCCCTGCAAACGGTCGATCTGCCAATTCCTGAACCGGGCCATGGCCAGGTGCTGGTCAAAATGCAGGCCTGGTCGATCAACTATCGCGACCTGATGATGATCCGTGGCTTATACAACCCCAAGCTGCGGTTCCCCTTCACACCGCTTTCCGATGGCGCAGGGGAAGTGGCGGCGATTGGTCCGGGCGTGACACGGGTCAAGATGGGCGACCGCGTCTGCGGGGCGTTTATGCAGGGCTGGCAGTCGGGCCAGTTGTCGGAGGCCGCGGCCAAGACCGCTTTGGGCGGTGCTTTGCCCGGCGTGGCCGCGGAGTATGTCGTATTGCAGGAGGAGGGAGTCGTTCCCGTTCCCGCGCATCTCTCTTGGGAAGAGGCGGCGACGCTGCCCTGCGCCGGCGTCACGGCCTGGAACGCGGTCGTCTCATCCGGAGCGACCTCGCCGGGGCAAACTGTTCTGGTGCAGGGGACCGGTGGTGTTTCTCTGTTTGCCCTGCAGTTCGCCAAGCTGGCGGGTGCGGAAGTCGTGGCGACCTCCAGCAGCGACCAGAAACTCCAACGCGTGCGGGCAATGGGTGCCAGCGAGACCGTCAACTATCGCACCAACCCTGATTGGGAAGTGGCCATCAGAAAGTGGCTGCCCGAAGGTGTGGACCATGTCGTTGAAGTCGGCGGAGCCGGCACGCTGCCGCGATCGTTCAAGGCTGTGCGAACGGGCGGTCGAATCAGCCTGATTGGCGTGCTGTCGGGAGTTGGCGATGCCAACCCGCTGCCAATCCTGATGAAGAACATCAACGTCCAGGGAATCTTCGTTGGCAGCCGCGCGATGTTCGAGGCGATGAACCGCGCCATCGTGGCTCACCAGTTGCGCCCCAGCGTCGACAAGGCCTTCAACTTCTCCGAGCTGCCCGCCGCGCTCAAGCACATGGAAAGTGGCGCCCACTTCGGCAAGATTTGCCTGAAGCTCGGGTGACTGGCTCAGCTCCTCGCTGACGCGCCCAGTTCGTCCCCCCGCATCGGCATCCCAAACCGGGCAGCCGACGCAAAGTTGGCGACCCAGCCGCTCCAAGATCGACTGTTTGAGATTTGCGGAACTATTACCCCGGCACGAAAGACTCGCACGGCGAAATCGACCCGGGAGCCTTTGACCTGAACTCGGCGTTTTCTCATTCGTGGAGGATTGTGCGACTCGTGGTTCAACCTTTCGTGTTCTTCGTGCCTTTCGTGGTTCAGTGAACCAGGTGAACGAAATCTCGACCATCATTCCGTGAAGGAATAACCACGAATTTTCATGGCGCGGGCTTGCCCGAAACCCAACACCCCGGAGTATCGCATCGTCAGCCCCAACGGGGCAGAATTCGAGAGCCCAGGGCGAAGTTGGCAACGCCAACGGAGCCCTGGGTGCAATGACGACGAACGACGGAGCCCCAATCGGGGCGTGACCGTGATGTTTGTCGGATGTTCAATGAATCTCACCCCGTTGGGGCTCCCTTTCTCGCACCGACTCCGACCCAGGGCTCCGCCGACATTCGTCGGCTGCGCCCTGGGCTGTCGAATCCTGCCCCGTTG
>JAKFUF010000254.1 GCA_021732845.1 Planctomycetaceae bacterium | reverse complement strand
ACCTCGGGTTCCTGTACCGCGCGGGGCGTGTCCGGTCGGAGGCACCGCAGGTGGCGTACGATCATGACTTCTCCACGCTGGCGCGGGGCGTGGTGATCCCCCACGGACTGTTTGACGTCTTTGAGAAGGGGGTCCGCTGGCTGCTGCTGAAGAACCCCGAGAACCTGGATGACACGAAGGGGGAAAGCCGGCGGCTGCGGGAGGCCCTGGACCTGAACGCCCCACGCGGTTGATGGCGAAAGGCAACGCTACCTGCCACGACAATTTCTTCCTGCTCGCCCGGACGAATCTCGTGACCGCAAATTGCCACATGCGCCCAAGCATCTTGATCGCTGACTTTGGACTCTCCAGGAAGCTCAAACTCCTTGGAATTGGCCCCGATGAGCAAGAGCTTCCCCCGTTCGTCCAAGGCCAGAAGTCGGTCGCCTTGGCGCACAATGCTGCAATACTTCCCAAAAGGCGTGGAGGTCCAGGTCCGTTCGCCCGTCGCCAAGTTGATGCAGGTTGAAGTGGACCCCATTGTCTAGCTACCGAGAGCTGCAACTTCGCCGTTGCGCTCCCAATTTTCCCGACAACTTGAGGATGCCGTAGCGCCACCGCCCCGGATTACGCCACACCCGTCCAGCAGATTGTGTGCGGGCCGCGTCTCACCCATGCTCTAATCCTTCCACGCCAGGTGCAATTCAACCTGCCGGGAGCCGGTTTCCACCCGCAGTGTCCGCGAGGCCGTTTTCATGGTCAGGAAATCGGGGATGGCCCGCAGGCAGGCGGCCAGAAACACCAATTCGTCCGCGTTCGCAGAACGCGGCGTGCGGCGCGGCATCAGCCGCATCACCGCTGGCCACGCCTCCGGCGCGGCGATCGGCCAGCCGAGACGGTCGATCAACTGCAGATCGACGGCCGCCATGATCTCCGCTTCGTCGTAGCAGACGGCCAGTGCACGCATCTCGTCGGCCGTGGCATACCCGCCGAGCTGCGCCTGCATGATCTCCCGGTTGTCGTAAATGCACAGTCCCAGTTGCACGCCAGTCCGTCCCAGCACGATCGCATAACGCGTGCCGATGGCGGGATCGTCGCAGCGGATTTCGATCGGGACCTCGCCCGGCACCCGACGCCACGGGGCCGCCTGGAAATAGTGCGCCGCCGCTTCGTAGAACGCTTCCATGTGCGCGCGTGTCACAGCTTGTCCGGCCGCCAGCGCGCATTTCTCCGACCCGTCGACACTTCGCGCCAGTTTCAGGCAGAAATCGTTGAACTCGCCCAGTTCATCGACAAGCCGGCAGGCAATCCCGGCAGCCTCCAGCCGCGGCCGCAGGTGGTCGTAGCAGTCCGAATCGGAAACCTCGATCAGCCGGGGCCGCTGCGCCGATTCACCCTGCGGCCGGGCCATCGCGCGGACGAGAAAATCCAGCAACATCTCCGGCGCTGGGTCGGCGGGCGTCAGCGATGTCAGCAATGCCTTCGACCGGGACTTGTCCAGCACAAGCACGCACCATGGCCGGTACGATCCTTCCTGCTCGTTCATGACCCACGCCGGCGAACGGATGAAGTCCGCCTGCCAAACCGCTTCGGATTGGGGAAAGTCGAGGATGTCGATGTCTTCAGCGTCTGGCGGCGCGGGCTGTTTGACGACGTTGCCCATCGCCTGCAGCAGTCGGCCAACCGGCTGGGGATAGTTCTCGAATCGGCAGCGGACACCGATCTTCGACAGCAACGGCTTCCAGGCCTCGTGAAACTCACGGCGGCAGACGACCAATGTGCCCGGCCGCGCCGGGTCGCCGTCCATCGGGCTGAGAAAGGACTGAATCAAGTGATTCCAGGCAACCACTTCAGTCAGCGCCCGGTCAATGACAGTCACCGCGCGAATCTCCTGGCCGCTGACATTGACCACGCCGAACGTCCACATGGCCGCATCGTGGCTGGGTGTCCCATCGCGTCGATCGTCATCGCAGCGAATCAAACCGACCTGCCAGGTTTCGCGGCGCGCGGGCAATGCCCGCAGTTCGTCCTCCGGAAACCGTCGCGGCGCATCGTCGGGACCGACGCCGGTGGGCGGGACTTTGAGCACCCTCCGCGCCCACGCTGCGGCACCGGGTATTCCGCGCCATGCCGGAAGGAACAGGCGGGCGCAACCGAATGCCCGCGCGGCGGGATCGGCGTCGAATCGCACCTCACGGCGCGCGTCGGCGACCTGGTCCCGCAGCAGATAGTTTTCGAATCCCGGTTCCAGGTGGCCGGCCTCGACCAGCATGCGCCGCGCGTCGCCGGTGTCGCCGTGCAGGTGAAAGGACTGCAGCGCCTGGGCAAACCGCCAGACACCGGAATTGTCGTCGTGCTGCCGCAGCAGTTCGTCCAGTTCATTGGGCGATCCCAGCAGGAACAGACACGACGCGAGCCAGTAGCGGGAAAACTGTGGATCATTGTGGTCCAGTTGCAGCACGTCGCGAAATGCGTCGGCCGCCCGCCGGTATTCTCCGGATGTCCACGATCTGCGCGCCGTCTGAAACCCGGGGTTCAGATCGTTCTCCTCCCGCCTGCCGTCATGATCGATGTGAACGGTTTGGCGTTCACGCTTTTTGGCAACGGGTGCCCCTGAACTTCGTGTGTTGTGGCCTGCGGGATTCCGAAGTCGCTTCGTGCGGTCCAATTGGTACGCCTCGATTTGCCTGGCGAGCGGATGACCGCGGTCAATGCGAAGATGGGTCAGTGACGTCACGACAACGCTCCTGCCGCCCGACACCTCAATGGCGCACGCAATGCCGCCTTCATCACCCAGATACAGCACCGAATCGATTTGCACGGGATCGTTCACATTGATGCTGGCACCCGCCTGGCGAACCGCATTCACCAGCGGCGAAGTCGCGTACGCTCGCATGGGCGCGTGTTCATTCAGCAGTTTGATCAATTCCTGGACTTCCGTCTCATTGTCGATCATCGTTCGTACTCCGTTACGCAGGGAGGCAGGCTTCCAAGTCAATTCTATGGTGGCGGCCGGGTTTTGAAAGCGAAGTCGGGAAGGAAAGAAGCGAGAAATCCGGCGGCGCAAAAACCGACAGCGCAAAACCGGCACACCGCGGTCGATGAAGCCGCCGCGCGCAGCTTGATTTCTTCGATGTCGAAACAGGGAACCCATCATTGATCGTGGCGAGGCCGTTGAAGTTCGTGCTGATGAACACCGGCCGACCAGTCGCTTCGACGGCACGTCGTGGATGTCCACGGCCAGGGCATATCGACATTATTTGACCGTCAGGACTTCGGCGGGGAAACCGGGGATCATGAGGCAGCGGACCATCCTGCCACGAAGGCATTCTTTCCGCCAAATTTCAACCCTCACCTTGCCAATGCGGGCGCGTTTCAGGCCGGTGACGGCAAGACCGACGGCTTCGCACATGCGGTGGAAGTGGCGCTTGCGGCCTTCATTTGAGGATGAAGCGGAGTTGGCAGGCTTTGAGCCACTCGACATGGGCTGGCTTGAGTGGGCGGCCATCGAGTTCCACGCCGTGCCGTCGGGGCGGCACTGGTGGCGCACCCGGCGCACCCTGTGGCATCGCGGGAAACGGGGTGGCGCAGATCAGTTGGATTGTTGACCCGCGTGAACAGGCTCCACCGGCTGGAGAACCCTGGCGGCCTCCTCGCGGAATCGGAGGCCCGACACCGCGAAACGCATCCATCGTCTCCTCGCCCTGACACCCAAAAACGCAGGCCAAATTGGGATCCTTCTATTGGTCGCTGACATTCCGAGAACTGGTCTTGACAAGCCCGCGGCTGGAAGTGCAGACTGAACATCATGCCGCTGGCCAAGGACAGGCTCGGCACCCTCCCCCAGACTTGGAGACCGACATGGACGTCACCGATCATCCGGCGGATTTCTTCCGCGACTCCACCATCCCCGGGGATGGTGCTTCACCGGGAGATCCCGGCAACCCGCTGGATCGCGAGGCCCCTGCAGTTCCCGGCTTTGAGGCCGTCAACCTCGGTGCTTCGCGCCCACCTGCTGGATGCCTGCCTGGCGGCGATGAATGCGGGACTGCGGCGCGCCGTGCACCGGCTCGAGCAAAAACGTCGTGGAGGAGTTCGACGGTGCCAGTGAGCCCGCCGTTGCCATGCAGGCGCTCCTGCCCGTCATCAATCCCCAGCTGAGGTTCGCCGGGAAAATCACCCAGACCTCGGCGCTTCTGAGGAGGCGCGACGCCGATCCTTCGCACAAGGATCCGGCATTTCCATCTGCGACGGAATGGCTTGGGGCACTTGGACTGCCCGCTGGAGGTCAGTCCCCTGTCAGCGAACGGAAAGCGAAGAAAACGGTGTTTGATACCCACTGCACAGCACCTAAGACTCCCATGCTTCCCATTTTTCCGACTGGCAAGGTTCAGACAATCTTGGAATGGATCCAAGGGATCGCCCTGCGACCAAAACTGGTGGATGCAGGAGGCGTGGACTGGCATGGCAGCGGGGTCCTTGGCTTCAATCATACTGCCGGCTGCCCCCGCACAAGATTGCGGATCTTGGTCTGCACGGCCCCGCCAGCACCGGGACAGCGCCAACAGGCAGGACAATCCCTTCGATCAGCTGTTCACCACCCCCCTCGGAGCTGCTCGCCAATACCTGTACTCGAGATGTGAAGAAACCGTCGGAACCACGCACGACCAGCGAATACGTTCCCGGAGACAAGTCGTCCAACTCGGCGACACCGCCGACACCGCCGACACCGGGTTCAGTTGAGGCCTGAACGACGCCGTCGCGGACGAAGAACAGCGCAGCTTTTCAACCGGCAGAAGAGTGCGGGCCGCGTAGTCGGGGCCGCTCAACCTCCCGGGCAGCAATCCATCCCGCCCCAGCCGCGCATGGAAGTGAGCCAAATCTTGCTTCTCGATGACCACCGCTTCGCTGGTTGCTTCCACTGACATCGATGCCGGAGTGACCGCAATTACAGCACCGCTCGTCAGCAGCACGCCGATGACAGCGAAAACACACGCAAGTGAACTCATCTTTGGACGGTTTATGGTCAACCCCCGACAATGTGTCGAATCCCTCAAACTCTGAATAAACGGCGATTCCATTCCTACAGTGCCCGTTCGTCCATTCAGGCGACTCCGCGAATGACAACTCAGCCTGTGGAATTTCAGGGAATTTGGGAGATTTGTGACAGTTTTTGCAAACATGCGGTCAACGATCGAGTTCAAGTACATTGAGTCAGGATCACTGCTGGCCTCCTCCGCATCTATAAGGAATTATTCGTGTCACCATCCGCTCTTGCTCTCGAAGCCAAACTGCGCAACCAAACCGCGGTCGTGGGTGTGATCGGCCTCGGCTATGTCGGGCTGCCGCTCGCCAACGTGCTGCAGAGCAAGGGTTTCAAGGTGCTGGGCTTCGACATCGACCAGCGCA
>JAKFUF010000231.1 GCA_021732845.1 Planctomycetaceae bacterium | reverse complement strand
CCCCGAACGCGTGATACAACAAACTTGTGGACATGACGGCCCCCTGATCTGACAATTTCTATCCACACAGAGCAAAACCGCATGTCCACATCTTTTCCACCCCAAGCGCGCAATTGCCGGATGAACCCGCAAACCTGATGGCCGTCTGTTGACCGGGGGCATCACGTCCCAACCGGAACTGAGGCTGATCCTTGAACTTAGTTTCGAGCTGACCAATCTCATCGAGAAACAGCCGTGTGGCGGCACGGCGCTTTGAAGGCGGCTGCATCGCTCCAATCGCCTGCCAACGGTCAAACCAATCGTTGGTCCGGATCAGGACTCTGTCCCAGTCGATGATCCTCCGCATCGCCCAAAGTTCAAAACGGGCCATGAGGCTCTCCTGATCCGGCCCAACCCAACCTGCTGTTCCCTGACGAAAGACCTTTTGAACCCTTTCCAAGGCTCGAAAACGCTCGTGCTCACCATAAGTCTGGACGAATGGCGTGCGCGGTGGAAGCCCGTCCAGATCCTTCTGGATTTTCGTGGCCAATTCCTCCGTAAAGAGCGGCGACTGAATTAGCGCGCAGGTCGCTTCGATGGCAATGCGGTCGAAATGATGGGATTGCACCCGCGCCAAGGTCCAGGGACATTCCGTGTTGAGCCGGGCTAACCGATGGATGGCCAGCAGGTCAGACCAGGCCCCCGTTGGATCATGCTGGTCGAGACGTCGCATGGCACGCGCGGCGAGCGCCCAAGCCAATCTCCATAACAATGCGTTACTACTATTGATGACCAAAAGCGGAGTGCCGGCATCACCATAGTTCAAAGGCTCGCCCGAATAAAATGGGGCATAGAAGCGTGAGCGGCTGGATGCGGCCAAACCAAGGTCGATGTCAGCGGCATGCTGGTCGATCCATACCGCAATCAAAGGAAACTCAGGATCGGTCCAAGGTCTGTGGATCGCCTGCTGGAGTTCACTGTGGGCTTCATTCCAGATTTCCTCGGTGAACTTTACGTACACAAATTGGTAATAGTCTGGCAGATGCACTGCACCGGCTGTTGGCTTTGCGACCTGCAAATCCGCATAGAACTCATCGTAAATCGATTCCCACACCTCCTTCGGATCCAATGCCTGCGCCAGCAACACCGCCGCATTGTTCTCCGGCGTCACCCCCCTGCTCCACCGCTGGTTCACGGCTGCCAGGTAATCCACGAACCCCTCGTTGTCGAGCGGTTCGACAAGGAAGGTCGTTTCCCGGCTGACGGTGATCCGTGGCTCACGCCAAAGCGCGGCGGCCAGGATCGAGAGATTGACAATCACCAGGAACAGGATCATCCGTCGCGGACGGAGGAGGTAGCCACGCCAGCCTCGGGGTGCCGTTGCCGATGGTTCGACGTTGATGTTCTCCGGCGTCACTTCCATAACGCCACCGTCCAGTGTCGGTCACTCGTGGCTCGCACTGCCGACGAATTCGCGCCGCAGCTACTCAACAGTACCGCAACTTCTTCAACCGTCAGCGCGGCATGCAGCGAATCGGCGAACATCTGCCTTTGATGAGGATTGGCCCCGGCGGCATAAGTTTCCACCAGATGTGACAACGTGGTCACATTGGTTGGGCGAAACAAGTCGCGGACGAACAACGCCCCCCCGGGTCGCAGCACCCGCAGCATCTCCGCCACCGTCAGCCGTGGCTCAGGAATATGATGCACAATGCTGTTGCTGATCACCGCGTCAAAGGTGTTGTCCGGATACGGCAACCCCTTGGCATCCACCTGCTCCAACCGGATCGCGGACTCTAATCCGGCGCGAACCACATTCTGCTGGCCCAGCGCCAGCATGTGTGCGGCGAGGTCCACCGCAGTGACGTGAAATGACTGGGAACGGGAACAAAGCTCAATGGGAATCTGTGCGGTACCGGTTCCCACATCGAGTGCGGTGAATGGCCGTGGTTCACTTAACTGTGGCTCCCGCCGCGATTGCCAGAACCTCAAAAAATCGTCCACAAACAGCCGATTGACCGCCGAATGGTCCATCGCATCGTAGTCGACCGCCTCTTCGGGCGTGTCCATCACTTCCACTTCCAGCACACGGTGCAGCATGCCCCTGCCCTTTTGGGTTGCGGGATACGAGGGATCAGCCTGTCAGCTCATCGAGCCACTGCTCGAGTTGGTCCGCATCGGCGTGCTGAGCCTGAGCGGCAATGTCCGTGCGTCCCGCGGCCGTCGCCAGCTTCGCCACGCGCCGCCGGTTCCGCTCCCGGCTTTCAGCCATTTTCAATGCATCTCCTTCTCGCTGAAGCGCCGCTTCAGCAGCAGTCGGCAGCAATTGTCCGCGAAACCAGAACCGCATCCAGCCGTCCAGGAGTCCGACGTGAAGGTCCAATTCTGAAATCAAATAGCGGCGGCGCTCGTCGAGCAGCATCGGTTCGTAGCGGTGCCCATTGTATTGAAACATTGTCAGTTTTTGCACACACGGGTCGAACAATGTGCAATAGGGAATTTGCAGATCTTCGTACTTCCCAAAGCTCTTGACATAGTCCTTGTTTTGCGTGGGTGGCGAGACGTACTCCAAGACCCAGAATGGCAGTTGGACATCCGTGACGGGAAAGCTGGACTTCCACTTCTGCGGCGGCAGGCCGAGCGTGATGAAATTGTCTGGTGTGACCCGTCCAAGCCCCTTCGGGAGCGTATAGATCAACATGAACTCATTGAAGATGTCCATTTCCGGAAAATGCAGCGTCTTCAAATCTTGGAGTGCCGAAAGGGTGATCGCGCGCTGCGTGAAACTATCGGCGGACTCGGACATGTCTTCGATCGTCTCCAGTCGAAAGAACTCCGCCTCCGCGCGATCATATTCCTCGGGCGATACCACTCGCCGTGTCAGCACTGTCATCGAAACACTCCTTGAATTCGTAGTTCGCTGCAACAATTCAATCGTAACACGAGCATGGAGGCAGGAAAACGTTCTGTGGGCCACGCGGGAATCCGTGGCACTTCGACACCCCGTCACGCTCAATGCAAAATCACAACCATTCCAGCCGATTGACCGCCGAATGATTCATCGCATCGTAGTCGACCGCCTCTTCCGGCGTGTCCATCACTTCCACTTCCAGCACACGGTGCAGCATGCCCCTGCCCTTTTGGGTTGCGGGATACGAGGGATCAGCCTGTCAGCTCATCGAGCCATTGTTCCAGTTGGTCCGCATCGGCGTCCTGAGCCTGAGAGACAATGTCGGTGCGTCCTGCGTTCGTCGCCAGCTTCGTCACGCGCCGCCGGTTCCGCTCCCGGCTCTCGGCTTGAATTCGAGCGGACTCCGCCATCAGTTCGGCGATCACATGGTCCTGCTCGGCAATCGTGTGGTCCTGCTCGGCAATCGTGTGATCCTGCTCGGCAAGTTTCAATGACGCGGCTTCAAGCTCAAGCGTCTCCTCCAAGGGTGATGGCAGCAGTTCCTCGCGAAACCAAAAACGCATCCAACCATCCTTGAGACCGACTTTTAGTTCCAGCTCCGGAATCAGATAGCGGGATTCCTGATCGGCCTGCAGCGGTTGATAGCAGTGTCCGTCATGCCGAAACATTGTCAGCTTCTGGACTGGCGGCTCGAACATCGTGCAGTAAGGAATTCCCAGGTCTTCATACTTCTCATAACTCTCGACATAATCCTTGTTTTGAGTGGAGGGAGAGACATATTCCAAAACCCAGAACGGGCGATTGGTCTCACTGACGCGAAAGCTGGAATCGAAATTCTGCGAGGGAGGCTCCAGCATGACAAAATTGTCTGGCACGACCCTGTCTATCCTCTCCCCGCGCGCAAAGAGCAGCAGGAGTTCATTGAAGATCTCCAACTTCGGATAATGGAGGGCCTTTAGTTTGTCCAAAGCGGCGAGTGTGAACCGCCGCTGCCTGAAGCTGGTGGCGGATTCCGACATGTCCTCCAGGGTCTCCTCCCGAAAGTACTCCGCTTCGGCTCGGTCAAATTCTTCCGGGCTCACGATCCGGCTGGCCAGGATGGGCATTGAAACTCTCCGAATGCATTCGTCGAAGGCGATTGTCGTAATGACTCAATCCTACCGCGCGGGTCAACGGTCGAAAACCCCTCCTCTGGCTGAGGAATGGCGCAGGCTGGCGTTAGTAGCCCCCGGTTTCGTAGGATCGAGAACTGACAATGTTCCGAACCGGACGCTAACGCGTTCCGGCTGATTTTGCTGTTAACCAACGATCAACCGGCGGGCGTTAGCTGGCGTTAGCTGGCGGAGGCCACCCTCCGCGCCTGGGGTTTCGTAGCGAGCACGACCTAACAGTGCCGCGGCCAAACCCGCTCAATGCAAAATCACAAACGCCCCCTCTTCATCCGCATAAGCCGCGGGAAAACTCCAAACAGGGATCTCGCCGCCTTTACCACTTTTCGCTGGCCGGCCTTTGGTGTCGAACAGTTGCCAGGCGAGCGTGCCGCCTCTTTGCCAGCCGGTGCCCTCATCCCAGGCCAGCAGAATTTCTCCGCTGCGGTTGACGGCAATCGCCGGGTGCTTGCGGCCGGCGGCCGGTCCTGGTGCGGCGGTGGGCGTGGACACATCCCCGGTCTGCTTGTTGATGCGGGCGAACCACACCTGCCCTTTGGTCTCCCAGGCGGCGAGGACGGATTCGCCCGCGTCGGCGAAGGCCTCGTTGCTCATCGGGCATTGGTCGGTCTCCCATTTGTCGAGCAGCCGCTCCTGTGGCTTCCCGGTCGCGGATGTCGTGAGCAGGCAGATGTCCCGGTCGACCAGCTTCCTGGCCGTGCGATACAGCACATACAGTTTGCCGTTGTTGTCGACGAAGGCCCGCAGACCACAGCAGCCACAGGTCCCGGATTGACCAGCGTCCATGGGTGTTTCGGGCGAAAAGGTAACGCCGCCATCTTTTGAATGAGCCACGTACACGCGGCGGTGCTCTTCGCCGTCAGCCTTTGGATTCCCATGCCAGGCGACATACACGTTGCCAGCCGGACCCACGGTAACACTGCCGCCGCCATCCAGGCCGTAGGCCTTGTCGATCACATTCCGCTGTGGCTCAAACCCCGTCCCTGCATCATTGAGCCGCGCATAGAGCATCGGGTTGGCATACTTGCCCGGCCCTTTGGGGAACGCCTTATTGGAACCGTTCCAGGCGACATGCGCGCGTCCATCCTTGTCGACGGCAAGCTGTGCCCCGCGTATCGTGCCGGTGGCAATCGCACTGCCCGGCTGACTGTTGACCACCAGCGCCGTCGAGGATTCCTTCTCATCCGGCTGGCGACGGACGTAAAACACATTGCCCGCGCCGGCTTCGCCCTTGAAGTAGATCAGATGCAGCCAGCCGTTCGGGTCGCGGATCACCTGTGGCTGGATGCCCCCGTTGGGCACGCGGATAAGCTGAACGTCAGCACCATCC
>JAKFUF010000038.1 GCA_021732845.1 Planctomycetaceae bacterium | reverse complement strand
GGACGGCTACTGGCGACGGCAGATGGAAAACGCCACCGGGACCCAGCCCTACTCGCCCCGGGCCGCCCAGCCGAAGCAAACCAAGGAGGCCTCCGCCTGAAACATTCACGAATAGCGACGTACGCCCTGTGACCGCAGGGCTGGCGGATTTTTCAAGATGGGGATTTCGAATCCGCCGGAGGCCGTCAGGCCAAGGTTCTCGCCTCGCTCTGGACCGGCGATCGCACGAGATTCGGAGCAGACGTTGATGCGTTCCGGCTGATTTCTCGAAAACTGGCCAGCCCTGTGAACACCCCAGTGAACACCATGACTCGACTCGCGCAGCGTGCCAGGGTGCATGGTATCGGCAGCCGGCATGGAACAGCCTCGGCGATCGTGGGCCGATCGCGGTGGAGTCGCACCCATTCGGCCAACATTCGCCTGCTGTGCAAACTGTTTTTACAAAATTATAACAAATATATATGTGACCATTTTGTGCCAATGAGGCTCCGGTATCATACTTTGAACGTTGGTGTATTATCGAATTGGAGATCCAATGGACGGCGGCGCGGCAAATGGCGGGGCGGGGATGGCGCGCGGCGGGTGCTCGTCAGGAATTCCCTGGGACGCCGCCGCAGTCCTGACTGGCGTTTCCCGACGTTCGCACTGGCAGCGAGCTGGCCCGTGGCACACGAGAATCACCGCGGCCCAGCAGGAGCCCTCCCGCCACCTCGCCCCGCGGATCAGCGCGGTTGCAAACCGTTCGTTTCCGTTTGCCGATCGACGCGTCGCGAGGGGGCGATTCCTGCCATGCGTCAGTGACAGCACCGAACCCTTCGCGGTACGATGCCTGCTGATCGATCCGGTCATTCAATGTCGCATTCGCGGCTGCTTGCAGGGCTCCGGGCACGGGAAGGTCGCCAGCCATGTTTCTGCTTTCCCTGACACTCAGCGGGCTGATGATCCTGACAGCCCTGATCCCCTTCCGTGCGCGATCGCATGCGCAGGTTGGTTTGTCATGCTCGGTCTGGATCATGCTCTGGGGCGTGGTGATTGCCTACTACCAGCATACTCGCTTCCCGCCAGCGGTCGGGTGGCTGTACCTGTTCGCCATGGCGGCCTTTGTCATGGCCCGGATCAGGAAGATGAACTTGATGGAATTCCAGGCGCTTTTGCTGGGCTGCGCCCTGGTTGCCTATGGGATCGCGGTGGTCGAGTTTGTCCCCGCCTACCGCGAGCATCATGAACTGCTCGCCAGGCACCGGGCCGTCGAACTGAAGCCCAGGCTGGCCTATGAGGATCGCCTCGGCGCGGTGATTCTACCCACGTCCTTCAATGGATCTGTCCAGTCCATTGGTCGCAATGATTCGCCAGCCTACGATGCCGCCGCGCTGAACGAACTGGACGCAACTTTCCGGCAGTACCTCAGTCTCGAAACTTTTCGAATTGAGAGCAAAAAAATCAGCCGTCGGCTCGCCTTTCAAGCGCTGTCACGCGCCCACGAAGATTTTGTCGCGGATTTCGTGGCTCAGCCCGGGGTGGGTCGACACCGCATACCGGGCTTGAAACTGCTGCGCAAGTCCAACTTCATCGACGAGTGGGAAGGTGTTCGCCTTGATGCTCCACCGGCGTTGATCGGGCAGTTCAAACCCGATCGGCGGTCAACGGACGTGATGGACAAGTCTCCCTCCGCCGACGGCTCCGAGGGCCTGAGTTCACCCCGCCAGAGGGATTCCGAAGCGGCGGCGGCGTTGCCACATCGTGAAGACCTGCTCCGGATGCATGACCATAACATTGCCAATTTCGCGCCGCTGTTTTCACTGGGCGGAGTCAACGACCGATTGCAGGCCCGGGGCTTTGACGCTCACGCCTTTCATCTTCCTCCCACAAAGTCGGAACACTGGGATCGGCTTCCCGATGAATGGCGGCTCGCCCGGCTGGAGTTGGTCAGTTTGCTCAAGCATCGTCCGCCAGAGGTGTATGTCTCGGACTACCTGCCAGCCATGGACGAATTGCGCCATGGGCCGACACGACCCATCTCCCTGTTTGAACAGTTCGCGCTCTCCCGGCTGGCGCAGGGGGAGGATCTGGTCGTGGAGCAGGACTCCAACCACGGGCTGCGCATGGTGGGATCGATCCGCGCCATCGCCGATTGTCGCGAATGCCATCGCGTTCCCCTCGGAGGCCTGCTCGGTGCCTTCAGCTACCGTGTGATCACCGCCAGTTCCATGCCGGCTGGCTCGGCCCATCCATCGGACAAACAGGTGGAATGACCACAAGCACCGACTTGGGGGAAGCTGGGAAAAGCCTGGGGACTGCCGGACAATGTGCTCCACATCACGAAGTTTCGGGTTCGGCCTTTCCATTGTGACAACTCATTCGGGCGACCACCCCTGGATGCAGCCACATGAAATCCTTGAGCCACTGGGTAGCCTGAACCTTCCGGCAGCCAGGAGAAAGTAGAATTCGGCGGAACTTTCGCCGCTCGATTCGCGTCTCCTTGTGGACATCATCCGCCGAGCGTGTGCCTGCCAGTGCAGCACCATGCTGGGGGCAAGAACCAATTCAATCAGAGATTCTTGTGTGCAAGTCAATATTTGACAGATCCCCTCGAGGGTTTCGGGTGTTGTAGGGCGAGAGGTGACCTGATCTTTAATGCAGATTGGGAGTGATGGGCCATGCAACGAACTGCGTCCTCCTGGCGTTTCTTCGCGGTCTTCTGTGCGACGACAACAACCGTCACCGCCCTCATGTGTCGGTCATTGCTGATGTCGTTGAGTCAGGAGCCACCGCTGCGGGCGGTGGTTCAGCAGCAGGTGGATTCGCGGCCTGATGAACGGAAAGTCGAGCCACTCCCCTCTGTAAAATATGCCGTTCTCTCACAACAGCCTCCCGCAGTTGCTCAGCCTGCAGTGGCTCAATTGCAGGCCCCTGAACCTGAAAACAATCCGACCGCGTTGCCGCCGGTTGTCGAGCCTGTGCCAGTCGTTGGTGATTCCGCGCTCAGCGAGGCCGTCGCCAACGCCGTCCAGCAGCCTGAACTGGCCAGCGTTTCTGTTTCCAAGAGTCCCCCGGAACCAGTGATGCCATTAGGCCGCCGGCTGTTCACTCATCAATGGCGGCAACAGGATCCGCTGGCGCATGGCGACGGCCTGGGACCGGTTTTCAATGCCCGGTCCTGCGCGGAGTGTCACTTTCAGGGCGGGGAGGGCGGCAGTGGCACCAATTCGCACAGCGTTCAATCGTTTGAAATTCTTCCCAAGCAAAAAGGGGGGCCAGTCACTTCGGGAGTGATTCATGCGTTCGCCGTGAACGCCGATCTCAAGGAGAGTGTCGCCGCGGCGAACGTCCTGCTGGAACCCGGAAAGGTCCGGATTGGAACCCGGCGGCACAATGGAGACTTTTCTTTCTCCAGCGAGATCGATGCGCTGCGCGTGGTGTGGATCAACACGCCCGCACTGTGGGGCAACGGTGTCATCGACCAGATTGAGAAGCACGATCTGGAACGCCATCGCGCGCTACCCATTGAAGTCCAATTCGAAGTGGCTCGCCAACAGAAGTCTTCAAGCCGCAGCAAATCCCGGGGCGCGGCTTTTCCACTGGGGCGGCTGCGGAAGCTGGAGGACGGCCAGTATGGAAAATTTGGATGGAAGGGCCAGTTTTCGACGCTCCGCAGATTTGTTGCCGCCGCCTGTGCCAACGAACTTGGACTGTCGACGATTGCCGCCTCTCAGGCTGAGCCACGGAAGTTTCGACAGCAGGCCGATGCAGAGCCCGACCTGCGGGAATATGAGCTGGATGCGCTCGTCAAATTCGTGGCGGACCTTCCCGCTCCGCGACAGGTTTTGCCGCACGATCGCCAGCAGCGGTTCAATGTCGCCGAGGGCCGCGCCCTGTTTCGCAAGATCGGGTGTGAACGCTGCCATGTCGAAAACGTGGGTCCCGCGAGGGAGGTCTACTCAGATTTTCAGCTTCACGACATTGGCAGCACCGGTTCGTCGGGGGCTGAGTATTATCCCCCGCCGGGAGACCTGGAGTACGACCCGCGTCCCAAGTACGTTGCCTTGACCGAATGGAAAACCCCGCCGCTGTGGGGTGTCGCGGATACTGCGCCGTATTGGCACGACGGAGTTGCCACTACACTGGAGGAAGCGATTCGGCTGCATGGGGTTGAAGGGGAGGAGTCCCGCCAGAAGTATGAAAAACTGGATGACGCTGGCAAACGTCACGTGCTGGAGTTCTTGGGGACGCTCCGGGCACCGGGCAAGGAACCAGAGCCGGCACCAATGGAAGAGGCAGCGGCCCCGGCTGTGGACCAGTCAAACGCCGCGCCCCAAAATGCTGAGCCACCGATACCCGAGATTCGCGAATCCTCGGTGTCGATTCAGATAGAGGTCACCATTGATGGCAAGGATGAGTTGCACCTGACACCCGCCAGGGCCACTTGGAACCACAAAGAATTCGGAGTCTCCCAGCACGCTCAATTGAATGGCATTCCTTGGGATCTTGAACGGCAACCACATTTGGAGAATTCTGGTTCAACCCGCTTCCTGGATGCCGATGTCCCCTTCGGGCTCGCCACGATGGAGCATCACCAGGCCCGTGGCTCAGTGCGGCTTCTCCAGGATGCCCGAAACAACGTCACCCTCCAGTTCGACGACCCCCAGCCTGGTGCCGAGCGGTACTCGCTGACCGTTAAGATCGCCACGCCAATCGAGCGGGGCGGGCCAGTGGCCAGCCATCCGCCGCAGATCCAGTCGATCGTTCCGCAGCAGGCGGCGGTGGGCCAAAGGATTCGACTGACGGGCGAACATCTGGGGGAAATTCAGCGCGTTTATTTCGCCACCGCCCGTCAGCACTGCGAGGCTCGCTTTCGCATTGTCAGCCCAACTGAACTGGAAATCGTCGTTCCGGCCCTGCAGCACAATGCCGGCACAGAAGCGTACATCGCGGTGCTGAACACGCGCGGCGTCTGCGTGACTGTCCCTCTGACGGCAGACATCGTGCGCGGTTCCCGCCTGCCGCCGGCCAGCAAATTCCTCCACATCATGGACCAGGGCGATGTCACGAGCCACGAAATCCCAACGGTTGTCGGACCGGGTGGCACCGCGAAAAACGTCGAGAAATCGGCCTGGGTGTTCGTGCAATCGGGCGGAAAGCTGACACAGGCCTCTGAAGCCGGAATGGTGTTCTTCGAGCCTGAAGCCAATCTTGGCCCGAACGTGAACAGCACCAAACTTCAGCCGAGCCATTTCCCGGCATGCGGCCAAATGCTGCCTGTGGACACGATCACTTTGGCCGAGTGCGTGGGACCGTTCCGCTACAAACCAGAGTTGACTGTGGCACAGCCGTGTTCGGCCAGACGGCCTTGGGGTTCCGTGAAGGAATAACCACGAAAGGCACATCACCGTCAGGTTGCTCGCCGGCCGCGACGATCTGGCCAGCGCGGGCCCTGCCTCTGGTCAGACTCTGGCCAGCCGCCCCCACGGGGCAGGATTCGACAGCGGCTTTAGTAGCGGCACGGCGCAAGCCGTCCGGTGATGTTCCATCACCCTCGCCCTGTCACAGATCACAGAGACCTGTCAAAACTTTTTACGAAGTTTCCGCTTTTTACTTGACATCCGCACTGGACATTCGTATCGTGCAGTGATATATACTGTGGTATATTATTGCATTGGGGATGAACATGGGCGTTTCCACATTGGGCGGCGGGGC
>JAKFUF010000143.1 GCA_021732845.1 Planctomycetaceae bacterium | reverse complement strand
GGTCAATCATCTCCCGCTGCTCCCCACCCCGCCTCACGGCGACGCAGTTGCGGTCGACTACAGGATCAAACTTAAACCTCCTGGCTGGGACTTTCACCCGCCGATTCAACAAACGTGCAAGCGCACGAGGGCTTCAGCTCCTGCTGAGCCACGGTGAACGGTTTGCGCTGATGACCCCACCGAGTTCACCTCGGTGGTTAACGGGCCTTCGCACTACGCCGCGCGTGCTGCAATTCGACGTAGTGCAGAGGCCCGAATCCACCGAGGCAAGCTCGGTGGGGATTCCTCGCAGGTGTGCCGCTGTCTGCCGTTCTCGCCGATCGCCGCGCAGCCGTTTTTCCATAGATCATTGCTCAAGCAGCCGTTCTACCTCTTCCCGCGATGCCGTCCCGAACACCACTTCAATCACCGGCAAATCAGTCTCCACTCGGGCATGAACCTGGTCCCGCAGGAGTTGCAGGTAGATCCTGCGGCGGTCTTCGCCGGCGCGAAAGGGGAGGCCTTCGTGGACCACAACGATGGGTTTGGGGTCGGCGAGCCACGACAGGTCGCGGAGGCATTCGTCGAGGGCGTCCCAGTTCCAGCCGAAGTATTTGGGGAATTTGAGAGAGCGGACGTACTGCCGCATCAGCACTTGTTTGGTGGTGATCCCGGTGGGAACGCGGACCTCATAGGTGTCGTCTGGATGATAAGTCTCCGGACGGTCCACATAGTGGAACGGGGAGTGCGGCCCGGCGGTGTCGCCGGTGGCGGAGGTCATAGAAAATCCTGGCTGGCTCAGGGATTCAGACTTAAGTCTCAACTACATAGTAGTATGTATAAACAACCGCCAATAAAACAGCGATAATTACCAGCGGAAGTGTGCGTGGCCTGAAGTCTATGCTGTAGCAAACTGATATCAGGCCAAATGCAACGAACAGCGGCCAATAAGGCGTTTTGCGATGTACTGCCTGTCGCTTTCGTTCACCTTCGGAAAGCGTTCTTATCCTTTCAACAAGCTCTGTCCGTAGTTCAGAATGTTTCGCCTTCAAGTCACGAAGTTCCAACTCCAATTGTTGAGACTTGCGAACCCCAGTTGCAGATAGATGAAACAGCTGTCCGATCTTCTCACACAGTTGGTCCATATCACGATGAAAGTCAGGATCCGGCCGTACGAAATAGCCGTTTCGCAGCGCAAGCGCGCCCAACGATTCGGGAAGGTCCGTCATTTCAGGAAGCTTTGCATGGGCCACCGTGACCGGAATGACCGGAATGCCATGGTGCAAGGCCATTTCCACTTCCACTCGCACATAATCATCAGGGTCATCGAGCCGAGGCTTCCCAGAAGGATTCTCGATCGTCAGCCATGACGGACCTATGATTACCAAGACTGCACTGGTGCGTGCGAGTGTTTGATGAAGCAATTCGGGAAATGGAATACCGAGTGGTATGCTGTCAATATCCCTAAACACCGATTCCCCGCCAAAACACTCAACCAGCCGATCGTAAATGCGGCCAGTTGATTCCATGCTGTCGGCTCTGCGATAGGAGAGAAAGAGTGTTGGCATGGAAATTACCCAGTCTTATTCGCGGTTCGTCTGCGGACTTCTTTATGGCGAAATGGTGGATCACCGGCGGAAGTCATAGAAAATCCTGTGCGGGCTCGGAGCATTCCGGCTCGGGGGCTTCAAGTGGACCGGTGCGGTCGAGCAGAATTGCCACCAGCATGTCGCTCATGGTATTCACTCCGGAGCGACAGCGGGCGATGATCCAGTCGACCGGCATGATCAGGGGAAGCGCAGCCACGACGGTTTTGTCTGACAATCCCGCCGCGGCCAGTACCAGTGGCAGCACGATCAAGCCGGCCTCGGGGATTCCTGAGATCCCCACTCCCGCCATGATCGAGGCGAGGCACACGCCCATCTGCTGCCACAGCGTAAGTTCAAAGCCCAGGGCCTGGGCGAGAAACAATGCCGCCATGGCGTCATAGAGGACGATGCCATCGTTGTTGAGGTTGGTGCCGAGACAGGCCGAAAGCCGAGCGGCGTGCTGCGAGACACCCATCCGCTCGGTCAGGCATTTCAGCGTGATCGGCACGGTGGCGAGACTGCTGTTCATCGACAGCGACGTGAGGATCGCATCCATCCCGCGGCCCAGATAGACGCGGGGAGATCGGCCGCCAGCGAGCCACGCCGCGAGGGGATAGTAAATCAGGGCATGGATTCCCAGACCGAGCAGCATCGTCGCCAGAAAGATCCACAGCAGACGGAACACGCCGAGCCCCGATTCGCCCACGACTTTGGCGACGGCTCCAAACACCGCCAGCGGGACGAGTTGCACCGCCAACATCAGCATTTGCATGAGGAGCAGATACATCCCTTCAATGAACCGCTCGATGGTGACGAGGCTTTCCCGCTGTTCGGGTTCGGCGCGGTCGCGGGCGTATCGCAGGGAGATTCCCGCCAAGAGGCCGATCAGCACCAGCGAGATCACACTGTTTTTGACCAGCGGATCCACCAGACTGACCGGGATGTAGTCGTTCAGGTTCTTGAGGGGCGAAAGCGTCACGCCGGGCGCGGCCAGCTTCTTTGCGTCGGAATTCTCACCGCCTGGAGCCTGAAGTGTGGCGGTCATCGCCTCGATCCGTCCGCGCCAGGCATCGCCCGGCCGCAGCGTGTTCATGATCGTCAGGCCGATGGCGAATGCCACGGTGACGTTAAACAGACAGATGGCTACAAGCCGAAAGCCGGCACTCGCCGTCAGCCGGATTTTGACCAGACTGTCGAGAACGGCGAAGAGAATCAACGGGGCGGCCAGCGCCTTGAGCAGGCGGATGACCAGCACACCAAGCTCGCCCAGCGCCGCAAGGACTCCAGCACCCCACGTGGGGGGACCGCCCGGTGCCTCTTTTCCCAGCAGCGTCCCCAGCACAATCCCCACGCCGACGCCGACCAGCACGCGGACATACAGCGGCCAGCGAAAGGGATAAAAGTACGGGCGCGCTTGGTTCACGGAGACTCCGGCGGGATGTGAGACATCGGTGATTCAATCTTTTCGGGAGAGATCCGTCACCCACAGCGGATTGGTTTGCTGATGCGCTTTGAGGATCTCTTCGCAGGTTCGCGTCTTCGACTGGATCGCGTCCAGTTCCCGCTGTGTGATGCCAAAGCCCTGAATGAACTCCACCAGGCCGTGAGGCGTCTCCACCGGGGGCAAGGTTGGATCATTGACGAACGCCAGGCCAACGATGGCTGTGTCCGAGTCGAGACAGATCGGTCCGTTGGCGGGAATCCAATGCAGATGCCCAAACGGATTGCCGGACTTGAACACATACCGCGCCAGGTTTTGCAGCAGGTTGCAGACCCAGATCGGTTGCTTCGTGGGGGGCAGCGGACTGGCCAAACGAAACGTCATCTCGAAGCCGAAACCGCTGTAGTCGCCCCCAACGCCTTCTTCCTCGTAGAACAGGACGCTGTAACCATAGGTGCAAAAATGCAGATGATCGCGGCCACCGTCCCAACATTCGTAGGCGCTGATCCCGTGCAGCGGATCCTCGCCGCCAAGCATGTAGCTGACAATCGTCCCCCAATGCTTGGGCTCCTGCTCGCCATAGACCGGCTTTAAGCGGGAATTAATGGCTTCCCAACCGGGTGCGGCAGCTTCTTGGTTTCCGCAACGCCGTTGGTATTCCGCGAGATCCATGACATTTCGCGCCGGGCCAAAGAGAGGTGCTTTGAGTGTCGCTGGTGGGGCTCGAACCCACACGAGGATAACCCCCGGCAAATTTTAAGTCTGCTGCGTCTGCCGATTCCGCCACAGCGACGTGGTCGTAACTTGACTCAACTTATAACTTTGCGGTAACGCACTCTCAAGGGGGAAATGATCATTTTTGGACCGCTGCGGAAACTGAACGACTCTTGTTTCAGAGTCACGGTTCCGAGACACATATTGCCGCCGGTTGATGTGTTGCTAAGATTAAGGACTGCAGCGCCGAAATAAGAACACACCCGAGATCGAGGTCAACCTTGCCAACCCCCGCCTTCAGTTGGACTCGCCGTGGCTTCCTCAAGGTCGGCGCTGCCGGCGTCTTGGGAGCCACGGCTCCACGCTTGATGGCGGGCAATGCCACGGTCAACCAAGCCGTGTCGGGCACTCCTGGCTGGGCACGGGCGAAGTCGGTATTGATCGTGCTGCTCAGCGGCGGACCCAGCCAACTGGATACCCTCGACCCCAAGCCGAACGCACCGTTGGAGATCCGTGGCGAGTTTTCGTCCATCGGCACAGCCACGCCGGGCCTGCAGGTCTGCGAACATCTGCCGCTGTTGGCCAGCCAGAGCAACCGCGTGGCGGTCGTGCGGACGATGTCGCACACCGAACACAACCATCTGCTCGCCACGCATGTGGCTCTGACCGGCCGGCCAACTCCGATCCCGCGTGGCGGCAGCGACCTGGACCGCGTCCAGTCGCGCAGCGACTTCCCCAACTACGCGTCCGCTCTCGACTATGTCCGGCCGCGTAACGACGGCGTGCCGACCGGCGTCTCGTTGCCAAACTACCTGATCGAAGGTCCGCTGACCTGGCCGGGGCAGCATGCCGGCTTCCTGGGGATCAAGCATGATTCGTGGCCGATCAATCAGGATCCAAACGACCCTGCCTTCCGCATCGACAGCCTCGCCCTGCGCGAAGGTCTGACCCGTGACCGCCTGCTGTCGCGCCGTGGCTTGCTGACCGACCTCGACCGCAGCAGTTCTCCAGAGGTCTCTCAATTCCGCAAATCCAAGTCCAGTGAATTTGGCGAACAGCAGGAACTGGCCTTCTCACTTTTGACCTCGGCCAAGGTGACCGAAGCGTTTGACATCCACCGCGAAGAAGCGGTCACGCGCGACCGCTATGGCCGCAACAAATTCGGACAGTCGCTGCTGCTCGCCCGCCGGCTCATCGACGCTGGCGTGCCGATGGTCCAGGCGGCGATGGGCATCGTGCAGACGTGGGACACCCACGTCGACAATTGGGGCCGGCTGAAAAATGTGCTGCTGCCGCAACTCGACCGGGGGCTCAACGCGCTGCTGGACGATTTGCAGCATTCGGGCCGCTTGGACGAAACGCTGGTCATCGTGATGGGCGAATTCGGGCGCACGCCCCGCATCGGCACGCTGCCGGGCGAATCCGTTCCCGGCCGCGACCACTGGGCGCACACTTACTCAGCGATGTTCGCCGGCGCGGGCGTGCTGGGTGGACAGGTGATCGGCCAGTCGGACGAGATCGCGGCCTATCCCGTCACCCGCTCCTGGTCGCCCGCCGACCTCTGCACGACGGTCTTCAATGCCCTCGGTGTCGACCCGAATGTGGAAATCATCGATCCGCTCTCGCGGCCCCACCGGCTGCAGAATGGTGACGTGATGGCCCCGCTGTATACCGGCGTCAGCACGTAGACCCTGTCGAGGGAAGTCTTGGACGGGAACCGAAAGGATGCAAAAGGATGCTGTGAACGGAACCCGCCTTCAATAGCCATCCGTATTCTTATCCTTTCGCATCCTGGCACCATCTGCCCTCTGGTTTCGACGGCCGGGTTGCCAGGATCAGCGTGACGTCCAGCTCCTTCATCGCCCGTCCGAACTGCGTCAATGGGGTTTCCTCACGGAGATTCTCGTCTGTCGTGGCGTCCCGCGTCGTCTCGTAGATGCTGTCCCGGTCGGTGTACAGCGACCGCGGCAGGCCATATTCCGCAACGTATCGGCGGAAGGTTTCCATCACC
>JAKFUF010000216.1 GCA_021732845.1 Planctomycetaceae bacterium | reverse complement strand
CCGCCCGTCCACGATTCCAGCGAGATGGTTGAACGAGCGTCTGTCGCCAGACCGCCGTCGATTTGGGAACGACTGCAGACCGAAACCGCCGACAACATTTACTCGGAGCTTCGGCGGCAATCCAAGAAATCGCGGCGTGACTACTCCGCGCTGGCGATCTTGTCGGACCTGGTGTTGGCTCAGGATCCCGGTGGGGCACCGCGCCATGAATCCGACACGACTGAGAGCGATCCGCTGAACTTCGCGAGGTGGCTCCTTTGGGGACTCGACGAGTACCCCGAAGACGCGGGGTTGCTGCGCCTGTTGCAGGCACACCTGTCCGAACCGGTGCCAGCCGAAACCGGTCTGGCTCTTGTGGAACTGATCTCGCGGCACATCCGCACTGACGCCTATTACCGGCTTACAGAGCGCTTGTGGCAGCGACTGCTGCGACAAATCGAATTCGGGCGTTTTCGCGAAACACTGGAACGCTGCGAACTACCAATTCTCGATGCGCAGTCTGACAATCGGATTGTGTTCTATCTTGGCCTGCTGCGTCCCGCCTTCTGGCGAGCAGACGAAAACTGGCTGGAGGAAAAACGCGACCAGATCGAATTTGAATACCGGCGGTTACCCTCATGGGCAGAAGTGGAACTGGAGTTCCTCGACCAGCTGCGCGAATATCGCAGCCAGCAGCAGTCATTTGTCATGCGGGGTTCGATCCAGCAACTGATGGATCGGGCGATTATGGCTTACTGCTCGGCGGACGAATCGGAGGCCGACCTCGCTTTTTTGGAGTGTCAGCATGCACTGGCATCCAGTGGCGAGGAGCTGATGCACTGTTTTCCACTCGACAAGACGAACCATCAGCAGCCGTTGCTGGTCTGGAACATGATCGTTGCCGAGGTCTCCAGCCGCGCCGTGACCCGGGTCGAGCCGCTCTCGCAGAAGGGATTTCAACGCCGCGTTCTGGCACTTGGCAATGAACTCTTCGACGGGTCCCCGCTTCGACGCCTTGGCGGAGCATTCGCCGCCTTGGTGGCACTCAAGGCCATCCTGTTCGCTTTTTACTATCTCTTCCAGGCTGGCACCGCCCTGTTTGCGCGGGGCTCAGTCTACGAGGCCCTGCGGCAGTGTGGAGCGGTTTTGGGCTCTCTCGTGATCGGGGGGACCCTGCTCTATCTGGTGCTCGAGATTCATGATTGGATGCTGAAAAACAAATACCTCCGCCGCTGGCGGCCGCAGATCCTGATCTTCCTGGAGACCGGTCCGTATGTGTACTCGGAGATCGTCGAAGAATTGAACAGATTCGCGGAATTGAAGGACGAGTCGCTGTCGGATGCCAACGATGTCGCAAGACTGATGAAGAACGACGTGGCCCTTGAGATCTATCTCACCGCCCATCGCCTGCTCGTGGGGTGAGGTGGACGGATTTTCGATTTTCGAAGAAGGACTTTCGATTGCCGGCTGGCGGCACTGGTTGAATGGCTGAGTGAAGTTGGCCACGGGTTCCAGATTCCCCGTCTTAAAAACATTTCCACGGCGACGGTCATGTCGATCGGACGGGTGCTCGCCGGTCCTCGCCGGTGGGCTGTTCAGGCCGGTAGAATTCTTCCTTGACCATCGAAAACGGACTCCGGACGACCACGCACGATGCGACTGCTGAGCTACAACATTCACAAGGGGATTGGCGGCGTAGACCGGAAGTATGATCTGGAACGGATCATCGCGGTCATCGCGGCCGAGAACCCCGACTTCATCTGCCTGCAGGAGGTCGACAAGCAGGCCCGGCGGTCAAAGCTGCATGACCAGGGGGCGATGCTCGCCGAGCGGTTTGGGCTGGCCGCCCACATGCAGCAGATCAATGTGCATCTCAAACGGGGCTGTTATGGCAACCTGCTGCTGTCACGCTGGCCGTTTCACTCGAAGCATCAGGTCTCGCTGCGACTGCAGCGGAAGAAGCCCCGCGGGGCGCAGCTCGCCGTCATCGAGTCGCCCCTGGGTCTGTTTCACCTGGTCAACTGGCACCTGGGGCTGGCGGAACGCGAACGCCACTGGCAGGTGGCTCATCTGCTGGAGCACCGGTTGTTCGCCGAAGGCGCGCGACATCCCACACTCATTGTCGGTGACTTCAATGACTGGCGCAACACGCTGGCCCGCGGTCCGTTCCGCCAGCATGGATTTCACCAGATCACCACGCCGATCTTTCGCTTTCGCTCTTTTCCCGCCTTCGCGGCACTGGGACCGCTGGACAAGGCGTTTCAACGCGGCCTGCTTATCCAAAAGGCCCACATCGTGCGGACGCCGGCGGCAAAGCGGGCCAGCGATCATTTGCCGCTCGTCATCGACTTCGAAGTCGCGCCATCAGCCCCGGCGGAATCGCCCACCTGATCGAGCAGAGATCGCAGCCCCCACAACCCGTGGCTCGGCAGGCACACCATTGATGGCTTTGCATGCATGCCCGGAAGGCCTGATGTCGCGAAAAGGTGTTTTACTGTGAAATCTGAAATTTGAAATTGGATCCAGCCGAGCGGACCCGATGGCCAATCGACAAGATCATGGCACCGGCAGCCGGAACAGCGACCGGGCGTTCGCGGTGGTTCTCGCTCCAAGTTCCTCCAGCGGCAGGCCGCGCAGGTCAGCCACGACCTGGGCGGTATGGACCACGTAGGACGGTTCATTGCGTTTGCCGCGCACTGGCTGGGCCGCCAAATACGGCGAGTCGGTTTCGACCAGGATCCGGTCCAGCGGCATTTCTTGGATCAGGTCGCGCAGTGCCTGCGAACGCTTGTAGGTGATCATCCCCGCAAAGGAGATGTGCATGCCCAACTCGATGCAGGCCAGCGCGGTCGGCAGGTCGCCCGTGAAGGAGTGCATCACGCCCCGCAGGCCGCCGCGGCTGGCGGCGTGCCGCAGTTCGGTGACGACATCCGCTTCGGCTTCGCGGGCATGCACCACAAATGGCAGGTCGACGCGCTGCGACAGGTCCATCTGTTTCTGGAAATACTCAATCTGCAGATCAAAGGGCGTCGTGTCCCAATAGCGGTCCAGGCCGGTCTCGCCGATCGCCACCACGCGCGGTGCCCGGACCAGTTCCTCAATCCGCTCCCAATCGCCCGCCTTCACATGCGTCAGATAGTTGGGATGGATGCCCACGGCGGCGAAGACCTGGGGGTATTGGGCGGCAATTTCCACCGCCCGGCGGCTGCTGTCGGCCGTGGTGCCAATCGAGACCATCTGCACCACCCCTGCCGCCACCGCCCGCTCGATGATCTCGGCACGGTCCTTGTCAAATCCCTCTTCGTCCAAATGGGCGTGCGTGTCGACGAGCGTCATGGCGATGGATGAAGCCTCTGGAGTGTGAAGGGTGTCGTCCGTACTCCCCTTCATGGATTAACGACTCCCCACGGGCGGTGCAACCGGCGAGGCGAGGCCGACACACGGCACAGAAGGGGGCCGTTTTGGCTCGCAACGTGATGAACGAAACGCGACGGCCAAATGCACAACCCCCGTATTTAATGGGGGGTTGCGGGCAATTGCTAATTGTTGCAGAAGTCGAGAATAGCGGAGGAGGGAGTTGAACCCCCGACACGCGGATTATGATTCCGCTGCTCTAACCAACTGAGCTACTCCGCCACAAGTTCCCGGTGCCGTCACTCAGGCTTGCTGAATTCAGGCAACGAAACCAACAGTCAGAACCACTGGAAGCGGGTGATGTTGGAGTAGAGAGTCTAGCAAAAAAATGGTTCGGGACAAGCGAGCCGGCCGGGTGATTTTTGGACTTTTCGTCAATGGGCCGAGAGGCGTTCCGCTCACGACGGCTTTAATCCGTAGATCATCCGGGCGTTGCCGGCGAAGAACTTTTTCTGAGCCACAGGTTCTTTGTCTTGGAAGTAGGCCTGGACGATTCGCAGCAGCGTGGCATAGTCGCCCGCGCGGGCCGAGACTGGCCAGTTGCTGCCGAACAACAGGCGGTCGGCACCGAAGGACTGCCACGCCACATCGATCGTCGGCGCGTAATAGGCTGGATCCGAGGGAGACGGCTTGCCGTCGCGGCTCGCGCTTTCGACAAGGGCCGAGACCTTGCAGCCCACCCGCGGAAATTTCGCCAGCCCCTCCATCCCCTTCCGCCACTCGGCTGGGGGAGCCTTCCCATCGATCCGCACGTTGGACAGATGATTGACCACGACCTGCATTTCCGGCAGCGTCTGCGCGAGATCCAGCACAAGCGGCAGCAGTTCCGGCCCGCCGTTGACATCCAGCGCCAACCCGCGTTCGGCGAAGACTCGCAGATGATTGAGAAACAAAGGCTGATTCAGGCCCGCCTTCAACAGGCCCGAACTGATGCGAATGCCGCGGTACAGCGGATTGGCGGCAAACCGCGCCAGTTGCTTGGGAAAATCGGCCGCGCCGGGGGTCAGGTGCCCGACGATTCCCAACAACGGTGGATTCTTCGCCGCCAGATCAAGCAGCCACTGGTTGTCCTCCAGCACGTTGCTCGCTTCAACGACGACCGTCCCCACGACACCCAGTGGCTCAGTCAGCTTGCGAAACTCGTCCGGCAGGACCGGACGATACAGCACCTTGTCATCCTTGCCGGGCCACGGCACCCCGCCCGGGCGCGTGGGATCGTAGAAGTGCGTGTGAACATCGATGATTTCCAGCTTCTCGGGATCTGCCGCGTTCGTTTGTCGAAGTCCCGCTGTCAGCAGGCCGGCAGCGACACCGTGGGCAGCGATCGACTGCAGAAATTGACGCCGCGTGGGATGCTCAACAAACATGACAGTCCTTGGGGAGAGAACCGGCGGATCAAGACCACCGAAAGATTCAATGTGCGATTTAAGATGCTGATCCAAGGCCGGTCCCAGTCAACGAGAGGGGAACCACTAAATTTTCACGAATGAGACGAATGTCACGAATGGCAACGAGCAGGATTCTATCGCCCGCGAAGCCTTGCCGGTTGATGATTCGTGAAATTCGTAAGATCCGTGGTTAATTTATTACCCCGGCACGAAAGAAACGCACGACTGAATCAATTTGGGAACCTTGGGAACCATCAAGCTTCGTTGAGGATCGTGTGGCTCGTGGTGCGACTTTTCGTGTGAGGACGACTCCGACGACAGGCTGCTTTCGTGGCATCGGCTTGAGCCGACGCGGCCATCAACTGCCGAAAATCTGGTTGTGGACGCAAGTCCAAGCCACGGGTGCTGACAGGGGGCGCTTCGCCGGAACCGACCCCTGATCCACCGGCGGGCAGGCGCAGCCGACGTTCGAACTGGCCACCACAGATAGGGGGCGCGAGACAGGCTGCTTCCGTAGCGTCGGCTTGAGCCGACACGGCCATGACGAGCCGGCAACTTGGTTGTGGACTGAAGTACACACTATGGGTGCGGACAGGCGGCGCTCCCCCGGAACCGACCCCTGATCCACCGGCGGGAAGGCGCAGCCGACGTTGGAACCAGCCGCCACAGACAGGGGGCGCGAGACAGGCTGCTTCCGTAGCGTCGGCTTGAGCCGACACGACCAGCTGTCGGCAACTTGGTTGTGGACTGAAGTCGAATGGCACTTAATCGGACCGATCTTATGGGGGGTTAATGCTTTGGCACGACGCGCTGACGTGTAAGGCGTTGTCGGGCCTTGGTGCGGGGCTCAGTCAAGTTCGGGAAGGGCTTGGGGCGGCGTTTTCTTGCCCGGGGTTCGACCCTGTCGGGACGATCCCCCACCACATGTTTGATGAGCGAGTCGGTCAGCGCCTTC
>JAKFUF010000227.1 GCA_021732845.1 Planctomycetaceae bacterium | reverse complement strand
CCACAAACTCGCACTTCAACCCTGTCCCAGGTAAGACCATCAACTGGAGAGCCGGATGCGGGAAATCCGCCAGTCCGGTTCGGAGGGAGGGGGGAGCCGAAACCAATCGGCCCTCCCTACCCCTATCCGTCACGTCGATCGCCAGGTGGAAACGAACTGTTACCAACGGCTGTGTTTATCGGTGGGTTTCCACCCACGCGTGAATTCGAGTCACGGAGTGACTCGGCAACATTAGTCGATCGCGCGGTTGTGATCGACCATTTCCAGGCCCGCGTTTGGGATGAAGCCCAAGCCACACTTCAAGGAGTTTTCACCAATGCTGACCACAATTCTGTTGCTCTGTGCCCTCGTGGCTCCCGATCCATTACGGGCCGCGACGGTACGGGTGGGTTCCGGTTGCACCGGTGTCTGCGTCTCGCCCGATGGCTATGTTCTCACCGCGCGGCACTGTTTGACCGCCAACGGATCGAAACCCGCCAACTCCAACGTCAATGTGGAGTTTGTGAGCCACGGCTCGGCGACGGCACAGGTGGTGCATCTGGCCGACAAAGCGGATGTCGCCGTGCTGCGCGTGCCGGGGACGGATTGGCCATTCGTCGACGTTGCCACAGCGGCCCCGAGAGAGGGAGAGGCGGTCACGTCCCTCGGCTTTCCCGGTGGGCGGTTTGCCCGACATGAAGGCCAGGTGTCGTTCGTGGGGATGCGAACGTTTCAGTCTCCGGGGTTGTTGCGAAACCTGCGTCACAGCGAGCAGATGCAGGTGATCGAAACGGACTACCGGATCCTGCCGGGTTCCTCCGGCGGACCACTGTTCTCGACTGCGGGAGCGGTGTTGGGCCTCGCCTCGCGGTCAACGACCGATGCCGCCGATGTGCCGGGGAGCTGGTGGGTGCATACCGCCGACTTGCACGCGGCGCTCCGGGCGGCAAATGTGAACGTGCGGTCGCCCGCCAAGGACGGTCCACCGGAGGATGACCATTCCGAGCCACCGGTGCTGTATGTGCTGCTGTCGCAAAAGTGCTCGGCCTGCGCGGCGTTTCGTCGGGACTTCGCGGCCAATCATGGCGGCCTGCGGGAGACGCTGCAGCAGGGTTACGCGGTGCAGCTTGTGGATTACACCCAGCATCCGGAACTCGTGGAGCGTTACCAGGTGCAGGCGGTTCCGGCGTTTTGCAGCGAAGGCTGGCCGCAGGCCCATGAAGGGTATGGCACCCCGAATGAACTGCTGACGGCACTCGCGCCGCATCTGGCCGTGCGCGGTGCTTCAAAGGCGGGAGCCAAGAGGGAAAAGGCCGTTCCAGAGGCAGTTCTTCCGGCACCAGGACCATCAAACGACGCGTCGTTGCTGACCGTGGTTCTTCTAGTGCGAGCGACCGAGTCGAGTGCCCTGACCGCTGGCCTGCTGACAACGGCCGACCAGTATCTGGAGGACCGCCTGCCCGAGGCGGTCGCGGCCCAGTTGTCGGGAAAAGTCGCCATCGAAGTTGTGTTCCAGCGGCTGCATCCGCAGCGCTACGCCGCCGTCCGCACGGCGGGTGGCGTTCCGGATGCCGCCACCGGCGCACCGTCCGTCGCCGTCTTGGTACTCGCGGAGCAGCGGTACACGGGCCTGCGTGGGACACTGCTCGAACGGCTGGAGCTGGCCTTCGACAGCATCACCGACAAGCGGCTGGGCAGCGTGCCGGTGCAGTTCGTGTTCGAGCGGACGCGGCCGCGGGATTACGCCGCCATCCGGGCCGCGCTGCTTACCGCCGACACGGTCCCGGAAGCCACGGCACCCGTTTCAATTTCGTCATTCTGGTCGATCCTGGGAGCACTGGCCGGCGGCAGCCTGAGCAGCCTCCGCAACTGGGCGCGTTCCAGGCTGAACCTGCTGCAGGCGTAGGGCTCAACCTGAGACGCGCTCGTGCCATGACACTTGAACATCCATTCCTGAGTTACGGAGACAACCCACCATGAACCTATCCGACCTGTTGAGCCTTGTGCTCGGCCTGTTTGCCGGCGATTCCCTGTTGGGAACGATTCTGGCACTCGTGAAGACGTATCGCGCGAAAGCGAATGTCGCAGCCACCAAAGCCACGTAGGGTGTGTGCAGCGCAGCGGAACACACCACGAGCGTCTGACGACACGGCGACTCGCGAAGAGCGCGATCACAAGGCGGTCGGTCGTTCGACGCCCGTGGTGTGTTGCGCGGAAGGCGACTCGGTCACAAAACAAAGTCTCTCTTCCGCTGCACACACCCTACGCGGCCTGGTAGTGCCGTGTGATCAAGTCGTTCTGGATCCACAGCAGCTTGCTGAAGGCCCGCAACGTGTTGACCTCCAGGCTTCGTTCCAAACCGAGGCTCAGGATGGTGGCGTTCAGAGCGTCGGCGACGAACCCCAGCAGGGCGTTCATCTGGATCAGCGGCACGTTCAACTCTTTCGAGCCGGCCTTGGGCGTATGCATCTTTCCGACCATGTCCAGATAAGTGACCATTTTCCCGTCGTAGGGTTTGGTCACCAGGGTCACGAGGTAACGTGCCAGATGCTGCTTGCGGAACTGGATCATGGCGTGATCCATCTTCAGCTCGTCGACGCTGCGTGGCACTTCCCCTTCATATCCCGACTGGCGCGGGACGAAATGCCGCCACGTCGCATCGTACTGGTTGAGCTTGTCGTACACCGCATCCACCAGGGTCGGCACCAGCGGAGCCAGGGCCGGCGCGGCACCATGAATCGCCGCGACATCCCCCTCGCTGAAGCCCATGAACTCGACCAAATATTGAAACCGATAGGCCAGATCCGATTCGAGACGCGGTTCATCAATGTGGTTCATGTGGTTCTCCCAAGAGCTCCGCCCGAGCAGCAGGCCCTTAAATCTGGATGAGCAGATCCAATAAGACAAGAGTAGTATCGGCAATTATGGATGTCAATATCCATAATCCAAAAGCGGCCAGTCAACAACCGGGGACTCCTCCATGGCCAAGTCGACCAAGCCCAAACCGACAGCTCCCAAGGCGGCAAACAAGCCGCCGCCAGATCTGTATCGGATTTTGATCACCTGCCGCGACGAACCGGAACAGGTTCGGCTGCTGGCCGAATTTCTGGAGCGCGAGTTGAAATGCCGCGCCCTCATCTCCTGACAGGAACTCTCATGCAAATCACCCGCAGCAGTCCCTTTTTGCGTTCTCCACGCGTGCTGCAACTGGAGGGGATGTTCGACGTTCCGCCGTCTTCGCTCAGCGAACAACGGTGGAACGTCGACCTTCCCCTCGGCGAACGTCCGTGGAACATTGGTCTCATCGCCGGCCCCAGTGGCTGCGGCAAAAGCACCATCGCCCGCGCCCTGTTCGGCAACGCCGTGACCACCGGCTTCGACTGGCCCGCCAACCGCAGTCTGGTCGATCTGTTCCCCGCCTCGATGGGGATCAAAGAGATTGTCGGCCTGCTTTCCAGCGTGGGGTTCAGCAGCCCGCCCGCCTGGATGCGGCCGTACTCGGCACTTTCCACGGGAGAACAGTTTCGCGTCACGCTCGCGCGGGCTCTGGCCGAGCAGCCCAACCTGGTTGTGTTCGACGAGTTTTCCAGCGTGGTCGACCGCACCGTCGCCCGGATCAGCAGTGCCGCCGTGGCTCGCACCGTACGGCAAAGGCAACAACAGTTCGTGGCGATCTCCTGCCACGAAGACATCATTGAGTGGCTCCAACCCGACTGGATCTACTCTCCTAACGAGGCCACCATCAGCGGACGTGGCTTCCAATGGAGGTGTCTTCGGCGACGACCCAGCGTCGAAGTCGAGATTGTCCCCGCCCATCGCTCGGCGTGGAAGCTGTTCGAGCCACATCACTATCTGACGGGTCAGCTCGCCGCCCAGGCCAAATGCTACGTGGCTCTCTTCGAAGGCCGGCCAGCCGCGTTCTGTGCGGCGGTGGTGATGCCAGGCAAGGTCACGTGCTGGCGCGAACACCGGCTGGTCTGTCTGCCGGATTACCAGGGGTTGGGACTCGGCAACGCATTGAGTCTCCGCATCGCCGCCGCCTACGCCAGCACCGGCCGCCAATACCGGGCCGTGACCGGCCATCCCGGCCTGATCCGCCAGAGGCTCGGCTCACCGCTGTGGCTCATGGTTCGCGGCCCCGGCCAAATCGACTTTCGCCGCAGCCGCTACAAAACCTCCCGAGGTTTCACCTGGACCGAACCCAACGACCGCGCGACCGCTTCGTTCCTGTACATCGGCCCGCCGAATGTTGAAGCAGCGAAAGAACTTGGGATTGAACCTCGGATGTCCGCCTGAAGCGCGGCGGTTGTGTGGAGACCTCAATTCGAGTGCCCGACAAAAGTTGAACTGGCGCGGATGTCAAGTTTTGAGCTGACTTTGCCGATTGTAGTGATATTGCCGTCGAGGTTGGCTGAAAGGCAACTTCGCGCATCGGGACTGTGATCTCCATTTTCACTGGGACGATGTGGGCAAGGCCATCTGGAACAAGCGGGCGATTCATCGCGCAGCCTCAAAATGCGCTTCTGGAAGGATTCGATATGCGACGGGCCACGTTGAGTCTGCTGATTTGCCTGGTGGGGATGGTCACGGGGTGCCAGTCACCCTGCTGCCAGACTTACAGCGGCTATCAACCCCAATGCCAGCCAACCTGTGCGCCGACATGCGACCCGTGCAAGCCGAAGTGGAGCCTCTCGTCGCTGTTCGGCAACAAGAACGATTGCTGCTGCAACGGGATCTATGACAATTACGGCGTGGCTCCCATGACCTTCGACGGGGGAGTGCCGGCAGCGACATTCGCCCCCAACGGGAGCTGCCCCACCTGCAACTCCAACGCCCCCATTCCGGGTGTCGTGAGCTACGGCACACCCATCAACGGTGGCTACGTGAACGGGCCAATCGCCCCTGGCGTCACTTACCCGACGACAACCACCTACGAGCCGCAGCCGATGGCCGCCCCTGTGAACGGCATGGTCGCCAGTCCGCCGCCGCAATACTGGACGCCCGGCCCGGCCACGAGCAACATCCCGGCTGGCATTCCGGTGAGCCCCGCCTCGGCACCAGCGCCGGCGTATTGATCAAGACTGCCGTCGCACAAAACCTGAAGGCGGGATTCAAATCCAACGGAAGGATGGGTTCGCTGAATCCATCCTTCTGGACATTTGGCCCGCGCCGCATCAGCCGCAGAGCGATTCCGGACCATTCATGCATTTCAAATCTCAAACTTCACAGTCTGCGCGACCACATCGAACACTCGGCCACGCCTCCACAGCGAAGTATGTATTACCCCGGCACGAAAGACTTGCACGGCGAAATCGACCCGGGAGCCATTGACCTGAACTCGGCGTTTTCTCATTCGTTGAGGATTGTGTGACTCGTGGTTCGACCTTTCGTGTTCTTCGTGCCTTTCGCGGTTCAGTGAACCAGGTGAACGAAATCTCGACCATCATTCCGTGAAGGAATAACCACGAACGGCATGGCGCGGGCTTGCCCGAAACCCAACACCCCGGAGTGTCGCATCGTCAGCCCCAAGGGGGCAGAATTCGATAGCCCAGGGCGAAGTTGGCAACGCCAACGGAGCCCTGGGTGCAATGACGACGAACGACGGAGCCCCAATCGGGGCGTGACCGTGATGTTTGTCGGATGTTCAATGAATCTCACCCCGTTGGGGCTCCCTTTCTCGCACCGACTTCGACCCAGGGCTCCGCCGACATTCGTCGGCTGCGCCCTGGGCTGTCGAATCCTGCCCCGTTGGGGCGGTTGGCCAGCGGCATTAGCGGCACGGCGCAAGCCGTCCGGTGATATTCCAGCCCCCTCGCCCCGTCACGGATCGCAGAGAGATGTCAAAACTTCTTGCGAAGTTTCCGCTTTTAGCTTGACATCCGCACTGGACATTCGTATCGTGCAGTGATGTGAACTGTGGTATACTATTGCATTGGGGATGAACATGGGCGTTTCCACATTGGGCGGTGAGGTGACAGCCAGTCGGCGGGCTGGAGGTCGCGGTTCGGTGACGGAGAACCAGTTGTTTGAGGCGCTGTGTCAGAATTTTGGCGTGCTGGCCTGCGCCGCTCTCTCTGTCGGGCTGACCCTGGCATCGTTGGTGCAACGCGTGGCCCGCTCGAAG
>JAKFUF010000091.1 GCA_021732845.1 Planctomycetaceae bacterium | reverse complement strand
AACGACCACTGGGACGAATTCCAGACCTTCCGCATCGACCAGGAAACGAAGCGGCTCTATCCCCACACCACCGCACTCGAGACCATCGAATGGCCCGTCGCCGCCTAGCGGATGACCGGTTACACCCTTTTCGATTTGGGATTTTCGATTGGAGCCGCCACAGAGGCTCAACGTGGCTCGTTTATTACCGCCGAAATTTCTGGTAATCTGCTCGAAACCGGGCGGGCAAGCGGGACGTTGTTCAACGTGCTGCCGCCCTGCCGCGAAAACGAGCGGCGTTCCATCCCTCCCCTTCCAGCGAATGCACCATGGCCCGCAATTTGAGTTTCCGAACACTCGTTTTCTGCACTCTGGCGCTGCTGCTTGCCGGTTCAACCGCGCGGGCGGACGGGCTGTTCTACAAGCTCCCCGCGGACAAGGCGTGGGTCAAATTTGACCTGGAGTTCACCATTGCCGGCGTCGCTGGCACCGGCAGCCTGGTGATGAGATCGGTGGGGCAGACCATTGAGGACGGCGACAAATGCCGCTGGATCGAAATGGCGCTGGACATGAAGCTCGGCGACAACGGCGACCATTCGGTGATGACCAAAGTGCTGCTCCCCGAGAAAAACCTGCAAAAGGGGAAGGTGCCGCTCGAACGGCTGATCCGGGGCTGGTACAAGCTGGGCGATGAAACCAAGCAGCTCACGGATATCACGGACCCTGCGGTCGGCGCGCTGGCGACATTCTTTTGCGGTCCGCTGATGGATGCGAAGACGCTGGAGAAGCAGTTCACCGAGAGCAAGCTGGGCAATCTGGAATGCGAAGTTGTCACGGGTTCGCTGTCACAGAAAATCGGTGAGACGAACCTGAAGGTCGACTTTGAAAACCGCCTCAACGACAAGGCCCCGTTCGGCGTTGTCTCCTCCGTGTTGAAATTCGAGGGCAAGCAGAACGACAACAGCGTCGTCAACGGCGAGCTGCGGTTGAAACTTGTCGACACCGGAACCGACGCCGTCTCCGCTCTCCCCGACCATCAATGACACCAGTCATCGATTCCATGGCCATCGACCGATTTCACATCTTCGTTACCTTCGTTTGCTGCTGTTCAAAATTGGACAACAGGAGCGAAGTGGATGAAGCCACCACAAAGGCAGTCTCGCAAAAAGACTTCTGACTGTGAAATTTGAAATCTGAAATTTGACATTCCTCTCTCTCGCAGGCAATACGTTCATCCCCGGAGATCCCCGATGCGGCTCGCGACGTTGGAAACAGCAGAAGGCTACAAGGCAGTGGCGGTGCATGGCAGCCGGTATGTGGACCTGCACGCCGCCGATGCTGGTTTGCCCTCTGCCCTGCGGGAGATTCTCGCGGCGGACCCCGATCTGCAGCGGACGCGGGCCGCGGCGCAGGCGGGTGCCGAGCGGGGGTTGTTCATCACCGGCCGGCTGTCGGCACCGATCGCGCGGCCCGAAAAGGTCATTTGCATCGGCCTCAACTACCGCGACCACGCGCTGGAAAGCGGGGTTGAGCCACCGGCAGAGCCGATCTGTTTCAGCAAATTCTCGCAGTCAGTGGTGGGTCCCGAAGACGCCATCCGCCTGCCGTCCGTCTGCCAGCAGGTCGACTACGAAGCCGAACTCGTGGTGGTCATGGGGCGGCGCGGACGGAAGATCAGCCGCGCGGACGCCTACAACCACGTGGCCGGCTATATGAACGGCAACGATGTCTCCGCGCGGGACTGGCAGTTGCAAAAGCCCGGCAAACAGTGGCTCATGGGCAAGACCCCCGACACGTTCGCCCCGACCGGGCCATGGATCGTCACCCGCGACGAAGTTCCGGATCCCGCCAAGCTGCCGATCATGCTCCGCCTCAACGGCGCGTTGATGCAGAACTCATCGACCGCCGAACTGATCTTTGGCGTGGACGAAGTCATCGCCTACATGTCGCAACTGATCACCTTTGAACCCGGCGACTTGATTTTCACCGGGACCCCGCCAGGCGTCGGCATGGCCCGCAAGCCACCGGTGTTTTTGAAGCCCGGCGATGTCACGGAAGTCGAGATCGCGGGCATGGGCGTGCTGCGGAATCCGGTAATCGCCGACGACTGACCAGCCCCATTGGTTTGGACAGGATTTGCGAGGATGGAAAAAGATGTGAGAGGATGTTGTTGCTGGGACGCGGCCCAGACAGATCCTTTCTTGTTCTTTCTCATCCTTTCAAATCCTGTCTAATTCTTCGGATCGAAAGCTGCCTGTCCTCGAAAATCAGTCGCACGCCAAGAATTCTTCAAAATCCCTGTTGAGAACGGAGGCCGCGCCGCGTTTCTGTGTTCATTGATGCTCAGCCAGTCATCTCAATGCACATCTGAAGGGCCACGGCCGTGCCTGCAAACTCTTCCACCACCGGCATTTCAGAGAGTTTTTCCCGCAACATGATCTGTGGCGACCCGGCGACTCCACCTCACACGCGGACGCCGGTCAACGATCCGGACATCCGGCTGATGCTGCGGGTCCAGGAGGGCAGCCTGCCGGCGTTCACGCAATTGGTGAACACCTACCGTGAGCGGGTGGTGAGCGTGCTGTATCACCGCGTGCTGGACCAGGGGGCGGCGGAAGACCTGGCCCAGGAGGTGTTCATTCGCGTTTACCGGGCGCGGCACACGTATCAGCCCACCGCCAGGGTCTCCACGTGGCTGTTTCATATCGCCAGCAATCTGGCCAGCAACCACCGCCGCAACAAAAGCCGTCGCCGCGAGGTCTCCTTTGCACTGGCCCAGACTGGACCGAAGGACGGGCGCACGGGACGCTCGGGCGATTCCGACCAGGTGTTGGCGGATGTCGCCGCTCCTGCTCCCGACGAGCGGCTGGAACACGCCGAGTTGCAGGCCGTGGTCCAGGCAGCCCTCACGACGCTGAGCGACCGGCAGCGGCGGGTGCTGCAGTTGCACAAGTTCGAGGATCTAACCTACGCCGAAATTGGCGCGAGGCTCAACATGACCGAAGCAGCCGTCAAATCCCTGCTGTCGCGGGCCCGTGAACACCTGCGCGTCAAACTGGAGCCCTACATGAAAACGGGCGTCCTCAGTTCGTCATTGCAGGCGTGCGATCCGTGAGCGGGTCGCATCATGAAAAATTGCACAGGATGAAAGAGGATGCAAAAGGATGAGTGAGGATTCGTTTCAACCACCTGCCTGTGAGCGCATCCTTTCTCTCGTCTGTCCGTGGGATGTCGCGCGGGATCGTCACATTTCTGAGATTTAGTAACCGCTTTAATCGCGACTTGTTCGCGACACCCTTCAGAAACAGCAGATCGAGCGACCAGTGCTGCGTGTTTGTGACATTGGGACGGACCACTCGTGCGAGACGCACGGCGAGCCGGAAGGACTCGTTCCGGCTCGCGGCGTCTGACCTTCAAGGGGACTACGAAATGTGCGCCCCCTGCGTCTCCACATACACCGAGTACAGCGACTGGCTGCCGGTCATGAACAGGCGGTTGCGGCGGGTGCCGCCGAAGCAGACGTTGGAGCAGATTTCTGGCAGCAGGATCTGGCCGATGCGCGTGCCATCGGGGGCGAAGATATGCACGCCGTCGTAGCCGTCGCCCACCCACCCGGCGCTGGCCCAGACGTTGCCGTCGATGTCCATGCGGATGCCGTCGGCCAGGCCGGTCTTGCCGTTCAGCTCCATCGACACGAACTCTTTGCCCTTGCCCAGCTTCTTGCCGTCAATCACATCCCAGACCTTGATGTTCTTGGGGGCCTCGTCGTAGTGGCTCGCGCCCGTGTCGGCGACGTACAGCTTCTTGTAGTCCGGCGAGAAGCACATCCCATTAGGCTTGAAAATTTCATCCGACATTTTTTCGACCTTGCCGGTCTTGGCGTCGATCCGGTAGATCGCCTCCTTTTGCGTCGGCTGCTTGCTGTCGGCCGGATCCTTGTGGCCTTCGTAGTTCATCAGGCTGCCGTAGCCGGGGTCGGTGAACCAGATCGCGCCATCGTCGGGGTGGACCGCGCCGTCGTTCGGCGCGTTGAGTTGCTTGCCGTCGAACTTGTCGGCCAGCACGGTCGTGGTGCCATTGAGTTCATAGCGGACGACGCTGCGGGTGCCATGCTGGAAGGCGATCTGCCGGCCTTGGTAGTCGAAGGTGTTGCCGTTGCTGTGGCCAGCCGGCTGGCGGAAAACGCTGACATGGCCATCCTCTTCGAGCCACCGCATCTGCCGGTCGTTGGGGATGTCGCTCCACAGCAGGAACTTGCCAACACCGCTCCAGGCGGGGCCTTCGGCCCACAGGGTCCCGGTGTGCAGCCGCTGGATCGGCGAATTGCCGATCTTGTACTTCTTGAACCGCGGATCAAGCACGACGACATCGGGTTCCGGATACCGCACGGGCTGCGCGTTCGGGCCGTAGTCGCGGGCGAGGAGCGAACTGGCCGCGGTGGCGGTCAGGCTGGCGGCCGCGGCGGCGAGGAAGCCACGTCGCGGAAGGGGAAGAGAAGTTGCCTGGGTGTTCAATTCATCGCGCTGCATGGTGGTTCCACGGTGCTGGCTGAAGGGGATGCTTGAAACGCGCCCGAATGCCCGCGACTGCCGCGGGACGGCGTACAGAATACGCCCTTGACACAGGCAAGGGAACCGTGCCGCGGTGGCTGGCGTCACGGCACATGAGCCACGTGTTCAATGCACAGTTCGCGATTATTTGGTCATGAAAACGACGCAGCCGGGCGGATTCGGATTTCAACCAACGAAGCGATGACGTCGACGTGAGCCTTCGTGCCTTTCGTGGTTGTTCGATATCCGAATGGAATCCAGAGGATTGTCGGCTGAACTGGTTTTCCCCGCGGGTCCATAACCGGCCTTGACTTCACATTAGGCGTCTTGCAGGCTTTGGACACTTCACCGTCAGGTTGCTCGCCGGCTGCGACGATCTGGCCAGCGCGGGCTGGAAATCAGTGATCAATCGCGGGCCCTGCCTCTGGTCAGCCTCTGGCCAACCGCCCCCACGGGGCAGGATTCGACAGCGGCATTAGCGGCACGGCGCAAGCCGTCCGGTGGAGTTCCATCACCCTCGCCCTGTCACGGATCGCAGAGATGGCAAAACTTTTTACGAAGTTTCCACTTTTAGCATGACACCAGCACTGGACATTCGTATCGTGCAGTGATGTGAACTGTGGTATATTATTGCACTGGGGATGAACATGGGCGTTTCCACATTGGGCGGTGGGGTGGCGCGTGAGGTGACAGCCAGTCGGCGGGCTGGAGGTCGCGGTTCGGTGATGGAGAACCAGTTGTTTGAGGCGCTGTGTCAGAATTTTGGCGTGCTGGCCTGCGCCGCTCTCTCTGTCGGGCTGACGCTGGCATCGCTGGTTCAGCGAGTGGCCCTCTCGAAGCGTCTGCGGGCGGGGCGGGATGGCGCGCGGAGCGTGATGATCGGCTATGCCAATGAGCGGCTGCAAGGGGAGGTGTCGGCCGGGGAGGCGTGGGCATTGCAGTTTCAAGCGCGGGCCGGCGTGAAGGCCGGTGTGTCGGCAGACGCGGGAAAGCCGTTGGAATCGCCGCCGCTTTCCTCACATCGCGTGGCTCAACCGGTTGGGCAGGGTGAGCCACGGCCGGATTTGGCGGAGGCGCTGAGCAGGCGGTTGGTCGTCGCGCTGGACCGCGGCGAGCCGTGGGCGGTGATGTATTGCCTGAGCCACCTGGATCCCGATGGCCCGTTCTTCGCCAAGTGCCGCCGCGGCTGGCAGCACGACTTGTGGGCAGAGCAGCTCGCAGCCGCTCCGATGGTCACGATGAGCGCGGCAAAACCTGGTGATCGCGTGGCTGTGGATGCGAAGGAGGTGTTGGAAAGGCGTGGGGATGCCGAGCCACGGTTGATGGTTGACGCTCATGAGGGTGTGGATGGTGTAATGTCAGCGCCGCCTGTCTGCGCCCGTAGTGTGGACTTCAGTCGAATGGCACTTAATCGAAAGGAAGTACTCAGGGGGAAATGACATAGGCAAAACGCGTCCTCTCGCGCACATTGGGGAAGTTCTCACACAACCCTAAAGGCACGGAGGCCGCGGGCATGGATCCTCAATATTCTCTTCAGTTCAGTCAACACTGGAAGTTTTTCCGATCGCAGGCGCTCCAGACC
>JAKFUF010000198.1 GCA_021732845.1 Planctomycetaceae bacterium | reverse complement strand
AGCCCGAGCCCGTGTTTCGGACCGAAGATTCCCGTCCACGGCATGATGACGCCAAACTGGCGGCGCAGGGGATCCAGAAGCTGTCGTCGCGGCGGCTGTTGCTGTACACCGACATCCCTTCGGCGCAGGCGTCGGGATTGCCCGAGTTGATGGACCAGGCCTATCCCGCCTGGGAGAAATACTACGGTCGGCTGCCGCCGGCCCGGTCGGGGGCCGATTTTCAGATCACCGGGTATGTCATGGACGACAAGGAGCGGTTTCGTGCTGCCGGGCTGCTGCCCGCCGACCTGCCGCCATTTGCCAACGGTAGGCATCGCCGGTCCGAGTTCTGGATGAACAACCAGAAAGACGACTATTACCGGCGGCACCTGTTGATTCACGAGGGCACGCACTGCTTCATGTCGGTTGTGCCTCACGTGATGGCAAGCCAAAACTGGTATGTTGAAGGGATCGCAGAATATTTCGGAACGCACGCCTTCGAAGGGCAGACCGCTGCCGACCACTGGCGGCCGGTTCCGCCCACACATTTTGGACTGATGCCCTACGATAAGCGGCTGTTCGCCGGCATGGGCCGGATCGAGATGGTGCGGGAAGAGATCGCCAATGGCCGCGGGAAATCGCTGTTGGATGTCCCACGAATTCATCCAGATGATTTTGCGGATCCCCAGGCTTATGCCTGGTCGTGGGCCGTCTGCATCTTTCTGGACACTCATCCGCGCTATCGCGAGCGGTTCCGGCGTCTGGAGAATCACATCCGCGCGCCACATGCGTTTGCGGATTTTTCCCGGCTTTACGCGGCAGAATTGCCGGAACTGAACGACGAGTGGCTGCTGTATTCCCACGCACTCTGTCACGGCTATGACATCCCGCGGGCGGTGATCGAGTTTAAACCGGGAAGCCCCCTGGGGCAGGAGCGAGAAGCCGTCGTTCGTGCCGACCGCGGCTGGCAGTCGGCGGAGTTGCTCGTCGAAGCCGGAGCAACCTATGACATTTCAGCCGCGGGCCAGTTCACCGTGGCTCAGCATCCCAAACCTTGGATCAGCGAGCCGCAGGGGATCAGCCTGCGCTACCACGGCGGACGGCCGCTGGGCATGCTGCTCGCCTGCATCCGTAAAAAACCCGACACTGAAGAGCCCGGAGCTGCAAGCACGATGCTGGAGGTGCTTCCCATCGGTCCCCAATCGCGGATCACCGCGCCGCACTCCGGGACCCTGTTTTTTCGGCTGAACGACTACTGGAATGAACTGGCGGACAACACAGGGGAGGTCCGTGTGAAGGTTCAACCAGGGAAGGTTCCTGTACCGTAATTCATGGTAGGCCTAAGGTTTGGGCTCGATTTCCAAAAGCTGCTTTTGCAGCACTGTGTCTGGAGCGATGACGCCAAGCTCCTGCTGACGGCGAAACTGGGTTTCAAAATCCGACAGCACTGGCGCGACCTCCCGCTGGCCGGCCTCGCTCATGCGGTCGGTGAACAGCACCCCGTCCAGATGGTCGAGTTCATGCTGCACAGCGCGGCTCGCGAGGTCATCCAGCGTCATTTCGAAGCCACGGCCGTCGAGGTCAAACGCCTCCACCACAATCTCCGCCGACCGCTTCACCTGTCCATACAGTTTGGGCATGCTCAGGCAGCCTTCTTCGGCTTCGACGGTTCCCTTCCGCTTGACGATTTCCGGGTTGATGAAGACGTGTTCCTCGGACGTTTCTGCCTTATCGGCCGTCAGGTTGATGACAAACACGCGCCAGGGCAACGCCACCTGGTTCGCCGCCAGTCCGATTCCTTCCGCCGCATACATCAGGTCAAACATCTCCCGCACAATCTTTTGCAGCTCCGGTGTGATCTCGACGATTGGCTTGGATTTCCAGCGCAGCGCGGGATGGGGAAATTGAACGATCTGCATGAGGACGTCCGGCGGGCAAGGCGAAGCAACTACTCCAAACCAGATTGTAATCGGGCTGTGGGAGGCTGAATACCTTAAGCCACGCCTTGAAACCTGCGATCCGCGCGCTTTGATGACTCGCAACCCGACGGGCAAGGGGCACCATGGGTTGAACGGTTGTTCAGGGCTGGGTGAGATTCACCTACGCCTGCGCGACCGCCGATTCAGCCTCATCCTTGAACGGATCCCACGATCTGAGATCATTCCGGCATCCGGCGCAGGGCCAGCGGGGTTGCCGGCGATTCGTGGCGAGATTTTGAGAACGAATGTGTCCGAACAAAGTGAACCGAATTCGCAGGCTGCCGAACCGCGGCTGGCAACGGCCGTCGCCGAGATTCGCAGCCTCGTGGCTGACGCCCGTCGTCGGGGCGAGCGGGTGGGATTTGTACCGACAATGGGGGCACTGCATGCCGGCCACGTGCAGTTGATGAAGACCGCGCGGGAAGAGTGTCCGTTCGTGGTCGCTTCGATTTTCGTCAATCCGACCCAGTTCGCCCCGCACGAAGATTTCCACAAGTACCCGCGCCCACTGGAGCGCGATCTGGCCGCTTGCCGCTCCGCCGGCGTGGCGGCGGTGTTTCATCCGGCGGTGGAGACCATGTATCCCCCCGGTGCCAGCACGTTCGTGGATGTTCCGGCACTGGCCCAGACGCTGGAGGGCGCGCATCGCCCCACGCACTTCAAGGGCGTGGCGACGGTGGTGACGCAGCTCTTCCAAATCGTGCAGCCGGACAGGGCCTATTTCGGCCAGAAGGACTATCAGCAGCAGACGCTCATTCGCCGCATGGTGCGGGATCTGCACATGCCGTTGGAAATCCGCGTCTGCCCCACCGTGCGCGAACCAGACGGACTGGCGATGAGCAGCCGAAACGTCTACCTGCAGGGTGCCGACCGGCAGTCGGCCTTGGCACTTTCGCAGGCATTGAAACTCGCCCGCGAGCGTTTGCACCAGGGGGACAAGGATCTGCCCGGCATCCGGCAGGCGATGCATGCCCTCCTCTCGGGAACGCCCAGTGTCACGGTCGACTATGCCACCCTGATCGATCCCGATTCGCTCGCGGAATTGGCGGCGGTTCAGCCACGGATGGTGGCGATCATCGCCGCCCGCGTGGGGACGACGCGGCTGATTGACAACGAAGTCATCGAAGTGAAATGACGTTTGCGGTTTGAATTTCGCCCGAAGCCGCGATAATCAACGCAACACCAATACGCGCTCTCTAACCAGCGTGAAATCGGGCCTGTCGCCAGCGAATTTGCTGTGTTAGCGACCGGTCAACCAGATTCACGCTTATCCAATTCACAGGAAGTTGAACTGAAATGGCCAAGAAGACCATTGCCGATGTTAACGTCTCAGGCAAAGCCGTGCTGATGCGCGTGGATTTCAATGTCCCGCTGGACGACCAACTGCACATCACCGACGACCGCCGCATCCGCGAAGCCCTGCCATCGATCAAGTCGGTGCTGGACCGCGGCGGACGGGTGATTCTGATGAGCCACCTGGGCCGGCCCGAGGGCAAGGATCCGCAGGCGGATGCCAAGTACAGCCTGAAGCCGGTCGCCTCGCGGCTGGCGGAACTCCTGGGCTGCACGGTTCATTTTGCCTCCGACACTGTCGGGCCGGATGCGAAGGCGAAGGCCGCCGCGGTCAAGAACGGCGAGGTGCTGCTGCTGGAGAATGTGCGGTTCAACAAGGGTGAGAAGAAGGGCGAGGCCGACTATGCCGCGGTGCTGGCCGGCATGGGCGATGTCTACTGCAACGACGCCTTCGGTACCTGCCACCGGACGGAAGGGTCGATGGTCGCCGTCCCCAATGCGATGACCGGCAAGCCGAAGGTTTCGGGCTTTCTCGTCGCCAAGGAAATCAAGTACCTGTCCGAAGTCATCGCCAGCCCCAAGCGGCCGTTCGTGGCGATCGTCGGTGGGGCCAAGGTCTCGGACAAGATTCTGGTCATTCAGAACCTGCTGAATATCTGCGACCAGGTGCTGATCGGCGGGGCCATGGCCTACACGTTCGCCCTGGCGACTGGCGGCAAAGTGGGCAAGAGCCGCGTGGAACCGGACAAGATCGATTTGGCGAAGGAGCTGATCAAGTCCGGTGGCGCGAAGTTGCTGCTGCCCGTGGATACCCACTGTGGCGACGGCTTCAGCCCTGACTGCAACAAGCAGGTGGTCCCCGCCGGACAGATTCCCGACAGCTTCGAAGGTCTCGACATCGGCCCTGAGACCGCCAAGAAATACGAGGCAGTCGTGAAAGCCGCCAAGACCGTGCTGTGGAACGGACCGATGGGCGTGTTTGAAATGCCGCCCTTCGACGCTGGCACCCGCGCCGTGGCTCAGGCGATCGTCGACAGCGGAGCCACGAGTATCATCGGCGGTGGCGACAGCGCCTCGGCGATCCAGCAGTTCGGCCTCGCCGACCGAGTGACCCACGTCAGCACCGGCGGTGGTGCGAGCCTGGAAATGCTGGAAGGAAAACGCTTCGTCGCCGTGGATTTGCTGGACGAGGCCTGAGTGGTTGAGCCACGTGTACTGCCGCGACAAATCCGTGCCTTTCCTGGTGGTTTTCATCACGAAAGGCACGGAAGTGCATTTTACTGTCGGACACGTCAAATTTAAGATCCCACCTGGCCTCTCTCAATTTCACAGTAAAATACTTTTTCGCGACATCTGGCCTTTAGGGCGAGAGTTACGGACTTCGCTGTGGAGGCGTGGCCGATAGTTCGATGTCTATTCGTGAAAATTCGTCTTATTTATTCGTGGTTCCGTTCAATTCATCCGATCGTCAAGACGCGTTGATCCCGGTTCAATGCGGGATCAAGGCCGGCGCGTCAGCCACTCGGCAAACTGCGTCCGCCCTGTGGCATAGGTGGCGGCCCAGTCGGGGCGGGGGGCGACTTCATCGCGGAAGCGGACGAGGGATTGGACAGCGTCGGCGACAGTGTAGGGGGCGTTGATCTGCTGTTGCCGCCGCAGTTGGGTTTCCCAAGCGGCCAGGGCGGTGACGGCGACGCCGAGGGCAGTGCCTTCGGCGGATTCCAGGCGGGTCAGCGGGCGGTTCAGCACGCTGGCGAGGATCTCACACATCAGCGTGCTGCGGGCGATGCCGCCGGAGACGGTGATCCGCCGGATCTTCTGACCGGCGGCCTCGTGGGCACGGACGCCAACTTCAAGCATGTAGGCCAGGCATTCGAGTGCCACGCGGAATTTGGTGCCGGCGTCTTCGACGGGGCGGTTCCAGGCGAGCCAAGGTTTGGAGATGCCCAACGAGGGTTCGGTGTTCACGAACGGAGCCACGAGTGCGCCATCGCAACCGGCGGGAACCTGGCGGGCGGCCTGTTCCAGGGTGTCCCAATTGGCATTCGCGCCGAACAGCTCATTGAGGAACTGAGCCCCGTTGTTGTAGCACCGCATCCAGAGGTTCGGACCCCAGTTGAGCTTCATCACGTCCAAAGCGCCTGTGTCGAGCAGGTGGTTCGATGACGAGTTCACCACGGCGGAGTTCCCGAGGATGATCGCCATTTGGCCGTCGTCCACGGCCCCGCCGCCCACCAGTCCGGCCGCCTGGTCGTCGAGGGTCGGGAAGATTACAGGGATGTTGCCAGTCAGCCCCGCTTCGAGGGCAACATGGGCAGCCAGTTCACCTATCGGTTCGTTTTGGTCAATGATCCGCGGCAGTTGCCTCCAGGCGAGTTCCCGATATTCGGGTGAGGCCAGCGAGTCCAGCATCTCCCGCCGCCACTGGCAGGTCCGCAGATCCATGATGCCTGTCGACGCCGCCGCCGAAACGCTGGTGACGTCAAAATGACCAGTCAAATAGCCCGCCGACAGCGAGCCGTGGGAGAGGATTCGGGCCGTGCGCTTCCACTGGTCCGCAGACAAGTAAGCAGGATCCTCATCCTTCACAATGTGGCTCAGTGAATACCGGTCGGCCCACGGTCCGCCAATCAGTTCCAACACCCGTTGCGGGCCGCCCAGCCGGGCTTCTCCCTGTCGGCGGTAGGCGGCCAGGGTCTGGTCGTTCCAGCAGATCGCCCGTCGCACCTGCAGGCGGTCGGCGTCGATGCGGCCCGCCGTGTGATGCGTCGCTGAAATCCCCCCGGCGACCCAGTCCTGCAGCCGCCCAAGTTCGCGAAGCCGGGCTGCCATCGCCCGGACACTGGCCCGCGCCTGTCCCTCAAGCTGCATCAGGTTCAGCTCGGAGACGCCGGAGCCTGGTTCGCCGTGCCACAGGTCCGTGGGCATCCGCACTTCGGCGACCGTGCGGCCCTGCATGTCGAAGGCCAGGCACTTGACGGCACCGGTGCTGAAATCCCAGCCCGTGATCAGACTCTCGGGGGACGTGCAACGCAACGACTCGGCCATGCGCAACCTCGGGGAGCGGCAGCGGAAGTGAATTGAAAGGCTTATGGGTACGTACTGTCGATCCACTTTATAGCAACGCGTGGCTCAACAGGGTACGGCGCAACGTGGCGGAACGGCTCTGGTACTCCTTGTGGAGGTGGCGGATTTCAATCACTTTCTGCAGACCGTGCCGCACGTGGCCGACGCATTCCCATCGGCTTCGGTCGGCAGCTTCGAGGCGATCCAGGCTTTGATGCCACCGACGAGGTCACTGACGTTGGTTCGCCCCGCTTCCGCCAGCAGACTGGTGCCAATCGCCGAGCGGTAGCCTCCTTCGCAGTGGACCACGACCGGGCGATCCTGGGGGACATCCGTCATCCGTTCCCGCAGGTGTGTCAACGGGAAGTTGTGACTGCACGCCAGATGCCCGGATTGCCATTCTTTCTCGGAGCGGACATCCAGAATGAACGGCTTCGTCGACTCGGCCAGTTGCTCGGCGAGTGCAGGGGCCGTGATCCGCGAAATCACGCGGATCAACTCGGGACGCAATTCCAGTGCCGCCATCCCGTCGCGGAGATAACCGGCGACGTTGTCGAAGCCGATGCGGCCCAACCGCATCACGGCTTCTTCCTCGCTTCCCGGATCAGCGACCACGACAATCGGACGATCATGGCTGAGGATCG
>JAKFUF010000241.1 GCA_021732845.1 Planctomycetaceae bacterium | reverse complement strand
GGCGAGGATCTGGTCGGGGGCGAGGGGGTCGGTGGAGAGGAGCAGGCGGGTTTTGTCGCCAGTGATGACGCGGCCCGTGAGCAGTTTGCCGGACTTGGTCTCGTACCGCTGGTTGCGGTACTTCTCGTCGATCTGCTTTGACGGATTGATGACGGAGTCGAGCAGGTCGCGGCGGCTGAAACGGAGCGAGACGCCGGTTAGGTCGGGGCCGGCGGTCATCCCCTCTTTGCCGACCCGATGACAGCGGACGCACAGTGCCTCGCGAAAAATCTGCCGGCCGCGGGCCACCGCCGCCACAGCATCGCGGGGCTCAACAGCCACCTTGGGAACGAGCGACTCCAACGTCCATTCCTGCACCGGCACCCGTGCGTTTGTGGGACCGAGATCGACGGCGACCTTCGGCGCGAGAATCAAAGACAAGGCTTGCCGCTCGTCGGCAGGCAAGCCTTCCAATCCAGCCACGGCTTCCGCGCGGACGGAATAGATGGCCACTGGCAACTCCCGTCCGCCTTCAAATTCCTCGGCGGCATGAAGCTTGGAGAAGTACAACTGCCGGGCGGCCGGAGTCCATCCCCATGTCACGTTTCGCAGCAGGAACAGCCAACACAGTTGCTCCTCCTGCGTCGAGGCGGTTTCCAGCAGCGGCATGGTTTTAGACACGACCGTCCGCGACTTGAGAGCCACGAGGAGTTCGCACGCGAGTTGATTGACGGGATGACATTTCGCCGGAAACATGGGCTCAATTTTGTCGCGCAGCCGCTGGATCAGCGGGTCTTCCGGCATGCCGTCGCGGGCGAGGCTGATGCCGATGGCCCGCAGGGCGGTGAGTTGCTGTTCCGGCGGGCACTCCGCCAGCGGCAATACGCCTAGACGGTTCAGCAGAGAAGGTTGATGGACTTTACCGCCGACGCGGGCCAAGGCCATCAGTGCTGTGATGGCTACCGAAGGGTCACCTTCCTGCAGCGCGTGTTGAGCCCAGTCCGCCGGGGGGTGACTCTCCCAGGTGAGCCGCGCACCCTGGCGGAACCAGAGCTCATCGCTGCCCATGTCGGAAAAATGGTATGCAGATGTGACATGTCGCTCGAACGACAAAGCTGTCGAAGCGGATTTATGAAGAGGAAGAGTGTCGGTGTTCGCGGGTGGCGGCACGCTTCCCGTCCAGCGGACTTTGTACAAGCCCGATTGTGTACCACGCCCACCGGTGGTGAAGTACATCGCCCCGTCGGCCCCGAACTCCAGATCCGTCACGTTAAGCGGGCGTCCCGCCAAAAATACTTCGGCGGTGGCGGCGAAACTTGAGCCACGGGGGAGCAGGTGGACGGCGTAGATCAGCCCATACGACCAGTCCATGACAAACAAGGCCGAACGGTACGGAGCGGGGAAGTTGCTTCCGGTGCCAAACTTCACGCCAGTGGGCGAGGCCTTGCCGATGTCCAGCGTGGTGGTGGCATTGTCGGGGAACCATGCGGGCCGGATGCCGCTGCCCTGCCGCCAGCCGAAGTCGGCACCAGGGACGATGTGATTGATGCGTGTGGGCCGATACCAGGGGGCACCGGCATCGCCCTCGTTGTCGGCGTCGAAGGTGAACAGATGCCCGTCGGGGCTGAAGTCCAGACCGTACGGGTTCCGCATTCCGCCGGCAACAAGCTCCCACTTGGTGCCGTCGCGGTCGGTCCGCAGCACATGTCCCGCCGGCATCTTCGCATTGCGGTCGAACAGGAAGCGATCCCAGTCGCAGTGGGTCAGCCGGTCGTCGGCATAGTTCTTGAGCGGCGAACTGGCCGCAATGTCATCCAACAGTTGGACATCGTTGCCGCAGATCATGTAGATCATGCCATCCGGCCCAAGAGCCAGATCATTGCGCCCATGTCCGACTCCGCCACCAATCGTCTTCAGCAGCCGCACCTCGTCGTAAGTGTCGTCGCCGTCAGTGTCCTTGAGTCTGTACAACCCCTTGGAGTTGTTCGCACCGGCGTAGAGGGCATCATGGGCACAAAGCAAGCCCCGGCATTCCAGCAACGTGTTGTTGATGGTTTCCATGCGGCCAGGACCGGTTGGGTTGGCAGGTGGGGTATACCGCAACAAACCCGGTCCTTCGCGACCGATGATCAACCTTCCTTTGGGATCCAGTTCAAGGCTGATCCACGAGCCCTCGCCCGGCTGCGAAGACCGCACCAGTGTCACTTCAAATCCCGGAACCGCAGCGACCGCCGCGGCTGCCGTGGCTTCCACCCCCAGGGCCTTTTTCCACTGGTGATACTCCGGCACATCGATCCGCGCCGAGCCCCACGGTGGAACCCCCAGCAACCCGTGGCTCGTCGCAAACTCCCATTTGCTGGTGTCGATATCCGGCTTCTGCCAGTCTTTCTGGTCGGCAGCCGCCGCCCGCCACCGGGGATCGGTGATGACCACCTGCCGCTGTCCGTCGCTGAATTCGATGTCGAGCCGCACCAGCACGCCGGCTGGCCCGGTGCGATTCTCTCCGCGCATGGCGATTTGATTCTCACCGTTGACCAGTGCGGCGGTGATGTCGACACGCGGTGTTTCAGCGCGACTGCGGACTTGCGCGACCGCCTTGCCATTGACCGCCACGTCGGCGTGATCGTCTGCCAGGACGGTGAGCCACGCGGCTTTGATCGGCTTCGAGAGGGTGAACGTGTGCTGGAACAGGCCGATCTGACCGTCCTGTGGCAGGCGGTCGCACCAGATCCACTGCGGGACCGGGCCGGGCTCGATGGCTTGAAGCGACGGGTTATGGACGACCGAGAAAGCCAGGGTGAGGGTGGCCAGTACGAGTCCGCGCCGCATAAAAAGTCATCCTTCGGGCATGAGTTCCGCGAGCCGTTTGACGGCGCGGGTCCAGAGCATTTGCACCGCCGGACGCGAGCGGCCCATGATGCGGGCCACCTCGTCAAACGGCAGTTGCTGCAGATTTCGCAACCGCAGCACTTCCTGATAATCGGCCGGAAGTGTGGCCATCACCTGCGTCAGGCGATGTGTCCGCTCGTGCGTCGACGCGATTTGGCTCGGACTGTCGCCGGGATCGGCGAATTGCGGGCCGGGGGCGGAGTCTTCGCTCGACGGCGGATTGAACGAAACTTCGCGTTTGATCTGGCGTTTCTCGGCACCCGCGTACTGCCGCACAAAGTCGGCGGTGTTGCGATTGACGATCTGTTTGAGCCACGCCATCCACTCGCCTTCGGTCTGACCGCGAAAGTCATTCAGGGCGCGATGGGCGTCGAGCAGGCTCTGCTGGACGATGTCCGACGCATCGACCTTGGCCTGCATCCACGGCTCCATCTGGGATCGGGCCACGCTGGAGACATAGTTGCGGTAGATTTCGAACAGTGCCTCACGGGCGGCGACGTCGCCGGTGCGGGCGCGGGTCAAAAGTTCCGGCAATGCATCCTGTGCCGCCTGATCAGACAGCATGCGTGCTTGCTCGCTTGATGGGGACCGCCTGACGGGAAATTTCAACGTGTCTGTTTCTAATTGCAATCATTCGCCGCACCTGTCGTGGAGCAGCGACAAGTCGCTTTTTTGCTCCACTATCGGTGTGAAGAATGATTGCGAGGTTTTCACACTGGCCAAGGTACAGCAGCCACAGGCGGCTGCCAAGCCGGAAGGCTGGCGATGTCCGATGTTGACGAAGCTCGCTGAGTGTTATGAGCGAAATAATTTCAAATTTCAGATTTCAAATTTCACCGTCTGTGCGACCACATCGAACTGTTGGCGATGCCATGGTGGCGAACGTAGCTGGAAGACCCGATGTCGCGGAAAAGTATTTTACTGTGAAATTTGAGATTTGAGATTCTACTTTTGACGGACACGTCACTCATGTGTTGAGGCTAATGGTAAAACGACGCAGCCCGAATGTGCCTGCTGGCGCACCGGGCTGGTTTGTTGACGGAAACGTGCTAGGGCGGCGGCAGCCGAACCAGGCCGGGCTGGGAAGCCCATCCCGCATCAGCGGGAGAAGGTTCCCATGAATCCGCTGCGCTTGCCGACGAGGTTCCAAGTCGCGGCGAGGCCCTTGCCTTCGTAGCTCATGGTGTTCGTGTAGACGGCGTGGGAGTTGTCGACATTGGTCAGCGGCGGGTAGATGACGGTTTCGTTGGTGCAGACGCAGTCGCCATTCTTCAGCTTGCGGGTTTCAATGCGGGCCAGCTCGCCAGCGGTGAAGACGCCTTTGCCGGCGAGGTGATCGTTCTGCAGATCCATCTGAGCCACCTCGACCCGCTTGACCTCCCTGGTCAGCTTGGGAGCGCTGGACTTCACGAAGCTGACCAAGGCGTCCCGCTGTGACGGCGAAGCCTTCTCGTCCACGACGATCACGGCCAGAATCGATGCGGGGTCCGCGCGGTAGAACGTGCCGCCCATGCTCAGCGTGTCGCTGGCCTTGATCACCAGGGCCGCGGTCAGACCGGTCAGATCCTGACCGTTGAACCGGCCGGTGTCGACCTTCCACGCCATGACCGCTTCGCGCCCGTTCAGGCCGATGTCGCCGTTGGCGAAGCAGGGGCCGGTGAACACGTCGCAGCTACGGGCTTCGAGGTATTCGCCAGAAATCTCCTCGGTCCCGACAGCTCCCAGCGTGGCACAGGACAGAACGGCGGTCAGCAGCAGGGCACAGAGTTTGATCGTCCGCATGGATATTTCTCCAGTGTGGGATGGGTCGGGAGGAAGTACTCGAAACCGTTCAATTTGATTGTTCCGCCCGCTGCGCCAGAGGTCAAGAGCGTTCCTCACCGCAGGACAATCGCCCGGCCCGGACCGCCGTGGCAGTCGCGGATCTTGAGGGCCGCGAACAGGAAATAGTCGCCCGACTTCACCTGTCCAACGTTGTGCAGGAATTCGACGCCCACCATCTCGTGGCTGCCGAGCGCCCAATACGTCATCAGCGCCCGGCGAGGATCGACGCCACCCAAATCCGGAGCATCGGTGGCAACGCAGCGGACGCCCTTGCCCTTCAGGTAAACAATCGCTTCAGGCCCCGGTGCCGACCAGCCTTCACTCTTCCCCAACAGTGGCTCAGACCAGACACCTTTGTCGTTCGGCTGTGGCTTAAGGTGCTTGTCGAGATGCCCCGTGTGAAACAAAACCACTTCTCCCGAATTGAGCGTCCCGTGTTCCTTCTCGAAGGCTTGCAGATGGGCCACGGTGATCTCGGGAGAGGCCGGCCACGACTCGGACTTCGTGCTGCCAACGAGCGGTCGAGCATCAATCACCCGAACAGTTCCACTGGTCCAATCCAGCGGAACCTTTTCCGTGGTCATGGAACTTGTGCCACGCGGGCCGAAACGCTTCTCGTACTCTTCCAGCCACCCGCGCACCCGTGGCTCATAAGCCGGTCTCTCGCCGGCGGGCGGCAGGGCGTAGGAGGGTGGCACAAGGTGCGTGCCAGCCATCGAGTCCATCATGTGGGCGTGGTGCCACATGTCCAGGTATTCCGAATACAGAAAGTCGATTTTCAGATACGACTGCCGATGCTGGCCGCTGCCCGCGCCGGGCGAGGTGACGGGCAGATTCGCCGCCAACGTCGGGGACAGATCGACCACCCGCTTGTTTTTGGCGGCATCAATCAGCCGTTGCGGCAGGTCGCCACCGGCAATCGAGAACGCGCGGCATTCGCCATAGGGACCTCCCGCATGCTTGGGTCCCAGCATGCAATAGTAAGCGCCCGTCGTCGGCAGCGCCCCAAGATTGGTGGCGCTTTCCGTCCAAATCATGCCGTACTTCAGGCCGGCATAGTGCGTCGGCTCGGCCAGGTCGGGCAGCGGTCCCATGCTGGCACTGTCGGTGCCCACGGTCATCACCCCCCGCTTCGCCAGAAACTCCATGCACTCGGGGTTGGGGTCGGGGAAGCCGGGCGACTTGCGGTCCAGGGCGTCGGCGATAAACCGCAGCCCTTCGGGCAACGGTTTATAATACAAATCGGAATAGTCACTGCGAAACAGCACAACATCGCCAAACCGCACCCGGCGGTGTTGTTTTTCAAACCGCTGGACATGCTCCGGCGTGGCGAGGGGACTCACGCCGTTGGGAGCCTTGTCGAGCAGGTCGCGGATGTCGACCACGCACGCCTCGCCGCCGAACTGCCAGGGTTCGATGGTCTCGGTATAGGCGAGACCGAGCGGCCCCGATTTCTCGCGCTTCAGGTCCGGCCGAGCCACCGAGTGCGGTGGAACGTCGAGCTGCGTGCCGGTGTTCCCATCGATCAGCAAAACATCAATATTGTAGGCCGACTCGGGTCCGATCGTCCGCTGGCGGGTGATCTGAAACCTGGGAAACGGGTGCGAGGGCCAGGTGCAGGGATATTCCGGAGCCACGAGCAACGAGTGGTCAATGAAGCGTGGCTTGTCTTTGGACTGGGCGTTTGCCGTGCCGCCGGCAGCGCTGAGTGCAATGGCGGTGAGAATGAGCGTTTTGAGAGGCGTGTGCAGCAGAATCATGGGATCTCGATCTGTGACTGCATGGAATGAGTTGTGAGCGGATCTTAAAAGATGTGGCAGGTTTCGAACATCGTGCCCGCGAGCGAGGAACCCCGACAGCGGATGATGAAGGTGGCGCAGCCACCGGAACGCGTTAGCTAGCCCTCGTGTGAAACACTCAACTGGATATTACCCCGGCACGAAAGACTCGCACGGCGAAATCGACCCGGGAGCCATTGACCTGAACTCGGCGTTTTCTCATTCCGTGAAGGAATAACCACGAAAGGCACATCACCGTCAGGTTGCTCGCCGGCCGCGACGATCTGGCCAGCGCGGGCTGGAAATCAGTGATCAATCGCGGGCTCTGCCTCTGGTCAGCCTCTGACCAACCGCCGCCACGGGGCAGGATTCGACAGCGGCTTTAGTAGCGGCACGGCGCAAGCCGTCCGGTGATGTTCCATCACCCTCGACCTGTCACGGATCGCAGAGATGTCAAAACTTTTTACGAAGTTTCCACTTTTAGCTTGACATCCGCACTGGACATTCGTATCGTGCAGTGATGTGGACTGTGGTATATTATTGCATTGGGGATGAACATGGGCGTTTCCACATTGGGCGGCGGGGCGGGGGTG
>JAKFUF010000258.1 GCA_021732845.1 Planctomycetaceae bacterium | reverse complement strand
GGGTGGGAGTGCCGAAGAGAACGATGCCGCCAAAACCGACTTTAAAACCGAGCAGTCCAAGTCACCTGTCACCAAGGGCAAGGTGTTGATGACGCTCAAGAGCAAGGGTGTGGGCGAAAAGGGCGAGGCGAGCCAAGAGTACAAGCAACTCATGCACGAAATCGAGCAGGAGGTCGGGTCGGCCATCGAATCCGAACAGATTCCGCCAGGCTATCAAGATGGTATCCGCACCTACTTCGACAGCATCAAGAAGGAAGCCGAGGCCAAGCCGTGATGGCTGGCCGTCAACGGGAAACATCTCACGCCCGGCATGGCCAGTGATTCCATGCTCTGCTTGAGATTTTCTTATTCCCGGCGTTCGAAGTTGCCATTCGCGGTGTTCCGCCAATAATGCAGGGCGAACGCTCAATGGCCGCGCGTGATTCTTGGACACCGCCAGCGGATCTGGAATGAGCGCCAGCGAGCGGATCCGCGACAGGTGTTCCGGAATCACGCAATATTTAATCGAGGCCGAACACAATGGGGTCGCTCCGCCGGGTGGTCGATGAACTGGCCGCCGCCGGGCAGTTGGTGCGGCTCAACGATGAGATCAGCCCCAACCTCGAAGCGGCCGAGATTCAGCGGCGGGTCTACGCCTCCGGTGGCCCGGCGGTGCTGTTCAACAACGTCTCCGGCTGCCGGTTTTCACTCGTGTCCAACCTGTTTGGCACCCTGGACAGGGCGCGGTTCATCTTTCGCCACACCTATGAGGCGGTGCGGCGGGCGATCGAATTGAAGATCGAGCCGGCTGCCGCCGCACGCAACCCGCTGCGGTATTGGTCCGCGCCGCTCACGGCGTGGCGGATGCGGCCGAAGGCGGTGGTCCGCGGGCCGATACTCGACCACACGCTCAAGTTGGGTGAGCTGCCGCAGGTGAAATCCTGGCCGGATGACGGAGGTGCGTTTGTCACGCTGCCGCAGGTCTACACGGAAGATGTGACGCAACCGGGTTTCGGCAAGTCGAATCTCGGCATGTATCGCGTCCAACTTTCCGGTCCGCACTACGACCCGGAGCGCGAGGTTGGGCTGCACTACCAACTGCACCGCGGGATCGGCGTGCATCACCGGGCCGCGCTACAGGCGGGGAAGCCACTGCGGGTCAACATTTTTGTCGGCGGCCATCCGGCGATGACCCTCGCGGCAGTGATGCCGCTGCCGGAGGGCTTGAGCGAACTGACTTTCGCCGGGGCTCTGGCGGGCGAACGGATCCCAATGCTCTGCCGGCCTGGTCAACTGCCAATCTATGCCGACGCCGATTTCTGCATTTCCGGGACAATTCTACCGGACCAAAGACTCGAGGGACCCTTCGGCGATCATCTCGGCTATTACAGCCTGGCCCACGAATTCCCCGTGCTCCAGGTCGACCAGGTTTATCATCGCGAAGGTGCCATCTGGCCGTTCACCGTGGTGGGCCGGCCGCCGCAGGAAGACACCACCTTTGGCCAGCTCATTCACGAGCTGACTGGGCCGATCATTCCCACGGTGCTGCCGGGAATTCGCGAAGTCCATGCCGTCGATGCGGCCGGCGTCCATCCGTTGCTCTTGGCGATCGGCAGCGAACGCTACATGCCGTTTCATGCCAGCGGCCGGCCGCAGGAACTGCTGACGCAGGCGTCGGCGATTCTCGGCCAGGGGCAGATGTCGCTGGCCAAATACCTGCTGATCGTCAATCAGTACGACAACGAACAACTTCACCTGCATGACATCGCCGGCTTCTTCGAGCATCTGCTGGCGCGTGTCGACTGGCGGCGTGACCTGCACTTCCACACCTGCACCACCATCGACACCCTCGACTATTCTGGCGATGGCTTCAACAGTGGCTCAAAAGTCGTCATCGCTGCCGTCGGTTCGCCCATCCGCCAACTCGCCCGCGAACTGCCGCCCGATCTGCGCCTGCCCGGCGGCGTCAATAACCCGCGCGTGGCTCAACCCGGCATACTCATCGTCGAAGCCAGCCGCGAAGTGCAAAACCTCGGCGAGGTTTTCAGCCAGCTCTGGAGCGGTCCCATGCCAGACGGAGAATTCCCGCTCATCGTCGTGGTCGATGACAGCGAGTTCACTGCCCGCACGCTCAACAATTTTCTGTGGGTCACCTTCACGCGCAGCAATCCTGCCATCGACATCAGCGGTGTCCGCGAATTCACCCGCCACCGCCACTGGGGCTGCGATGGGCCGCTGATCATCGACGCCCGGATCAAGCCCCATCACGCGCCGCCGTTGATTGAAGATCCACAAGTCACCAAAAAGGTAGACGCACTCGCCGCACGCGGAGGTGCGTTGGCAAAGTGGCTTTAGCTGTGGATGATCCATGACAGTTGATCCATGACCGTGGTTGAAACGGCAAATTCCTGCGATAGTAGTTCGGCATCGGAAAGACTGCCGTTGTCCCGCGATTGTTGATCAGCCATGGAAGACGTTGCCATCATCGTACGAGCCGCCGAGACCGCGGACATTGAGCCACTGGCGGAGTTCATCGAGCCGTTCGTGCTGCAAGGGCGGCTGCTGGGGCGGACGATGGAGGAACTGGAGCAGTTGCTGCCGCATGCGTTTGTCGCGCTCCATGACGGCCAGATCGTGGGCTGTGCGGCACTCGAGATCTATTCGAAAAAGCTCGCCGAAGTCCGCAGCCTGGCGGTCAATCCGGAGTATCGGGGGCGCGGAATTGGGAAGAAGCTCGTGCAAGCCTGCGTCGACCGCGCCAAGGAACGCAATATTTTTGAAGTGATGGCCATCACGTCGACTGAAGAATTTTTCAAAGCCTGCGGGTTCGACTTCACCCTGCCTGGCGAGAAAAAGGCGCTCTTTCTGCAGACCCGCGTTCAGCACTGAGAGTTCCCATGCAATGGTCGACGTCTCACGCTGCCTGGTTGTTCGTGGCCACCGCGGGGGTGCTGTTGGCACTGTTGTGGCTCGCACGGCACTTCGCCTCGGCACCCTCGGCCCGCAGATTTCTTTTGCTGGTGCTCAGGGCCTGTGTGTTCGGGCTGCTGTTGTTCATCCTCGGCAACCCGGTGCAGGTGAGCGAGGCGAAACTTCCGGCCCGTGTGCCGGGTGTCATCCAGCTCGTCGATGTGTCCCGCAGCATGGGGCTGGACAGCCCACAGTCGCGGCTCGCGCAGGTTCAACAGACGCTCAATTTGTCGCTGCAGCTGACGCAGGCGGGGCAAAACAAAGTGCGGTTGAGCACATTCCGGTTTGGCAAGGAATCTGAGCCACTGACGGGGCCGCTCCAGCCACGGGATGATGCCACGCGACTGCTGGAGGCGCTGGAAGACCTGCCCGCGCGATTCGGCGAAGACCTGCCCAAAGGCGTCATCGTCTTTTCCGATGGCCGGTCCACCGACGAAATCGCCAGCAACACCTGGAACGAACTGGCTGCAGGCTTCAAAGCGCTCGGTGTCCCACTGCATGTCTTTCCTGTGGGAAATCCCAATGTGTCCGGTGACGTGGCGATTCGGGATGTCATCGCGCCGCGCTCCGTCCCGCCGGGTGTCAAGGTGCCGGTCAAGGTGGTTGTGGGAAGCGTGGGATGTGCGGGCGAACGGGCCGAGATCCTGATCCGCTCGACTGGCTTTGAGCCGACGATACTGGCCAGGCTGCCGATCACGCTGACCGACACCGACAAGACCTACGACCTCACTGTTGAGTCGGACCGGGCAACGGAGAGCCTGGTGCCGCTGATCGTGGAGGTTCCCGCACGGCCCACCGAGGCCTTCGTGCAGAACAACCAAGTTGCGCTCAAACTGCTTTCCCGCAACCCCAAACTGCGGGTGATCTACATGGAGGGGACGCTGGGAAACGAGTATCGCTGGATTCGCGATGCCCTGGTGGAAGACCCGAACATCGAATGCCTCGTGCTGGAGGTCAATGCTCAATACGCGCAGACTCCCACGCTGCACCGGGTGACCGATCCTTCACGCGGATACCCGACCACACGGGAAGAACTGTTCAGCTATGACGTGGTCTTGTGCAGCGACATCAACCGCGTTTCCTTCACCCCGGAACAATTGCAATGGACTCACGAACTGGTGAGCCAGCGCGGCGGCGGATTCGCGATGATCGGCGGCAACACCAGCTTCGGTGCCGGCAACTGGGACCAGACGATTTGGGACGGGATGATCCCCGTGGACATGTCTGGCCGGCAACAGGGGTACGGAACGATTTGGAACGTCAATTTTCAATTCCAGGTGCCTGCCGAAACCGAATCGCATCCGGTCTGGCGGATTGTCGACGACCCGCGGAAGAATCACGAGATCCTGCAGCGGATCCCGCCATTTTATGGCACCAACCGCACCGACCGTGTCAAACCGGCAGCCACGGTCCTCGCCAATTCCAGCGTTCCGCTGGACGGATCGGGCATCATCCCGGTCCTGACCTGCCAGTCGTTCGGCAAGGGCCGATCGGTGGCGTTTTCGCCGGACAGCACGGTCGACTGGGGCCGGGATTTCGAACGCCTCTGGGGTGAGGCGGGCGACAACCGCTATTTCCGCAAGTTCTGGCGAAATGTCGTCCGGTGGCTCGGCGAGAATTCCGCCGGCGCAAACCGGCAACTGCGGCTGGAAACCGACAAGCTGCTGTACCGGCCGGGCGAACCAATCGTCCTCACGGCACTCGCCTTCGACGAGCAGCAGATTGCCACCAACAAGTATCGGCTGGTCGCCCGGTTGCAGGCTCCCGCACTCCCCAACGCGGTCCAGGGAGCGTGGCTCGGCAACGAGGAACCCCTGTCGCCCGATCCCCAAAACCAGTCCTACTCAACCCGGCTGGAGTCACCCGCGTTTGAACAGGTGCCGGCCAATGCCGCTGCCACCAGCGGCCACCGCATGGCCAACATCGTGGTCACCGCCTTCGACGGCGACCGCCAGGTGGCCCAGACATCCGTCGATTTTCAGATCCTCGACGACTCGCCGGAGTACCGCGACCCGCGGCCCGATCTGGCCCTATTGACCGACCTCGCCAATACTTCAGGCGGACAAGTGCTGCACACTCCGCAGGAACTCGCAAACCTCTTGAACAGTTTCCCGGTCGTCCCCGGAGAATCGGCGGTCTTCAAAACCCCACTGTGGGACCGCGCCTGGGTCTGGCTTCTGCTTTTCGGCTTGCTGGCTGCCGAGTGGATCGTCAGGAGGGCGTGGGGACTGGGGTGAGGGGATTTTCGATTTTCGATTGGTGATTTTCGATCTTTGCGCGCCAGAATGTGGTAGGGGTGATCACGTTCTTCTTCCACCAGTTCCACTCCTATGGCTGCGCTGTCCGGGAAGAAAATCGTCTATGAAATTAGACGATTTTCTCTTGACTCTCAATCGACGCGCCAATATCGTCTAGTGAAATAGACGTTCTTGATTGCCAAGGAGAGTCTGATGGCCCGGCCAGCCTCAAAGTATCCAACGGAGCTGGAACTCCAGATTCTGAAAATCCTGTGGCGCGAGTCACCGCTCTTGGCTCGCGATGTCCAAGAAGCGCTCGCTGGCGGCGGACGAGATCTGGCCAAGACCTCCATCATCACCACACTCAACACGATGGTCGTCAAACAGTATGTGACGCGCCAGAAGCAGGGCAACTTGTACCTGTTCTCCCCGGTGATCACCGAAGGTGAAGTGGGTGATCGCGTGCTGGGGGATGTCGTCGACCGCGTCTTCGATGGTTCAACGTCAGCCGTGCTTCTGAAGCTGTTTGATGTGAAGGACATTCAGGGCGATGAACTGCGGGAACTGCGGCGGATCATCGACCAAAAACTGAAGACCACGAAGAAGTGACGTGACGAAGTCGAACGGGCCGGACAAAACTCGTCTCTTGGACCAATCATTTGGGAGCCGCAGCAATGAACTTCCTGTCATGGATTGTTGACCCCACGACTTCGATGCGGCTTGTGCTCGCCCTGCTGCATTTCCTTTGGCAGGGATGCGCCTGCGGCCTAGTCGCTGTCCTCAGCATAGGGCTGCTGCGCGGGAGCACTGCCCGTGTGCGTTACATTGTGAACTTAATTACACTGTTCGTCATGGCAGCCTGTCTGCCGTTGACCTTCCTGTTGTTGAGAGTCCCGCACACCTTGGAGACTCACCGCGGTGCGCGGGCAGTCTCTGACTCTGCAGATGTTCACGGGTGGGAACTGACAACTTCAACCGGCGAATCGGTCACAGCACCCGCCCCTCCGCGCACCCTGCCAGCCGCGATCGACATCCCTGAGGCGTCCTCGAGTCGCATCCCTCTGGCTGTCCCGGAAACGCATTCGGTTGCTGTTTCATGGAATCGTTCGGAAGCCGTGTCACGCTGGGTCGCGATCTTCTACGTGCTGGGTGTCACCGTCATCCTGGGACGGCTGGTGCATGGAGTGTGGGGCGGACACCAGTTGCGGCGGTCGACGCAGCCCGTCGATGATGTGGCGTTATTGGAAATGATTCGCCGCCAGTCTAGTCGCCTAGGCTTGTGGCTCACCCCAACGATCGGCTGGTGTCATCAGATTTCGATTCCCGTCGTCGTTGGAATCGCCAGGCCAATGATCCTGCTGCCATCCGCAGTGGTGATTGGACTGACGCCCGATCAACTGCAGGCACTGATGCTGCATGAACTCGCCCACATCCGCCGCTTCGACCCGGTTGTGAACTTGCTTCAGCGGCTGATTGAGGCACTGCTGTACTTTCATCCGGTCGTATGGTTCATCAGCCACCGTGTCAGCGTTGAGCGGGAGCTTGCGGCCGACGACATGGTTCTGGCTGAAGGCTGGGACCGCCCGGTCTACGCCGAGGCGCTGCTTCGCATCGCCGAGCTGTCTTCGGGGATTGCCGGAACGCGGAGCATGGGTTCTGTCACGGCGCTGGGTGCCATGGGAAAGTCCCCATCAGAATTCAGGCGGCGCGTGCTGCGATTGCTGGGAGAGGCTGAGCTGCCGAAGCCCGAACTTCCACTGGCGGGATTGTTGGCGGTGCTGTTGGCAATTGGGTTGGGAGGCGCGATGGCATGGTCGCAGCCACCAGTCCGTGAAGTCGACAAGACGCAAGCTTCAGACCACGATGCACTGCCGCAACATGATCAACCGAGTGTGACCGCACCCGCAAAACC
>JAKFUF010000054.1 GCA_021732845.1 Planctomycetaceae bacterium | reverse complement strand
AATCGTTGCGGATTTCGCAGCAACTGCTGAAACACGCGAAACACGCCGGGGAAGCGGCCTCTGCTGTCCAACAGATCAACCTCGGCCGCCTGCGCTCCTTGAGCCTGACGCACACCGAGCCCGCCGCACTGGTCGCGTAGCCAAACCGCCTTCGTGATGAAAAACAGAATTTCACCGCAGAGCGATGCTCGTCCGCGTGAGTCTCTGAACTCGATGTAATTTCAAATTTCAGACTTAAAATTTCACATAAAAACGAGTTTCTGTAGTGTCCATGCTGTGGGCAACAGTTACGTTCACACCCTTGAAGCTCAGCCGACAGTTCGATGTCGCTGCACAAACTGTGAAATTTGAGATTTGAAATTGGCTCTTGCCGGACACGTCAAATTTGAATTTCCACGGAATCGCCGGGCGATTTCGTGGTCCGCCAAACTGTTATTTCGGGGCCGCAAGGCTCCGGTCGACACGGAAAGTCGCCGTCCATGATGCGCCAGGATGCAGATCCCACATCGCCGCCAGGCCTCCGGATTCTGGTGGTGGATCAAGTCACTGATACGGAAGAGGTGCTCCGCGCGGTGCTTGAGCCACGCGGGGTCGCGGTCGACCGCATCAACATGGCGGACATGCCCGGGGCGACACCACCCACCGTGCTGGTCATCGACAATGACACCCCGGCCCGCTGTCCCGACACGGCCGGCTGGAGTGCCGTGCCCCAGGTGATCATTGGCCGTGTCCCCATCGCGGACACCGAAGATGCGAACCACTGCGTCCTGAGCAAGCCGTTCCAGTATGCCGAACTGATTCAGAAGATCGAGGACATGATCGCCCGCCGCGTGGCGTAATTTTACCGCACGCGGGTCACGCGTGGTGCTACAAAATCAGTTCCGACCGTGTGCCGCGCAGGTCCATTTCAAACTCGATCTCCGTGATCGGCGGCCGGGTGTAATGCCAGCGGACCCCATGCATGCTGGCCGGCCCCGCGTGGCTCAGCACCAGTTCCGGAACAATCGTGTCGAGCGGGTGGATGGTGTAGACGTCGATGGCATTGACCATCGACCAGTCGGCCCCCAATCCATGCAGGCGCTGTTCCATCAGCCCCATCACGAACACCGCCTTCGTCGTGATTCCGTGGGGAGAAGTGTCGCCGCGGTTCACGATCCCCTCGGCATTCAACACCCCCTCGGGAAGCTCTCCCGCACCGGCGACGATAAACGTCAGTCGCTGTGAGTCACACGGGCGCGAGTACGAGAACCCGTACAGCACCGGTTCGGCGGGCGGATGGATTACCGGAGCCACGTTGGTCCGAGCCACGGGATTGACCCCGTTCACAAACAGTCCCCATTGCTGCAGGATCGCGGCGTACTCGGCATTGAATGCGGCAAATCCTGGAAAGCTGAACGGCGCGGGGGACCGCAGTTCGACACCGCACAGCGCCGCTTTAGGTCTGCCGTTGGCGGCCAGGTGCCCCGCGATCTGTTCGAAGCCCGCGCGGTAGGGCAGTGGCCGCTGAGACACCACATGCACAATTTCGAACCCCGGAGCCGAAACAGCTCCGCAGGAATAGGGGGCGATTCCCGGCAGAAATCGGTAGTTGCCTTCCGGATGATCAATCAGCGGCATGAACGCTCCCAGCCATGGTCTCAGTGAATGACAGCAGTCGAGGAGCTATGATACCACGTCGGACCGCATGTGCTGCAGGGAGGTCATCCGTCTTGCCCCACTGCGATTGGGCATCCTTGACGGCTCAACAGTCGCAGGTCAGGATGCGCTGTCTTCGATTGACCACTCTCCATGCAGCCACGTTGAGGAAAATTTCTGTGACGGCGATCTATTCGGGCATGCGGCATCGCGGACGGGTCAAGGTGCTTCAGACGGACATCGGCCGGGGCGTGTTTGCCGCCCGGCGGTTCGAGCCGGAAGAAACGATTGGCGAAGTGCGCGGCCGCGTGATGGATGACCCCGAATACGCCTCCACCTACTGCATCGAGATCAACGCCAACCGCAGCCTCGAGCCGTTCAGCCCCTTCCGCTATCTGAATCATTCCTGCGAACCCAACTGCGAACTCGCCTATTGGGACGAAATCGAACAGAAGACCGGCGAGCGCCAGCTTTGGGTGCAGGCCCTCAAGACCATCGAAGCGGGCGACGAACTCCTGATCGACTATGCCTGGGCCGCGGATGCCGCCATCCCCTGCCTGTGCCGCGCAGCCACCTGTCGGGGCTGGATTGTGGACGTCAACGACATGGCACGCCTCAAGGAACGCCTCGCCGAAGAGCAGGAACAGGCAACCGTGAAAGAGTTGCTGTCCCGCCACGGATGAGCGGCTTGCAGCGCATCGCAATTCGTGCGATTGAGATTGCTCAATCGCAAGTTCGCAGAGGAAGCAACAGCGTGTGAGCGGGCCGCCAGACCGACCCCGCTCCTGTCGGATGATGGGGTGCGACAAGTGTGGAGTGCGTTCTGACGGGTGGCATCCAACCCTGCGGAACCATGCGTCCCCTGCGGTTGAGACCGGAGTTCCTGGTATTCACGGATCGCAGCTCCAACGGCCAACAAAAAACGCGACGTGCCAACGAATGCCTCTGCCTGGCTTGAGCCGACAACGGCATCCGCTCGCACGTCGCATGCTTCACAGGCTTGGTGAAGTGCGATACGGCTTAATCAGGACCGCGGCAAGAATAGCTGTCGACTTTTGACAAGCCGTACAGCAAATGCCCCCCCCGGTTGGAGGATCATCGGAAGACGCCAACGCCACAAACCGGACGCTAACTCGTGCCGGCTGATGAATCTGCTCTCAATCGGCGTCCATCCCAAGCAACTTCACCATGTTATTGTTGCCGCGATCCTTAGCGGTCTTTCTTCTCGCCCTTCTCCGCGACGCGGGTCGCCTTCGGAGCACACTTTCGGCCTTCCTTGAGTTCATTCATCTGTTCCGGGGTCAGAACCGATTCCAGCTCCGCCAGTTCGTCAGCTTCCAGGGCAATCAACTGGACGTGGAGGCGTTCGATTTCGCGGGAGAGGTGCCGCAGACGGGGGTGATAGCTGTCATTGATCTCTTCCGCGGCTGATTCCTGCTCTTCGGACAGCTCCAGGAAATCTACGTCCACCACTTGCACCTGAGGACGGGTCGAATCTCCGCGTTTCTCCTCGCGGGCGGCTGCGGCCTTGTCGGATTTGTCGCCGCTCTTGGCGTCCGCCTGGGCTTTGTCTTCTGAAGCCTTGTCGGATTTGGCATCGGACTGATGGTCGCCCTCGTGCTTTGTCGCCTCGGCGTGATGATGTGCCATCTTCCGGCGTTCATCGCGCATCCGCTTGAGCTGCTCGGGCTTCAGGTTGTCCTCCACGGCGGTGATGAACAAGGCTTCCGTGCGGATGGCTTCACGGTACTTGTGCTTGAACTGCACCCATGCCGCCTCAATGCTCTGTTCGTAGCGTTCCGCAATTTCTTTGGCCTGCTGCTTCTGCTTGTCAGTCAGCTTCAAACTCTCGATGCAGCCCGGCATGATGACGTCGTGAGCCGGCCCCTTGTTGCCGTGCTCGCGTTCGCCTTTGATTTTGACGGGATCGGCCTTGTCGTCTTTGGCGTCGTCGGCCCGCAGGGCGACAAAGCTCAGGAGCCCGGCCATGGCGACGACCGGAACTGCGCGCACGAGAGAGGATCGATTTAACATGAGAGTACTCCACACGAGAAGCTTAGGGCGAGAATGCAGAACGATCCGTTCGCTCCGGCAGTGCGCCCTGTGACGATTTGTCCGGCGAGGCAGTTTGGCAATCATCATGCCAACGGGCCGAATGCCGGAGAATCTCTCGCATTTGTCGTGGAGTGCCACATCCAATCGGCGGCGACAGGCGAAAATAAGAATTCGCGACGGAAGTTGAGGAAGCAGGGTGATCGCGCATCGGTCAGATGCGTGACAGCCGATGTGAGGATTGATTCAGCCGGACCGAGTTTCACCTGTAGGGCCGGAGCCTACAACCCCTTCTGGTTCTTCCTGCGTTCGCTGGCGAGCTTGAGTTGATGCCGCTCGCCGGCCGTCAGGGAGTCCATGCCATGCTCCTGGATCTTGGCCAGGATGTTGTCGAGCTGTTCCTCGGCCGCCTGGCGCGCATCGCTCTCGCGCTGGACTCGCGCGGCTTCCCGGTTCTGCTTCCAACGTTCCAGCATTCCTGGCTTTCGCGCCGGCTCGGCGGTCTTTCTGTCCGACTGTTCGAGGCTTGTATAGCCCTGCGAAAAGTCGTACCCCATGAATGAGTCGTCGCCCGCTTCCGCCATCTGCAGTTGCTGCGATTCCTGAATGGCGAGAAGTGTCAGCACGAACGCCATGGAGAGCAGGAAGATGTTGTTCAGGACCAGAACCGCCACAATCCCCATCACAATCGAGACGCCCATGCTTGCGCGGATCGAGTATTCCAACCCCTGCTGCGGTCCAAACTTGATGACCAGCGCATTGCGGAGCATCTGTCCGCCATCGAGCGGCGTGGCTGGAATCAGATTCAGCAGCAGGCTTGCCCAGTTGATCGTGAAGATGACCAGAGCCACGTCCACCAGCAGATTCTTGCCAAAGTCCGCGTTGGCGACGGGCATCATCAGCGGGTTGAAACCGGCGGCGGCATTGGCTTGGTGCAGCACCGGGTACAACGTAGCCAGACAGATCAGCAGATTGACAAACGGGCCGGCGGCACTAATCAGGATCTGCGACCGTGGTCCGCTCCCCGCACCCACGTAGGCCAGGCCGCCGAACGGCCACAGGAGAATTTCATCTCCTCCCGCCCCGAGCACCCGCGCCGCCACGATGTGCCCAAATTCATGCAGCAGCACACTGGCAAACAGGATGCAAAAAAAAGCCGTCCCCAGCCGCAAATCGAACTGCGACCAGGCCCAGAGCAGAACCAGCACCATCATCACATGGACGCGGATCCGGGTGTGAAACCAAGTTCCAAGTCCAAATGACCAGGTCATGGGGTTCATGCGCGAATTCATCGGCTGCGCCCAAGGTTCAAGAAGTCACGTTCATGCATGTCCGACAGATTGTCGCTTTTGCCACACATTCATTCTCTCCAAGAATTGTACCAATAGCGACCGGGAACGGAATTGTACTTTTTCAGACGTGATGGTTCTGGGAACTGCGGCATGCGAACGTGATTCTTATCGTCAACCCTGCACCAGACTCGCCGAAACACGGCGAGTTGAAAGACGTCCGGCTGCACGCCCGAATCCCGGTGCATTTGTTCCACCTGAAAACCGGACGACAGTATCTTGAAGTGAGTTCCTCTTGTCCGCGTCGGCACTTTCCGGTATATGCCGCACCCCCTTCACTGGAGCAGGCGATGCGGATCGGACTGACACGATTTTTCGAACCGGCGAGCCGGCTGGCATTGTTGATTCCTTTCGCGCTGGCCGTCTGGGCCCAGGCGGCCGCACCAGTCGCCAAGCCCCTGGCGACACTTCCCAAGCGGCCTGGCCTGGTGTTCGACATTTACATGGTCGACCTCGGACCGGTTGAGCCGGCTGAAGAGGTGCGGGCACGGTTTGCCTTCACCAATACCGGCTCCACGCCGGTGACCAACATTCGTGTCGAACCAAGCTGTGGCTGCCTCAAACCAGACGTTCGCCCACGCAGTGGCACCATGCAACCGGGTGACATGGGGGACATGCTGGTGCGGGTGCGCACGGCGACCGTGGCTTCCGGGAAAAAAGAGTACACGCTGGACGTGCATTACAACGACCCCGCACCCCGCGTGGCGACGCTGGTGTTTCGCGCGACGCTGCCGGAAAAACAGGTGATGGTCGAGCCGATGTCGCTGACCTTCTTCAAGCAGAACCCAGGCAGCGTGCAGCGGGAAATCACGATTCGCGACCAGCGTCCCAACCCCCTGAAGGTCAAACGGATTGTCAGCACGTCGCCCCTCGTGACGGTCACGATGCAGCCCGCTTTCAAGGACGCCGAAGGGGTTCAGATCATCAAGCTGCTGGTGGATGTGCCGAACGAAGTCCCTCCGGGCCGCACCGAAGGCCTTATCACCATCATCGCTGAAGAGTCCGAGCCGACCTACAAGCGACTTTTAGTGCCGGTACGGGTCGAGGGCAAGGACTCATTCGCTCGACAACCGAAGAAGGGGGCTGTGAGGCGTTGAGTGCCGCTGGGTATCCACGATTTCTTGCACGTGCTGTGCAATTGCCCGGCGGAATGGGCATGAAAAAACTCCGTACACATTGGACGGAGTGAAAGAAGGTGGGCGCGTGGGAACGCGATTTGTGGTGGGAAGTTCTCTTGAGGCTTGGGTTTTCGCGGACGGCCGATGCCACCAAAAGGGCGCATCCACCGTCGGTGGAGGACGGCGAACCGCTCAGCTTTCGCTGACGACTGGACCGTTCTTCGCCTGCTCATTCTGGATCGCCGCGTGAATTTCGCTGCGATGCACAGGAATCTCTTTGGGCGCTTCAATCCCTAGGCGAACTTTGTCGCCACGAATCTCAACAACTGTGATGACGATCTTGTCGTCAATCACAATGCTTTCATTTTTCTTCCGCGACAGAACGAGCATTTCCGTTCACTCTCCCTCCGTCATGATGGACGAGGCCGCATGATGCAGTTGGAGATTGTGCTGGCGAAATGCGCCCCGTGGTAGACACAACGTCCCTGCGTTACACACACCACCAGAGTTTAAGGCCCAAAATAACACCGGTCAAGCAACTTGGTGAAAAATTGCAATTTTGCTCCACCCAGGGTCTGTTTGGGAGCTTTTTCTGGTTTGTGGCGGATGATTCAACAAATACGACATTCACTCCAGACGGTTTCGTCCTCGAACAGGTTCACATGTGGTCTACGCTCAAAAAAGCGAGCGGGTGGGTGCCGCGCGACAAACGTCGCCCGACCGCCACCCGCCCAGACTGTTTCCAGCAGTCACATGGCCTCAGTACGTCGGCGGGCTTGCTGCCGGATTCGCGGAAACCTTTGCTGCCTTGACCTTGTCCTTCGACGCCGTCCGCAAGCGTTCGAAGAGCTGTGCGATCCGCCGGTGGACTTTCTGCGTCTGCTTGATGACGATCAATCCGTTGTACTCGCTGATCGCTCCCTGTCCACCCGCATCGCTCCAGCTCTCCTGGTCGATGGTGGCGACAACGACATCAATCAATGCCCTGCCCGCGAATGAAGTGGCGCTGTTGATGGGTGTCGTGTTGGGCTGCGCTGCTGGTTGTCCGCCTGCTGCTCCGCCAGCCGCACCCTCGGCGGGGGCCGACCCTACTTGAAAG
>JAKFUF010000190.1 GCA_021732845.1 Planctomycetaceae bacterium | reverse complement strand
TTCGAGTCATTTGCGAATCGTTCACACACCCAAGCAGCGCCCACCCTTCACCGTGGCTCAGCAGGAGCTGGAGCCCTCCCGCCGCGTCGCCCGCAAGCTGAACGTCGTCCTCTCTCGAACATCGCAACGTTGCCGAGTCACTCCGTGACTCGAACCCAGCCGGAGTGACTGGGCGACTTTGCGACTCGCCAGAGGGCTTGTGCCCTGCCGCTCGCTTTGGAGGGCAAGCCGTCGAGGAAGCCACGATGCGAGTCACGGAGTGACTCGACTACTTTGTGTTACCTCTCGCTCTGCGAGAGGCACGGCGGTCCACCGAGTTAAACTCGGCGGGGAGCAATGACCACAGGCTTGGAGCAAAGGATGGCTATGCGCCGTCGCGGCAAAATTGGTCGCCACAGGGATCGGGAGTTGCACGCTCCCTCCCCTCCCGATCTGGCCACTGAATCAACCGCCTTTATTCGCGTCAATTCGCGTTCATTCGCGGTTCCAACAATTCAATGGGCCGACATCGGTCAAAAGACGTGCGGTGAGAAACCGCGAATGAACGCGAATTGACGCGAATAGGCTGACTTGGCAGCAGGAGCTGAAGCCCTCCCGCCACGCCTGCGGAACTCACGTCGTTCAGCCCCAAGCAGAGTTGCCGATTCACTCCGTGACTGAGCAACTTTAAGACTCACCAAAGGGCTTGCGCCGAACGAGCCCTTCCGCTATGAAAACGGTGACTATTTCGGCGTGTGCCCGTGGAGCAGAGCCACGGGAAATGTTTGCAGTGCGTCCGCCAGTGACAAGGGACCTGGCGGCAGGGTTTTGCTGGTGAAGATGTTGAGCCACGTGTGTTGCTGGAGGCTGGCAGGGAGGGTGATGGTCGTTGCCTCCCAGACGCCCGCGCCGACGGGGGCTTTGTGGTCGCTGTTGACGGCCTGTTCCATGAGCTGGGCGATCAGGCGGGGGACAATCACGATGGCTGCCTGCTCGCCCGACGGGTCGGCTGTCGTTCGCCGCGCGAAGGCGCAGACGTGCCGGGCGCGGGCTCCGGTGACGGACAGGGGAATGTACTCGCCGCGGGTGAACAGGAGCGGCAACGCGCGGCGCAGCCGCAGGGCGGCGGCGGTGACAAACAGCTTGATCCGGCCATCACGGGCGGTGCTGACCAGGTCGGCGGCGAGGGCAGGGCGGTCGGGGGATTGATCCACGTCTTCAGAGATTCGGCCGAGGGCCGGCAGCAGGCTTTCCAAATGCTGCTTCCGTAGCGCGTAGTCGACGGGCCGGCGGTTGTCGGGGTCGACCAGGGAGAAGTCCCACAGCTCCGTTCCCTGGTAGGTGTCGGGAACCCCCGGGCAGGTCAGCTTCAACAGCGTCTGGCTCAGCGAGTTCCACAGGCCAAGCTGAGACAGCTCCTTGACGAACGGTTCAAACTCGGCGCGAAACTTGTTCTTCGGCCTGGTCAAAATCGCCTTCACGAATTCACCGAGCGCCTGTTCGTAGGCAGCGTTCGGCGCGATCCAGCTCGAATGCTCCTTGGCCTCTCGTCCAGCCTTCGTCATGTATTCCTGGATCCGGCCGACATAGGAGTCAATGGACTTGGCATCGGGTGATTCCAGCGGCCACGTGCCGACCAGCGTCTGGTAGAGCAGGTATTCGTCATTGCGTGAGGGAACCAACTCGCCATCGGCCATCAGCCGCGATTTTTGGTTCAGTTTCGCCCAGCGGGTGACCTGCTGTTTCCATTCGCCGGGAATCTCCGACAACAGGTTGATGCGGGCGCGGACATCTTCGGCACGCTTCGTGTCGTGCGTCGAGGTGGCCAGCATGCCAAACGGGCGCAGCCGCTGGCGCTCCTGGTTTTGGCGATGAAATTCTTCAGGAAGATTGCCCATCGTCTCGGGGCTGCCGCCGACCTCGTTCAACGAGACCAGCAGGTGATAGCGGTAGAACGTCGTGTCCTCGACCGACTTGGCCATCACCGGCCCGGTGAACTGCTGGAACCGGCCGACGAACTGCTGCCGGAGGGCGCGCTCTTCGGGATCAAGCTGGGTGGATTTCTCGTGCAGCAAAACGCTTTGGATGAAGTCGTAAACCTCGCCGCTGACCGCAGGGTTGCGGTGCTTGGCCGCGGCGATGGCCCGCTCCACATATTTCCGGTCGCGGTCCAGCACCTGCTCGCCGACGGTGTAGGTGCGGTACACCGGAAAGCAGGCGATGACCTCGCGCAGCGCCTGAATCAGGCCATGCAGCGTAAAGTCCTGCGTCCAGCGGTTGCGCTCCGAAATACGGTCGAGCTGATTCCCCAGCGCATGCAGTTCGCTGGACATCGACACTTTGAGAATCAGCCGCTTGGCGTCGTAAGCCAGCTCCGAGAACTCCATCTCGCGTTCGATGAATCTGGCATACGTCGCCTCCAGTGCCTGGCGATTCTCGCCGTCGACAAACAGGCCGTTGACGTCGTTCAGAAAGTCGTAGCCGGTGCTGCCATGGATCGGCCAGTCCTCCGGCAACTCTTCCGTGTTCTCCAGGATCTTTTCCACGACCAGATACAGCGGCTGCACCAGTTCCGACAGCGGATCGGCCTGCCGCAACTTCGCAAACTCATCCCGCAAGCGTGGCTCAACATCCGGCCAGGTCACAGGTGCTGGCACATCCTCACCCGGTGGTGCCACCACCGACTCCGAAACCATCCGCAGGAACTGCTCCTCGCACAGTTGCAGGAAACGGGCCTCCTGCAACTGCCACAGGTACGCATGCGGATCGTACAAGCCGTCGGCATGGTCCAGCCGCAGGCCGTCCAGCCGGTCCTCCTTCAGCAGTTGCAGGACGAAGCGGTGCGAAGCGTCGAACACCTCGCGGCGCTCCATGCAGATCGCAGCCAGTTCGTTGACGTCGAAGAACCGCCGATAGTTGATCTCGTCCGAGGCGACGCGCCAAAACGACAGCCGGTATGACTGGTCCTGCAGCAGTGTGTCCAACAGGTCGAAGCTGGCCGGGTCACCTTCCCTGCCGTTAAATAACTCAATGTTTTCAGCAAGAAAATCGCGAATAACCGGGCACTCGTCGCACAGCCGCGCCAGCCGGCGCTTGACGATTTCCTTTTCCCGTTCCCGTTCTTCCAGCTTTTCCGGACTGGTCTCCATCCGCGTGGGCAGATGGCCGATGGCCGTCAGGATGCTTTGATACTCAAGGTGGTGCGGATTATCCGCGGCCAGGCGGGTGGAGAGCGTCTCCTGTCGATGCCGCAGGATTTGCAGAAAGGAACGCGGTCCAATGGGAAAACGCCGCCCGTAATACTCAATGAAGAATCCTCCCTGTTCCGTCAGCAGATTGAACTGCCGGGCCTCCAGCACGCGCCCGAACTGGTCACCCAGCACTGGCAGCAGCACCTTGTATTCGAGATCCTTCTTGAGTGGCTTCCAGTCGATGTCGAAGAAGCTCGAATAGCGTGAACTGGGTCCATTCTCCAGCACATCCTGCCACCAGGCATTCTCATTGTTGCCCACACCCATGTGGTTGGGCACGAAGTCGAGAATGTGGCCCATGTTCCGCGCCCGCAGGCGGTCCACAAACTCGTGGAACTCGTCCGCCGTGCCCAGTTCCGGGTTCAGCAGATTGTGGTTGACGATGTCATAGCCGTGCGTGCTGCCGGGGCTCGCCTTGAAGTACGGCGACGCATAGCCGTCGGTGATCCCCAGCATGTCCCAATAAGCCACGAGGTCCGTGGCTGGCTTGAAGCCGAACTCGCGGCGGAATTGCACGCGGTAGGTAGACTGTGGACGCTGCCGCGGTAGAACACGTTCACGGAGGCTGGCCACCACGGCCTGCACAATCGCCGCGTGTGGCTCAATCGCCGGCGGCGCTGCCGGAGTGGAAGCTGAGGTGGCAGACTGGCTCTCCTGAAGACTGTCCAGAGGGCTAGATGCACTTTCAAGAGTCAAGAGGGGATCTCCACGGATGCTGACACCCTGGACGGATGCAATTCGGGTGCCAGAATCACGCATTCAAACGGAGCCAGCGTCCACTCATGCACTTCCACAGGCACCGCGGGAGCCCCGGTGTACTCCGTGGCTTCCGAACTCCAGCAGATCTTGAGATCGCGGTCGGCGGCAGCCGGAATCTGGCTGGGTTTATCGCCCAGGTTGAACCACACGACGATCACATCGGCCGGCTGCTGCAGGTTGCCCCGCCGCAGCCGCAGCAGGGTTGCTCCCTCATGGTCAACGAGCTGCGCCTCGCGGTCAGAGAAGTTTCGCAGGGCCGGCCACGACTGGCGGGCGTTCAACAAATCGGCATACAACCGCCGCAGGCCTGCCTGTTCCGGGGCCGACCAGTCCCACGCGAGCCGTGCCGATTCGAAGGTCGCGGGTTTGTGCGGCACAGGAATTTCCGTCCAGCCGAAGGCCGAGAACTCCGCCAGCCGCCCCCGCTGCACCGCCTTTCGCAGCCGTGCATCGCCGAAGTCGCAGAAGAACGGGAACGGGTGCCGTTCACCGTACTCCTCCCCCATGAACAGCATCGGTGTGTAGGGTGCCAGCAGCATCAACGACGCGGCGAGCCGCAGCGATGGCGGACCCACCAGGCTCGTGAGGCGCTCTCCATGCGCTCGGTTTCCCACCTGGTCATGCGTCTGCGTGCTGATGACGAACTGGTCGCCCGCCAGAAGCGCTGTCTCACCCGCCGTCGCGGGAATCGAGCAAAAGCTGCCGTTGTGGCGGAACGTGTGGTTCAGCACATCCACGAGCTGGTTGGCGGGATCCGTGTACGGAGCGTAGTATCCGGTACGCTCGCCTGTCAGCAGCGTATGCACCGCATGATGGAAGTCGTCGTTCCACTGAGAATCGTGTCCCAGCCCGCCGTGTTCCATCGGCAGCAGCAGGTTCACGTCGCAAAGCGAACTCTCGGAGACGATGTGGACCACTGGCCGGCCACTGGCGGCCGCGGTCTCATCGGCGACCTGCTTGATCTCGGCCAGGATATGCTGGTCGCTGTGGTCGAAGATCATGTGGATCGCGTCGAGACGCAGGCCGTCGAAATGAAAATCGCGGATCCACTGCCTGACGCTGTGCAGCACAAACGCCCGGACGTGTTCGCCGTGACGGTCATCGAAATTCAGTGCCGGCCCCCACGGCGTGCCGTGACGCGGCGTGAAATATGGGCCATACTCGCCCAGGTAGTTTCCTTCCGGACCCAGATGATTGAAGACCACATCCAGGTAGACGGCGATGCCGGCCTGGTGGCACGCGTCCACGAGCCGCTGCAGCTCGCGCGGGCCGCCGTAGTTCTCTTCGACGGCATACCAGTAGACCCCGTCGTAGCCCCAGTTCCAGCGGCCAGGGCAGGGAGCCACGGGCATCAGTTCGATGGCGGTGATCCCCAGTTCACGCAGTGACGGCAGACGCGGAATGATCGCGGCGAAGGTGCCTTCCGGCGTGAACGCGCCGACATGCAGTTCATAGATCGTGAGGCCGCCGCGCGGAATCCCCTGCCAGCCCTGATCCCCCCAGATGTAGTTGTCGGGAGACCAGACGGCCGACGGGGCATGCACCCCCTTGAACTGCCGGCGCGACGCCGGGTCGGGGCGCGGAATTTTGTTGTCCAAGGCAAAGGCGTATGACTGCCCCTCTGCGATGCCTTCCATGCTGTGGACAAAGTACCCCGCGGACGATTCCCGCCGCATCGCGTGCCGGGTTTCCCGTCCGTCCGCGTCACTCAGCACCAAACTGACGGTCGTTGCGCAGGGTGCCCAGACCCGCCACAGGCAGCGGCCGCCAGCGTCCAAAAACGCACCCGTCGGAGGGAAAGAGGTCGTGTCCATCGGTCTTCCTCTCTCAGCACTCGATGTGTTGGGTCAGCCTCCAAATGAGGGGGACAATCGTTGACTGAGTGTAGTCGAGGAGTGACGGGGCGTCACCCGTGGGGTGGCGAGCGGGCGAGCGGCCCGCGGTCGCGCGTGGCTCTGCTGACGTTCTTTCCCGTCCTTCCCGCCAGCTTGCGGGAGCGGCTGTTATGATCTCGCCTTCCATGGCGAGCCCACCTGGTGCGACGAATCACGCTTCACTCATGCCGGAAATCCCCATCGACTCCCTGGACGACCCGCGGCTCGACCCTTATCGAGATTTGCGGAACACCCCCAGGATTGCGTCCGAAACCGCGTGGCTCATCGCCGAAGGCGAAAAGCTCACGCGGCGGCTCTTGGAGAGCCACTGCGTCACCGCCTCCATTTTGTGTACTTCGGCGGGACTTCAGCGGTTGCGGGAACAGACGACCATTCCCGAGACCGTGCCGGTGTATGTCACGACCACGCCCTGCATCTCGCAACTGATCGGCTTTCAGTTCCATCGCGGAGTTCTTGGCTGCGGCATTCGGCCACCGGAACTCGACATGACAGCGTTGTTGCGAGCCATTCCCCTTGCTGAACCGGCGTTGCTGGTGGCCTGTCCCGAGATCAAAGATCCTGAGAACCTGGGAACGATCCTCCGTACGGCGGCGGCCTTCGGCGCGGGCGGGCTCATTGCTGGCCGCGCGGGCACCGACCCGTTCTCGCGCCGCGTGTTGCGGACCTCGATGGGCTCGGCCTTGCGGCTGCCCCTCGTGCAGACCGACGACTGGCAGCATGTGCTGAATGCCCTGCATGCGGCAGAGTTTGAAACGGTCGCGGCCATTCTAGACGACACGGCAGAGCCACTGACTCAGGCGACTGTTCCCCGCCGCGTGGCCGTGTTTTTGGGCAATGAGGCGGAGGGCCTGCCAGACTCCATCGTTGGCACCTGCAAACGCAAGGTCACACTGCCGATGGCCGCCGGCGTCGATTCCCTCAATGTCGCCGTGGCGGGGGGAATCTTCCTGCATCACTTCCAGCCGGCTCACTGTCGGCCGCTGCGTTAAGGCCGCTTCACTCATGGCCAAACGCAATCAGGCTGGACCATCGCGACCCAGCCTGATGCATAAGCCTCAAATTTACTTCTTCTTGGTGGTCTTGGCCTTGGTGGACTTCGGGGCAGCGGCCGGTTTTGCGGCTGGGGCGGCCTTGGCCGCAGGAGCTGCTTTCGCGGTCGCTTTCGATTCTTTCGCTTTCGCCATGGTGATATCCCTTCACTGAAGCCGGGGCCGATGTGCAAATGCCGCGTTCTTTCTGGCACCCAGGGAAAGACGCAACGATATGGACTTACGACGCACCTGTGTTGATTCATATATACAGGTCTTTTTGAAGCGTCAATCGCAAATCCCTATCAAAATTGAAGTTTGACGTGTCCGACAAAAGTACCCTCGTAATTCCGCTTCTCGGTGGCTCACGCCGCCAGAAAAATTCTGGAAGTCGGTTCCGATGTCCTAAGTGGCTCTGAGATCGTTGTCAAGGCCGCTCGAAAGCTG
>JAKFUF010000034.1 GCA_021732845.1 Planctomycetaceae bacterium | reverse complement strand
CTTGGACTCCAACGTCGACACCCTCAATGAGGCCTGCGCATAATTCTAGCCGGACAACATCACCCACGCACCTTGAGAAACCAATCAACACCTATTCTGTGCGGGAATTACATGCCGGGGTAATAGTTAGCGAGCGCTCAAAATCGCCCTATGCGGCAACTCGGCCAATTCCAGCATCCCGCGTTCGATGGTTCGCTCCGAACACTCAAACACTCCGGCCACGTATGTCACACCGCCGAATCCCAGTCGCTGCGCCTCGACCGCCACGAACCGCCGCCGATCTTTTTCCGACAACGTCTCGTAGAACGCCCGGACTTGCGCTTCCACCGCTGGCTCATAATGCGACTGAAACACGAACACCAACGCAGCTTCTCTCGCGGCTGGCGGATCATGAACAGCTCGGTCCCCTCGACGTACTTAATGTTAGCGGCGTTCCACCGGAGTCAGAAAACAAATCAGCGTCAGGGTGACGAATGGCACTGCAAACAGTCCGAATAAGACGGAAACCGCATCCGCGAGCGCATAGGACTTGCCGTGCATGGAGACATCCATCAAGTGGCAACCAATCAAAATGAATAGTATTACGACAGTGGGGAGGATCATTATCAAGGCGGACGGGCAGGTCCAGGTCCGCCGTTGAAACGCACCATAGGCCACAATCATCCACGGAATTGCCAGAAACGACAGGACAATCGTCAGCAGGAGGCACCCGGCGATCCCGGCACTTGTACAACCCAGCCAGAACATGACACTGTGCTGGTGCTGCATTTTGAAGGACTCCTATCAGGGGATGCCATCAGTGACGATGTGCCGTTGATCCGCAGTCATTTCTTCAGGCTTCAATCGCGAACTTGACTTGGCGCGGTGTCCGACGCAGTAACGAGGCCCAACACGCCGCCGCAGACGACTGCGGCAAAAGGTGCGAGTGTCTCGACAACCGGGTCTTTGCCTTTCCCATAATAGCCTCTGGATTCGAAATGCCCCGCAGTACCGCCAAGCACCAATCCCAGCGCAGCCAACAGCGAATCGACCAGAAAATGTTTGATGAGATCCTTTTTCTGAGTGCCCATCACCCAACCCCTCAACTTCGCACCGATGATTCCCAGAAAGGTGCCGCAGATCAGGGCGGCGACCGGCGAGATGTTATGCACGAGCTGAACTTTTGTATTACCAGAGTAGCCCAGGAAATATCCCATTGCACCGCCGCCGAACAGGCCCAGAGCGGCAAGCGGGAAGTCGATCAAGAATCGTTTGATGAACCAATCATGGCGCGCGGCACTTTCCGATCAGAAGCCGACCAAAATAAAGGTCACGACAACACCCACGATGACCAGCAGGCAGATGATCCACGGATTCGTTTGATACGCACGTGGGGCCACCGCCGATTCCCCACGAGCCGCCGCGGCCTGAGGACGAAGACTGTGCCTGACGAGATACGTCAGACACAAGCACACGACCGCCTGGGCCACGATGCCAATGGCGATGGATTTCGTTCCCATCCAGCCAAACAACATCGGCAGGCCAAACAGCGCGAGAGGATTGCCGCCCGTTTCGCCGTTCCAACCCCAGACTCCACAGATGCCCAACCCGCACGTTACCAAGGTCAACAGCAGGGCCCACAGCAGGCAAATGCCCAATTCAAGAAGCGCTGGACGCACGTGCGATCCTGTCCTTTCCCTCTCACTGAATCTCTTCTCACTCTTTGCCGAACGCTATGCGCGAAACGGTTTCTCGGGGCAAGCCCAGTATGTCCGCCACATCCGTCTGCGAAAACCCCAGTTCGCAGCCGCGGAAAGCCCGGACTCCAATCAAGGTCTGCCGAACTGGCGCAGGCTAAGGAGCAAGACAGATTTCATTGCTGCGGAAACGAGGTAGAGGATCGCCCAACGGCCAATGTACACCAGGCAAACTCCCATCCAGAAGACGTCGGTCAGAAGTGAAAACAAAAGAGTCCTCACCACGGACTGCCTGCCGGGACGCACCGCACCGGCGATGGCACCAACGATTCCGGAAATGACGCTGGAACCCAGGTTGAATGCCATGAAGATCAAGCCCCCCCAATCCTGGGCGGCGCCTGATGGCTCCCAGAGCCCCAGTTCTGCTGGAATGAACGGCAGGCACCAGCTAATCAATACTCCCAATATGAGACACCCGACACTCCATGCGATTCGCCTGCCGATGCGGGATGTATCCGCCGCGGGCGATGTAGTCTTGTCACCAGATTCAATAGTTGTCATGTCGGCATCAGGCATGATTCAGGCTCGGACTGCGGGGGCGACATCCAGTGGGCGACTTTCATTCTCCACGAATTGTAAGAGATCATCATACCCTTGATGAAAATGAAACAGGATCTTACTTCTGAACGCGGTGCAAGATTGTCAATCGCTGTTTTGATCCAGACTTGCTCATCAAGTTCACCGGCCGCTCACCGGGTGGATTACGAACGCAAGTAGTTAGTGTGTTGCCATCCAATGTGAAAAGCATCTTGAGCCTGCTCCCTGCCAGAGTTGTTTGTTTGATATCAAGATGTCCGAGGTCGCCTGAGGCGACCAAGTGTTTAATGTCGAAGCGGCCCGCCACCCGATCACCAAGCCGTTCGGACATCGTTTGGCCCTCAAACACCACTGACCATTGTGCCTCGTTGCTTGCGGAGGGCTCTCCATCAAGAATCGCGGACACAGGAATCCATTCGCCCTGGAGAATTTCCAGCAGGGTGTCGTCAATCTTGTCACCCGCGCCCGTGTTATCTGCGTCCTTGTTGCCGTCGCCGACCTCGGCTTTCATGGGGTGGACTAGTCCCACCACCACGGTTTTTGTAACAGGAGTCTCGGGCGTTGCCGTGATGGTCGTCCTGGCAGCATCCCATACTCTCAAGGTGTGGTCTCCGCTTCCACTGACGATCCGGCTGCCATCGGAGCTGAAGGCAATGCTCGTCACGGCACTGGCATGGCCCTTTAGTGTCAGCGTTTCCTGACCAGTGTTCGCGTTCCATAGCTTCAGCGTTTTGTCTTCGCTAGCGCTGGCGATCCGCTGGCCGTCGGGACTGAAGGCAACACAGCTTACCCCCTCTGTGTGTCCCTTTAGTGTGAACAGTTCCTGACCGGTCGCCGAGTCCCACACCTTCACCGTTGTGTCACGGCTGCCGCTGGCGATCCACTTGCCATCGGGACTAAAGGCCACACTGTTCACAAAGTTCGCGTGCCCCTTCAAAGTAAGTGTTTCTCGGCCATTCTGGGCGTCCCACACTTTGAGCGTTAGATCATCACTGGCGCTGGCAACCCGCTTGCCATCGGGGCTGAAGGCCACGCTCGTCACTCTTCGGGTGTGGCCATTGAACACAAGCAATTCCTGGCCGCTCTTCGCGCTCCAGAGCCTGACCGTATTGTCCCCAAAACCGCCGGCACCGCCTCCGCTGACGATTTGCTCGCCATCGGGGCTGAAAGCTACGCTCGCCACACACCATTGATTACCCTTGAATGCCAACAGTTCCTGACCACTGGTCGCGTCCAGAACCCTGATGGTCTTGTCTGAAGCGCCCCCGCCGCTCACAATACGCTGCCCATCGGGACTGAACGCCACGGTCTCCACGGAGCCGGCACCGCCCTTAACCGAGAGCGTTTCCTGGTTTGTGGTCACGTCCCAGATTTTCAACATATTTTCGGGCGAACCACTGCCGCTAGCCATGTGTTTTCCGTCGGGACTGCACGCCGCAGTCAATACGGTGGCTGTGTGGCCTCTGAATATGGGCATTTCCTGATTCCGAGATGCATCCCAAACTTTCACGGTGTTGTCCGCAAATCCCCCTCCACTGGCAATCCGCAGGCCGTCCGGGCTGAAGGCCACGCTTCCCACACCGCCTGTGTGCCCCCAAAGCGTGGTAAGTTCCTGACCGCTGTTGGAGTCCCACACCCGCACTGTTTTGTTCCAGCTCCCGCTGACGATGCGGCGGCCATCGGGGGTGAAAGCGACACTCGACACGTTCGCGGTATGTCCCTTGAGAGTGAGGAGTTCCTCGCCGTTGTTCGCGTCCCACACCTTGACCAACTTGTCGAATCCGGCGCTGGCGATCCTCTGACCGTCGCGGCTAACGGCCACGCTCGACACGTGGCCTGTGTGGCCCTTGAGCCGGGCAATGACCTCTCCGCTGGCGGCATCCCACACCTTGACCGTTTGGTCTGCGCTGCCGCCGATAATTCGTTTCCCATCTGGGCTGAATGCAACGCTGGTCACACTTGCTGTTCCGACGTAATTCACCGAATCAACTTTGAGCTCAAGCACCTGTTGTCCGTTGGCGACGTCCCAGAGCTTTACGGTTCCATCGGAACTTCCGCTTGCAATCTGTTGGCCGTCGGGGCTGAAGGCCACGCTCCACACGAGGCTTGTGTGGCCCTTTAGTGTGCACTTTTCCTGGCCACTGGCGGGGTCCCACACTTTCAGCGTCTTGTCCCAAGAGGCGCTGGCGATCCGCTGGCCGTCAGGGCTGAAAGCCACGCTCGCCACGTTACCAGTGTGCCCATTGAGCGTGACGAATTCCTGGCCACTGACAGCATCCCAGACCTTCACCGTCTGGTCCGAACTTCCGCTGGCGATCCGCTGTCCATCGGGACTAAAGGTCACACTGGAAACCACGGCCGTGTGGCCTCGAAATGTTTGATGGCCCGCGTTAAACCGCGAATGCAGATAATGGAATTCCCAGCCACGTAGTTCCTCGCGACAGGCATTCAAATAACTCCAGGCCGAATGGACATCATTGGTTTCCCATTCTCGTAAGGCGGAAGCGATTTGATTGGCGTACAGCAAACCCTCGGCCCTTGTCAATTCGCTTTCAGCCCGTTGTCGTTGCTGCGACTCCTGTGTCCGCGCGTCCTCGGCTTTCTCTCTGGATGCCCTTTCGTGCATGGCGAGTTGTGCATTCGCGCGGGCCAGATTCTCGGCCTTCTTCCGTTCCTCGCTTTCCTTAGATCGCGCGGTTCTTTCGTTGTTGCGCGAGTTCGACACCACGGCAACGGCCACAGCCAGGATGACAATCGCCGCAAAGGTCGAAGCGAGCGCCAAACCAGCGGCCATCGCCAGTGCTGGCTTGCGTCGACACCAGCGCCAAGCGTGTTCCAGGCGACCAACAGGTCGCGCCCGAATTGGTTCCCCGTCCAGATATCGGCGGAGTTCTTCGGCAAGCTCACCGGCGGATGCATACCGCCGCCGCCGATCTTTTTCGAGGCATTTGAGGCAGATGGTCTCAATGTCGAGCGGTATTTTGGGATTTAGCACGCGGGGAGCAACTGGCTCACGCTCGATGACCTGCATGACGGTATCGAGGAGATTGTCAGCCTGGAACGGAGGCCGACCGGTCAACGTCGCGTACAGCACGGCGCCCATCGAGTAAATGTCGGCAGGCTCGGCCACTTGGTCGATACGTCCGGCGGCCTGTTCTGGCGGCATGTAGCTCGGAGTACCGAGGATTTGACCGCTTCCCGTGAGGTTGGAGTCCCCTTCTAGTCTCTTTGCCAATCCGAAATCGGTAACACGCGGCTGCCCGGAATGATCGAGCAAGATATTCGCCGGCTTTAGATCTCGGTGAATGACCCCTTTTTTGTGGGCGTATTTGATCGCTTCCACCACTTTGAGGACCAGATCCGCCGCCATTCGAGGGGGTAATGGACCATCGGCGATCCGCTTGGCGAGAGATTCGCCCTCAACCAGTCCCATTGAGAAGTAATGATGCCCCTCATGCTGCCCAACCTCGAAAATTGGGACAATGCCAGGATGGTCCAGCCCAGCTGCCGCTTCGGCTTCCGTCTGAAACCGCTGAACGTCGGCAGGACTGGCAAACTGGCCCGCCAGAATCATCTTCAACGCGACAACGCGGTTGAGTCGAAGTTGCCGGGCTTTGTAGACGACACCCATCCCGCCACGTGCAATCTCGCGCAGCAGTTCGTAGTCGCCGATGTACTGAATCCTGGTCCCGACATCGGGAAAACCCGAAGAGCGGCCATCCGGTTCGGTTGGTGGCAACTCGGCTGCCTGTTCGAGACCTGCGGCATCCGTCAGCACCGTCGTGCCGTCAGCCGAATCCGCGGCAACATCCGCTGCTGAATCGGACAACCCCGCCTGCAGCAGGCACTTCGGACACACCCCCGCCGGGGCATCCGGCGGAAGGGGACTCCCGCAGTTTGGGCAGGGCTGTCGTGGATTCATTGCCGCTCCAGTTCTGATTGCTCTAACTCTCTCTGAAGCACTCGCGCCAAAGCGCAACAAAAATTATCGAACCTTCAACCGGAAACAGCGGCGAAAAGCAGCCGGATTTCGTCCTCGACTTCGTTCGCTGAGCTGACCGTGTGGGAAATCTCTTCCTTTAAGAGCTCCCGGTACCGACTCCTCAATCGACTGGCGGCCATCCGCGCGGCCGCTTCGCTCGTCCCCAATTCCGCAGCGGGGGTTGCATACGACGCCTGCGCGCCGCCGATGAACTCGCGGAGGACCTGGAACTGCCGGGCCTGACCATTCCGTTCCATCTCACGCTGCAGCCGGTCCATCACTCGATGGAGGAGCGCAATCGCCCATTGCCGCTCGTAGACGCGCTCCGCAGTCCATTTTTCAGCCGCCGACGCGGCGATGGTCTCGTACTGATCGAAGTCAAACACGACGTGCTTGACGTGTCCGCCGCGCTTCTGTGTCCGAGTTTTGTCCCATTCGTTGGCGAGAAAGTGCTGAAAGGCCGTGATCAGGAACGCCCGAAAGCGGCCCCGTTCGCGTTGGGCCTGCGCGAGAAACTGCTTTTCCAGAAGCCGCTCAAAGAAGGCCTGGGTCAGATCCTGGGCCTCATGCACGTCCCTCACCCGCCGGCGAACGTAGGCATAGAGCGGCGGCCAATAGGCGCGGCACAGCCGCTCCAGCGCCTGATCCGCTTCCGCGTGATGCCGATCTCCCGCCGCCAGAACGAGGCTCCAGTGAGTCGTCGCGAAGTGAACTGCGCTGGATGAGTGAGCATCAGAATTGTGCCCGGAACCGTCCATGCTCCCCATTCTAACCGGATAGATCATTCCTGGCGCGTACGGTGCGAGGTTCCGCGTCACGACATGTCTATATGGTTGTTCCGGCAACACTCAAATCGCGACGCCCCCTGGCACCCTGCCCGCGACCTTCAGAAGGTCGGCCTTCACGTAGACGATCTGGTGCTCACGGTGCCATTCGCTGGGGAAGAAGTTCTTCAAGCGATTCGCCTGGAACCGGACGGGGCAGTCGATGAAGCGGTTCTGGTCGGCTCGGGTGTGGTAGCAGAACGAATTCGAGTTCCAGAAAGAGACGTGCGTCGGGTCTTGGAACGCACCGCGGCCGTCGGTGCTGGGGGTCTGCGAGAGGATGCACGACCGGGACACGAAGTTCACGGCGTCGTGCGAAGACTTGCTGAAGGCCGGGGACGTGAAGGTGCAGAAGGCGGCCCACCGGTCACCGAACACCTGCGCGTTCGTGGAACGGTTCATCCAAAGCCTGAAGCAGGAATGACTCGACAAGTTCGTGATCGTGGGCGCGCGACATTTGAACTATTCTCTGCGCGGCGCGAAATGAGGTATTTCCAGGATTTTGAATTTCGTTCATACTTCGCCTCGAAGTCGAGTTCAAGGCGTTGGTGATTGCTCAGCCCAGGAGGGGTCAAGGATGGCTCGGTTAG
>JAKFUF010000167.1 GCA_021732845.1 Planctomycetaceae bacterium | reverse complement strand
TCCGCTTCTCTGCTCACTCCAACCAGATTGTCAAAGAACAAAAGCGAAAACGCCTCAACTCGACTTTCACTTGCGTGTCAGCCGTGTGTGGCGTTCGTCGCTTTGTGTAGGCCCATCTTAGAGGCCCTCACTCAGACTGTCAACGCTGTGCCGCTGCTTTTTGAGGATTTTGTGTAAGTCGGCTTCCGTGGCTTGGAGACCCCGCCAAACGCGAGCGTAAGCCACGACTGCAACAGCATTTCGAAGCGAGCGACCCTGTCTATTTCGGCAGGACTGGTCCCGTGGCTTCGGGAAATCTGGCCCAATTTCGTGGCTTCGGCTTGAGCCGAAGCGTGGGGCGAGTGGCGGATCGCGTCTTGCTTCCCGGTGTCGGCCCGTGAGCCGCTTGCCTGGTAGGTAGCCATCTTTGACGCAACGTAGTGTCGGCTTCAGCCGACGGTTGACTGCAGACCCTTGGTCAAACGTTTCGGGCAGCCGTGAGGTCGGCTGAAGCCGACGCTACGTTGCGAGCAGCCGTGAGGTCGGCTGAAGCCGACGCTACGTTTCGGGCAGGCGGGAGGTCGGCTGTAGCCGACGCTACGCGAGCATTTCCGGAATGACTTCCGCGCTTTCCGGGACGATTGGCACCAGTTGGCCGGCGCGGTCGGGGATGCGATCGTGCGGGTCGATGCCCAGCAGGTGGTACATCGTGGCCAGCAAATCCTTGGGACTGACAGGCCGGTCGGCCGGAGCCCCGGCCGTGCGGTCGCTCGCCCCGACGACGTTTCCCTGCTTGATGCCACCGCCGGCAAAGACCAGCGAGTAGACCAGTGACCAGTGGTCCCGGCCGGCCCCCTTGGCATTATTGAGTTTGGGTGTCCGCCCGTGATCGCTCAGCACGGCGACAAGCGTATCGTCCAACATTCCCTGACGTTCCAGGTCGAGGATCAACCCCGAAAATCCGCGGTCGAACCCTGGCAGCAACTGGTCGGTCATCCGTGGATAATGGTTCCAGTGCGTGTCCCATGCATCGCCGGCCAGGCCATATTCATCCCAAAACACGCTCACCAAACGTGTTCCGGCCTGCAGCATGCGTCGTGCGCCGAGGCACGACTGCCCGAACAGGCTCATCCCGTACAGGTCGCGTGTCGCTTGAGACTCGCGCCGCACGTCCAGCGCCTCGGCGACTTTGGGCGAGGTCATCAGCGAGAACGCCAGATCCTGATACTTCGTCAGGGCCTTGACCGACGGCGTGCCGTTCATTTCCTTTCGGGCATCGTCGAACTGGTCGAGCAGCGACCGCCGACGGTTGAGCCGGTCGATCGACAGATCCTGCTGGGGCTGCGTGGCCGAGAGCCGAAAATGGCTGTCGGGGACACACCCGAGGTACGGGTCATGGATTTCGATGTCCATATCCCGCAATGTCTTGTAGACAGAGCGGCTGGATCGACCTTGAAACTCCGTCCAAGTCGGATTGTACGATGAGCCGAGAAATGACGCGTAGGGCCCCGCGCGGTGGACCTCACCCGTTCGCTGGCTGCTGAAGGGGAAGGGCAGGGCGAGGTTTTGAGGGACTTCCGCACTGAGGGGCCGCCCGCTGGTTTTGTCGCAGTATTGCACCACGGAACCGAAATACGGATGGTGCCGCGGGTCATGCGGAGCCAGCTCCATCGCCACATCAATGGCCGGGATTCCCGTGGTGGCGAAGGCCACGCCGTGAACCGGGAACGGGTGCGAGATGGAACGCATGACGGTCACGCGGTCCATGATCTGCGACGTGTAAGGCAGATGCTCGCAGACATCGACGCCAGACAACGACGACGCGATCGGCTGCATGGTGCCGCGGATTTCGAGCGGCGCATCCGGCTTCATGTCGAAGGTTTCGAGCTGGCTGGGCGCGCCGTACAGATAGATCAGAATGCACTGCTTGGCGCGGCCGAAGCTCGGGTGATGCCTGGCACCTTCATTCGCAGAGGCGGCCCGCAGGCTGAGAAACTGGTCCAAACCCAGCCCCATCACACCCAAGCCACCGGCTTGCAGCAGATCGCGGCGCGTCACGCCATTGCACAGTTTGCGGGCGGAACTCAACACTCGAAGCATGGCATCTCCCACGGAATCCACTGGCGCGCATTGATATGTTATCCGGATTTATCGGATGCGTGTAGTGATTTCCGAATCCAGAATCGAATTTCGGTCGATTGCCGCCGCTGGCGCCCGCATCGGTCGCGGCGATATGTCGCAAATAATATGGATGTAAAGAGTTGCGTCGTGCATTGCCATGACCGGATTGCAAGGACTAAGACAGGATGTACTCGCTGGAAGACGGTCGCAACAAATCCTCCTTGATCCTTTTGCATCCTTTTCATCCGGTCCAAATTCTTCTGAACATCCCTGCGCGCGAAAACGGTCCGACCTCCAACGAAGAAGATCGGACCGTTGGAATCGCCGCACCTGAATCAGTCGCGCGAGTTCGAATTGAACACACCCGCGCGGAACAGGTAGTACAGCAGCACGGACAGGGTGCTGACCGCCGCAGCCACGTAGGTGAGTGCCGCAGCGTTCAGCACGGCGTCGATCCCCTCGCGTTCGCGTGGCTCAATGATCCCCGCGTCCACCACCAACCGCTTCGCCCGGTTGCTGGCATCGAACTCGACGGGCAGGGTGACGACCTGGAACAACAGCACCAGCGAGAACAGGGCCGCCCCGGCGATCACGAGCCACGGCGAGATGAACAGGCCGATGGCCATCACAAAATAGCCCAGGCTGGAGCCGATCCCCACGGTGGGAACCAAGGCGGATCTGAGCCACAACGGAAAGTAACCCGCCGCATGCTGCAGGGCGTGCCCCGCTTCGTGCGTGGCAACACCGACCGCCGCCAGCGACCGCCCGTGATACACGGTGCGCGACAGTGCCAGCCGGCGCTGGACCGGGTCGTAGTGGTCGGAGAGATACCCATCCGTCTCGACGATTTGCACATTCCGCAGCCCGGCATCATCCAGCAGTTGCCGCGCGGCGGCCGCCCCGGAATATCCGTGTTGATTCGGCACTTGCGAATAGTGGTCGAACGCCGACCGAACGCGTGAACTGGCCCACAACGAAAGCAGCAGGCCGGGAGCCGCGAACAACAGGTACATCGGGTCAAACGGCAGCATGGCACATCTCCTTAATTCTATGAAAACAGCGAACGTCGAACGTCGCTGGAATCGTTTTGGCAGCTTGGAAAGTCATTCGTCGCAACAACAGGGTTATTAGCGAATTCCGCGCCGATCTTTCAGTTTTGAAAGGGGGGCCGCAAGAATCATCGCACCAATGCGTTATTAGCGACGGCTCAATTCCTGCCCATCACTTTATAGCAGGCGGGTCAGCGACAAAATGGCGGAGCAGACCACCAATTTTGTTCGAAGCGACAAGATGGCAGCCGTGGGAAAGCAGACCGGAAGCCAACCGCACGGCAGGGTATCGCTCAATCGAGCCTTCGAGCTTCGGCGCGACGCAATACGAGCGGTTCAAAACGCACCCATGTCATTGGGAGGGCCGCACTCGACTCACTCAATATTCAGCCGAAAAGACTTCCCCTCCGTCGCGTGACGCCAGAGATTCCATCAACGTGGTGTTCTGGACACGGGTTTCGGCGGCATGGTACGCGATGGGGCGGACGCTCCCATCGGCCATGCAGAAAAAACTGCCCGCCGGGTGGCACGACCAAATGCTGTGAAAGGCACAGTTGTCGTCAACTCGCCCGGATTTATAGACCGCCGGCGTGGGGCATTTTCCGTAGGTCCCATGGCTATAGAGCTTGTTGACTCCTTTGACGGGCGAAATCGTGTCCTGTATGCAGCAGCGCGTGTCCCACCAGCCCCATTGGCCGTCCGGCGGCGGCGGACGCTCGGTCAGCAGGATGGTGTTGCTGGCACCGTCCAAGATGTTGGCCACGGAGATTTTGACATCCTGTTTCAACTCGGCGTCATCCACGATGATGCCATTGTTGATCGTGTTTGGATTGGAATGCACCCCGACGTACCAGGTGAATCCGTAAGTAGGGATGTGATACTCCGGTCCGCGTGGGTCCGAGGGGCAGCCAATGGTGGGCACTGCATCCTGCACCCGCGCGTTTGGCTGGTAGATAAAAGACATGATCTGGCGGGGCCAGGACTCATACGTTCCCTTGCCCCAGTTCCACAGATTTCCCTCCGGCTCCCCCTTCTCGGGTGTGACACCGCGCGGCCGAGTGGTATTGCGTGGGTAGCAATGGTGCACATCGTGAAACAAAGTGCAGGCCAGACCCAGCGTTTTCAAATTGTTTTTGCACTGTAACGCCCGGGCTGTGCTGCGGACGTTTTGCACGGCTGGCAAAAGCAGCGCCAACAGCATCGCGATTAGCGCGACCACAACGAGCAGTTCAATGATCGTGACACCCCGGCGCGAAGTACGCAGCCAATTGGGTGTGACGTGGGAGAACACAGGGGAGCGTGTGAGCTGCATGATGTTATGGACTTTTACCAGCCAGAGTTCTGAGCGCGGCCGATGGCTGGAGCGTCAGTGCGTGCTTCAGGTCTGCGGCAGCCGCCCGTTCGTCGCCCGCAGCCGCCATGACTTTGCTGCGGAACAAGTGGCTCCAGGGACACCCGGGCCGCTGACCCAAACAGGCGGTCAGCGCCACCCGGGCTTCACCGAGTTTATGCTGTTTCATATAGCACAGCGCGGTCAGCATGCGTGCCAGACAATCGTTCGGAGCGGCGTCGAGTCTTCGCTCCAGTTCGCGCCGTGCCGTCTCCAGGTCGCCCTGCCGGATCCTGCGGATGCCGTCGAGCAGCGCGCTGTCGGTCATTGAGGATGGAAACAGTCCGGCCTTCTGCTGCTCGCGGTTGGCGTCGTCCGTGCGGCTCAGCCGTTCCAGCAGTGCCGCCCGGCGTTCGTGACCGAGGCGTGTCGTTGGGCCGCCGGCATCGTCCAGGTGCGCCAGCGCCGTGGCCGCACCATGCTCCAACTCGACCAGGTCCGTTTCGGCGAGCATCAATTGTTCGCGTTCACTACTCCAACCGGGGTCCCCGGCGACAGTCAACGACAGTGCCGCCTGCATGGCCTCCCGTGCCGCGGCGGGAGCCACTTCGGGCAGAGCCCCCAACAACAGCGCCTCATCGCGGCGCTCATCGAAAGTTCGCGGCGGGAGCCGCTGCAACCACTGCCGGGCCAGAACGGCGCGGCGGCCATGGTCCAGCCACCCGGCCACGCCCGCCTGGTGATCGAACAGCGCCGGTTCGGACTGCACCTTCATCCACGCCGCGTGGAAGCGGCCTTCCGCCAGGTCGGGTTCGTCAGAGGCGAGCGCCAGTTTGCCCTGCGCCATCAACGTGGCCACTTCCTCCTGCAGTTCTGCAATGCGACGATTGCGTTCGTAGGTGCCAACGGCGAGCGTCAGCCCCCCGATGACAGCACACACAGCCAGTGCCGCCGTAAATTGCGGATGGCGGACCGTCCACTTGCGGAACCGCTCGCGCAGCGACGGCTCGGAGACATGTTGCAGGGGCAGGTGTTTCAACTGTCGTCCCAGATCGTCCCGCAAGGCGGCGGCAGACTGGTAACGGCAGGTTGGTTGGACCGCCAGACAATGTCCGACAATCGCCGCGACGGCCGGGGTCACCGCGGGATTCAGCCTCCGCAGTGCTGGCGGCGGCTGCCGCCGGTCGGACTGCATCGCTGCCAGAACAGTCTCCAGTTCGCCCTGACGAACAGGAAACGGCAGTCGTCCGGCGAGAAGTTCGTAAAGGATCACTCCCAGAGAGTAGAGATCGCCGCGGGCGTCGCCCGCCGGTCCCAGGTGCTCGAAAGCGGCCATCTGCTCGGGAGCCATATAGGGCAGGGTGCCTCCAATGACCGCTTCGGTGCGCTGCGCCTGTGGCTTCAGATCGGTGGACAGATTGAAATCCAGCAGCATGGGCCGGCCGTCGTCAGCCAGCAAAACGTTGGCCGGCTTCAAGTCGCGATGGACGATGCCCCGTTCGTGCGCGTGACTCAGGCCATCTGCCAGCCGCTCGCCAATCGTCAGCACCGCCTCGACATAACTCATCTGGCGGAGTGAACCCAAAAAAACGCGAGAATCGGCACCGCCCGGTGTCTGGAGCTGAGGCTGCCCTTCCGTGTCAGGCATCCGCTGAGGGCGTTGGCTGCCGCCAGTCGATTGCGTCAGATGGCGTGTGGAAGCCAGTCGGGCGTCGACCGTTTCGGCGACAATTTTGCCAGATGGCGGCAAATGGAGTTCGCCCAGCGTTCCAATCAGGTTGGCGAGTGTGGCCGCACCGAAATACGGCATGCACACTGCGGAATGGCTGCCCGCACTGTGGACCGAGTAGATCGGCATGATGTGCGCATGCTGCAACTGGGCCAGTTTGTCCGCTTCGGCAAAGGACTCGCTTGAGACTTTGAGCACCACCTGCCGATTCGCCAGATCGAGCTGCCGTGCCAGATAGACCCGGCTGAAAGCGCCCCGGCCCAGCTCGCCGAGTAACTGAAACCCTGGAAGTTCTGCGTTCAGCGTCGATAGATCGGTGGTGAGATCTGAGCCGGAGCATCGGGGCGTCACCTCGATCCAACTGGAGATGCAGATGCCATACTTCGCCGCATATTCCTCCGCTGTCGCAGGCTGGCCCGCCTGCCGACGGACCCGGAATTCTTCAAACGCCAGTTGTGCGAAGGCTTCAGCCTCGTTCCGAAGTTCCGGGAATTCGCCAAGATAATGTTCGAGTGCGAGGGGTTGTGCGGCCGCCCAGCGAAGTTCCAGATCGACCCGTGCCAGTTCGACCAGGACTTCGCTGTAGAGAGGGTGCTGGCGGTGCGGCAGAAAGTCGGCAATCCGCGGCGGCACGCCCGCACCCCAGCCGCGTTCATACGCTTCAATGAACGCGTCGAGGTCCCGCCAGGAATTGATCGCCGCCCGGGTCACAATGTCGGTTCACCCTCATGGATCTGTTGGGATAATGTTTCTCGAAACCCCTGCAGGATCCGCTCGATCGAGCGTTTGGAGCGGCCCAGCCGTGCGGCAATCTCTTGCACTTCGTGGCCCTCAATCCGCAAATGAATGATTTCGCGGTGGGCCGGCGCCAGGTCGGCGAGCACCTCGTCAATCACCATCCGCAGCACAGTCAACGAATTCTCGTCGCCGGTCGCCGTTACGATCTGTTCCAGAGGCACGATCGCGTCAGCCTGAATGCTGCGCTTGGCCGCCCGATGGAACGCCCCCACCTTGCGAATTTTGTTCAATCCCATGACCAGGAAGAGCTTCCATAGTTCTTCGCCTTCTGGAACGTTGTAATCACCTTGATGTGCCCGACGAAAAAACGTGCGAAACACAGACTGCACGATGTCTTCTGCATCGACACGCGCTGCAAGATCGATCCCGGTCTGGGATCGGGCCAGGGCCAGAAGCCGGGTGGCATACCGCTGGTAGAGTTGTGTGGCCGCGTCTTCGCTTCCGGACCGCAGACGCCGCATCAAGGAGCGATCTGAAATCTGGCCACGATCTTGTCCAGAGTTGGACAAATCGAGCATGTTCGCATCCGGTGGCTGGGGGGAGGGGAAGCGCCGAAAGTCTGGCCAGTTTGGCCGAGCTTGGGCGCATTTGCGGAACCAGCCCTTCAAGATGCGGCTGGGAGAAGACTCCCACCGCTGAATTCATAACCGACCCCGTAAATTTACCCTACCAAAGCCACGTTTGATGTCAATGGCAACTGCCTTGGCAGCAGGGCCACAGTGCAATGCCGCAAGCCGCCTGGACGTCGTGGGGATCCGACATCCAGGCGGCCCGGTTTCACGGCCGACTAGACAACCTTTTTGCCCCCACCTCCGCCCCCACCAC
>JAKFUF010000068.1 GCA_021732845.1 Planctomycetaceae bacterium | reverse complement strand
TGGTCAGCCGCACTCAACTCTCGCGTTTCCATCGCACCCTCCTTGATCTATTGCATCGATTTCCATTGATGCCACACCACACCCGCCATTCTCCCAAATTTTCTACCAAGATTCGAGATGCTCACACGAGAACACGCGGCCCGTGGCTCCGCAAGAGTGCGGCTTGGACCGAGATCTGACATGATTCACCCAACAGCGACCGGGTCATCGAGTCGTGCCGCGTGGTTGTCAATGATGCTTCATGCGTGAGGGGCTGCCGTGCAGACCAGCGACGAGAACCGTTTGAGGCGACTTGGGGTTCCGGTTGACCCTGACACCAAACTCTGGATCGAAGAGCGGATGCTGTGGCTCGCCCGCACATTCGGGGTTCAAGTCTTTCGAGACGCCCATGTGCTGCTGCCAGTGGTGGAGGATTTTCCCGAGTCCTATGAGGGGATGCCCGCGGATGTGGAGCCAATGCTCCAGAAGTTGTGCAACCGCATGGGCATCGACCGCACTCGTATCCAACTCGATTTCTACACCGGCGAAAGACCTGGTTATGTCCAGACGGACGAGGTTTCGCCAGCCGGCATGTACATTGAGGGTGAGGCCGGCATCGAGATTTGGATCAATCAGGACCTGTTGGTCGATCCGCTGTCCATCGTGGCTACTGTGGCTCATTAACTGGGGCACGTGCTGTTGTTGGCGGATGGCAAGATTTCGGCGGAGGCCCCCGACCACGAGCCACTGACGGATTTGCTGACCGTCTTCTTTGGTCTGGGTGTCATCACCTCGAATGCCGTCATCCGTGAATCGCATACTTCTTCCGGAATCGAGTCGAGTTGGAGCATCGCCCGCCACGGCTATTTGACGGGGGCCATGTACGCCTACGCGCTGGCCGTGTTCGCACTGTGCCGCGAAGAGCAAGCGCCGCACTGGGTGGGATATTTGCGTCCGGATATTCGCAAAGATTTCAGAACCGCCCTCCGCTACCTGCAGGGCAGCGGGGACTCGCGATTCAGCCCAGAGGCATTGGCTCAACCAGGCATTCCAGCGGAACCCTCGGTTCAGCCACGCCTGCCGCGCAGACTTCGAGATCTTCAAGCGGTTCCGGTTCCGCGAGGTTCCCTTCCCGAACCCGTCGTCGGGCAGCCGCTGACAACGGAAGATGGGCTCAAATGGACGCATGCGGTGTGTGAAACCTGCTCTGCGGAACTGGCATTCCCGCTGGTCCACGGGGGTTCGGTCCAGGAGTGTCCCGTCTGCCAGGCAATGCTCGATGTTCCGATCATGGACGTGTCGGACGAGGAAGCCGACGAAGACTACTCGACGCGCGAACGGATTTTCGCGGCAACCGGCGGTGCTCGGAGCCGGACCATCCGGGCCACGTGCTTCTGGGGCACGGCGATCGTGTCGTTCGGTCTGCTGTATCTTGTCGCCAGGGAATCCTTCAGTAGTCACGAGAAAATGATCTGTTTCCTCGGGCTGGTGTTTGGCTTCGGCTTCACCCGTTGGTGGGCTCACAACAAGACTTTCGAGTGGGAATCGGAAAGCATTTGGCGGACTCGGCTGGTCGTGATGCACCGGCCCGATCAACCGCCGGTGTCGTCTTCTCAAGTTGTTCGATAGGCGGAATATCAAGGGCGGTGCCCCATGGCACTCACGCCGGCCAAAGCCGCAACCAAGATGCACCACCATACATTGACTGGGGTTTCATGGGGATGGCGAGGCCCAACTCATCGCATGATTGCGATGAAATATTATCTATTATCGAGGAAGGATTTTTCCTCAGGTCCTAAGCAAACCCCGCAATTCCAACCGCAGGGCCTCTATCAGGTCGTCCAGCGTCTCGGCCTGTGGGAGGCCATAGCGTCGGCAGACCATGTCCACGTTCCCCTTTCGCCAATAGCCGGTGGGGCAGCAGACAATGCTCCGTCGGCGGGCGTTGAGTCCCAGTTCAAGCAATGTGATGGGGGACTTTGTGTCAGGGGCGAAGTAGAAAATGACAAGACTGGCGGCTTCCTGAGCCACGAGTTCCCACTCCACCTGTTCGCGAAACGGGGCGAAGTCTGGCGTCTGCGGCCAGGAGGCGTCCCACGCCTCCCGCCGTGGATTCAACACGGCGACATCCAGATCCTGCAGAGCGTCTTTCACCCGGCACTGCCAGTCGATCGCGGCTCCCATTTCGATGGAGCCTGCGAGGAAGACACTGATTGTGCCGGGTTCCAGAACGAACGGGTCTGGTGGTCGCAGCTCAATCATGAGAGTTCCGAGCTAGTTCCGAACTGAATGGCGGTTCAGGCGAGAATGCCCTGCACCACGCTGCCATGCACATCGGTCAGGCGGTACTTCCGGCCTTGAAAGCGGAAGGTCAGTTTTTCGTGGTCGACGCCGAGGAGATGCAGCAGCGTGGCCTGAAAATCGTGCACATCGACCCGGTTCTCGACGGCGTTGAAGCCGAATTCGTCGCTGGCCCCGTACGAGATCCCGGGCTTGATGCCGCCACCCGCCATCCACAGGGTGAAGGCGTAGGGATGATGATCCCGGCCCCACTTGGTGCGGTCGTTGATGTCACCCTGGATGAACGGAGTGCGGCCAAACTCACCGCCCCACACAACCAGTGTGTCCTCCAGCAGCCCGCGTTGTTTCAGATCCGTGACGAGGGCGGCGGCCGGCTGGTCCGTGTCCCGGCACTGGATTTCAAACTGCGTGCTCAAGTTGCGGTGGTGGTCCCATCCGGCGTGGAACAACTGGACATAACCGACGCCGCGCTCCACGAGGCGGCGGGCCATCAGGCAGTTGTGGGCGAAGCTGCCCTCCCGATGCACATCCGGACCGTACATGTCCAGAATGTTCTTCGGTTCCGTCGAAAAATCGGTCAGTTCCGGAACACTCGCCTGCATCCGGTACGCCATCTCGTACTGCGCGATCCGCGTGACGATTTCAGGATCGCCAAACTCGGCGTAATGTTCCGCGTTGAGCAGCGCCAGATCATCCAGCAAGCCGCGGCGAACCTCGCGGCTCATCCCCTCGGGATTGGAAAGATACAGGACCGGGTCGCCCCCGCCGCGAAACTTCACCCCTTGGTACTTGGAAGGCAGAAAACCGCTGGACCAGTAGAAGTCATAAAAAATCTGGCCGCACGTGGCTTCCTTGTCGCGGGAGGTCATCACCACGAAGCCTGGCAGATCCTGCGTCTCGCTGCCGAGTCCGTAGGTGAGCCACGACCCGATGCTGGGCCGCCCGGGCATTTCCGAGCCGGTCAGAAAGAAGGTGATTGCCGGCGCATGATTGACGGCATTGGTGTGCATCGACTTCACGAAGCACAGGTCGTCGGCGATGGCGGCGGTGTGCGGCATGAAATCGCACACCCACGCGCCCGACTGGCCGTATTGCTTGAACCCGGTGAACGCCGGGAAGCAGAGCTTCTTCGCCCCCTGCGTCATCGTCGAGACGCGTTGATTCTGGTGGACGCCCTCAGGAATCTCCTCGCCACGGCGTTTGGCAAGTTCCGGCTTGTAGTCGAAGAGATCGACGTGGGGTGGCCCGCCGTTCATCAGCATGTAGATCACGCGCTTGGCTTTGGGCGCGTGATGCGGCATGCCTGGCAGACCACTGTCCGACGTGGGACCCGCAAAAGCCTGGGGCTGCATCAGCCCCGCCAATGCGACGGTTCCCAAACCAATGGCGGACCGTGAAAAGAGCTGCCGCCTGGTCAGGCAGGCGGCACGCTCCTGGAAATCAGCAGGTGGGATCATCAAGGGTGGGACTCACGCGATGGACCAAGACCGGGTCATTCCCCCAGGAGCTTTTCCTTGTCGGTCTTCAGCGTCCGCATGTAGGAACGCCATTCCAATTCCATTTCCTTGCGGTCCTTGCCAAACACCTTGTTGAACAGCGAGGTCAGCAGTTCTGGGCTGAGGATCACATCGGGTGGCAGTTCGCCCACCATCCGGTAGTATTCGATAAACTCTTTCGGATGGTTTTCCATCATGAAATGGGTCAGTGCCCACGCCTGGGCGTACGCATTCAATATTAGTCCCAGTGAACGGGCGTAGTCGAACACTTCATCACCAATGATGAAGTCGATGTTGGAAAGTTCTCGGATCGGCTCCACCTCGCGATACCATTCCAGCCGCTCCTCATTCACGGCACCGATGCCTGCCCAGGCAGCATCAGCCGGCGCTTCAAAGTAGGTCGCCAGACCTTCGTGAACCCACTTGGGAACCCGCACATGCCGGGGAAACAAGCCGGTGTTGCCTGCCAACTGATGGGTCGCCTCGTGGCTCACCACCGTGATGTCGCCGTTCTCGGAGTCGATCTTGATCAGCAGCTTGATCATCTGCAGGAACTGAACGGTTTCGCCAGCCCGGGCACGCTGTGCGTCCGTGATGGCCTTGTCAATGTCCTTGCTGAACCCGGCGAGGAGCTTGTTGAGCGGGGTGGTGGAATGGTCGAAGAAAAAGCTGACATTGCGTTCGTGTTCCCAGAAGCCCGAGGCGCTGGCCAGGGACGGGCTGAGGGACACGGAATACTCTTTGAAGTCGGCGTAGTTGTTGAAGAGGACGACCTTCATCCGTTCCGTGGGAATCGTCAACTCAACATCATGAGAGAGGAACAGCAGGATGAATCGCGTGTAGACTTCTTCCAAAAGTTCCAATCGCTTCGTCGCCCGGTTCTTCTCCCCCTTCTCGCCCTTTTCGGGAGTGTCCGTGAGCAGCAGGAAATGCTTGCCCTTCACGATGCGGAAGTTTGGGCGGACGGCCTGAAGCTCCTTTTCCACGGCCGGGTTGTCTGGCAGCACCTGGTCCATGGTCTTCTTGTAATCCAGGACCTTTCTGGCGATGGCATGTTTGGGGTTGAGCTTGAGTGTCTTCTCAACGCCCGCGAAGTATTCCCGCACCAGCCCTTTCTTCAATGCCCAAATTGCGGACTTGAAGACTTCCTCAGGATCTTCACCCGCTTTGGCATTCATCCGCCCGTACAGCGTGGAGGGAGGAATTGCCTTGATGTGGTCCACCATCTCGATTTTGAAATAGAGCTTCCCCAGCGAGGGATGTATGTAGGTCATCGTCCGGCCAGGGATCACCCGGCCCTCAAGGACGATCTGCCGGGAACCTCCCTTGGGAAAGCAGATGAAGTCCGCCTGAACCTGTGCGGAACACAGCAGACACACCATGAATGCCCAGACACGGCATGAGGAAAATCGATTCATTGCAGCCATCCCGAGGCAGATTCAAAGGCGAGTACAACTTGGACGATCAAGGGCGCGGGCCGAGGAATCAGCCCGCGTGTTCCAGCATCAACCTTGGCCAGATCATTTTTGTGCCGTGGCGGTCCCTGCCGGAGCTGCTCCGAGGCCGTTCTCCGCCAGCTTGGACATGTCGATCGTTTCGGCACCATGAATCGTACACAGGGCCTTGAAGATCTCGGGGTCGACATCGGCCGAGAGAGCCCGGCTCGAGCCGTCCGCAAACAGGATGTATGTTCCAGGCTTGGCCAAACCCGTCGAATTGAAACCACTGAACTCGTTGAAGTAGGGCGCGCGAGCACCGCGGATGCAGCCACCGCCCCCCTGCATCCAGGGACCTGCCAGCCGGTCCGCCCCGATCAGCATGATCGTTTGACTTTGGCCATCCGTGATCTCTTCTGGCTTGGCGATGCTGGTGTATCCGAAAATGCCCGCTCTGGGATCGGTCCGCGCCAGCAGACCCGCACAATCAGAACGTTTGACTTCGAGGCCGGACATGCCCACGAAATGCGTCAGAGCCATGCCATCCAGAGGAATGCCGGTCCAGCGCGACTGGGCAGATCCCGGATTGATGAAGGCTGGAACAATGTTCTGCCCAATATAGCTGTTCTTGTCATCGGCCCAGCTCTTCTTGAAATCAATCCGCACGTACAGGTCATCGTGGCCAAGGTACGGCAGAAGCTGTGAGAGCCAACTGTGTGCGCCGACTCGGGATGAGTCTGGAATCTCAATCAGGCCGCGCAGTTCCTTGGGCTTGGCCTTGGCCCAGGCCTGGAAGCCACGACCCATCATTTCGACCGTCCCTTCATAGATTCCATCACTGATCGCCGTGGCTCCGGCGGTCTGCATCACCTGTCCAAAGAACCCGACCAATTTCGTTCGTTCTCGTTCATCGTAGGGCAGCGGGAACGAAATCCGGACCCGGGCCTTGTCCTTAGCCACGGCAGGATGTGGAATCCGGCTGGAGTAGGAACCGCCACCACCACCCCCGGGCGCGCCGGGGAATCCAGGCATCGGCATTCCCGCACCCGGACCGGCGGGCGCGCCCGGAGGGGCTCCTCCCGCGCCTGGTGGCATGCCTCCAGCGCCGGGCGGCATGCCTCCCGCACCCGGCGGCATGCCGGGCATCCCCGGGGCTCCGCCGCCAGGTGCCGGATTGTCAGCGGCGGCTTTTGCGGCAGCGGCAGCGGCTTTCGCCTTGGCGGTGAATTCCTGCCGGGCGATGTCCGCGGCATCAGCCAGTGCCACAAAAACCTTAAGTTCATCCTCCAGCTTGCCCACGAGGGCTTCGCTCTTCAATGTGGCCGCGAAGGTCAATTCCACGGCATTCGCCGGGGGGGACCCTGATCCAGGTGCCCCGGGAGCCCCAGGAGCAGTCGGCGCGCCGGGAGTAGTCAAGCCTGGCAACCCGGTGCCAGTCACTGGTGCTCCACCAGGGATCGAGGGAGCGCCCGGCATTGGAGAGCCGGGCGCTCCGGGCATCGGAAAACCAGCGCTCGCGCCATTCTGCTGCTGCGGAGGAGGTGCCGCCGGGACTGGCAGGCCAAGTCCCATGGCGAAGCCTTCCGCGCTGACTTCAATATCGTCGTCGGTCTTGATCCGCATCATCGCCAGCAGGGCTTCCTGCAAATGCGAGTTGCCAAAGCCTTCGTCGCCCGCCATCCAATAAAAGCAGCGCGATGGCGCGATGGCTTCGAGTCCAAGGCGGACAGGTCCGGGAGCTCCGCCCTTGGCGGCTTCTTCCACGGATTGCCGGCGGCCAATCAACGCCGTGCGATTGTCGATCAGTCCGATCGCATTCTTGAATTGTGGATGATCTGGCAGTGAAAACACTTGAGCCCGACCAATTTTTTCGGCTTTGCCAAAACCACCAAGCGCTTTGACGACAGCCGCCGCATCCATCGGACCACGGGTCCGCACGCACAGCACCATGTCACCCGCGCCACGATTTGAGGCAGCCCAAAACCGTTCAACGTCATCGGGCTTGATTTGGATCCGTTGGAAGAGTTTCAGCAGTGGCTCAATCTGGTTAAACACGACATCCCGGACCGGGCTGTCTTTTGCAATCTGGCTCGGAACCGCGCCAACCGCCATGATGGCGGTGGAAGGAATCAAGGTGTTGATATCGTTGGTTGGCCCGCCGCCTCCGGCGACAGGAGCGGGTGCGGCGGCTGGGGTGGCCGCTCCAGGCGCGGCCGCTGGCGTGGCTGCGCCTGGAGCTGCCGCACCACCCGCCACTCCGGGCACAGGCATTCCCGGCATCCCAGCGCCAGCCGCGCCGGGTGCGGCGGCTGGCCCACCTCCCGCAGCGGCATTCCCGCCGCCATTGTTCATTGTGGGCTGCTGCGAACTATCGCTGCCGCCACCGCCGCAGCCTGCCACGAACAGCAAGCCTATTCCAATCCAGCAGGCCAACGAAGGCTTCGACATATCATGACCTCAGGATCTGGAGCTGAAAATGTGAGTGCGTGGTCGCATGGCAGACGGAGAAGTCTGCGAGATTCGGCAATTGTCGAATTTTGAGTGTGCCAAACTGCCCCAGTCATGTCAAGAAGAGGGGAAATCCCTGACATGTGTGAGCATCTCGAATCTTGGTAGAAAATTTGGGAGAATGGTGGGAGTGGTGTGGCATCAACGGAAATCGATGCATTAGTTCAAGGAGGGTGCGATGGAAACGCGAGAGCTGAGTGCGGCTGACCAGGCGCGGGTGGAGGAGATTCTCGACCAGGTGCTGGGGATGGCGAAGGTGGAACTGCGGATGGCGGCCCAGTTGCTGGCGAGCAAGCCGAACGCGGAGTTCTTCGGTGCGAC
>JAKFUF010000193.1 GCA_021732845.1 Planctomycetaceae bacterium | reverse complement strand
GCAATTTGATACAGCGAGGAACGGTGCTGGCACCCCTGCCGGGGTGCGTTCGTCACACTTGCGTTTCCGGGGGTGTCGCTGCGTGTCTGTCGACACTTCGCTCAACCCCCGGCTAAGAGCTGTGATCCCTCCGGGATCATCCTTGATGACGCTGCTCTTTCAATAAACTGCTGTTCTGTGCTCCTCAACACGCCGACATAAAACTCCCTGTTATTGATGACGCGATCCTAAGCTGAATTGCCAGTCTTTGATTGTTGGTGGAGTCTCCGATCACGTCCACATGCTGTTTCAACTGGGACGAACGATATCCGTATCGGAAGCATTGGGGTCGATCAAATCCAATTCATCGCTGTGGGTGAACCAGACCCGTGGCTTGCCGAGCGCGTTTCACTGGCAGGGCGGATACGCCGCGTTCTCGGTAAGCCAATCGAACCTCGAGGCTGTGCGGGAGTACATCCGCCGACAGCCCGAGCATCATGCCACGCAGTCTTTCCAAGACGAACTCCGCGAGTGGCTGCGGCGGTATGAGATTGAATGGGATGAACGGTATGTGTGGGATTGAACACCGGTGAGCCCGTGGCCGATCCCGGGTGGTCTGGTTTCGGGAAACGCCCGCTCCCCGTACGGAGACGCTCAACCTCCGAAGCGGCGGAAACCCGGTCGCCCACGCAGCAAACCAACGGTGAACGGCCCCTCCATGGCCGGCGTCCTCTCCGCGCACGGATTCCCAGGCCTGTGAGGCTGGACGAATACTCGTGACGGCTTGCCGTCACACTGGGCGGAGTCTCGCGCCAATTTTGGTGCGAGCGTGCCATGAAGCATGAGCCTGAAAGGCTCGTTCTGTCAGCCCAGGGCAAAGCCGGCTTTGCCGGCGACGCCCTGGGTATCCAGGAAACACATGGGCACCGACCCTGTAGGGGTCGTTCAACGTCCGCATGTCCGGACACCCTGTGGCCCACAGAGCAAACCATCGGTGAACGGCCCGTACAGGGCCGACGGTTCTCGTACGGAACGTTCCCCAGGCCAGACACGCTCAAGCCGGGCCAGTGCGACAATTAGATATCTAAATTATTATTTTAACTTGACACAAAATACACACACCAGTATAGTACTGCCTGTAGGTATATCATGACATTCGGGTGGGTGAATTGCGATGAACTGCCAACCAATGGACGCGGCGGAGGCGGTACAGGGCGTGGCTCAGGCGGGAAGTGGGATGCCGGAAGGGAAAGGGCGGGCGCGGAAGCCGCGGAGCGACTGCAAGGTTTCCGAGCCGGATTTGTATGCGGCCATTGTGTTGCACCTGGGTGTCCTGAAATATGTCGCGCTGGCGGTGGGGCTCAGGCGGTGGAACGTGTACCGGCGGATTGCCCGCAATCCCCAACTGCAGACCGTGCTGGAGGCGGCGCGGGCGGTCGTGGTCAGCGTGGCTTGGAAACAGTTCGACCTGGCACTGGCGGCGAAGGCCCCCTGGGCGATCATGTTCTTGATCAGCCGCGATGAAGGGTTGCCCGCGTCTTCTTATGAGCCACGGGAGGCTGGGGTGGCCACAACGGCAAGGTCCAAGACTCCCCAGGAAATTGAGCCACAGCCGGACCTGGCGAATGCCTCGACGTTGAAGCTCGTCCAGGCTTTGGAGCGCGGGGAGCGATGGGCCATCAAATATTGTCTGAGTCACCTGGAACCGGATGGGCAGTGCGGCATCAACCGGTTGCGCCGGCGGGCTGACGACGAGGACGAGGGCGAACCGGAGGTGGAAGAGGATGCCGAGGAGGTGGAAGTCGTGGAGGATCCGGAAAAGATCCATGATTTCGAGCTGGCGACCAAGTACGTCGTCGCCAATTACGGGCTGCTGTCGGGGCGACTGGAACTGCCGCCTGCGCCCCCTGTCGCGAAGGCGGTTTCCGCTGCGGCCCCGAGCGCTGCTTCCGCAACCACCGCGCCCTCCGTCGTGCAATCAGAACGGGTGTTGATGACCCTGAAGAGGCCCGATGCCATTTATGTTGTGTTCGCTCGCGAAACCGTGGCTGACCAGGAAGTGTGCTCCCCGAAGAGAGGGGATCACGGTTTGCCGACCGCGCCCCGCATCTTGGAGTTGGCGCAGCCAGGCTCGCCGGAGTTGTTGTCGCAACACAATCTGCCGCAAGTTGCGAGCAAAGACTACGACCACTTCGAAAACAAAGCGTACGATCTGCCGGTCAAAACGCTGAAAGAGCACAACGACTCGCCCGCATCTCCGCATATCGAGATGGACGCCACTGCGCCCCCTGTCGCGACAGACGGGGCGAACCGAGATGGTCCATCCCAAGGTCGTTTGTAGAACGGCCTTCCCAGGCCGTTCGGTGGGCGGTTGACGTTCACTCGCCGAAAAACACGGACGAGTGGATTGAGCTGGGAATTTGCCAAATCGATGGGCAAATCGAGCATCAACCGTTAGTCGGGACGGCCTCGGAAGGCCATCGTACGGTCGCTTGTCATTTCCACCTGCCAGTCATCCTCTCTAGAATCTGGGACGTCCAACACAACCCGGCTTCACTGAGACCACGACATGCAACTGATTCCGCGATTGGTGGAACTGGCCCCCGAACTGACCGCCTGGCGCCGCGATCTGCATGCCCACCCCGAAACGGCCTTCGAGGAGGTCTACACGTCGGACTTTGTGGCGAAGCGGCTCGAAGAGTCGGGGCTCAGCGTGCATCGCGGGCTGGCGGGGACCGGCGTGGTGGGAACGCTGAAGGTCACGCAGCCGGGGCGGGACGATGGTCCGGCTCTCGCCCTGCGGGCCGACATGGACGCGCTGGACATCACCGAACAGACCGGCCTGCCGTACCAGTCGACGCGGCCGGGCAAGATGCATGCCTGCGGGCATGACGGCCATACGACAATGCTGCTGGGCGCGGCCCGCTATCTGGCGGAATCAAAGGGGTTTCACGGCACGGTCCACTTCTTCTTTCAGCCGGCCGAAGAGAACGAAGGCGGCGGGCGGGTGATGGTCGAACAGGGTTTGTTCGACCTGTTTCCCGCCAAGGCGGTGTTCGGCCTGCACAACTGGCCGGGCATGCCAGTCGGCACCTTCGCCGTCCGTCCCGGTCCGATGATGGCCGCGTTCGACGTGTTCGAGATCATCATTCATGGCCGCGGAGCCCACGCCGCGCTGCCGCACCTGGGGATCGACCCCCTCGTGATTGCCTCACAGCTCGTGCTGTCGCTGCAGTCGCTGGTGAGCCGCAACACCGACCCGTTGGACTCCGTCGTGCTCACGGTGACGCAGATCCACGGCGGCGACACCTGGAACGTCATCCCGGAATCGGCGATGCTCCGCGGGACGGTGCGGACGTTTCGGGCGGACTCGCAGGACCGCATGGAAACCGCCCTCAAGCGGCATGCCGCCGCCATCTGCGAAGCCCATGGCGCGACAGCCACGGTCCGCTATGAACGCCGGTATCCCAGCACGATCAACACACCGATCGAAACCGAGTGGTCGGCAGCCGCAGCCGTGGCCGTGGCTGGCAAGTCCCAGGTCGACCGCGAACCGACGCCGTGCATGGGCTCGGAAGATTTTTCCTTCATGCTGCAGAAATGCCCCGGCTCGTACATCTGGGCCGGCAACGGCCCCGCCGACGGCAACCGCACGCTGCACAACCCGCACTACGACTTCAATGACCAGCTCCTGGCGGTGGGGGCGTCGTACTGGTCACGGCTGGTGGAGCAGTTGCTGCCGGTGAACGGGAAGTCGCCGTTGGCTTGAGGCGAGGGTGGGGGAAATCCAAATGACAAATGACAAATGACAAATGACAAATGACAAATGACAAATGACAAATGACAAATGACAAATGACAAATGACAAATGGGTCGCTGGTGGATGGTGGCGGCCCGAAGTGGGATTTGCTGTTTGTTCGGGGCGGATGAGTGGATCGTTGGGTGTTCTGAGATGTTGTTTTTTCGGGATGGATCAACTTGAAACGCACGCTTTGCGAACAGATCGCCGCGCCGATTTTGGTGCTGCATCGGAAGACCTCCACCCCGCTGTGGACCGGCACCATCGCGCTGGCGGCCGCGGGCCTCGGTGGCTACGGACTGGTCGTCGGCAACCCGCACTTCGCCTGGGCGGGCGTGCTGGGAATGATCATCGGCTGGTATGGATTCCTGCTGCATGGATGCGACCGGCTGCTGGTGGCGAGCGAAGGCAAACAGGGTTCGCCGACGGATGTGAAGGCTTGACTGCCATTGCCACAGGCTGCTGAACATTCACAGGAATGGACCCCAAGAGAGGTGTGGCATACGATTGATAAAGTTGACCGGTCACTGCGTGACCCGGTTCGAGCCACGGAGTGACTCGGCAACTTTGAATCGCTTTGTGGACGCGGGAGAGAGCGGTCATGCCCGTGGAATGGCAATGGATCCTGGTGGCGGCGGGGGTGGCTTGGGCCGCCTTCTTCGTCCTTCGCCGCGCGTGGCTCACCGTGTTTCCGGGCAAAGGCGCGGCCAGTGGCTGCGGAGGTTGCGGTGGCTGTGCCAAAGACGGTGCGCCGCCGTTGGTGTCGCTGGACGCGAACCGTGTCGAGTTGCACCAGTTGAAAGGAACTCGCGGCTTTCAACCGTAAAATGGGCTTCCAAGCCCGTTCGAGCGACAGGCCTCCTGGTCCGACCGTGGAATAGCAAGGTCGTGCCATGTCGCGTCTCGCACCAAACTCAAGAGCATTGGATCGATCACCATCAAATCGCTGGTTTTTGCAGGCGGGGGGACGGGCGGGCACCTGACGCCGGGGCTGGCGGTGGCCGAAGCGGTTTTGCTGCGGAGCCCGGATGTTCGCATCGAATTCTGGGGGACGGACCGACCTGTCGAACGGCAGATTCTTGGACGGGACACGCAGACAGTAACGTCGACCCGATTCGAACACCGCACGCTGCCGGCGGAATCACTGTCCAAGCTGGTGCGTTCTCCTTTCAAGTTCCTGACGGCCAACTTTCGCGCGTGTCGCTTGGCCGCGCAGTGGCTGCGCGAGAACCGGCCGGATGCGGTGCTTGGCCTGGGAGGGTTTGCCTGTGCGCCGGTGGTTTGGGCGGCGCGCCGGCAGCGGATTCCGGTGCTGTTGCTGGAACAGAACGTCATTCCCGGACGTTCGGTACGGTGGCTGAGCCACTGGGCGGACCGGGTCTGTGTGTCGTTTTCGGAGACGCTGCCCCGCGTGAAGAACGGGATTGTCACCGGCAACCCGGTGCGGCGCGAGATCGCTGAATTACATGAACATCCTGCCCGACCGCAGGATCGAATCACACTGCTGGTTCTCGGCGGCAGCCTGGGCGCACAGCCCTTGAATCAAGCATTGATCGAACTGGCGGAGCAGCGTCCTGCGTTGTTCGCCGGGGTGCGGGTGGTGCATCAAACGGGAGCCACGGGCGCGGAGGCGGTGCGGGCGGCGTATGCGCGTCATGGCATCGACCATTGCGTCGAGCCATTTTTCCACGACATGGCTGCTCGCTACCGCGAAGCCACGCTGCTCGTGGCTCGCGCCGGAGCGACCACATTGGCGGAAGCTGCTTGCGCCGGCCTGCCGGCGGTGCTGATCCCGTATCCCCAGGCAGCGGAGAACCATCAGGCCGCGAATGCCGCCGCGTATGCCAAAGCCGGCGCGGCCATAGCTGTCGCACAAGGCCCGACCGCACGGCAAACAGCCCTGGCCTTGGAGCCCGCCTTACAGCCGTGGCTCACCCAACCATCACTCCTGGAATCTGCCGCAACCGCAATGCGGAAGCAAGCAAACCCTGTAGCCACATTGCGCGTGTTGGCAGTCTTGGACGAAATTGTGCGGTGACTTGCGAGACCTTTTCTGGTCCTTTGCGATTCGCTCAGCAACTCATTTCATTCGCGTCCATTCGCGTTCATTCGCGGTTCCGAACTTGATGATCAGACGACTCGTAACCGCGCCGCGGGAAGTTTATGGAACCGCGAATAAACGCGAATGGACGCGAATATCCTTGATCCGGCAGAATCGCTTGAGCTTCCCGAGTTGAAAGGTGATCTCGCCTTTGATGCGGCCCTCATCAACCAGCGGCCCATTTGTCATTTGTCATTTGTCATTTGGATTTCCACTTCACTTCGTCATCCCATACTTCTTCATCTTGTTGTACAGCGTCACCCGGCTGATCCCCAGCGCCCGGGCGGTGCCGGTGCGGCTGTGGTTGTTCTTGAACAGGGTTTGCTCAATGATTTCCCGCTCGCTGAGAGCCACCTGGTGGTTCAAGGAACCGGTGGCATCTGGGGTGTTGTCGGTCACTTGTCCGCCGTCGTTGCCTGGTCCGGCCTGGCCCATCAGGATGTGCGTCGGCAGGTGCTGGGCGGTGAGAACTCCGTCACGGCAATAGATCACGGCCCGCTGGATGACGTGCTCCAGTTCGCGGACATTGCCGGGCCAGGGGTACCGCATCAAGGCGGCCAGCAGGCTGTCTTCGATCCGTTCAATTTTCACGTTGTGCTTGGCGGCCAGTTCGCTGGCGAACTTGCGGGCCAGCGGAATAATGTCTGGCTTGCGGACGCGAAGCGGAGCCACGTCGAATTTGAGCATATTGAGACGATAGTAAAGGTCTGGCCGGAACTTGCCCTGTTCGACCAGTGGCTGCAGTTCCAGGTTGCTGGCGACAATCAGCCGGGCTTCGCTCTTCACCGTGCGGTTGGAGCCGACCGGTTCAAACTCACCCGACTCGATCACCCGCAGCAGTTTGACCTGCTGCTCGAGACCGAGCACATCAATTTCGTCCAGCAGGATTGTGCCCCGCCGGGCGGCCACAAACTTGCCGTCCTTGTCGGCATGTGCTCCCGTGAACGAGCCCTTCACATGGCCGAACAGTTCGCTTTCGATCAGGTCGTTGGGCAGCGCGCCGCAGGCAACCGTCAAAAACGGTTCGGTGGCCCGCGGCGAGATCTCATGAATCAGCTTCGACAAAAACGTCTTGCCGGAGCCAGTCTCGCCGATCAGCAACACCGTCACATCGTGCCGGGCGGCGACTTCGAGGTCGGCCAGCATCATCTGCATCTTGGGGGTGTTCGTTTCAAACCGCCGCGTGAGGCCGGTCAGCGTGAACTCGGCCTCATGGTTGACGCGCACGTTGACCGGCTTGGGCTCAGCCTTGAGCGGCGACTGCTCGGACAGGCGGTTCACCAAGTCCCTGGTGTTGACAGGTGTCCGCAGGACCGTGGCTCCGGCGCAGGTGAGGCTGCGTTCCAGAGGTTCTGGAGCACCCAGAGGCGCGAGGATCGTGAGCCTCAGGTCGGGCCGCTGCGAGGTGATCAGATCGAGGAAGGCCGCCTCGGCATGTCCGCCTTTGGAGGGGGCGCGAAAATCCGCGACCAAGCCCCAGGGCGGAGTCTGCTGCATGACGGGCCGGGCCTCATCGACGGTGGGGCAGAAGTCAAACTCGAACCGCTGTCCCAGCTCAGTCTGCAACGCCTCGGCCAGAGGAACTTCGGTCGTCAGCAGGAGAACCAGCGGCAATGACATGGCGGCCTCGTTGGTGCACGTCGAGTGATCTTTTGAATCGGCATTCACTCCACTTAACAAACGCAGTGCCAGACTGTTCACATTCCGGAACGAATGTTCGTAACATGTATTCCGCAAGAGAGATGCGCCACGCCGCACGCTTGCGAGAAATTCCACCGATGTCGGCGAATGACGACACGAGGCCACGCATGTTGCGAGAAAACAACGTGGAGGGAATGACCCAATGACCAATGAAATAATGACCAATCTTTTGATGCGGTCCGCCTGTTTGGAGTGGTGCGGCCTCCAGCTCATTGGACATTGAGTCATTGGTCATTGATTCATTGCACTGCCCAGTTGCGCTAATGCCTGGGTGCAGCCGCGTGCCACTTATGTCGATGCAGAATTTACAAACTTGACGTGTCCGACAAAAGTCGGGAGCCTGGACAGCGATTCGTTCGGGCGCTAATGTTTTAGCCGGTGATGGATTTCTGACAGCAGTGGCGGTGGCTGGAGCGGCACGATGCGGCACATGGTGGATCCGAGGGAGCAGCGGCTGTTCAGCCCGTTTGTCGGGCTGTTCTCCGGTCAGGCGAT
>JAKFUF010000127.1 GCA_021732845.1 Planctomycetaceae bacterium | reverse complement strand
ATTCCCATGATTTCCTCCGTGAATGCTGGCTTTCCTCACACCAAACATAACCACAATTCTAAACTCATCGCTTCGCCAATGCATCGTTATGATGGACAACGTGCGGAATTTGCGTGCCGGGGTAATAAAGGTGGGGATTTTGTCTTCCGACACCGACACCGTGACAGTCAGGCCCGATTCCGCGGAGTTTTGATACCGCCGTGGCAGCATCTCAGGATACACCTCACCCTCGCGCTCCAAGCCTTCGGGATCTTTCCACGAAACGGTCGCGAGATAATTGCCCGGCGGAGCGCCGTCCGGAAAAGCGTAGGTGTATACAACAAACACTCCGTGGTCGTCGCACTCGCCACGAGGATTGGGGGCGGTTGAGGAGACTCCCTTTGCCCCCTGGACAGCAGGTCCCGGCCCAAGGCGATGCAATACCACGACTGCATTTGGAGTTGGTTTGCCGTCGAACAGAACTTTTCCGGTCAAAGGGCAGAGGGACTCATCGTGTTTGATGTAGCCCTGTTGTGGGGAGCCGCAGCCCGTGATAGCGGCCAACACCAAGATGGCACCCATGCGGATGTGCCGTGGCCCAAAAGTCATCATTGTGTTCTCTGCGTCAGTGTCCAAAACCCGACGATCGTGTCGCAGCATTCTGGCGAACGATGATGAAGTTTTTGCGATGAATCCATGAAGAACGCGCTAAGAACACATTCTGGTGGAACAAATCTTGGAAGCCGGTGGCAAGCAATTGACTTACCGAAGAGGCCGGCGATTCCGACTTGTCCACGCCGCCGTGACGAAAAGGACGTTCCAGTCAAGCGCCAATCAGCCCTGGAGTTTTTGAAAAAGTCGTTGTTGATGGTGTAGAGGGCCAGGGCCTTCGCCGCCTTCGAGCAAAGCGGCCGGAAACGACCAGTGATCCTGGCGTACGCCCGGCAGGACGAGCAGGGATTTCAACAAGGCGTTCTGAAGCATCCGGTCGACCGCTGGCAGGAACTCGTGGCTCAGCGGGAACTGGCAAAGTCCTTCATTCAGGAACAGTTTCACGACGCGAATGGACGCAACCTGCGGGCCTATCACAGCTACCCCGAGCCTGTCAGTTTTGCCCAGCGTCTGCACACGCATTTGCAGGGTGTACTGGAAGAATTGCTGGGAGTTGATGCCGCGCCGACGTGGCTCAGCGACCCGTACCGCGGTCTGCAATTCTTCGACGTTGAACACGCCCCGATTTTCCACGGGCGGGATGAAGAAACCTGCGACATCCTGCAACGGCTGCGGGAACGCGCGCAATCCGGCTGCTCCAGCGTGGTCATCGTCGGGGCCAGTGGCTCTGGCAAGAGTTCTCTCGCCCGTGCCGGCGTGGCAGCCGCGCTCACGCAACATGCCTACGACGAGCAGGTGAAGACCTGGCGCGTCGTGCCGTTCTTCCCCTCGCTGGGCGGCAGCGACTTGGCAACGAGCCTGACGCGGACGCTGGCTGAACAACTGCCCGAACTGCGCAATTCCGCCACCGCCCTGGAGGACATCGCCGCCGGGTTAGCCAAAGATCCCACGCTGACCATCAAGTTGAGCCTCGCCCCTGCGTTTGCCCGCGCTGCCGAAGCCGAAAAGGGCGTGGTCAAACTGCTGCTGCTGGTCGATCAATTGGAAGAACTCTGGACCGACCGCCGGATCACTGCTGAGGACCGCTCGAAGTTTTTGGACCTGCTGGAAACCCTCGCGCGCTGCGGCCACGTTGCGGTTCTCGCGACGTTGCGAAGCGACTTTTATCCGCACGCTCAGCGTGAACCAGCCTTTCTGCGGCTCAAAGAGGGCCAGGGCCATTGCGACCTGTTGCCTCCCGGCGCGGCCGCCTTGCAGCGTTTGATCACCGAACCCCCGCGGCTGGCCGGATTGACGTTTGAGCGCGAAGAGAAAACCGGCCGTACCCTCGACCAACTCATCCTCCAGGATGCCTCCCGGGACCCCGCCGCACTGCCACTGTTGCAGTACGCCCTCAGCGAACTCTATCAGCAGCGCGAACTAAACCGCACGCTGACCTTTGCCGCCTATCAGGCCATGGGCGGAGTAGAGGGGGGCCTGGGAAAGCGCGCCGCCGCCACGTTCGACAGCCTCCCTGAAGACGCCCGCGCCGCACTTCCCGAAATCCTGCCCCTGCTTGTCACAGTTGATGTGGCTGGCGAACAATCAGCTGTACGCCGCCGGGCTTTACTCTCTGACCTAACCTCCACCCCCGCCCGCGCCACTCTGACAGAAAGCCTCATTGCCGCCCGGTTCCTCACCACCGATCGGGAAGGCGAAACGCCCATCGCCAGTCTGGCGCATGAAGCATTGCTCCGTCGCTGGGAGCAACTCGCCACCTGGGTGGCTGACAATCGCGACCACCTGCGAATTCGCGCGCGGGTCGAACACAGTCAGCATCACTGGGACCAGCAGCACCGGGATCCGAGCCTGCTGCTTTCCGCCGGACTGCCGCTCGAAGAAGGCAAGCAACTGCTTGCCCAGGCGAAGTCGCTTCTGTCGGCAGAAACGACGGCTTATCTCCAGACATCCATCTCCCACCATACCGCGCTCCAATTCCGCGCCCGTCGCCTGCGTCGCGCCGTGATGTCCGGGATGATTGTCCTGACGGTCGTGGCACTTGTTGGAGGCGTCACAGCATGGTTCAAGCAACGAGAAGCCGACTTCAACGCGACCGCCGCGAAGGCGAGTGCCACCACGGCGGGGAAGGAGAAAACGGAGGCCCAGCGTCAGGAGAAGATCGCGGACGAAAATGCGAAGCGGGCCACCGAAAACGCCAGGCTCACCAGCGAAGCAAACGATCACCAACGTGCCCTGCTCCACCGCGCCAGCCAGGCGGACTATGCCAGCGCGCTCAAGGTGTGGCAGGAGGACGACACCGCGCGTCAAAATGGCGGTTGGGCTCCCAGTCTGCCCGGAATCAGCAAGTGGCACGAAGCGGTAGCGCTCTGCTTACGCGCCCTGGAATCGGAACCTGCAAATCGACAAGCCAGCGAGTGGCTTTCATTTAAGCTCTGGCAAATGCCACGATTCAGACAGAGTCACCACTCGGGCAAACCCCTGCGGCATAAAAACAGAGTCAACAGCGCGAGTTTCAGCCCGGACGGCACCCGCGTCGTCACCGCCAGTTTTGACAAGACAGCGCGGGTGTGGGACGCAGCCAGCAGCAAGCCGATCGGCGAGCCCCTGCGCCATGACGGCGCTGTCAACAGCGCGAGTTTCAGCCCGGACGGCACCCGCGTCGTCACCGCCAGTTTTGACAAGACAGCGCGGGTGTGGGACGCGGCCAGCGGCCAGCCGCTCGGCGAACCCCTGCGGCACAAAGACATTGTCCGCAGTGCGAGTTTCAGCCCGGACGGCACCCGCGTCGTCACCGCCAGTGAAGACAAGACAGCGCGGATGTGGGATGCGGCCAGCAGCAAGCCGATCGGCGAGCCCCTGCGCCATGACGGCGCTGTCAACAGCGCGAGTTTCAGCCCGGACGGCACCCGCGTCGTCACCGCCAATGACGACAAGACAGCGCAGATGTGGGATGCGGCCAGCAGCAAGCCGATCGGCGAGCCCCTGCGCCATGACGGCGCTGTCAACAGCGCGAGTTTCAGCCCGGACGGCACCCGCGTCGTCACCGCCAGTGAAGACAAGACAGCGCGGATGTAGGATGCGGCCAGCAGCAAGCCGATCGGCGAGCCCCTGCGCCATGACGGCGCTGTCAACAGCGCGAGTTTCAGCCCGGACGGCACCCGCGTCGTCACCGCCAGTGAAGACAAGACAGCGCGGATGTGGGATGCGGCCAGCAGCAAGCCGATCGGCGAGCCCCTGCGCCATGACGGCGCTGTCAACAGCGCGAGTTTCAGCCCGGACGGCACCCGCGTCGTCACCGCCAGTGAAGACAAGACAGCGCGGGTGTGGGATGCGGCCAGCGGCCAGCCGCTCGGTGATCCCCTGCGCCATGAAAAAACTGTCAACAGCGCAAGTTTCAGCCCGGATGGCACCCGCGTCGTCACCGCCAGTTGGGACAAGACAGCGCGGGTGTGGGACGCGGCCAGCGGCAAGCCGCTCGGCGAACCCCTGCGGCACGAAGACATTGTCAACAGCGCGAGTTTCAGCCCGGACGGCACCCGCGTCGTCACGGCCAGTGAAGACAAGACAGCGCGGGTGTGGGACGCGGTCAGCGGCAAGCCGCTCGGTGATCCCCTGCGCCATGAAAAAACTGTCAACAGTGCAAGTTTCAGCCCGGATGGCACCCGCGTCGTCACCGCCAGTTTTGACAAGACATCGCGGGTATGGGACGCGGCCAGCGGCCATCCGCTCGGCGAATCCCTGCGCCATAAACATTTGGTCCACAGCGCGAGTTTCAGCCCTGACGGCACCCGCGTCGCCACCGCCAGTGACGACAAGACAGTGCGGGTGTGGGATGCGGCCAGCGGCAAGCTGCTCGGTGAACTCCTGCGCCATGAATACAAAGTCAACAGCGCGCGGTTCAGCCCGGACGGCACCCGCGTCGTTACCGCCAGTGACGACAAGACAGCGCGTGTGTGGGATGCGGCCAGCGTCAAGCCGTTCGGCGAACCCCTGCGCCATGAAAACCCTGTCAACAGCGCGAGTTTCAGCCCGGATGGCACCCGCGTCGTCACCGCCAGTGACGACAAGACAGTGCGGGTGTGGGATCTCGCCGTAACCGTACGGACTGCTGAAGTGAATGTCTTGCCGCCCAATGTGCTGCTGTGGGGTCGGGGAATTGCTGGCCTGCGATACCGCGACGGGGAACTGGAAGCGATCCCCGATGAGGAACGGCGTGCCTTGCTGGAAACACCACTCCCCGCCGGACCGTGGGCCGATTTGCAGGCGTGGCTCAAAACCAGCGGTCCGCAGCGGCGTCTTTCTCCAAATTCAAAACTCACCGTTCGCCAGATCGCCGAGCGCGAACGGGATTTTGGCAGCCGCGACAGCCTCGAGTCCGCATTGGAGTACGACCCCACCGTCTCACTAGCGCGGATGATGCTCGCCAATCACTACGAACAGGACGAGGTGACGCGCGCGGAAGAGCCAGGAGCCGCACCCGTCGATCCCGCAATCCTCGCCAGCGCCGCGCACTTGCGGCGTTACGACCTAGATCGACTGCCAAACGATCCCGCGCTTTGGACGCGGGCGGCGAAGATTCTCCGGGAGATTCCGCACGCCAAAGTTGGCGTTGGGCCCAAGCCGATCACCGCCGCAGAAGCTGCGGATCAAGCAGATCGCTGTGCGGCGGATCTTGCGGCCAAGCGAACCCCATGAGCGGCACCAGCCCAGTGCTTCAAAGGCCTGTGGGCAAAAGCCGAAGCTGGTTGAAAGCCGGCTGACATCAGCCGCTTCAGCATCACCCCACTTTCGGGAGTTCCTCCCACCGCGTCGTGTACCGCGGCGACTTCATCTCGAACTTCGCAGCCCAGCGCTGATCGATTCCCTCCGCGCCAAACCTCACCATGCGCGAACCGAATTCGTGGTTGATCCGGTCCAAGGTGGACATCAGCGTGGCGTCACGGATTCGATCCCGTGCGTAAAACAGATTCAACTGGCGTGTGCTGTTCACGATTCCTGAGAGCAGCACACCGGCCTTCTTGAACTTGAACCCGTCGCGATAGAGCCGCGCCGCCGCTTCGCTCACGAAGTGGATCAGTTCATTCGTCGTCGCCGTGGGGCACGGCAGCTCCACGACTCCAGACCGTTGCAACTTCGCGTCGTCATTGAAGGGATTCGAGTGGAAGAAGATCGTCACCACACTGGCAAGTGACTTCTGCCTACGCAGCTTCTCAGCCGCACGCGACACGTATGCGGCCAGCGCCTGCTGCAACCCTTCGAGTGTGGTGACTGGTTCCCCAAATGACCGGGAGACACAGATTCCCTTCTTCGGCGGTGTGACTGCTTTCCAGTCGATGGCGGGAGTGCCACGCAGCTCATGTACCAGTTTCAGACCGACAATCGTCGTCAGCTTGAGAATCTGTTCGTCGTCAGCGTCACGGCATTGAAGTGCTGTTTGGATTCCGATCTTTCGCAACTTCGCCGAGTTCGCCGGTCCAATTCCCCAGACATCAGCGACATCTGTTCGTGACAAGGCGCTGGTCTGATCCACCTTCGCCATCAAGTCCAGCACACCCGCAGACTTCTTGGCCAGACGATTCGCGAGTTTTGCCAGAGCCTTAGTTGGGGCAAATCCAACCGAGACCGGGATTCCCGTCCACTTTACGACCGTTCTGCGAATCCTCTGGCCAATCTCCGCAGGTCTGCGTGTTCCACTGCCGGGATTTTCAGGAAGCATTCATCGATCGAGTAGATCTCGATTTCCGGACTGAACTGCCGCAGAGTTTCCATCACGCGCCGGGACATGTCCGCGTACAACGTGTAGTTCAACGAGAACACGGCGATGTCGTGCTTGCGGATGTCACGCTTGATCTGGAAGGCCGGCACGCCCATCGGGATGCCGACTGCCTTCGCCTCGGCGCTCCGCGCGATAGGCTTGCGCGATTCCGGGACAGTTAATAAACAAGGAACTCACAAACACTTGCGTCGATTCTGAGGCGCAGCAGGTGCATGGAGTTCCTTGATGAGCATTATGCAGGATGTGCAGAGTCGTTGGAAGCAACTCAGTCGGCCTGAGCAGCGGTGGCTCGTGAGCGAGTCGATGCACGCACCAGGTGCGGGATGGAGAATTCGCTGCAACGTCATCCGGAATCTGGTTCGCGGCGAGCGTCCGTGGGTGATCGCCCAGGTTCTCGGCTGCTCCCGGTCAACGGTGTACCGCGTGGCGGAGGCATTTCTGGCAAAGGGTTGGAAGGGTTGGTGGACGGCCGCGAAGACAATGGTGATTCCAAGGTGGACGAGGGATATGTTGTGACAGTGCTGACAGCGGTGGCGGGATCGCCCGCGGATTTCGGCTGGCGGCGGACGACTTGGACTCAGGAACTGCTGGTGCTGGTGGCAGCCGCCCAGACGGGGATTCGAGTCAGCACCACGACCATGAGCCGCCTGCTGCGAGAGCACCATGTCCGCTGTGGAAGACCCAAGCCGGTCGTGGCCTGCCCGTGGTCGAAACACAAGAAATCACGCTGTCTGAACGCGATTCGCCGCTTGGAGGAGAATCTTCCGCCGGGTGAGGTCTTACTTTATGTGGACGAGGTCGACATCCATTTGAACCCAAAGATCGGCAACGACTGGATGCTGGCAGGGCAGCAGAAGCAAGTGATGACGCCGGGTCAGAACCAGAAGCACTACCTGGCCGGAGCCCTCAATGCCCAGACCGGCCGGATCGCCTGGGTGGAGGGCCCGCGCAAAACCGGAGCCCTGTTAATCCATCTGGTGGATCATCTTGTTTCCCGGGCTTACACCCGCTCCAGAGTCATCCATCTGACCCTGGACAATTTCAAAATCCACAGCAGCAAGGCTGTTCAGGCCGCAATGGCACGATGGGGGGAGAAAGTCCAACTCCACTTCCTGCCACCCTACTGTCCGGACCACAACCGCATCGAACGCTTATGGAAGGATCTCCATGACAACGTCACACGCAACCACACCCGCAAGACAATGGACGAACTCTTGGATGATGTTCACGCCTACCTACACGCACGACGACGGACAGGAAACCATCAACTGATCGCCGCATGACCCCGCGCCCCCGAATCACGCAAGGCTATTTAGCGCGATCGGTGGGTGGCCAGGACTTTCTGCGATCAGCCGGAATTCACGCCTGGCCTGACAAAACCGCTTGACCAGGAACTGACCGTCAATGCACGCGATGACAATGTCGCGATCCTTCGCGTCCAGAGATTTGTCGACGATGAGCAGGTCGCCAGCCTCAATTCCCGCGTCGATCATCGACCTGAATGAACATCTTATCGAGCATCCGGCAGCCACGTTCTTTGTGCGCGTTGTCGGGGAGTCGAATTGTGCCTCCGCGTAGTCGTCGGCTGGCGAAGGGAAGCCGACAGGCACCGCAGAATACAACGGGATGCGGTATGTGGTAGCACCGTCGAAGGAAACGATTTGGGTGTAACCGGTCATCCGCTGTGGAAAACGGCGGGTTTTTCGGTGTTGACGGTGGAAGAAAGTGCCTCCGTTGGGGAAACATAGGGGAGTTGTCGAAACGTCCCGTGTGTTCACACCCAAGGAGGC
>JAKFUF010000251.1 GCA_021732845.1 Planctomycetaceae bacterium | reverse complement strand
GCTCAAGGCGGAGTACGATCGGGCGCGGGCGGCGGGGCGGACGGCGGCGAGCTACGAAGAATGGCGGACCGATTACATCACGCAGGCCGCGGTGGCGTGGGTGCTGAGCGCGGTGTTCGCGCGGTTCCTGGAAGACAACCAACTGGTTGAGCCACCGCGGATCGCCGGACCGGGGCCGCGGCTCGAACGGGCGCGGGACGAGTTCGAACTCTACGTCCGCAACGCGGCCGCCCCCAACGAACGCGAGTACCTGTTCCAGACGTTCGAGGCCCTTTCAAAGCTTCCCGGCGGTCGCGAGATCTTTGGCGACCACAACCCGCTTCGCGAGTACCCCACGTGGCTCAGCGGCGACGCCGGTCGCGCGATCTTGGAGTTCTTCCAGAAGCAGGATTCCGAGACCGGTCTGTTGCTCCACGACTTCACCGATCCCGCGTGGGACACGCGGTTTCTGGGCGACCTGTATCAGGATCTGTCGGAAGCCACGCGAAAGAAGTACGCATTGTTGCAGACACCGGAGTTCGTGGAGGAGTTCATCCTCGACCGGACGCTGGAGCCGGCGCTGGACGAATTCGGGCTGGAACAGGAACTCGCCGCACCCGCGCAGAAGAAGCTGCCCGGCCTGGACGACCGGGAACGGCTGCGGGCTCCGTTCAAGATGATCGACCCCGCCTGTGGCTCAGGCCACTTTCTGCTGGGGGCGTTCCCAAGGATTTTGGCGCGGTGGCAGAAGCAGGAACCCGGAGCGAAAATCCGCGACCTGGTCGGGCGGACGCTCAAGAGCATTCACGGCGTGGATGTGAACCCCTACGCCGTGGCGATCACCCGCTTCCGCCTGCTGCTCGCCGCGATGCGGGCCAGCGGCGAGACCCGCCTGGCCGACGCCCCGGCGTTCACGCTGCAGGTCGCCTGCGGCGATTCCCTGCTGCACGCCCCGTTGATCGGCGGCCAGCAGGTCCTCGACTTCGAGCTGACCAGCGACGATGAAGAATGCGACCACGCCTACCAGTCCGAAGACCTGCCGCTGCTGAAGGGGATGCTCCGCGCGGGGACGTATCACGCGGTGGTGGCGAACCCGCCGTATATCACGCCGAAGGACCGGCAGTTGAATGAACGGTATCGGAAGCGGTTTACGTCGTGCCACATGAAGTATTCGCTGTCGGTGCCGTTTCTGGAGCGGATTTTCAAGCTGGCGGTGAAGGGCGGATTCACCGGACAGATTACGTCCAATTCGTTTATGAAGCGAGAATTTGGAAAGAAGCTGATTGAGGAGTTTTTCCCGACAGTGGATTTGACGCATGTGATCGACACCGCCGGGGCATACATTCCGGGGCACGGGACGCCGACCGTGATTTTGTTTGGACGCCATGAGCCGCCGATTGGCAGCAATTTGAGAACAGTGATGGGAATTCGCGGCGAGCCAGCAACGCCAGAAGATCCGGCGCTCGGGTTAGTTTGGTCGGCTATCGTAGAGCAATTGGACAATGCAGGATCTCAAAGCGAATTTGTCAGTGTCGGAGACTCGCCACGCGGGCTGTTTCACCGGCACCCATGGTCGATCGGCGGAGGTGGTGCAGCAGAGCTGCAACAACAACTAGATGAGTTTGCGGCGATTTCGCTGTCATCGGTTGCAGAGGCTATTGGAATTTTAGGAATGACGAATGCCGATGAGATTATGTTAGCTACCTGGAACGCGTTCGTCCGCCGTCGTGTTGAACCAATCGCAATTCGTCGCCTGGCGCTTGGAGATGAAATCAGAGATTGGCAAATCACAGACGGCGATTATTCATTGTTTCCCTACCGTGACGAACAATTGCTTCCGCTCTCGATTGTACCAGGACTTGGGCGATGGGTTTGGATAGCTCGAAGTCTTCTGGGCAATCGTGCAACATTTGCTCGACTAACTTACTTTCAAGAAGGACGGCCTTGGTGGGAGTGGCATCAAATCACACTTCATCGCCTACGAGTTCCGCTCTCAATCATCCTCGGTGAGGTCGCCACGCATAACCATTTCGTGCTGGATCACGGTGGCACGGTCTTTAACAGAACCGCGCCGGTGATCAAGTTGCCACCGGGCTCCAAGGAGGAGACGCACCTTGAGTTGTTGGGGTTGCTGAACAGCTCCACGGGCTGTTTTTGGATGAAGCAGGTTTGCCATAACAAAGGTAGCACCGTCGACCAACATGGTGCGCGCCAACGAACCGCACCATTTGAGGATTTCTTTGCGTTCAACGGTACAAAACTTCAGCAATTCCCCCTTCCAAAAGGCCGTCCCCGCCTCACCGCCAAACTGCTCGACGACTTCGCGAGAATCTCCTCCGAAATCCAGCCCGCGGCGCTCTGCAAAATTGGTGCGCCGACCAGGCGGGCGCTCGTCATGGCGAAACAAGGCGTGGAGATGATTCGCGCCCAGATGATCGCCGAGCAGGAAGAGCTGGACTGGGAGTGTTATCACCTGTATGGGCTGACGGAAAAGCCGTTGACGAAGGCGACCTTGCCGTTCAAGATCGGCGCGGGTGTCAGTTTGGAAGCGGCGGCACTCGGCAGCATGGTCGGCGTCAAACTCGGCCAGCGGGCCTTTGAAATCGTCATGGCCCGCAAGATGGCGGCGGGCGAACTGCAGACGACATGGTTTGAACGCCACGGTTCCAAGCCGATCACCGAGATTCCCGCGGAGTGGCCGCAGGGGTATCGGGAATTGGTCGAGCGGCGGATTGCGCTGATCGAGAGCGATCCCAACATCCGCCTCATCGAGCAGCCCGAATACAAGCGCCGCTGGAACACCGAGCCGTGGGAGTCGCAGGTCGAGCGGGCGCTGCGCGAGTGGCTGCTGGACCGCCTGGAGAGTTATTTTGATTTCGATGGCCGGATGGTGCCGAAACCGCAGGCGGAGCAGGTCTCTCCCGACAGGAAGACGCCGCGGGAGGGCGAGGCTCCTGCCGAGCCGCGAGCAACACAAGACGTGGCTGTTCATGGAGAATCAGAGACCGATGCTGGGGGTGAGGCGGCGAGAAGTGGAGACCCACCGTTGACCGCGGCTCAGCAGGAGCTTCGCCCTCCCGCCACGTCCGCGGGGAAAACGACGAGCCGGGCACGCCGGATGAAGGAGCCGGTGGTTGAGCAACGGGCGCCGACGTACGGGCGTGGCTTACTCGACATCGCCTTGATCTCGGTCGCCCGGCTGGCGGATGTGGCCCGCGGCGACGCGGAGTTCATGCAGGTCGGCGAGTTATACCGCGACGACCCGGCGTTCGATGTCCAGAAACTCGTCGCCGAACTGGTCGCCGCCGAGAGCGTCCCCCTGCTGCCGGCGCTCCGCTACAAGCCCAGCGGCCTGATCAAGCGTGGCACCTGGGAGCGAACCTGGACCCTGCAGCGGCACGAAGACGCCATCGATGCCCGAGCCACGCTCCCCGAGACCGACACCGCGTGGCTCAGCCCCGCCGCCGCCAAAGACCTGAAACAGGAGGAAGTGGGCGACATTCCCGTCCCAGCCAAGTACATCAGCGCCGACTTCCTCAACGGCGACTTCTGGCGGCTGCGGGGGAAGCTGGATGTCCCCAAGGAACGCTGGGTCAGCTTCCCGCACTGTGAAGGTCCCGACGGCACGCTCGTGATCGCCTGGGCTGGCTACGATCACCTGCAGCTCGCCCAAGCGATCAGCGGTTACTTCGTCCGTGTGCAAACCGAATTCGGCGGCACCGGCGACCCCCGCCTGATCCCGCTCCTCACGGGCCTGATTGAACTGCTCTCCTGGATCCGCCAGTGGCACAACGACATCCACCCCGAGTACAACCAACGCCTGGGCGAAGTTTTTGAAGCCTTCGTGAACGAAGAAGCTCGCACCCTGGGGCTGACGCTAGACGAGATCCGCGAGTGGAAGCCAGCGGCGAAGGTGAAGAAGAGGAGGTGATTTTCGAGTTTCGATTTGGGATTTTCGATTGGGTGTCGATCGAGCACATGATGAGAATGGCCGTCGTAGGATGGGCTTCCCAGCCCGTCCGGTGCACCGACGGCTTGGGAAGGCGATCCTACGATGTACATCGACAAGCTCCACCTGACCAACGTGCGGACGTTTGTAGACAGCGAACTGCGGCTGTTGCATCCGGATTCCATCTTCTGCAAGTCGAAGGCGGACTTGGAGCCGGAGGGGCTGTTGCTGCCCAAGCCACGGCTGCCGAATGTCAACCTGTTGCTGGGTGACAATGGGTCGGGGAAAACCACGGTGCTGCAGGCGATTGCGCTGGCGTCGCTGGGGCCCGCTGCGCGGGAGTCGCAGTTGCCACTGCGCAAGTTCGTGCGGTTTGCAGCGACGAAGACGAAGACAAAAACCTCGTCCAGTGCGCCGCAGAAACCCACGACGATCGAAGCCACGCTGCGGCTGCACCCGCAGGACGGTCCCGATCACGAATGGGCGACATCGGTCATGGAGTTTAAGCCGCTCCGGGAATTGGAGCGGCTGGACTTTACAGAAACCCAGAGCAGTTCATTGTGGGAGCCGGTGTTTGAATCGCAGAATGACGCGTTCTTCTGTGCTGCGTACGGAGCCACGCGGCGGGTGGACGCGGGGGAGAGTCGTGACCAGGGCTCGGCCCCCAAGACTTCGTTTCTGCGTGGCCAGCGGCTCCAAAGCATCTTTCAGGACTCGTTTGCCCTGTTCCCGCTGGGTTACTGGCTGCCGCAGTTGAAGGTCACCAACAAGGGCCGGTATGTGCAGGTCGCCGGCCTGCTGAACCATCTGCTGGGCCCGGGGCACTACCGCTTCACCGAGGAAATGAAAGAAGGGGAATACCTCTTCGAACGCGGCGGGATGCAGGTGCCCTACCGCAGCCTGTCGGACGGTTACCGGGCGTTCATCGCCTGGGTGGCGGATCTGCTGTACCACATCTGCTATGGATGTCCCACGGGAAAGAAGCTGGTGGAGAGCGCCGGCGTGGTCCTTGTCGATCAGATCGACCTGCACCTGCACCCCAAGTGGCAGATGCAGGTCATCGAGACCGTGGCACGGGCACTGCCGCGGATGCAGTTCATTTTGACGTCCCACAGTCCGCTGATTGCCAGCAGCCTGGAATGGATGAACATCATCACGTTGAAGGTCGACAATCGGTCTAACCGGACCAAGACCGAACGGCTGCGGGACAGTGTGCATGGTCTGGACGCCGACCAAGTGCTGCTGAGCGAGTTTTTTGGATTAAAGACCACCCGCGCCGCGGGCAAGGTCACCGAGTTGCAGGAACTGCAGCGCAAGGCTCGCCACGGGGACACCGAGGCCGCCAATCGGATCATTCTGGCCATGTCGCAGGGGACGGAGGGGAATCCGTGATCCGCTATCCAATCTCCCTGACTGATTTGAAGACCCGGATTTCGACCTTGAAACCGACTTGGTTCACGCGGGCCAAAGCCGTTGTGGACGGACTTCCTGTCCGGCCGAAATCATCGGACTTTGATGGCTTGTGGAGCGAAATCAAGGACCTTTACATTGAACTGCTGCATTCCAAATGTGTCTTCTGCGAGCAGCAGCTCGAAGGCCGTATTACGCAGGATGTGGAGCATTTTCGTCCGAAAGCGGCCGTTCAGCATTGGGAGCCGCCGCCGGATCTGGTGGCCGCGGGACTTGTCGTGGCTCAACCCGCGGATGGCAAGGCGGAGCCTGGCTACCGCTATTTGGCGTATCATCCCCTGAACTACGCCACCGCCTGCAAAAACTGCAACAGCGTCTTCAAGGGAAATCTGTTTCCGGTCGCCAAGCCACGGAAGACCGAAGCGAAAAAGCCACCGGGCCGCACCACGGAACTCCCCTACCTGATTTATCCGATCGGAGATGACGGGGATGACCCGGAAACGCTGATTACCTTTGTGGGCTGCGTTCCCCAGCCAGCCAAACCCAGCGGCCATGACCGACTCCGGGCACAGGCAACAATTTCCATCTTCAAGCTCGATGACTCCGTGGAGCGGGGGATCTTTTATGAAGGCCGCGCCCGGGCGATTTCAGCGCTCTTTCTGAACCTGAACGCCATCGACAATCGGACCGATCCCGTGATCGTGAACGCGGCAAAGAAGAACGTACAGTCGATGCTGCGCGACAGCGCGCCCTTTGCGAACTGCCTGCGCTGCTTTCATCGCCTGTATCAGAGCACGCCGGCACAAGCCAGACAAATTTTTGTCGATATTTCCACCTACCTGGACACCGTGTCGCCCTGAGTCCGTCATTATCCCGCAAGTCTCGCACACCATCACGCCGACCTGAATTGCCCCCCCATGACCTTGATTCGCGAATTGATCGACATCCCCGAGCAGGTCCAGCAGGGGGATTTTGTGTTGCACCTGGCCGAGGATGTGGGGCGGCCCGATGTGGTGCTTTCCAATTATGTGGTCACGCCAGAACTGGCGAAGTGTTTTGATGACGCGCTGACGTTTCTCCGCAGTGGGCTGCAGTCCAACACCAGCAAGGCGAGTTATCTGCATGGCAGCTTTGGCAGTGGCAAGAGCCACTTCATGGCGGTGCTGCACCTGATCCTGCAGGGGAACGCCGCCGCGCGGGCGATTCCCGAACTGGCGGAAGTCGTGCAGAAGCATAACTCGTGGATTGGCGGGAAGAAGTTTTTGCTGGTCCCGTATCACATGATCGGCTCCAAGGACATGGAGTCGGGGATTCTTGGCGGCTATGTCGAGTTCATCCGCCGGACCCATCCCCACGCACCGATTCCGGGTGTCTATCTCGCCGAAGGCCTGTTCGACGATGCCCGGGCGCTGCGCGCCCGCCTGGGAGACGCCGCCTTCTTCGCGGCTCTGGGCGAAGGGCAGCACTCGGACGCCGCGGGCTGGGGCGACCTGGACGCCGGTTGGGACGGCGCACGCTTTGACGCCGCAGTGGCTGCCAAGCCCGGTACGGAAGAGCGCTCGCAGTTGATTGCCGCGCTGGTCGACAAGTTCTTCCGTTCGTATGACATGCAGGCTGGCGGACAAGGGGAGGCGTTTGTCTCGCTGGACGTTGGTCTTTCGGTGCTGAGCAAGCACGTCGCCAGCCTGGGCTACGACGGGCTGATTCTGTTCCTCGACGAACTCGTCCTGTGGCTCGCGAGCCACGCCGCCGATCTGAAATTCATCCACCAGGAAGGTCAGAAGCTCGCCAAGCTGGTGGAGGCGCAGACACCCGACCGGCCGGTCCCAGTCATCAGCTTCATTGCCCGTCAGCGTGACCTGAGCGAGTTGGTTGGCAAAGGGGTGCCAGGAGCCGAGAAGCTAAACTTCAGCGATGCGCTGCGACACTGGGAGGGACGATTTCACCGGATCACGTTGGAAGACCGCAACCTGCCGGCGATTGCCGAGAAACGCGTGCTGAAGTGTCGCAGCGGAGCGGCGCGTCAGGAACTCGACGCGGCGTTTGAGCAGACGGTCAAGATCCGCGAAGCGGTGATGAACGTCCTGCTGACCAGCGACGGCGACCGGGCGATGTTCAAGAAGGTATACCCCTTCAGCCCGGCTCTGGTGCAAACATTGATTGCGGTTTCCAGTGTGCTCCAGCGAGAACGGACGGCCCTCAAGGTGATGATGCAGTTGCTCGTCGAGCAGCGCGACACGTTAAAGGTGGGCGACTTGGTCCCGGTGGGCGACCTGTTCGATGTGATCGCGCATGGCGACGAGGCGTTCAGCGAGGCGATGGCCGTGCACTTTGGCAACGCCCGCCGGCTGTATCACCAGAAGCTGCTGCCGCTGTTGGAAAAGCAGCAGGGGATGCGGCGGGAAGACTTGGACAAGCTGCCGTATGATGAGCCACGCCGCGTCGCGTTCCGCAATGAAGACCGGCTGATCAAGACGCTGCTGCTGGCCGCGCTGGTTCCGGAAGTGGAGTCGCTCAAGGCGCTGACGGCCGACCGGCTGGCGGCGCTCAATCACGGGACGATCAAGTCGCCGATTCCCGGCCGCGAAGGGCAGTTGGTGCTGGGCAAGTGCCGCGCCTGGGCCACGCTGGTGGGCGAACTGCGGGTCAGCCAGGGGATGGACAACCCCACGATTTCGATGGAGCTTTCGGGAGTCGACACCGAGGCGATCATCAAGCAGGCCGAGCGGGAGGACAACCTGCCCAACCGCCAGCGCCGCGTGAAGCAGATGCTGTTTGAACAGCTCAAGATCGTGGGCGAAGGCGAGTTGGAGCAGTTTCACGACTTCTCGTGGAGAAACACAAAGCGCGCGGCATCGGTGTTGGTCAGGCCCCTGCGCGAGCTGCCGGAATCATCGCTGGAGAATGACCAGGACCACTGGAAATTGATCATCGACTTCCCGCTGGATGAACCCGGCCACGGTCCCCGCGACGGTTTGAGCCTGGTGCAAAAGTTCCGGCAGT
>JAKFUF010000105.1 GCA_021732845.1 Planctomycetaceae bacterium | reverse complement strand
ACTGCCGGAACTTTTGCACCAGGCTCAAACCGTCGCGGGGACCGTGGCCGGGTTCATCCAGCGGGAAGTCGATGATCAATTTCCAGTGGTCCTGGTCATTCTCCAGCGATGATTCCGGCAGCTCGCGAAGGGGCCTGACCAACACCGATGCCGCGCGCTTTGTGTTTCTCCACGAGAAGTCGTGAAACTGCTCCAACTCGCCTTCGCCCACGATCTTGAGCTGTTCAAACAGCATCTGCTTCACGCGCCGCTGGCGGTTGGGCAGGTTGTCCTCCCGCTCGGCCTGCTTGATGATCGCCTCGGTGTCCACTCCCGAAAGTTCCATCGAAATCGTGGGGTTGTCCATCCCCTGGCTGACCCGCAGTTCGCCCACCAGCGTGGCCCAGGCGCGGCACTTGCCCAGCACCAACTGACCCTCGCGGCCGGGAATCGGCGACTTGATCGTCCCATGATTGAGCGCCGCCAGCCGGTCCGCCGTCAGCGACTTGAGCGACTCCACTTCCGGAACCAGCGCCGCCAAGAGCAGCGTCTTGATCAGCCGGTCTTCATTGCGGAACGCGACGCGGCGTGGCTCATCATACGGCAGCTTTTCCAAGTCTTCCCGCCGCATCCCCTGCTGCTTTTCCAACAGCGGCAACAGCTTCTGGTGATACAGCCGGCGGGCGTTGCCAAAGTGCACGGCCATCGCCTCGCTGAACGCCTCGTCGCCATGCGCAATCACGTCAAACAAATCGCCCACCGGGACCAGGTCACCCACCTTCAACGTCTCGCGTTGCTCAACCAGCAACTGCATCATCACCTTGAGGGCGGTGCGTTCCCGCTGCAGCACGCTGGAAACCGCAATCAATGTTTGCACCAGAGCCGGGCTGAAGGGGTATACCTTCTTGAACATCGCCCGGTCGCCGTCACTGGTCAGCAGCACGTTCATCACCGCTTCGCGGATCTTGACCGTCTGCTCAAACGCCGCGTCCAACTCCTGCCGTGCGGCTCCGCTGCGACACTTCAGCACGCGCCTCTCGGCAATCGCCGGCAGATTGCGGTCTTCCAGGGTGATCCGGTGAAACCGTGCCTCCCAGTATCGCAGCGCGTCGCTGAAGTTGAGCTTCTCGGCTCCCGGTACCCCCTTTCCGATCAACTCGCTCAGGTCACGCTGGCGGGCGATGAAGCTGATGACAGGGACCGGCCGGTCGGGCGTTTGCGCCTCCACGAGCTTGGCAAGCTTCTGACCTTCCTGGTGGATGAATTTCAGATCGGCGGCGTGGCTCGCGAGCCACAGGACGAGTTCGTCGAGGAACAGAATCAGCCCGTCGTAGCCCAGGCTGGCGACGTGCTTGCTCAGCACCGAAAGACCAACGTCCAGCGAGACAAACGCCTCCCCTTGTCCGCCAGCCTGCATGTCATACGAACGGAAGAACTTGTCGACCAGCGCGGCAATCAACTGCGAGCGCTCTTCCGTACCGGGCTTGGCAGCCACTGCGGCGTCAAAGCGTGCGCCGTCCCAACCGGCGTCCAGGTCGCCCCAGCCCGCGGCGTCCGAGTGCTGCCCTTCGCCCAGAGCCGCGAAGAAGGCGGCGTCTCCCAGGCGGGCGCGCAGCGCCCGGGCATCGTCGAACAGGCCTTCGGCGAGATAGACACCCGGAATCGGTGCGTGGGGATGGGTCCGGCGGATGAACTCGACATAGCCGCCAAGAATCCCCGACTCCATGTCCTTGGAGCCGATCATGTGATACGGGACCAGCAAAAACTTCTTCCCGCCAATCCACGAGTTATGCTTCTGCACGACTTCCGCCAGTTCGGGAATCGCCCGCGCGGCGGCGTTCCCCTGCAGGATCAGGTGCAGCACCGCCATGAAGTGGCTCTTGCCACTGCCAAAGCTGCCATGCAGATAACTCGCCTTGCTGGTGTTGGACTGCAGCCCACTGCGGAGAAACGTCAGCGCGTCATCAAAACACTTCGCCAGTTCTGGCGTGACCACATAATTGGAAAGCACCACATCGGGCCGCCCCACATCCTCGGCCAGGTGCAACACAAAATCCCCCTGCTGGACCTGCTCGGGGATGTCGATCAATTCGCGAATCAAGGTCATGGGGGGGCAATTCAGGTCGGCGTGATGGTGTGCGAGACTTGCGGGATAATGACGGACTCAGGGCGACACGGTGTCCAGGTAGGTGGAAATATCGACAAAAATTTGTCTGGCTTGTGCCGGCGTGCTCTGATACAGGCGATGAAAGCAGCGCAGGCAGTTCGCAAAGGGCGCGCTGTCGCGCAGCATCGACTGTACGTTCTTCTTTGCCGCGTTCACGATCACGGGATCGGTCCGATTGTCGATGGCGTTCAGGTTCAGAAAGAGCGCTGAAATCGCCCGGGCGCGGCCTTCATAAAAGATCCCCCGCTCCACGGAGTCATCGAGCTTGAAGATGGAAATTGTTGCCTGTGCCCGGAGTCGGTCATGGCCGCTGGGTTTGGCTGGCTGGGGAACGCAGCCCACAAAGGTAATCAGCGTTTCCGGGTCATCCCCGTCATCTCCGATCGGATAAATCAGGTAGGGGAGTTCCGTGGTGCGGCCCGGTGGCTTTTTCGCTTCGGTCTTCCGTGGCTTGGCGACCGGAAACAGATTTCCCTTGAAGACGCTGTTGCAGTTTTTGCAGGCGGTGGCGTAGTTCAGGGGATGATACGCCAAATAGCGGTAGCCAGGCTCCGCCTTGCCATCCGCGGGTTGAGCCACGACAAGTCCCGCGGCCACCAGATCCGGCGGCGGCTCCCAATGCTGAACGGCCGCTTTCGGACGAAAATGCTCCACATCCTGCGTAATACGGCCTTCGAGCTGCTGCTCGCAGAAGACACATTTGGAATGCAGCAGTTCAATGTAAAGGTCCTTGATTTCGCTCCACAAGCCATCAAAGTCCGATGATTTCGGCCGGACAGGAAGTCCGTCCACAACGGCTTTGGCCCGCGTGAACCAAGTCGGTTTCAAGGTCGAAATCCGGGTCTTCAAATCAGTCAGGGAGATTGGATAGCGGATCACGGATTCCCCTCCGTCCCCTGCGACATGGCCAGAATGATCCGATTGGCGGCCTCGGTGTCCCCGTGGCGAGCCTTGCGCTGCAGTTCCTGCAACTCGGTGACCTTGCCCGCGGCGCGGGTGGTCTTTAATCCAAAAAACTCGCTCAGCAGCACTTGGTCGGCGTCCAGACCATGCACACTGTCCCGCAGCCGTTCGGTCTTGGTCCGGTTAGACCGATTGTCGACCTTCAACGTGATGATGTTCATCCATTCCAGGCTGCTGGCAATCAGCGGACTGTGGGACGTCAAAATGAACTGCATCCGCGGCAGTGCCCGTGCCACGGTCTCGATGACCTGCATCTGCCACTTGGGGTGCAGGTGCAGGTCGATCTGATCGACAAGGACCACGCCGGCGCTCTCCACCAGCTTCTTTCCCGTGGGACATCCATAGCAGATGTGGTACAGCAGATCCGCCACCCAGGCGATGAACGCCCGGTAACCGTCCGACAGGCTGCGGTAGGGCACCTGCATCCCGCCGCGTTCGAAGAGGTATTCCCCTTCTTTCATTTCCTCGGTGAAGCGGTAGTGCCCCGGGCCCAGCAGATGGTTCAGCAGGCCGGCGACCTGCACATACCGGCCCTTGTTGGTGACCTTCAACTGCGGCAGCCAGTAACCCAGCGGGAACAGGGCAAACGAGTCCTGAAAGATGCTTTGGAGCCGCTGGCCACGCAGAAACGAAGTCTTGGGGGCCGAGCCCTGGTCACGACTCTCCCCCGCGTCCACCCGCCGCGTGGCTCCGTACGCAGCACAGAAGAACGCGTCATTCTGCGATTCAAACACCGGCTCCCACAATGAACTGCTCTGGGTTTCTGTAAAGTCCAGCCGCTCCAATTCCCGGAGCGGCTTAAACTCCATGACCGATGTCGCCCATTCGTGATCGGGACCGTCCTGCGGGTGCAGCCGCAGCGTGGCTTCGATCGTCGTGGGTTTCTGCGGCGCACTGGACGAGGTTTTTGTCTTCGTCTTCGTCGCTGCAAACCGCACGAACTTGCGCAGTGGCAACTGCGACTCCCGCGCAGCGGGCCCCAGCGACGCCAGCGCAATCGCCTGCAGCACCGTGGTTTTCCCCGACCCATTGTCACCCAGCAACAGGTTGACATTCGGCAGCCGTGGCTTGGGCAGCAACAGCCCCTCCGGCTCCAAGTCCGCTTTCGACTTGCAGAAGATGGAGTCCGGATGCAACAGCCGCAGTTCGCTGTCTACAAACGTCCGCACGTTGGTCAGGTGGAGCTTGTCGATGTACATCGTAGGATCGCCTTCCCAAGCCGTCGGTGCACCGGACGGGCTGGGAAGCTCATCCTACGACGGCCGTTCTCATCATGTGCTCGATCGACACCCAATCGAAAATCCCAAATCGAAACTCGAAAATCACCTCCTCTTCTTCACCTTCACCGGTGGCTTCCACTCCCGAATCTCGTCCAGCGTCAGCCCGAGGGTGCGGGCTTCTTCATTCACGAAGGCTTCAAAAACTTCGCCCAGGCGTTGGTAGTACTCGGGGTGGATGTCGTTGTGCCACTGGCGGATCCAGGGGAGCAGTTCAATCAGCCCCGTGAGCAGTGGGATCAGGCGGGGGTCGCCGGTGCCGCCGAATTCGGTTTGCACACGGACGAAGTACCCGCTGATCGCCTGGGCGAGTTGCAGGTGGTCGTAGCCGGCCCAGGCGATGACCAGCGTGCCGTCGGGACCTTCACAGTGCGGGAAGCTGACCCAGCGTTCCTTGGGGACATCCAGCTTGCCTCGCAGCCGCCAAAAGTCGCCGTTGAGAAAGTCGGCGCTGATGTACTTGGCGGGAACGGGGATGTCGCCCACTTCCTGCTGTTTTAGTTCTTTTGCGGCTGCAGGGCTTACCCACAGGGGGTCGGTTTCTGGGAGCGTGGCTCGGGCATCAATGGCATCTTCCTGCCGCTGCAGCGTCCAGGTCCGTTCCCAGGTGATGCGCTTGATCAGGCCGCTGGGCTTGTAGCGCAGCACCGGCAGCAGGGGGACGCTCTCGGCGGCGACCAGTTCGGCGACGAGTTTCTGGACATCGAACGCCGGGTCGTCGCGGTACAACTCGCCGACCTGCATAAACTCCGCGTCGCCGCGGGCCACATCCGCCAGTTTGGCGACCGAGATCAGGGCGATGTCGAGTGAGCCACGCCCGTACGTCGGCGCCCGTGGCTCAACCACCGCCTCCTTCCGGCGTGCCCGACTTGACGTCTTCCCCGCTCCAGCGACGTTGCGGGAGGGCTCTGGTCCTCCAGAGCCGCGAGCCACGGAGGGCGCGGCCAACCGTCCGACCTTTCCCACTTCCGCCCTCGGTTCGTCCACCGGCAATAACCGACCCTCAAGATCGACATCACCTGTCGCCCGCGGCTCTGGAGGACCAGAGCCCTCCCGCGGCGTCTTCCTGTCGGGAGAGACCTGCTCCGCCTGCGGTTTCGGCACCATCCGCCCATCAAAATCAAAATAACTCTCCAGGCGGTCCAGCAGCCACTCGCGCAGCGCCCGCTCGACCTGCGACTCCCACGGCTCGGTGTTCCAGCGGCGCTTGTACTCGGGCTGCTCGATGAGGCGGATGTTGGGATCGCTCTCGATCAGCGCAATCCGCCGCTCGACCAATTCCCGATACCCCTCCGGCCACTCGGCGGGAATCTCGGTGATCGGCTTGGAACCGTGGCGTTCAAACCAAGTCGTCTGCAGTTCGCCCGCCGCCATCTTGCGGGCCATCACGATTTCAAAAGCCCGCTGGCCGAGTTTGACGCCGACCATGCTGCCGAGTGCCGCCGCTTCCAAACTGACACCCGCGCCGATCTTGAACGGCAAGGTCGCCTTCGTCAACGGCTTTTCCGTCAGCCCATACAGGTGATAACACTCCCAGTCCAGCTCTTCCTGCTCGGCGATCATCTGGGCGCGAATCATCTCCACGCCTTGTTTCGCCATGACGAGCGCCCGCCTGGTCGGCGCACCAATTTTGCAGAGCGCCGCGGGCTGGATTTCGGAGGAGATTCTCGCGAAGTCGTCGAGAAGTTTGGCGGTAAGGAGTGGACGCCCTTTTGGCAAGGGAAATTCTAAGAGTTTCGTGCCGGTGTACTCGAGAAATCGTTCCCATGCTTCCGCGGCAATTCCCCCGCCAATTCCACCTCCCCCTTTGTCGTGACAGGCCTGACGCAACCAAAATGCCGCTGCGGAACTATTGAGGATGCCCAGCAGTTCAAGGTGATCTCTTTCAGTTGCGTCCGGACGCAACTTAACCACCGGAGCGGATTGTTTGAAGACTTTACCACCGCGATCAAGCACGAAATGATTGTGCGTCGCAACAAATGCGAATACGACCGAATAGGTGGTTCGATATTTTTCGATGACCCATCGATACCATCCCCACCAACGATCTCCAAGTTGACGGCGTGTCTTTCCTCCAAACGAAATCACAGCACCGAGGCAAGTGCGCAATTGCCATAGATGCTTGCCCCATCCGGATTGTTGGTTTAGTGGCACGAGTTCGAATTGAGTAGAGTATGGTGCCAATCCAACCTGCTCACATTGAGTAACATAGTCACGCACTACCTCACCAGAAACAAACTGCTTGATAAGCTCTCGGAGCGTTTGTCGCCGCAGTAGACTCATCTCGTCCATGACAAATGCCTCGTCTAGCCCGGGAAAGCTTGCGAACCCAATCGAATGGGCGAGCTCTGAGACGGCGGTGACGGCAACGCGATCCAACTGTTCCTTCAACTCACTTGCTCCGCCTCCCCCAATTGACCAAGGATGTTTTTTGAACTGATCACGGACAACATCATTCACACTCACATAGTCGCTTAGTGAACCGGGCCGGTCGACTTGTGTCAGAATCGCCGACCACACGAGGCCGCGGGCTGGATTCTCTGGTTCTTCGTTCTCACGCTTAATCGCTCCAATAATACGCACGGTGTTTGAAACTGGTCCACGATTTCGACCAAACAGAATTGTATGCGGGGTTCCATGTCCGGGAATATGTGCCAGTTGAGAGTCGATGACATGTGTCATGTCTACTGTGGGGATGAATTCTTCTATCAACTTCTTCCCGAATTCGCGCTTCATGAACGAGTTCGCCGTAATCTGACCGGTAAATCCACCCTTGGTTGCCAACTTGAAGATTTGTTCCAAGAATGGCACCGACAGCGAATACTTCATGTGGCACGACGTAAACCGCTTCCGATACCGTTCATTCAACTGCCGGTCCTTCGGAGTGATGTACGGCGGGTTTGCCACGACCGCGTGATAGGTCCCCGCGCGGAGCATCGCCTTGAGCAGCGGCAGGTCTTCCGACTGGTAGGCGTGGTCGCATTCTTCATCGTCGCTGGTCAGCTCGAAGTCGAGGACCTGCTGGCCACCGATCAACGGGGCGTGCAGCAGGGAATCGCCGCAGGCGACCTGCAGCGTGAACGCCGGCGCGTCGGCCAGGCGGGTCTCGCCGCTGGCCCGCATCGCGGCGAGCAGCAGGCGGAAGCGGGTGATCGCCACGGCGTAGGGGTTCACATCCACGCCGTGAATGCTCTTGAGCGTCCGCCCGACCAGGTCGCGGATCAACGCGCCGGGCTCCTGCTTGAGCCACCGCGCCAGGATCCGCGGGAACGCCCCCAACAGAAAGTGGCCTGAGCCACAGGCAGGGTCGATCATCTTGAACGGCGCCCGCAGTCGCTCGCGGTCGTCCAGGCCGGGCAGCTTCTTCTGCGCGGGTGCGGCGAGTTCCTGTTCCAACCCGAATTCGTCCAGCGCCGGATCCAGCGTCCGGTCCAGAATAAACTCCTCGACGAACTCCGGCGTCTGCAGCAGGGCGTACTTCTTCCGCGTGGCTTCCGACAGATCCTGATACAGGTCGCCCAAAAACCGCGTGTCCCACGCGGGATCGGTGAAGTCGTGGAGCAACAGGCCGGTCTCGGAATCCGGCTTCTGGAAGAACTCCAAAATTGCGCGGCCGGCGTCGCCGCTGAGCCACGTGGGGTACTCGCGAAGCGGGTTGTGGTCGCCAAAGATCTCGCGACCGCCGGGAAGCTTTGAAAGGGCCTCGAACGTCTGAAACAGATATTCGCGTTCGTTGGGGGCCGCCGCGCCGCGGACGTAGAGTTCGAACTCGTCGCGTGCCCGATCGAGGCGCGGCCCCGGTCCGGCGATCCGTGGGGGATCGACCAGTTCGTTGTCCTCCAGGAACCGCGTGAACACCGCGCTCAGCACCCACGCCACCGCCGCCTGCGTAATCGCATCCGTCCGCCATTCCTCAAAACTCGCCGCCGTCCGCCCCGCCGCCCGCGCCCGATCGTACTCCGCCTTGAGC
>JAKFUF010000214.1 GCA_021732845.1 Planctomycetaceae bacterium | reverse complement strand
CGCCACGCCGGCCGCCGCCCCAGCCTGACGTATAACGGACCCGGGCGAAGGTGAACACATCCGACTTGAACTGCTCGTCGTTCTTCCAGTCGGGCACGCCATTGCGGTCGACAATGTCCGTCCGCACCTCACGCGACCAGCGGCCCCGCTGGGCGAGAGCCAGACCGGCACACAATGCAACGGAAGCGACGACGAACCCTAGAACACAACGGCGGAAAACGAGCGATGGCATGAGGCGAATCTCAAATCTCAGATTTCAAACTTCACAGTCATATGAGAGCAAGACGCGAAAGCAAATCAAAATCCTGACTTCGACGGGCTGGCCTTCTTGTCTTCTGGTGGCTTTGCATCTTCAGCAGGCTTGTCACTGCCAGATGCTTTCGAATCTTTCGGCAGTTCCTCCACGATCTCCAGCAGCAGTTTCTGAGCCGCGCGAAAGCGTGGAGTTTCCTCCAAAGCGAGCAACACATGACGCCTGGCCGCCGCCAGGTCGCCTTTCTGCCGCAGCGTCGACGCCAGTTGGAAATGTACGTCCGCTGGGTCGAACGGCTGCATCAGCAACAGGGCGGTGTAGTTCTCAATCGCCAAATTGTGATCCTGCAACTGGACGGCGGCCGTGGCACTGCGGCGATGGATTTCCGGCAGCAGCGGGTTGATCGCCAGCGAATGCAGCGCGGCCTTTCGCACCGCCTCCCAGTCGCTGGCCTCGGCGCAGAGCGTTCCCAACCGGTCCAGCAGTTCCAGGTCGCCGGAGTTCAACGCCGCCTGCTTTTCGAGCATCTCCCGTTCATGGGCCTTGTCGTCCTGCGCGCGATAGATTTTGGCGAGCATGGCATACGCACTGTCCGCGGCCCCGTCGTTGGGGTAAAGCTGCCGCATCGCTTCCAGGGTTGCCGTGGCTTCCTTCCAGAGTTTGGCACTGATCTGCAGTTCCGCGAGCTGCCGCAGGGCGGCATAGTTGGTGGGGTGGTCCTTGAGCCACGCGGCGACCAGCTCCGGCGTGGCTCGTTTCGGCAATTCCGGCTTGGACCAGTCGGCCATGGGGGCCATCGCCTGCGCGCGGGTCCGGGCGAACTCGGCAAACTCCGTATCAATGGCCTCAATCGACCCGCCGGTTGTCCGGGCCAGGGCCTGATTGATCGGCATCCCCTCACCCAGATCCACCAGCACTTTTTTCAGCGTCTCCAGCCCGTGTTTCTCGATGAAGTACTCGACCACCAGGGACGATTCGAGATAGGCGAACTGCAGGTGCAGCGCGGACTTGGGGCTCAGAAACGCGCCGCTCAACTGGCTGACCGGCGTCAGGTCGTCACCCAGAATCATCTCGCGGTAGCGGGGGACAATCTGCTGGCCCCATGTCGGGTTGGCCTGCCGTTCTTCGTAGACCGAGATGCCTTCACTGAGCCACCGCGGCATGCGGTTGTGGGTCTTGTTGAGGGTCACGACATGACAAAACTCGTGCCACAGCGTCGCCTCCCAGTTGGAGGGGCTGTTCCCCTGCGACGCCGGGCTGTTGGCGGTAATCACGGTGCCGAAGCACACTCCCAAAAAGCCCGCTCCACCCGGCAGGCCGAAGGTGCGAATGGCGAAATCTTCCTGCCGGGGAAAGAGTTCAACGACAATCGGCTGTTCCAGTCTGATGTCATATTTCTCGCACAATGTTCGCTTGGCGCGCTTCAGCAGGTCCAGAACGCGGTTGCCGTAGATCTCGGCTTCGCGGGCCTCCATCCGCAGCAGGAAGCCATCGGCTTCCAACGTGCGGAACTTGGCGAGGTTCTCCTGCAGCGTGACGAGGTTGTGGGCGAAGATGTTGTAGGCATCCGCCGCGTAGACCTCTTCCGCAAGCTTGAGCCCCTCGTCCTCGTTCCCCAGCCGCAGCAAGTCCTGGGCGAGCTGGGTGCGGGCCGCGGCAAATTTCGGGTCGAGCCGCAGCGCGTCGCGCTGATACTGGGCTCCTTCGGCAAAGCGATATTTCTGCGACAGTTTTTTTCCGATCAGATGGTCGACGGCGGCATTTCCCGGCCAAGGCTTGAGCGCGGCGGCGCGGTGGGCTTTCTCCAGGTCGGGTTGATTCTGCAGATGCGCGAGGACGGCGCGATAGCTCAGCGCCAGCGGGTGCTGCGGGTTGATGGTGATGATGTGCGTCAGCACTTCGGCGGCGTCTTCGTAACGTTCGGAATCGACCTGGTCGTCCACCAGCATCAGCAGGCTGGGGAGATGGTCTTCGTTAAACTTGAGCGCGTTTTTCAGTGCCTCTTCGGCCTTCTTCGAATCGCTGGGAGCGAACGCCTGAGCCACGCCGAACCAGGCATCCGGGTGTTCGGGGCTCAGCTTCACCGCCAGTTGGAAAGCCTGCCCGGCCAGCAGGTAGTCGAACTTTTCCAGCGCCAGGTCGCCGATCGCCAATTGCACGGCCACGCTCTCGGGTGCTCGTTTTTTGGCTTCGTTGTAGATGCCCGTCAACACCCGTTTCGGATCGGCATGCTGGCTGAGCATCCAGCGGCCGACAGTGACCTGATGCGCTGTATCAGAGTATCGCCACGGAGCCTGTTTGATCAGTTCCAAAATCTCCTGGTCGAACTTCTCCACCCGTTCTGCCTGCTGGTTGACACGGCATGCGTCCCGGCCGAACCACCGCAGGTCGATGCTGTAGGAAACCTTCTTCAGACCGGCGTCCAGTGTGGCCAGCGCCTCGGCGTACAGCCCCAGTTCCATTTCCGCCCGCAGCTTCAGCACCCGCTGGCTTTCGTCGAACTCATTCTTGGCCAGCGACTTCGTGGTGACTTCAATGCACTCGGCATACTGCCCGGTGCGGAACAGATCTTCGGCGGTGAGATTCCCCTGGCGAACGGGCTTGTCCTGAGCATTTGCCGCTATTGGACAGCCACAGACAGACAGCCAGACCGCGATGAGCAGGCCGAGGTGCAAGAACAACGCCAGCGATGAGGACAAATCTGTCCCAGAGGGAACCGCGCGGCGGTTGCGAACACGCATCCGAAAGATCCTGTTGTTGAAGGACCACAGCTTCAGCGGGCGCTTTGTTTCTGCTTTCAGTCTATCGGATGCCAGAAGCGTTGGGAACGACCGTCGCATCCACTTAGGATCGCAGCAACAATAACAGGGGCATTTTGCTTGCTAGATGGCTGGCCGATGTGAACGAGTCCATCAGCCGGCACGCGTTAGCGTCCGGTTCGTGGCGTTGGCGTCTTCCGATCATCCTCCAACCGGGGGCTAAGGCCGGCTAAGGCCCTCCGGCTCATTGGCTGTACGGCTTGTCAAAAGTCGACAGTTATTCTTGCCGCGGTACTTAGTAGCGTCCGGTTCGTGGCGCTGACGCGCGCTAACGCGTGCCGGCTGATGAATCTGCCCTCAATCGGCGTCCATCCCAAGCAACTTCACCATGTTATTGTTGCCGCGATCCTTCCAGGACTCGATGGCTTCGCCATCTTCGAAAACTGGCCACCCCGTGGCGACCGTCCCAAACATGTAGCCGAACCTCGGCACTTGTGGTATCTTCAAACTGCGCGTAGGGATAGGCGGTTTGGAATGCCGGGAGATCGATCTTGAGCCGGTCATCAACGCAGCACTGGCTGCGAACTGTTGTCGGTGCTGGCTGCGTGTGTGCGTGGCTCGCCTGCACACTGTGGGTGTTTGGCGAAGATCCGCCCCCACAAGAAGAGCCGCCCGAGAAACCCAAGGCCGCCCCCGGGGTGCCCCCCAGGGTTGTGCCCGGAGTTCCACCGAGGCGGCCGTTTCCCGGCGTGCCGGGCCTGGGACCCGATCAGTTCGCGCCGCCGGTGCCGGTGCCATCGGAGAATGTCGAAAGCGCCCGGCAGTTTCGCCGTGACCTGGAGCGCGGCCGCACGGCGCTGGCGGCCCAGCGGTATGAAGAGGCGGTAAAGCTGTTTCAGAATGTGCTCAACAGCCAGGAAGACCACACCTATCTGCCAGAAAACCGTGAGGACGGCGCGCAGCAAAGCCTGAAAATCGAGGCCTTGCGGCTCTTGGGCGAACTGGTCGCCTCGGGCCGGCGGGAATACGAGACGCAGTTTGGGCCGCTGGCGCAGCAAAAGCTGGACGCGGCCATCGCCGAAGGGACATCGACCGGCCTCGAAATGGTGGTGCGGCAGTATTTTCACACGCAGGCCGGGTATGAAGCCACGTTCCGGCTGGCGTGCGACCATTTCGATCATGGCCGCTGGCTGGAGGCGGCACTGACCTTTGAACGCCTGCGGCAAACGAAGGCGGCCGTGCGGTTCGATCCGGAACTCGCGTTGAAATCGGCCGTCGCCTGGTATCGTTCGGGCGGGTTGGACGAAGCGCTGGTGCCCCTGCGCGACTTGAAGGCGCGGGGGATTGAAACGGTCACCATTGCCGAGACCACCCTGCCGCTGGTGGCCGATGCCGACTGGCTGGCGAAGCTGTCCGGGTCTCCGCTCGTCAACCAGAACAACAAGGCGTGGCTGATGGTCGGCGGCAACGTGTCGCGCAACGCTTCGAGCCTGGGAACCAACCCGTACCTCAGCCGCAGTTGGCGCGAGGACACAATCTCGGGAGCGCTGGGTGCCGAAGAGCAGGAGTCGGTGCTGCATCAGATTCTGGACCAGAAGCTGGAGCAGGCCGCCGATCTGACGAACAACGAGCGGCCGAGCATGATCCCCGCGTCGCAACCGCTGGTGGTGGGCCCGCTCGCCGTGTTTCGGGCGGCTGGCCGCGTGCGGGCGGTGAACTTGACGACCGGTCAACTGGCCTGGACCTCCGCCGAACGGGATCCGCTCTTGGAGTCGCTGTTCCTCGCGGGCCAGTCGGCCCAGCGCAGCCCAGGCATGCTGACGGTGCCGCAACTGGTCACGCAGCGGGCCTGGCGTGACAGCACCCATGGAACGCTCAGCAGCGACGGGTTTCGCATTTTTGGGATTGAAGAGTCGGTCAAGGCTTCGTCGACCCAGGACGCACGAATGCGGGTGATGGGATTCGGCGGTTCCCATCCGGCCGACAACCGGCTGGTCGCCTACGATGCCGCCAATGGCAAGATGCTCTGGGAAATCGGTGCGCCCTCCGCCCCAGACAGCAACGAGCCGTTTGCCGGGTTGTACTTTCTCGGTCCGCCAATGCCGCTGTTCGACCGGCTGTACTGTCTGGCCGAGCTGAATGGCGAGATTTCGCTGCTCTGTCTGCGCGTGCCGTCGGGGCCAGTCCGACACGGAGCCGAGCGGGTGGCGCTCGACTGGTCGCAGACACTGCTCTCGGCCGCCCCCCAGCAGGGGCCGTTCGGCCCCGATCCGCTCCGGCGGCAGTGCGGGCTGTCGCCCTCGTATGCGGGTGGCATTCTCGTCTGCCCCACGGAAGAGGGTGAAGTGGTGGCGTTTGAACTGGCGACCCGCGCCCTGCTGTGGCGTTACCGCTATGCGGAACCTGACGAAGGAACCCAACAGCAGCAGCGGCTGCGGATCATGATGGCCCGCCGCGGCGGCGCGGCGCAGCAGTCGGGGGTGCTCGGCAACGAACCCGACCGGTGGCTCGATTCCCTGGTGACCATTTCCGGCCAGCACGTGGTGGTCGCCCCGCGCGAGAGCCAGATTTTGCTGTGCCTGAACCTGCGGGATGGAGCGCCCCAATGGCGCACGGACCGCGAGAAGGGTCTGCATGTCGCCGGCGTGCATGACGGGAAGGCGATCGTGGTGGGACGGGAGAACGTGTCGGCCTTCAATCTGCGCGATGGCAACCTGGCCTGGGCGATGGAAATGCCCGACGCCGTGGTCCAGGAGAAAAACGGAGCCACGCGCCGGCCGTTCCCCAGCGGTCGAGGCTTCATTGGCGGCGACTCGCTGTTCCTGCCGCTCGATTCGGCGGAGGTCGCGATGATCGACCTGCGGAACGGACGGTTTGTCTCGAGTTCCCGTTCGCGCGAAGGGCGGATCGCCGGCAACCTGATCGGCACGCAGAACATGATCGTGTCGCAGGGTGTCGACTATGTCGAAGGCTTCCCGCCGTTCGCCGCCCTGGAGGCGGAAATCATCGCCAACCTGGAAAAGAACGCCGATGACGCCGCGGCCCTGGCGCTGCGGGGAGAAATCCTGCTGCAGCGCGGCGAGGTCATGGCGGCGCATGCCGACTTCAAACGCGCGCTCAAACTCCAGCCGGACGACAAACGAACGCGCGAAGTGCTGGTGAAGAGTGTCTTGGAAGGGCTCCGTGTCGATTTCGCGGCTTATCGCGAGCAGGCCGCGGAGATTGAGCCACTGATCAGCGAGCCCGGCCCGCGGGCGGTGTACCTCAAGACCCTCGCCCAGGGGATGGAACTCAACGGCGAACGGCTGCAGGCGTTCGAAACCTGGTTGAAGTTCGTCGATGTTCCCGAACCCCGCACCGAACTGGAGCGGACCACCACCAAGGACGAGGATGATGCCCACATCGCGCGCAATGTGCGTAGCGACCGGGTGGCGAACGGCCGGATGCAGTCGCTTTATCTCGATTCGGCCCCGGCCGACCGCAAGGTGATGCTGGGCCAGATTCAGCAGCGGTTCGATGCCGCATTGGAAAAGCGCGACCTGCCACGGCTGCGGAGCCTGATGCTCCAGTTCCGTTCCTGGAAATCGTTTGAAGGCGCGCCATTGGCCAGCCTGCTCGATCAGACCCGGCCGCTGTTGATTGACCTCTTGGAGGAAAAAGGCCAGTGGCTCGAAGCCGAACGCTGGATTGTGGACTGGGATTCCGCCCTGTCGTCCACTCAGACGACGGGCACGGAAACTCCCAACCCGGTGGTGATCGGCCGCTGGGCGAAACTGCTGGCCAAGACCGCACGGATGCAGGAGGCGGTTCCCCTGCTGTTGAAGCTGGAAGGCGAGCTGGCGGAAGCCACGGTGGCCGAAGGGATGACCGGGAAACAACTGGCGGCGGAACTGCGCAAGGCCCCGGAACTGCAGCCGGAAGCCCTCCGTGACCCGGCGTGGAACGTCGGACGGATCGACGCCGAACGGCTGCCCGTGGCCGGTACCCCGCGCGGCATCCGTGGCTACCTGGTCCCGGTGGAAACCGCGAAGTCGCCGTTCTTCTCGAACGTCACCTTCGAACTCGATTCCGGCGGCCGCAAACTGATGGTTCGCGACGGCTATTGCCGCGCCCGCTGGCAACTGGCCCTGGGCGACACGATCCAGTGGGTAAACGTGAATTTCAATCAAATTTACGTGCAAAATCACCTCGTGCTGTTGTCGCTGGGGGCCCAGCTCATCGCCATCGACACCCTGGGTACGACACAGGAACCAGGCCCGCGGATCCTGTGGCGGCACGTCGTTTCCGAAGGCTCGAACCAGCGGATGAGCATCCCCTTCAGTGCCGAGCGGAAGCACGTCCGTGGCAAGTTTGACCGCCTGCCGCCGGACGTTGCCAATCAACTGGCAAAAGTCGTGTCGGTCACCGCCGAGCATGTCGTGCTGCTGCGGGGCGACCGGCTGATCGCGCTGGATGCCTATTCCGGCCAGACGGTCTGGTCGCGCGACGAGCGCGACAGCCCAAACGTGATTTTCGGCGACGAGAGCCGGTTGTTCACCGGACAGGACGGCAGCCCCGAAAGTTCGCCCGTGCTGCGGATGCAGGATGGCAGCCCCACCGCTGGCCGGCTGATGCCGGATCAACTTGTGGATGCCGCCGGACACAAAACCCTTTCGTGGCACATTCAAGACCCTCTCACCCCGCAGGTGACCGGGGTCTTCACCCAGACGGACATCTGGACGGGCAAGGTTCTCTGGTCCCACAAATTCCACCCGGAATCCAAATGGGCCATTGTCGACCATGAAGAACTGGTTGTGCTGGAGCCCGCCGGACGGTTCAGCGTGCTGGACATGGCGACCGGAAAGCTTCGCATCGACAACCCCTCCAAGTCGGAGAATGCCGCCGACACCGACGCGGATGTGATCAGCCTGCTCGTCTTCCGCTCGACCGAAAGCTACACCGTCATTGCCAACGTGAAGCAGGAACTGGTCCCCGGCCGGACAATCATGGCCGTCGGCACCAGTCAGGTCGCCACGGGGACCATCTACGGCTTCGACCGCACCACCGGCCGCCGCCTGTGGGCCACCAACCTCGAACCCCAGTGCATCGACCCCAACCAGCCGGCCCAACTGCCAATTCTGACCTTTACCACCCGCATGATCGAAGTCCCCGTGCCACCCGCCGGAGCGGGTGTCCGCACCTCGTTCAACCTGTCCTGCCTCGACCGCCGCACCGGCCGCTTCATCTACGACGACAAACGTGACAGCGAGCCCCTGTTCTTTGTTGAGTACGACGCCGACCCCGAGCATCAACTGCTGGAACTGAAACTGTATCAGTCGGTGCTGAAGTTGAAGTTCACGAATGAGGCGGTGGAAAACGAGAAACCGCCAGAGGTGCCGGAGGAGAAACCGTGATGTCGCATGGCCTTCCTAGGCCGTGGGCTTCACCAAGCGACGTGGCTCGCCCAACGACGGACTAGAAAGTTGATAAACACGACAGACGTGGCGGATAGGGGTAGGGAGGGCCGATTGGTTTCGGCTCCCCCCTCCCTCCGAACCGGACTGGCGGATTTCCCGCATCCGGCTCTCCAGTTGATGGTCTTACCTGGGACAGGGTTGAAGTGCGAGTTTGTGG
>JAKFUF010000007.1 GCA_021732845.1 Planctomycetaceae bacterium | reverse complement strand
ACACCCCCCGCGCCCGCAAGACCGACACAAACCACGGCCCCGCTTTCCCCTTTACGTCCCACACAACAGACTCGACAGGCGGGAACACCCGCAGCGAGACAGGAGTTCTCGATGTCCACAGGACAACTTCATCAGCATCTCGGCACCGGATTGCCCGAGACCGCCATTCCCCAATTCGACCAGTTTTTTGGCATGGTCGAACATGCTCCGTTGACAAAGTTTTTTGTCGACAATTCCGGGACGGTGACCTATCTCAACCGGCGCGGCCAGGAGCTGTTCCGCCACCTGCAGGACGCGGTCGGCTTCACTCCCGAGGAATTTGTCGGTGGTGCGATCAGCCAGTTGTTCGGCGTCGCCCCCGACCTTCAGCGGGCGCTCCGGGGGCTCTCCGCGCCCAAGCAACTGCGCATCTCCATCGGCGGCGAACTGATCGACACCTTCCTGATCCCCATCTCCGATGCACGGGGCCAGCGGATCGGGACATTCCAAGGGTGGGATCTGGTGACGGAGCGTGTCGCCGTCGAGAACCGCAGCGACAGCCTGTTCTCGATGGTCGAGAACATGCCGACGAATGTGCTGCTGGCCGACCTCGACCTGAAGCTGGTGTACATGAACGCGGCTTCCCGCCAGAAGCTGGCGGAGCTGCAGCAGTACCTGCCGCTGCCCGTCGACAAGCTGATCGGCCAGAGCATCGACATCTTCCACAAAAACCCCGGCCACCAGCGGAAGATGCTGGCCAACCCCGACAATCTCCCCCACCGTGCCGAGATTCGCGTGGGCAAGGAAATCCTCGACCTGCTGGTGACCGCGGTTCGCGACAAATCTGGCAAGTATGTCGGCCCGATGGTCGTGTGGGATGTGGTGACCGAGGCCGCCGCGCAAAAGGCGGTCAACACCGACTATGCCGGACGGATGGCCGCCATCAGCAAGACGCAGGCGGTGATCGAGTTCAACCTGGACGGAACGGTCATCACGGCCAACGAGAACTTCTGCAAAACCCTCGGCTACCGCCTTGAAGACATTCGTGGCAAGCACCACGGGATGTTTGTCACGGATGAGTATCGTCGCAGCCCTGAATACCGTGACTTTTGGACGCAGCTCAACCGCGGCGAGTCGATCTCTGACGACTTCCTACGGGTTGGCAACGGCGGCAAGGAGGTTTGGATCCGGGCCTCGTACAACCCGATCCTGGATGAAACCGGCAAAGTTTCCAAGGTGGTGAAGTACGCGTCGGACATCACCGCCCAAAAACTCGCCGACCTGGAGATGGCGCGGATTGAAAGCATGATGGACAACATGCCCATCAATGTGATCATGGCGAACCGCGACTTCGAAATGGTTTACATGAACCCGATGACCATCAAGACGCTCAAGAAGCTGGAACACATGCTGCCCCGCCCCGTCGACAAGCTGCTGGGCCAGAAGATCGACATCTTCCACAAGAACCCCGACATGCAGCGGCGGCTGGTGGGCGATCCCAAGAACCTGCCGCACAAGGCGCGGATCAAGCTCGGCGAAGAAACGCTGGATCTGCTGGTCAGCGCCATTCTCGACCGCAGCGGGAAGTTTCTCGGGCCAATGCTCACCTGGGCGGTGATCACCCAGCAGGTAAAGATGGCCGACGACTTCGAACGCGACGTGCAGGGCGTGGTGCAGATCGTCACCTCGTCCGCCGTCGAGATGCAGGCCAGCTCCAAGACCGTGGCCGCGGGTGCCGAAGAGACCGCCCGGCAATCGCAGGTCGTGGCCGCGGCCAGCGAAGAAGCGACAAGAAACGTGGAAACTGTGTCCTCGGCCGCGGAAGAACTCAGTGCCTCGATTGCCGAGATCGCCCGGCATGTCCAGGACGCCTCCAAGATGACCGCCCAGGCGGTGCAGCAGGCCAACCAGACCAACCTCACCATCAAGGATCTGGGTGTCGCCAGCGCCGAAATCGGCCAGGTCATCAAGGTCATCACCTCGATTGCCCAGCAGACCAACCTCCTCGCGCTCAACGCAACGATTGAAGCGGCGCGGGCCGGCGAGGCCGGCAAGGGTTTCGCCGTCGTGGCCAATGAGGTGAAAGAACTGGCGCGGCAGACGGCCAAGGCGACCGAAGAAATCAGCAGGAAGATTGAAGCGATCCAGTCGTCCACCAGCGTGGCGATCGGCGCGATCCAGTCGATCGGCGAAAGCATCGGCAAGATCAACGAGATCTCCACGACGATTGCCGGAGCCGTCGAGGAACAGACCGCAGCGACGAGCGAAATTTCCCGCAACGTCTCGGAAGCCGCCCGTGGCACAGCCGAAGTCTCCAACAACATCACCGGGGTCTCCCGCTCGGCGGAAGAGTCCGGCCGGGCCGGTGGCGACATGCTCGCCGCCGCCAGCAGCCTGGCCCAGGAGTCGACGAAACTCGACACCGTGGCCAATGAGTTCCTGAAGAAGATGCGGTCGATGTAACTGTCGGTTCAATGCAGTCGCGAGGGGTTGGGGAGATTTGCTCCAACCCCTCGCCTGCGGAAGCACGCCAGACTGCAACCTCCAATTTGTCGATCTTGATCAGCGCCGCAGGTGTCAATCGCCGGATTCGAGAGAGTTCGTGGTTCCACTTCTCGTCCTCTGGGATCGGCCGTCGGTTGGCAGATTGAAGCCTGATTGCCGCACAAGTCCTTCAGCATGTTACGAGTGAATCACAATTCCGTGGGTTCACGTCCCTGGGACGCCAGTTTGTCCGATGCCATTTTTTTGGAGACTGATTCATGAAGCTGGCCCTCCTTGTGGACGACTCGCGCGCCGTGCGGATTGCCGGGCGGCGGATCTTTGAGTCGCTGGGATTCAACACTCTTGAAGCCGGCGACGGGGCGAAGGCGCTCGAAGTCTATCGCGAGCATCCGGAAGTGGATGCCGTGCTGCTCGACTGGAACATGCCCAACGTCAACGGGCTGGAGTTCCTGCAGGCCCTGCGGCGGGAGACGACCCATCAGCCGGTCGTCGTGATGTGCACGACGGAGAACGACATTCCGCACATCACCCAGGCGCTGGCCGCCGGCGCGAATGAATATGTCATGAAGCCTTTCACCGAAGAAATCATCCGCGGCAAGCTTCAGGAAACCGGAGTCATCTAAGTGCGTGCGATTCAGGTGTTGGTGGTCGACGACTCCGCCGTGGTCCGGGGGCTTTTGGTCCGGACGCTGGAGACCGATCCACAGATTGCCATTGCCGGCACCGCCATGCACGGCGAGGCGGCCCTGCGGATCCTCCGCGCCAAACCCGTCGACGTGGTCATGCTGGATGTCGAAATGCCGGTGATGGACGGCCTGACCGCCCTGCCCCAGATCCTGCGCGAGTTTCCCCACGCGCGGGTGATCATGGTCAGCGCGCTCACCTCCGAGGGCGCGGAGACAACCGTCCGGGCGCTGGCGCTGGGTGCCGCCGGATGCATCGCGAAACCGGTGGCTCACTCCGTTCACGAAGGGATCGACCAGTTGGCGAGGGAACTCCTCCCGCTGGTGAAGGCGCTGGCGGGAGCCGGCGGTTCAACCGCCGCGCCGGCCGTCAACCGTCTGCCTGCCGCCACGCGGGCCTCGCGCATGCGGGCCACCATCCCGCCTGAAGTCATCGTCGTGGGCAGCAGCACCGGCGGCCCCAATGCCCTGTCGAAACTGTTGTCCGACCTGCCCGCGAATTTTCAGGTTCCCATCTTCATTGCCCAGCACATGCCGCCGACCTTCACGCCCATGCTCGCCCGGCATCTGGAAAAGGACGGGCGGCGGCCATGCCGGGAAGCCGTGCACGGCGAAGCCATTGGGCGCGCGCAGACGTACCTCGCCCCCGGAGATTTTCATCTGCAACTGGAACGGACTGGCCGGCAGGTGATCACGGTGCTGAACCAAGATCCCGCCGAACACTTCTGCCGGCCCTCGGTGAATCCGTTGTTTCGGAGCGCCGTCAGTTGCTATGGCAACCGCGTGCTGGGGGTCATGCTGACCGGCATGGGCGACGACGGCATCGAAGGCACGCGGCAACTGGTGGCCAGCGGCGGCCAGATGATCGCCCAGGACGAAGCGTCGAGCGTCGTCTGGGGGATGCCCGGTGCCGTCGTCCGTGAAGGCCTGGCCGACTTGGTCCTGCCACTCAGCCAGATCGCCGATGCCATCTGCCAGGCGACAGGAGCCTATGTAAGCAAATGACTCAATGACCAATGAAATAATGACCAATCCAGCGCGACGCGGAACTCTCGCTTCAAGGTCAGTATATCTGTCATGCGTGTCGTCTAAGAACTGTATAAAGAATTAAGCACGCTTCGAATTGCTGACCGAAGGCCGGTCTCAGGCAACGAGAAGGGTGAACCACGAATTTTCACGAATAAGGATCGCGGCAAGAATAACTGTCGACTTTTGACAAGCCGTACAGCCAATGAGGTTGGAGGATAATCGGAAGGCGCCAGCGCCACGAACCGGACGCTAACGCGTGCCGGCTGATGAATCTGCCCTCAATCAGCGTCCATCCCAATCAATTTCACCATGTTATTATTGCCGCGATCCTTAGACGAATGTCACGAATTACAACGAGCGGGATTCCATCACCCGCGAAGCCATGCCGGTTGATCATTCGTGAAATTCGTAAGATTCGTGAGAATTCTTGGTTAGTTGATGACAGTACGATTCCCTCACTATCTTGCCAGTCCTGTCGACTTCACCACCAACTTCATTCGTTGTCCCTGATGGCGTTCGCTGCTGGATAGGGAGACAAATGTCACGGTGATTGTTGCTGCGATCCTTACGAAGCCCTGGTCAGCGATCATCCCAAAGCCATTGGTCATTATTTCATTGGTCATTGGTCATTGGGTCATTCCACAAACAGTTTGCGCTCTCTTCAGAAACACTCCCCATGACCTCAGGCGACTACGACTTCCTGTCCAACTTCCTGCAGCAGTCTTCGGGCCTGGCGCTGGGTGCCGGCAAGGACTACCTGCTGGAGGCCCGGCTGGTGCCCCTGGCCCAGAGCTGGGGGCTGCCGGACTTTGACCAGCTCATCAAGGAGCTGCGAAAGGGCAAGGACGCGCGGCTGTCGGCCGCGGTCACCGAGGCGATGACCACCAATGAAACCTCGTTCTTTCGTGACAAGTCGCCGTTCGAGGACTTGAAGAACTTCATCCTTCCCGCGCTGATGGAGGCCCGTGGCACCTCCAAAAAATTGCGGATCTGGTGCGCTGCGGCCTCCACCGGCCAGGAACCTTATTCCGTTCTGATGCTCCTGGATGAGGCGTTTCCCCAACTGAGCGGCTGGTCCATCGACTTCATCGCCACCGACATCTCGCAGGCAATGCTCGACCGCGCCCGCGAGGGGGAATACTCGCAGTTCGAAATTCAGCGGGGCCTGCCCATCCAGTCCCTCGTCAAGAACTTCACCCAGACACCCCGCGGCTGGCAGGTCAAAGAGGGCCTGCGCAAGCGGGTCGACTACCGCAAGCTGAACCTGCTGGATGAGTTTGGCCAGTTGGGCCAGTTCGACCTGATCATGTGCCGCAACGTGCTGATCTATTTCGACGGCCCGACCAAGACCGACATTCTCAACCGCATGCACCGCATCGTCCGCAAGGATGGATACCTGATGCTCGGCGCCGCGGAAACCGTCCTGGGCCTGACCGACAATTTTGTCCGCTTCAAAGGCTCGGTCTCGGCGACGTATGCGCCGGCGGGGAAGTAGGGTTTGCGGGAATGATGAGCCACGGATGAGACACAGGTAGAACACGGATTTGTCATTTGACAGACGGTGCTGTCTGCGTGAGATCCGTGTTTTTCCGTGGCTTGTATCAACTCCTTTTTTCGAAGGGCCTGCTGTTCATCGCGATTCAAGTGCGATCGAATAAAGACTCCCGACCCCTTTTTGATCTCCCCTTCCCCGTTGGCAGACCGTCGGGCAACGCCTCACGGGGGCGTGGCGGTGCGGCGCCGTTGTGAGCGGTTATTCCTCGGGGCACAATGCTGGCACGCATTCTGCGGCAAGCTTTCGAGGCCGACGATGACTCAGCGATGGAAAACAGCCGCCCAAGTCGCGCTCGCCATTGTTGCGTGCCTGGCGATTTACGGTCAGTCTGTGATTTGGCGCGAACGCCGGATTGAAATCGACAGGCTGCATGCGCGCATCGTACCGGGAATGAGTGAGGCGGAGTCGCTGTCGCTTGTCAAACAGCGCCCCTCCCACATTCGCGTGCATGAATCTCCGGGCAGCCTGCTGCTTTGGACTCACACAGGTCCGGCAGATACCTCGATTCTGCAAATTGATTTCAACCACGGCCGAGTGACAGCCAGCACCCGCTCTGGTGAAGACGGTCCGCACGACCGATAGCACGACTCCAGAGCGCACTAAGGATCGCAGCAACAATAACTAAGACATTTGTCTCCATGTCCAGCAGCGAACGCCATCAAGGACAACGGATGAAGTTGGTGGTGAAGTCGACAGGCCTGGCAAAACGGTGCGGGAATCGTACGGTCATAAATTAACCACGAATTCTCACGAATCTTACGAATTTCACGAATGATCAACCGGCATGGCTTCGCGGGTGACGGAATCCTGCTCGTTGTTATTCGTGACATTCGTCTTATTCGTGAAAATTCGTGGTTCCCCCTTCTCGTTGCCTAAGACCGGCCTTCGGTTAGCACCTTGAAGCGTGCTTTATTCCTTGTCCGGTCCTAAATAACAGTGGTGACGGCGAAATCATCCCCGACCCCATTTCTAATTCTGGGTCCATGAACTTCCGATAGCTTCCTGCATGCCATTGGTCATTGGGGCCTTGGTCATTGCTTCATTCGACCCAAAGGGCACCTCATGCCGCGCCGACCACGTTTCGCCATGGCGGGCTTTGTTTATCACGTCCTGAACCGGGCGGTGGGCGACACGCTGCTATTTGAAACCGACGCCGACTATCTCCTGTTCGAGCAGGTGCTCGCGGAATCGCTCGACTGGATGGAGATGCGGATTCTCGCCTACACGGCGATGCCGAACCACTGGCATCTGGTGCTCTGGCCCCACGGCGATGCCGACCTCTCCGAGTGGATGCGGTGGATCACCGTGACGCACACACAGCGCTGGCACTCGGCGCACGGCACGTTTGGCACCGGCCCCATCTATCAGGGCCGCTTTCGCTCGTTTCCCGTGCAGCCCGACGAGCATCTGTTTTCCGTCTGCAAATATGCCGAAGCCAACGCCTGGCGGGCAGGCTTGGTGAAGCAGCCGGAAGACTGGCGGTGGAGCAGCCTCTGGCGGCGGACCCACAACCAGGGAATGGAATTGCTGAGCGCCGGTCCCCTGCCCTTCCCCGCCGACTGGGTCAGCTTCGTGGCTGAACCCCAACCCCTCCGCGAAGTCGCCGGCCTCCGCACCGCCATCAACCGCGGCGCACCGTATGGCGAGGAAATCTGGCAGCACTCCACGGCCAAACGCCTCGGCCTGGAATCCTCCCTCCGCCCCCGCGGCCGGCCGCGAAAGGTCGCGTAGGGTGTGTGGAGCGCAGCGCAAGACACCACGTTCAAGAGCGATGCCCGTGATGCAAGATCCACTTTTAGCGGCACGGCGCAAGCCGTCCGGTGATGGATTGTCGACTGCGGGAGGACTCACCGGAGGGCTTGCGCCCAGCCTTTTGAAGGTGTGGAAACAGCGGGAAACTCCGGGTTTTCTGAAGAGTGCGGCCACCTGGATCCAGCGTCGAAAGACGCTAAAGTCCCGAATTCTCGGTGTTTTTCACGACAATGCACCTTCAAAAGGTTGGGCTTGCGCCCTTCCGCTTACATTGGCTTGCATGCCATCCGGAACCGTACAGTTGCCGAGTCACTCCGTGACTCGATCCCAATCCCGGAGGGATCTGACAACATTGCGATTGGTTCCACGGCGCAGCGTCGCATCTCGCTCGGCGAGAGGCCGCGGGCGTGGTCCGACAATCCCGCCGCATGGTCCGCCGATGGTTCTCGATTGGCACCGCGGTTTCCCGTCCGTGGTCTCTTGCGGAGCAAGAGGCGACACTACGCCGTCATCCGCACGCCAACCCCAGAATCCGAACGTTTCGTCCAGCATCCATGACGGATGCCCTCTGTCGGTATCGTCGCCGTTCGCGTTCTTTTGCGGGAGCAAAAGACGACATTCGCCGCTTCACTCCCCCGCCGAGCTTGTCTCGGTGGATTCGGGCCTTTGCACTACGGGACTGCAATTCGCATGGGTCAGGGGGGCATTTCGATGTGCCACGATCCCCACATAGAGCCCCGACCCCGTTTCCGACTCGTCACCTACATTTCAGGCAGCGTGGCCACAATGTCGGCTTCATCGTTGTTGCCGACCTCTTGGGTGCCACCGTCGTCGACCAGATTCTTGCCGAGACTATAGATGCGAACTTCTCCGTGATTGTGTACATATCGCAGAGGTTCATCGTCGTCACTCAACTGGTCGACTGGCAGTTCAGGAAGCAGGCTCGGGACGAGGTCATTCAGGGTGCGGGGGTAGCTGCCATGGCGCAGGAACCAGCGTTTGACGGCAATCTGTGTTCGCAGCACCGCCAGCCGCGCATCAAGGCGATCATCGTGCCGATCCCACGCAAATAGCCGACCCAACAGATGATCCGCAAACCGGTTCATCCGGCAATTGCGCGCGTAGTTTGATAGTCTCTGGATAGTTCTATCCGACGAGTTTGAACTTGGTTTCGTGGAGGGCGTGGAGCCTGAGGATGAAGAATCTTCGGTCGCGGTATCCATAGGCGGCGCGGGTGAGCGTGCGGATCTT
>JAKFUF010000162.1 GCA_021732845.1 Planctomycetaceae bacterium | reverse complement strand
GGTCAATCATCTCCCGCTGCTCCCCACCCCGCCTCACGGCGACGCAGTTGCGGTCGACTACAGGATCAAACTTAAACCTCCTGGCTGGGACTTTCACCCGCCGATTCAACAAACGTGCAAGCGCACGAGGGCTCCAGCTCCTGCTGAGCCACGTTGAACGGTGCGTGTTGATCCCGTGAGTTGTGTGCCTCTGGCTCTGCCAGTGTGAATGCCAGGGGACCTTCCTCGCATGACTGTCATTCGCTCGAAAACACTGGCCGAGTGATCGGTCTGAAACACGGAACGATTCCCTTGCTGATCGACGTGGCGAGAGGGCGCGGCTCTTGCCAAGCTGCGATCAACAGAGGATTCGCCATTTGCGAGAGGTCGAAGATCGTTCACCGGACGGCTTGCGCCGTGCCGCTAAAATTGTGTCTTACCATCGGGTCGTCCTCTTGCGCGGACGCACCTTCAGACGAACTTTCCAAAAGTTCGTGGAAAACGGATTAACGTCCGGTTATGCTGCCCGATCTCGAACTGCCCTCAGGGAGGAGCGGCATGTCTGTGCCGGAGGGTCACCATCCCCGCCTCCCTGAGTCACCGATGAACAGCAACAATAATCGCGCCATCTTTTTCGCCAGCTTCATGACGCTGATTGCTGCCGGGGTTGGCTTTGCCATCCGCGGGGCAATTCTCAAGGACTGGTCCGGACAGTTCGGATTCACCAAAGGTGACCTGGGCATCATCAACGGCTTCGGCCTGGTGGGCTTCGGATTCACGATTATCATCTGCAGCGTGTTCGCCGACCGTGTCGGCTACAAGCCGCTGATGGTGCTGGCATTCCTGCTGCATGTCGCCTCGGCCCTGCTGACCTTCGCCGCCACTCCGCTGTATGACAGCATTCTGAAGAGCGGAGGGGCCGCGCCGACGCCGGAAACGATCGAAAAGGCCAAGAACATGGCCATGTTCTGTCTGAAGTATGGAGCGTTGCTGTTTTCGCTGGCCAATGGCGTGTGTGAGTCGGTGATTAATCCGCTGGTCGCGACGCTGTTTCCCAAGCAAAAAACCCACTACCTGAACATTCTGCATGCCGGCTGGCCGGGCGGGCTGATCCTGGGCGCGATTCTCGCCACGTTGTTCTGCGGTGATGGAGCCTACGTCATGAAGCTCCGCTGGGAGTTCGTGATGGCGTTCTTCCTGCCACCCACGCTGATCTATGGCCTGATCGTCCTGAAGGAAAAATTCCCTGAATCCGAAGCAAAGGCGGCCGGTGTCTCCTTCGGAACGGCACTGCTGGAGTTCTTCCATCCCGTGCTGCTGATGCTGCTGATTCTGCACGCCATGGTAGGGTATGTCGAACTGGGAACCGACAGTTGGATCACAAACATCATGGAAAACGTGATCCCCAAGCAGTACGCGCTGCTGCTGTTCATCTGGACCTCGGGCATCATGTTCGTCCTGCGGTTCTTCGCGGGACCGATTGTCGAACGGATCAACCCGCTCGGACTGCTGTTTATCAGTGCCTGTCTGGGCAGCGTCGGGTTGTACTCCCTGGGCAACTCTCAGGGGATGCTGGCCATCCTGATCGCTGGTACGGTGTATGGAGTGGGCAAAACATTCCTGTGGCCCACGATGCTCGGCGTGGTCGGCGAACGGTTCCCCAAAGGCGGCGCGTTGACGATGGGCACGCTGGGCGGCGTCGGCATGCTGTCCGCCGGTCTCCTGGGTGGGCCTGGCATCGGTTTCAAGCAGGACTACTTCGCCTCGCAGAAACTGGAACAGGCCGCCCCCGAAACCTATGGCCGCTTCAAGGCCTCTGAAGCCAAATCGTACCTGGATCTGCCGGGCCTGCCGAAGGTCACGGGTTTGGATGGCAAGAAGGTGGAGGCGTTGGAAGACAAGGTGAAGGAGAAGACCACGCTGACCGCCACCGAGAAGAAAGATGTCGGTCCCGTGAAGGAAGCCAGCATTTATGGTGGCCAGATGGCCCTGAAATGGACGGCGATGGTACCAGCGATGATGGCCGTCGGTTATCTGATCCTGGTGGCCTACTTTGCCGCGACAGGCGGGTACAAGCAGGAACATCTGCAAACGGTCCAGCCGATCTCAGAGGCCTGATTGCGAAGAGGAAAGCCTGCCGGCAATCAAGCCGGCAGGCAACCCTCGTGGACGATCTCAAAAATCATCCGACTGTTGTCGACGCTGCTCCAATTTACATTGATAGGCCGTGCGCAAATAAGACGGCGCGGACGCTTCGTCAATGAATCCTACGCGACGTAGGATTGGAGAATTCCCCTTCCGGCAGGACGCTTCCCTTCGGTCAATCGTTGCGGCAGCGCAGCAGGCGGTCGAGTTCTTCCAGGGTGGAGGTGCCGCTGCGGACTTTCAAAACCGCAGATTCGTGCAGCGTCCGCATCCCCTTGGAACGGGCCATGGCACTGATTTGCGCCCGCGACAATCCGGCAATGATCCCCTGCCGCAGGTCTTCGTCGAGCCTCAGGATCTCGAAGACGCCGACGCGGCCCTGATAGCCCGTGCGGAAGCAGGCTTCACAGCCTTCTCCGCGAACCAGTTCGGTGCGCGTGGCTTCGACGGAGTCGATTCCCAGAATCTCACAGGCGGCCGCATCTGGCCGATAGGTCACGCGGCAGTGCCGGCAGACCTGCCGCATCAGACGTTGCGAGACGATTGCCTGGACGCCATCGGCAATGAACAACGGCGAGATATTAAAGTCCCGCAGCATGTCGATGGACGACGCCGCATCATTGGAGTGCATGGTACTCAGCACCAGCACACCCGTCCGTCCGGCGCGGATGCCGATATGGGCGGTTTCCGGGTCGCGGATCTCGCCAATCATCATCACGTTGGGATCTTGCCGCAGGACCCCTTTCAGGGCGTCCACGAAATTGAAGCCAATCTTGGGATCGATCTGGACCTGATTGACGCCGCGAACGTGACGTTCAACGGGATCTTCGATGGTCACGAGGCTCTTGGTGGGGTCGTTCAGCCCCTCCAGGCAACTGTACATGGTGGTGCTTTTGCCGCTTCCCACCGGGCCGACGCTGAGCAGCACGCCGAACGGAAGCCCCAGCAGATACTTCAGTTGCTTGACCTGATCGAGGTCCATTCCCAACTGGTCGAGATACAGGAACGACTCGCTGTCCGGCATCAGCCGCAGAACGAGGCGCTCGCCGTGAATGGTGGGGCCGCTGCCGACGCGGATGTCGCGCGGCCGCCCTTGATGCTGAGCCACGATGTGGCCGTCTTGAGCCACGCGGCGCTCGACAATGTTCTCGCCAGCCATCAATTTGACACGGTTGACAAGCGCGCCCGTCAGTGGCTCAGGCACATCCAGGACATCGTGCAGAATCCCGTCGACCCGCACGCGGATCCGCAGCCCCATGGGCGTGGGGTCCATGTGAATGTCGGTGGCATTGAGCTGGAAGGCCCGTTCGAACAGCAGATCGACCAGGGGGACTGGTCCCACCAGGTCGATCAGTTCCCGCAGTTCGTCCTGCAACGCCTTTTGCCGCACCTGGCTTTGTTTGTTGCGCCACTGCGCCTCTTCAGCCATAATTCAACCCGCTTCCGCAAAAACTGTCTGACTCGCAGGGCATTACCGCAGGACGCGGATCTGTTCCAGAATCTGAAAGGTGATCAGGAGGGCAGCGGCACCGATCATGCCCCCGCCGAGCACCCGGGTGGAGCGACGGGCGCGAGCCACGGTCCAGACACCGGCGAAGAGCGTGACCCCTGCCGCCACATACCGCAGGATCTGCAGCGTCTGCGGTGGCAGCAGACTGGGGTTCAGCAGGGCGATGCACAGGCCGGCGATGGCCACCACCAGCCCAACCACGCCGACAATCGGCATGATTGTCGAGCGGCGCGTGGGTCCGATCCCCAGCGAACGGAGAGCGTCAACGCGGGTCTCGGTGATGTCCCACAGGCTGTTCAGGCCGGCGATCCGCAGCACGTCCCGCACAAGGGGATGAGTGACCTGCACCGCCATTTTCCCGTTGCGGCTCTTGATCGCCTTCCACAACCGGACCACCAGAGCGACCTGAGAACTGCCCATGTAGCTGAGCTGCGACAGGTCGACCAGCACATTCGGCTCGGGCTTTTGTTGGACGCGCTGAATGATCTCTGTTCCCACCTGTTCCAGATCGCCCCAGTTCACCTCGGCGAGGTGGGGCGTCAGGCAGATGATGGAACAGCGGTCCGTGGTTTCGTACTGAAACGGAAGACTTGTCGTGTCCACAGTCACTCTCCGGAATGCGGCATCGCGACGGAGGGGCTGAGACCTCAACGCTTCGCGGGAGTCGCCCCGCGAGAATTGGCCCACGCTGTATGCAACCGTCCGAGCCCCATACGTCACGCGCACAGTGTACTGAGGCGGAGAGAGAAAGATAATCCTAGAAAGGTCCGGTCCGGATCGATTGGATCCGGCGATATTCCCATCTCGCCCAATTCGCCCTTCATGCCAGCATTCCGCCGCGAAGACAGGGGCTTCCGGGCGCAAGCCACCAACGATGATCGGCTTTTGACCATGCGGCAATTCAAGCCGTGGCTGCCGCGTGAGGGGCAATACGCCAAGGGTTAACCCACAGGTTCAGCGGCCCGGCGCGGTGACGACAACTGCAGGATGTCCAACAGTTGGTCGGGGCTTTCAACGAGATGGGTCGGCCGATAGCGGGCGAGGGTCTCGGGGTTGTTGAACCCCCAGCCCACGGCGGCAATGTCCAGACCGGCGCGGCTGGCGGCCTTGATGTCCCGCACCTCGTCGCCGATGTAGAGTGCCTCGTGCCCCTTGACCTTTTCCGCCCTGATCAGCTTCTTCAGGGCGCGGCGCTTGCCGAACAAGCCACCGCAGCCAATCACAAAGGAGAACGGATCCTCCATTTGATTGGCCTGCAGGCAGGTGCGGATGTTCAATTCTTTGTTGGAAGAGACGATTCCCTGCCGAAACCCATGCAGCCTGACCGCCTCGAGCATGGCGGGCACGTGCGGGTAGAGCCGGGTACCGGCCATGGCCTCGGCCTGGTGGACCAGAAACTTGCGGACCAGCCGAGGAACCGAGAGCAGCGGAATTTTGTGGGCGCGGATGAAACGTAAAACTGTCAACCGCCGCGCCGCTTCAGGATCATGGATTTGCAAAAATCCGTGTTCCACCGCCATTTGGTTGAAGATCCGCAACCCCACTGGCAACGAATCGGCCAGCGTCCCGTCGAAATCCCAAACGACGAGTTTATAACGCATGGCGGGTGCTCAAAAGTGGGCAAACGCACCGCGAAGCGACATCCTCTTTCGGCTGAGGTGCGTGGTCCGCTATTTTGCAGCAATCCGCCCGGCGTTACAAGCGGTTGCGGAGAATTCACTCTTTATTAACGCGCCCCGGCAGCGGCCAAAGGAAGCTGAGTGTCCGCCGCGGCAGTCGTGGCCGCCAGAGTCAGCCGCTTGCGGACTTCCCGCACGATTTCATCGATCTGGTGCGGCTGCAGCAGATGGGGTGCCAATGACAGCGCCTTCCGCCACTCCATCAGCACCCGGAACTTCCCCGATTCTTTCGGCTGCTCATGCGAGGCATCGACGATCTGCCGAATCGTGGCTTCCCATTCCTGCAATTTCATCTCGTTTCCCCCGAGTGAATCTGTCTCGCCAGCCATCGCTGCCTGCAACAGCCAGTTCGCAGGTCCGCACTCTGTCTTCGACAAAATCCTCTTCCCAAGCTTACCCGTCCTGACAGTTTCCACAGGATTCCACGGGAGACAGGTGCGAAAGTCCGGCGGGGGGGGATTGGAGCGTGGCGCGGGTCAGTTTTGCTCGCTGCGGAACCCCTGGCGCGGATGGGTGGCTGCGCCCCCTTCTTCATCCGCTGTCGGGGTTCCTCGCTCGCGGGTCAGTTTTGCTCGCTACGAGACCCCTGGCGCGGATGGGTGGCTGCGCCCCCTTCTTCATCCGCTGTCGGGGTTCCTCGCTCGCGGGTCAGTTTTGCTCGCTACGAGACCCCTGGCGCGGATGGGTGGCTGCGCCCCCTACTTCATCCGCTGTCGGGGTCCCTCGCTCGCGGGTCAGTTTTGCTCGCTACGAGACCCCTGGCGCGGATGGGTGGCTGCGCCTTCTTCATCCGCTGTCGGGGTCCCTCGCTCGCGGGTCAGTTTTGCTCGCTACGAGACCCCTGGCGCGGATGGGTGGCTGCGCCCCCTTCTTCATCCGCTGTCGGGGTCCCTCGCTCACGGGTCAGTTCTGCTCGCTACGAGACCCCTGGCGCGGATGGGTGGCTGCGCCCCCTTCTTCATCCGCTGTCGGGGTTCCTCGCTCGCGGGTCAGTTTTGCTCGCTACGAGACCCCAGGCGCGGATGGGTGGCTGCGCCCCCTACTTCATCCGCTGTCGGGGTCCCTCGCTCGCGGGTCAGTTTTGCTCGCTACGAGACCCCAGGCGCGGATGGCTTGCGCCCCCTTCCTCATCCGCTGTCGGGGTCCCTCACTCACTGCGACCTGCGCCGTCAAAAAATCCTGCGAAATGTCGCGAACCAATTTCTGCCGCCGCGCGTCTCAATGGCAGCGGTGGCGATGAACACCACCTCCAACCCGAGTCACTCAAACAGAATTCAAGGTCTGGCGTATCATGAAGACTTCACGGCTGATGTCCGCAAGCGATCAGAACAATGCGAGTCGGATTGCGCCCATTTCGGCAAATGCGGTGAATCCCATTTTAGCCCAGTCGGCGAATTCATCCTTGCTGCAACTGATTTCCGCCAGCTTGGTGAATCCAGCGCTGCAGCTCGAAGACTCCCTGTATCCGCTGCGCACGTGACATCGGCCCTGAGCCCTTGCGAGCTTTCAAAAGCCCGGTGTCACGACAAGTGACACCGGGCTTTTTTCATCGGTGTAGCATGGCCTTCAGGCCGTGGGACGAACGGGACACGTGACTCGTCTCTGGCCCAATTCAAGCGGCTGGGCGCAAGCCCTCCGGTGACCCGTGGGTTTAGCAAGCAGCGTGAGTCGCTTGTGGACGGGCTAGGAAGCCCATCCTACGAAAGCAGAGCGTAGCGAAGCCTGGTATCGCGCCTGGCTGGGGGCCAGGAGATCGTTGGTTCAAATCCAACCGTTCTGAATCAATTTCGGGGTGAGGGGCTCCGGCCGCCCGCGTGTCTTGGGCACACGAGACAGTCAGTTCGATTCTGACCTCCCCGACTTGCGGAGCGTGCGTCTCCAACGTGGAGACGACCGCCACCCACCGCCCGGTGGTGTAACGGAAGCACATCGTTCTGATACGGCGAAAGCGGTGGTTCAACTCCACCCCGGGCGATTGAAGGATTGAACACAACATATTGCGGTGTGGCCCAAGGGTAAGGCGGCTCCCTGTTAAGGAGACGATTGCAGGTTCGAGTCCTGCCACCGCAGCTTGACGGTCGAAAAAGCCTCCCGCGTGATTGCGGGACACCGATAGTGGATCCAGAAAGAGCGTTAGCGAGGATCCACGACAGGTGTACCGCAATCACGCAAAACGATACGGAAGTCATCCGGCTGGATGAGGGCCCTGTCTCGAAAACAGGTGCGGGTTCAGTCCCGTTGTGGGTTCGAGTCCCACGGCTTCCGCCTGAAGAAATGTCTGTTTGATGTGCACCTGTGGGCGAGAGGCTATGCTCGCTGCAGCCAAATTCGCCGGAGCGCGTCAGCGTCCGGTCTGTGGAACTTCCAATGCACGAACTGTGACAACGCGGCATGACACACAACGAAGGATATGCCTATCGGCATGTGCTGGGCACGGAAGCGGCGCGGCTGTCACTGGTTGACTATCTGGTGAGGCACTTTCCGCATTCGAATGTCACGGAATGGGGTTCCCGGATTGCAGCCGGTGAAATCCTGCTCGACGACAAACCGGCGGACGGGATGGAGACACTCCGGCCCGGAACCGTCCTGATTTGGAATCGTCCCGGCTGGCGGGAAGAGGAGACGCCGCAGACTTTTGGACACATTTATCGCGACGAACATTTGCTGGTGGTCAACAAGCCGAGTGGATTGCCCACCCTGCCCGGCGGCGGATTTTTTTGGAACACCTTGTTGAACTTGGTGCAGCGTGACATTCCGGAGGCTCGGCCGTTGCATCGACTCGGACGGGCGACCTCGGGCTTGGTGCTGTTCGCTTTGAATCCAGAGACAGCGTCGGCTCTCAGCCGGCGCTGGCCCCAGGTTCACAAACAATACCAGGCTCTCGGCAGCCACGTGGCTCAAGAAGACCTGTACGACATCCAGACACCGATTGGTCCGCAGCCACACCCGCGGCTGGGACAAGTCCACGCCGCCAACGCGGCTGGAAAACCAGCCCGCAGCATTGCCCGCACCCTTGAACGCCGTAACAACACCACAGTTTTCGAAGTGGACCTGCTGACCGGACGTCCACACCAGATACGCATCCACCTTGCCTGCGTCGGACATCCCCTGGAGGGCGACCCGCTGTATGCGATCGGTGGGCAGCCGAAGCTCGCTGACCCTGGCCTGCCGGGGGACGCGGGGTATTGGCTGCACGCCAAACGAATTGTCTTTGAACACCCGGTAACCAGAGCAGAACTTGAATTGAACGCACCGTTGCCGGAGATCTTGTGCTGCCGCTGACGAACAACGGTCGTCTGATTTCGTAACCGACGTGGTGGGAGGGCTCTGGTCCTCCAGAGCCGCGGGCAACAGACGACGCAGCCTTTTTGGCAGGAATTGGGAGCCATTTATGGGAAAGGCGATGCGTGGAATCAGCGCGCACCCTTCACTCCGGCTCAGCAGGAGCTGGAGCCCTCGTGCGCTTGCACGTTTGTTGAATCGGCGGGTGAAAGTCCCAGCCAGGAGGTTTAAGTTTGATCCTGTAGTCGACCGCAACTGCGTCGCCGTGAGGCGGGGTGGGGAGCAGCGGGAGATGATTGACC
>JAKFUF010000204.1 GCA_021732845.1 Planctomycetaceae bacterium | reverse complement strand
GGGCGATGGGTGGTGGCGGGCGTGGAGGCCGGGGGCGGACACGCCGGGCGCAGCGGGGAGCGGACTTGGAGACGCTGGTCGACATTCCGTTTCGGACGGCAGTTCTTGGCGGCAAGCATGACCTGCGGGTGCGGGGCGAAACGCTGTCGGTCACGATTCCGCCCAGTGTGGACACGGGGACCACAATCCGCGTGGCTGGCCAGGGCGAGCCGGGGCAAGGCGGCGCACCAGGAGATCTGCTGCTGAAAATTTCCGTCATCCCGGACTCGCTGTTTCGCCGCGAGGGGAACAATCTGTTGATGGACCTGCCGCTCACGATTACAGAAGCCACGCTGGGGGCCAAGGTCGACGTGCCAACGCTGGAGGAAGGGCAGTTCACGATGACGGTGCCGGCAGGGACTTCCAGCGGGGCGAAACTTCGCCTTCGCGGCAAGGGGGTTATCGACCGGCAAACGCAGCAGCGGGGCGATCAGCTTGTCGTCGTGAAGATCGTCGTTCCGCAGAAGCCATCCGCCAAGGTCAAAGAATTGCTGCAGGAGCTTGCCACGGTCGCCCCGCAGAATCCGCGGGAGAATCTGTGGTGAGTGTTTCCCAAACTGCCGCTTCCCGAACCCCAGCGCCCCGCTTGCAGGTCGCGGTGGTACTAATTTTGGTTGTGTTGGCCGCGGCGATTCCGCCAGTCGATCTCAGTGTGGCGCGGGCAGACTCTCCCCCCGGGTCTGCGGAATCCGAAGCCGCATTGGAACACGAGGCTCCGGCGGTCACGCCGGTTCGCCTGGTCGATGTGATGGTGCGGGACAGGAAGGCGGAGCGGCGGCAGGCGGTGGCGATTGGTTCAACCCTGCTGGGGTTGATCGTGGTCACGGGGTTGTGTCTGATCGGGTTTGTGTACGTCATGGGACGCCGAACGCGGATGCTCGGCCGCAACGCGGCGCAGGGATGCAAAACTGTCGATCCCCTGTGGTTTTTGAAGCCCCGGCCGCCAGTGCCGCCTTCCGGCGAAACTCTGACAGGCGAACCGCGTGAGTGATTTGCCACCAGTTCCCATCGCCCCGCTTGCGCCTGTTCCGAAAGTGACCGAGGGCGGCACTGTCCGTCGCCTTCGATTTCAAAAAACGCAGCACCTGCGCAGTCCTCTCGATTTCGAGCGTGTTTACACCCTGCGGAACACCGCGCGGGGGGGCGGGCTCACCATCTTTGGCGCGCGAAATCCGACTTCGACGACGCGCATTGGCCTGAGTGTCTCGCGCAAGCATGGCGGCGCGGTGCAGCGGAACCGGCTCAAGCGGATGCTGCGCGAAGCCTTCCGTCTCAGCCAGCATGACCTGCCCGCCAGCCTGGATCTGATCCTGATTCCGGACAAGGGCCGGGTGCTGACGGTGGACACGCTTCGCCCCGCCCTGGTCCGCGCCGTGCAGTGGCTGGAACGGCGTCTGCCGCCGTTCACCAATCCGGTGCCCGTGCCGGAATCACCTCCTGAACAAGAGCCCTGAAGCGGGCGTTGGAACCGGTCTGCCAACGTCCCGTGAGAATGACGTAAAACCTCAGTCCTTAAATACAACAATAAAACGTTGTTCTATTGCCGCTTTCTGCGGGCACGAACCGGGTGTCGCCGATCCAAGGCTTCGTTTCCTTCGTTCCCTTCTGTTCAAAAATCAACTGAAGCAGACGAAGGTAACGAAGCTTGCGGGTCGAAGCCTGGCTGGTGCGACGATGGACTCGCCTGTTTTGGAAGAGTTTTCTTGCGCCTGTCCCTCTCTGTGTTGCAAGTTGCAAGGCAGCGCGGCTTTCGACGTTGCTGGTTGCACCTTATAATCGCTGCGGTGCATCTCATCACATCTCCCGAGGCTCATCATGGTTCCAGTTTCACCCATCGACCGCCGCCAGTTCCTCAAGACATCCGCCGGCATCGCCGTGGCGGCCGGATTGACCGGACTGTTGCCCAGAACCACATTGGCCGAGGACGTGAAGCCGCTGTTCAAGATCTCCCTCGCGCAGTGGTCGCTGCACCGCACCATCAACGGCGGCAAGCTCGACAACCGCGATTTCGCCAAGACCGCCAAGGAAGTCTACGGCATTGAGGCGATCGAGTACGTCAACCAGTTCTTCAAGGACAAGGCCAGCGATGCCGCGTACATCGCGGACCTGAAGAAGCGGGCCGAGGATGTCGGCGTGACGACGCAGTTGATCATGATCGACGGCGAAGGACACCTGGGCGACGCCGACGAGGCGAAGCGCACGCAGGCGGTGGAAAACCATTACAAATGGGTGGAGGCCTCCAAGGCGTTGGGCGGCCACTCCATCCGGGTGAATGCCGCCAGCAGCGGGACCTACGACGAGCAGGTGGCCCGGGCGGCCGACGGACTGCGGCGCGTCACCGAATTCGCCGACAAGCTGCAGATGAACGTCATTGTTGAGAACCACGGCGGCCTCTCATCCAACGGCGAGTGGCTCTCCACGGTCATCAAGAAGGTTGCCCACCCGCGCTGTGGCACCCTGCCGGACTTTGGCAATTTCAACCTCGGCGGCGGCAAGCAGTATGACCGCTATAAGGGTGTCACCGAGTTGATGCCGTTCGCCAAGGCAGTCAGCGCGAAATCCCACGACTTTGACGAGCAGGGCAACGAAACGAAAACAGACTACAAGAAGATGATGAAGATCGTGCTCGACGCCGGCTACCACGGCTACGTCGGCATCGAATACGAAGGCGGCAAACACAGCGAAGACGAGGGGATCAAGCTGACCAAGAAGCTGCTCGAACGTGTCCGTGACGAACTCGGTCACGCCTGACTCAACGTGTGGTTGAGAGCAGGCAGCCACCGGTCGCCACGGTGCGTGGAAAATGAACGCGGAGGCTGGCGGATCGCCGCGATTCGGCGCACACTGGCCTCCGCGAACCCGTGGCGCGCCGGGTCTTCATGGGGGCAGCCACGGCCGTAGTCGCCCGGAGAATCACATGCGGACCCAGCCACGCATTTTCATATCCTACCGGACAAACGATTCTTCGGCGCACGCCTGGCAGATTTATCACCGTCTCGCCGAAGCATTTCATCCCGAGCAGGCATTCATTGACAAGGAGTCCATCCCCTACGGCGTTGACTTTAGGGAGTATCTCGAAGAGGCGATCCGCAACTGTGACGCCATGCTGGTGGTCATCGGTCCGAAATGGCTTGAGATCGGTCCCGATGGACAACTGCGGATTCAGCAGGACGATGATGTCGTCCGCTTTGAAATTCAGTTTGCCATGTCGCTGAACCGGCTGGTCATTCCGGTGCTTGTCGGCGGAGCCGTAGTTCCCGCTGTCAGTCTGCTGCCGGCGTCCCTGCACCCGTTTCTCCGCAAGATGGCGGCAAAGGTCGACATGGAGCAGCATTTCCGCCGCGATACCGACCGGCTCATCGAGCAGGTCCGGGCGGCGGTGGTCAAGCTGCCGCCCAAGGTCAAAGCCGGGGTGGAGGCCGTCGATGCCGCGCTCCGTGCCCTGAACCAGGGTGGCCTGACCGAGGCGGCGGTGGCGCGGGTTCTGGTGGCGGCGATTCACCACGGCTGCGACATCTACAATGCCGGCGAGCACCTCGGCTGCGCCATTGTGTACGAGCGGGCGACGCAGGGCCTTGTGGCAGCGATTGCCGCCAACAGGCATGCCACGCCCCTGATGATTCAGTTTCGCCAACAAGGGGATCTCGCCCTGGCCCGGTTCAAAACCCTGGGGGCTGAAAATGGCAATCCCGCCGCGTGGGCATTTCGTGAAAACTTTGATGATTTTCTCGACTCGCTGCAGGCGGCGGTTGGGACCAAGGCTGACACGGTGCCCGACCCGATCATCCCCGACAGGGCCCTGCGGGCCGCGCTGACGGAGCAGGTTTCCGCCGCCGGCGATGAGGTCCGGCTGATCCTCCGCCAGCCATCGAGCCAGCCGCCACCAGTGGGCGCGATTCACAAGGCCCTGCTCGTTTCCATCCGTTATGGAAACGCGTTTTTCGGAATCAAGGATTTCGAGAATTGCGACCGGTTGCATTCGCAGACCGTCCGGCAGATCCTGGATGCGTGCCAGGGAGCACCCAAGTCTTCGGTCGTGCGGGCCATGGTGCAGCCACTGGCGGAAACGCTGGAATCTCTGGCGGCCACAAAGGCCCTGCCTCCGGAACGCGCCTGGAAGTTGTATGAGGCGTTCGTCAAAATCCTGGAACAACAGGGTTGAGCCACGTGCGGGTGTCGATCAAATTTTGTCCCCAATCCGGTGGGTGCGGATGAATCGCACCAAACTCTTTGGTCCGTTCCGCCGTAGTGTGGAGCGACTCCGTGGCTCAACCTACAATCCCGGGGGACGGAGCATTGTTCCCGCTGATCGATCCGACAGGTTCCGCATCAAAACATGATATTTCTGATTGTGGCGTGCGTCGGCTCGGGGGCTGTCGTCTCGTGGCTCGGGACCTCACTGATGCGCCGGCTGGCCCCCGCCTGGGGATTGATTGACCGGCCGAACGCCCGGAAAGTGCATGTCACACCCACGCCGCTCGGGGGCGGCATCGGCGTCTGGCTGGGAGTGCTGCTGCCGTTGTTGACCGCCCATCTGCTGGCCCTATGCCTCAAAGCCACTGGAGTCCCAGGCTGGATTCCCGCCGAACTGGCAAAGCATCTGGACGGAATTGCCTACCGCAGCAGCGAACTGTGGCTCATCCTCGGCTGCGCGACCGCGATCATGCTGCTGGGAATCGTTGACGACTTTCGCAACTTGTCGTGGCCCCCAAAACTGCTTGTTCAAATGGCGGTCGCCATCGCCCTGATTGCCGGAGGTGTCCGGGTCACGCTGTTTGTCGACGCCCCCTGGGTGGGCTGGGGGATCGCCTTTTTGTGGATCGTGGTCCTCACCAATGCGTTTAATTTCCTCGACAACATGGACGGGCTGTCGGGAGGCATCGGGCTGATCGCGTCGACCTTTTTCGCCATCATCATGCTGACGGGAACCAGCCATCCGCGCTGGTTTGTCGCTGGTGTGCTGCTGATTCTGGCAGGTTCGCTGGCGGGATTTCTCGTCCACAACCGCCCGCCCGCCAAAATCTTCATGGGAGACGCGGGGAGCTGCCTGGTGGGCATGCTGATTGCCAGCATGACGATTGTCGGCACCTTTTACGACTACGGCACCGTGCAGGGCCGGCATGTCATCCTCGCCCCACTGTGCGTGCTGGCGGTGCCGCTGTATGACTTCACGTCGGTCGTGCTGATCCGGCTGTGGCAGGGCCGCAGCCCGTTCCATGCCGACAAACAGCACTTTTCGCACCGGCTGGTGGAACTCGGCATGAACCGCGTGCAGGCGGTGCTCACGATCCACCTGCTGACGATCACCACCGGCCTGGGTGCCCTGCTGCTCTACCAGGTCAAGGGCTGGACCGGTGCGTGGCTCGTGATGGGATTGGTCGTCAGCTTGCTGGCCGTCATCGCCATCCTGGAAACGGCGGGGCGCAGTCCAGCGGACGGAAAGTAGGTGTGCAGCGCAACACACCAGGTCGACGACGATCAAATCGGATGCAATCGGTTGTAAAGCCGCGACTGGATCGCAGCGGCACACATCCAGACGCGCTGGGTGTGTCGCGCTGCGCTTCACGCACCCTACAGTTGGGCTGAGGCGGCTTCGAGGATGTCGTCGGGGATGTTGTAGTTCGCCGTGACGGACTGCACGTCCTCGTTGTCTTCCAAAGCGTTGGTCAACTTGAGGATCCGCGTGCTCGTTTCCAGGTCGGAAATCTCGACGTTGTTCGCCGGGATGCGGGTCAGTTCGGCCACTTCGGCGGGAACCTTGTGCTCCTGAAGGGCTGCCTGCACCGCGTCGAACTTCGTTGGGTCGCAGATCACTTCAAAATACTTGCCGGAGGGACGCACATCTTCAGCGCCCGCGTCCAGGGCAACTTCCATCACCTGGTCTTCGTTGACGTTCTGAACGGGAACCAGGAACAGCCCTTTGCGCTCGAACATCCAGCCAACGCAGCCGGTGGAACCGAGGTTGCCGCCGTGGACTTCAAAGATCTTGCGAATTTCGCCGGCCGTCCGGTTGCGGTTGTCCGTCAGCACGTCGCACAGGACGGCGACGCCGCCCGCCCCATACCCTTCGTAAACGAGTTCGGCGTAGTTTTCACCCTCGTTTTCGCCAGCACCCTTCTTGATCGCGCGTTCAATGTTGTCGCGCGGCATGCTGTTCTGCCTGGCCTTGTCGATGGCGTACCGCAGCTTGAGGTTCGATGTTGGGTCGCTGCCGCCATGCTGCGCCGCCACGATGATCGCGCGGCTCAACTTTCCGAACAGTGCTCCGCGCTTCTTGTCGACAGCGCCCTTGCGAATGGCGATGTTCGCCGAATGGGAATGGCCAGCCATCTGAAGATTTTCGATTTTCGATTGAAGGATTTTCGCTGGAATAAAGGCACGCATCTTCGACATACATTCGATATCCAACTTTCGATCGGCGTGAGTCGCAACCAATCGAAAATTAAACATCGAACATCGAAAATCGCCTCAGGGGGTCTTGTCGCTCGCGGGCTTCAACTTTCCGCTGTCGCCATCGCGAGCCTTGATCTTGTCTTCGATCTTTTGAATCAGCTTCTGGTCTGGACGCGGAGACTCTTTCGCGGACTTCAGCCCCTTCTTCCAAGCCTCCAGGGCCTTGGCGGGCTGCTGGGCCTTGTCGTACACATCGCCCAGGTGGTCCAGCAGTGTTTCGTCACTGCCGCCAACCGATTTCTCACACGCCTTCTCGATCAGTGGGATCGCCTGGTCGATTTTTCCCAGCTTGAACAGCACCCAGCCCATGCTGTCGAGGTAGGCGGTGTTTTCCGGCTCGGCGGCCAGGGCCTTGGCGATCATCTTCTCCGCCTGTTCGAGGTTCTTCCCCTGATCGGCGTAGAGGTATCCCAGGTCATTGTTGACCGACGGATCGTCCGGCGATTCCTTCAACACGCCTTCAAGGATCTCCTCCCCCTTGCGGATGTTGCCTTGAAGCACATGGATGTTGGACAGGCTGAACTGAGCCTGCCGCAGCGTGGCTTGCGACTGCCCGTTTTGAAGGGAGGCAATCAGTTTTTCGAAGCGGGGGATAGCTTCGTCATACTTTTGGGCATGGTAATAAATCCACGCTTCCTGGTAGGCGAGCATCGGATGGTCGTCGGACAGAATCCGCTTGGCATCCCTGACCGCCTCCAGGGCGCCGTCCGTGTCGCCGTTCAGTTCCCGCGCCCGTGACAGCGAGTACAGGAAGTTTGCCCGAGTGTCGCTGCCACGGTCGTCGGCCGCCTCTTCCAGAACCTTGATGGCCTCGGCATATTTCCGCATTTCCAGCAGGGTCTGTGACAGCCCGAAGTAGGCATCCTTGTGCTTCCGCAACGACAGGGCGTAGGTGAAGTACTCCACCGCCTCGGGATTCATCGTGGCTTCCGACAGGATGTTGGCCAGCACCAGACTGCCGCCGAAATCCAACTGGCCGGCGGATTTGGCCTTCAGGCCGAAATCCAGCAAGGACTGCACCAGTTTCTTGTCGGCGGAGATCGCCTTGATTTCCACTTCAATGGGATCGATCTCTTCGGCCTTGGAGTAGGCCTTGCCCAGCACGTCGAGCAGGTCCTGCGGCCGGTCCTGTTGCCGATAGCATTCGGCCAGTCCGCGATAACCCTCGGGCGTGGCGTCGAAGAGGATGGTTTTGCGGTAGACCCGTTCGGCGTCTTCAAATTTTTTCGCGGCGAGGTATTGATCGGCGAGGTAATACTGAAGGTCGCTGTTCCGCGGATCCTTCTCGGCCAGTTCCGAGATCCGAGTCAGCACCTCGTCGCCCCTGTTCTGCTTTTTCAGAATGTCTGCCAGCAGTTCATAAGCCGCGCGGCCCTTGGTCTGCCGCTGGTCATCGAAATACTTCTGAAGCTGCTCCAGCGCCTGATCTGGCTTGTCCGTCTGCAGATAGACACGGGCGAGGTTGAACTCGAGATTGCCTGAGCCACCCTTCTTCAGCTCCGCTGCGGCCTTGAAGGCCCGGACTGCCAGTTCCGACCGCTTCGTGTCCAGAAAATAGGTGCCCATCTCTTCGATGGTGGCGCCCGGGTCCTTGCCCAGCAGTTGGGTGCGGAGCGTGAGGGGGATTTTTCTCTCAGGATCCTGCAGCGCCACGAACAGGATTTCCATGCAGCGGGCCGCGTCTTCCTTCTGGTTCAGGATGGCGTAGCAGCCGGACAACTGCCGCAGCAACCCGAGATAGAGGGTCTGCTCTTCCCGCACCTTGGGAAGCTTGAGTGCGGCTTCCCAATGCTTGGCGGCACCAGCCACATCACGGCGTTCGATCCGCAACTGTCCCAGTTGGATCAACAGCCGGAAGTCGGTCGCGTCGATCTCGACCAGTTTTTCCGCCCAATGGGCGGACTCTTCGGGTTGGTTGAGGGCCTCCGCCAGGGCGATCAGCGAGCGGTAGACCTCGATCGCCTGCGGATCGAGAGCCACGGCCTGCTTGTAAGCCTTGAGCGCCGCTTGGTGGTCATTCTTGGCTTCGAAGATCTTCCCAACTGCGAACAGGGCGGCAGCCTTGACCTTGTTGTCTTCCGCGACCGTCCGCGGAGTCTTGGGCGTCAGCGGCTCAACGACATCGTCGCCAGGCTGCAATCCGGGAATTGCCGTTGGCTTGGGGGTGTCGGCAGGCGCTTTCGCCGCTCCACCAGCCGGCGCGGCGGGCTTGTCCGCCGGTTTTTCCTGCGCCCGCAGTTGCGGTGCGAAGAAAGTGGCTCCGGTCAACACAATGCAGCCAGCCGCCATCCGTGTGCGGTTCTTCAGACCCAGAAACAACATGGCCGACCTCCGGTCTTAATGGTCTGTATGGCGAATTCCGTTGGAATCTTACTTTTTCTTGGGTGCCGCCGCGGATTGTCCGGGGC
>JAKFUF010000240.1 GCA_021732845.1 Planctomycetaceae bacterium | reverse complement strand
TCGAGATCTTCTACCTGCCCTGCGGAGCCCCCGAACTCAATCCGGACGAATACCTCAACCACGACACGAAGGCGGCGGTCAACGCCGAAAGACTCCCCTCCACACGGGAGGAGCTCCAGTCCAACCTGAACGCCTTCATGCAGAGGCTCGCACGGCTCCCCCAGCATGTCATGGCCTTCTTCCAGCACCCCTGCGCCCAATACGCCGCCGAACTTAGGTGATGTTGTTTCAGGCCGAGGTAATATGGACCTGGCGAAGAAGCCGTTCGTCAGCATCCGCTCGGAGAGCGCCGAGTAATACTCATTGGGAATTGCCGTGCCGTAGATGATCAGGCATGGCTGTTCGATGGTTTCCGCAGCTTGTTTCCCGGCCTTCTTTCGCACCGGATAGAAGCCATTGGCTGACGAATACATCTTCAGCAGCGTGCCGAGAATGTTTTCGTAGCGGGCGTCCTTGGCCTTGTTGATTGATTGCAGCAGTCCATCGATCTCGTCGGTCTGAAACAACATGCAGGGGTAGTCGTTCAGGCTGTCCTGGAGACCTTCACCGGACGCAAAGCTCTCGCCCAGACATTTCGTCAGGCCCACGGAATGCAGTGTGGCCGCATTGACCTTACGTGGAAACTCCTTGCCCGACGACGCATACGCCAAGCCAATCAGGTACAGGTTCGTGCGGTTATCGGCAGGGTCGCGGACCTTGCGACCGCCGAGAAATGCTTGCAATGCGACCGCCCCGCAGAACGCCAGGGGCACGTTCGGATACGGAGCCGCCCGGAGCGACAGGTCCATGACCTCGGACACAAGACCGGGAATCCGTAGCAGCTCGTCCGGCAAGGGACCGGGATCGGCAGTGGACGAACCGAACGAATCATCGCTGTCGAGGACTTCATTCCTCACTGACTGCTTCGTGGTCTCGGTCGCCCGTCCCACCAGCGCCGAGATATCGACACTTTCGCCCACGACATCCGGCAACGATTCGTTCAACAACCAGCCCCGTGATTGGCTGTGTGGCTTCGTTGCGGCGCTGGTGACTTTGTGCCGAAGTTCCTTCTCCGACCACGGTGGTTCGCACCTGGGATTGAAGTGATCGAGTAGCAGCGACAATGCTCGCTCGGGATCGATCTCGAAACCATGAACCAGGACGGTGGCCGCAGCATAGGTCGCAGCATGTCCCCCGTTGCCACTGATCGCCGGCGGAAGCTTGTCGAGGTACGCCAGGGCGCGGCGTTCGATGTCGCTCGGGGAATCAACGCGATGTCGATCAACCGCTTGTGGGTTCGGATTTCGAACTGTTGATGTTGGCTGATCGCCATGCCGCAGTTCGATCACCCGCTTGGCCAACGCTTCGACGCACGAAGTCAGCATCTCGGCAGGAACAACCGCCGGTTCACCAGCCAAAATATCATACGGTTGACCGGTTGGATGGATGCTCGGCCCGACAACCGTCTGGCCCCCGGTCGACCTCAACTCAACAAGCATCTGTTTCGTGACGGGATCACGATGCTGAACAGTCTTCGCACCGACGGCGTAATACCACCAATGCGAATCCGTCGCGGTGGCCCGTCCCGTTTTGGCCGGCGTTGGCGGCAGGTAGTTCGCGGCGATGGCTCGGGCTTCGACGCAGTCGAGATCGACGTCGACCAGACCATGCGATGGCTCGCCGAGAATCAAACCCACGTTCGCGGGCTGATTGAAGTATTGTTCGAGATCGGAATCGGCCAGCCGGAGTTGTTCCCATTCCTTGAGGACCGGTCGCTTCTGCTTGAATGGTACGGGCACAACGCTCCAGCCGCGTCGCACGTATTCGCGTGCGGCTTCGAGGGGAACTGTGGACCTCATCTCCGTTTGGGTCACCACGGCTATTGCTGCCTCGGTTCCTGGGCCAGTGGAACATCCTGAGTGTGTTGGAGAATCAATGTTGCAGCGGCTCCTGGTGGGGGACGGTCGTCGACCAGGTTGCCCGTCGCCTGAGCGTCCAGCAGGATGCCCAGGCAGGCCCGAGCGTGAGCCAAGTGCGACACGCCGCTCTCGCTGTCGTCGTTGTTGCCATCGAGCCACTGCGCGAGATGCCGTCTGGCGGCCGAGATGTAAACCGTGGCGCGGACTTTCGACTTCCGCCAGTTGAAGGGTTGGTACTTCTTCGCACCCAAGCCCATCACGACCGCTTCGAGAATTTCCGCCGCCGGCGGGATGAGGTGCAGCGGCGGTTTCGTTTCGCCGATGCGATCCTTCGGGTTTTCGCCCTCGGCGTCCGGGTCGTAGAGTCGTGGCAGATCGCTTTCGGGCATCTCTGATGCTTTCTCATAAAAGCTCAGCGCGGCGATCAGAACCCACCAGGACCGGGAGCACTCGGATTCCCAGCAGTCCTGGCAGAGATCGAAGTTGCCACCGACTGAGTCAGCAGGTGCGAAGACGTGCTCGCAACGAGCGCAGTTCATGGAGACGCCAGCCAGTCAAGAACCGCCTCGATACAATCGTCCGGTGACGCGGTCGACGAGTGGATCACCGGAATGTTTAAGCTCTTGGCGAACCGCGTTTCGCTGGCAGCACCGATGGAGAATCCCGGCACCCGCAACACGGCGTCACAGCGAGCGAGCAGTTCGCGATCATATTCGAGCCAGGCTTCATACGGTTTGGGTGAGAACATGTGCCACAGAATGTTGAGATGCGGAATCACGGGCGTGAACCCGTTTTCCAGCAGGGCGTCGGCGATCCGGAGCACACCATGCGTATTCACGGCGGGATCGGGCTCTGAGTACGGGGCAGCGATGTAAATCATGAGCGGTCGCGGTTCCGTCGCCGTGCGCCGTTCGGTGACGCGCTGTGGTTTCAGAACAGTCAAAGTGATCATCATGCGCCACGGACGGCGGGTACGAATCCAGCGAACTGGCGATGGACGTCGCGACCATCCTGTCGCAGCTTCCCGACTTCGAACAGCAGGTTGGGAGAATGCTGACGCAAGGACACACCGTGACGTCAATCACTCGCGACCTCAGAGTTGGACGACGCAGTGTGGAAGACGCGGTCAAATCAATCCGCGAGCGAATGGTCGATGCCGGTTTCGGTGGCGAGGAGTTGGCATGACCCGACTCCTCACTCCCCCGAAATCATCGACCGACGACCGCGACATGACTGGATTCCTGTCGCCGGATGAGCCAGGACTGTGTGCGCCAATACCGATCCGTCGACCGTTGTCGCTGGCTTGGGTTTCGGACGAATTGATCGCCAAAACCCAGCGGCTCTGGTCGGCCCGGTACGGGCGGGAGGTATCGATGGATGAGGCCATCGAGATTCTCCACAACGTCAAACGGTTCGCTGAAATGCTGTTGGAAAGGAACGAAAAATGAATGTTGTGATTTGGGCTCGCGTGTCGTCACGCGAGCAACGCGAGGGCTATTCGATTGATGCCCAGTTACGGGCCACGCGCGAGCGGGCACAGAAGAACGGTTGGACGATCATCCGTGAGTTTTTGGTCGCAGAGTCCGCCAAGCGCGGAGCCGAGCGATGCGTCTTCAACCAGATGGTTGATTGGGTGAAAGCCAACGCCAAGCGGGAGAACCTGAGGGCAATCCTCAGTCACAAGCTCGACCGCGTCTGCCGCAACATGCGGGATGCCGTGCGGATGCAGGAGTTGGAGGACAAAAATGGGGTTTCACTGGCATTCGTCGACAACCAGTTCGGTCCCGGTCCCGCAGGCGCGCTATCGTTCAATGTCATGGCTGCCGTCGCCCAGTACTACAGCGACAACCTGCGAACCGAAGTTCTGAAAGGCATCGACGAACGGGCCAAGCAAGGATGGCAGCACAGCCGGGCTCCGTACGGCTACCTGAATGTGAAGGAGGATCGGAATGAGCCGATCAAGCCTCATCCTGAAAAATCGAAGGCCGTGATCCGACTCTTCGAACTGTATTCCTCGGGCCAATACACGTTTGACTTGGTCTGCGAAAAACTGCACGACGAAGGGTTCACGTACCAGAAGACGCATCCGAAGTTTCACCGGACGGCGGTGTCGTATATCCTCAACAACCGGTTCTATGTCGGCGAGATCCAACGCGGTGGCACCCATTACCAGGGTCGTCACCAGCCGTTGATCGACCGGGCGACGTTTCTGGTTTGTCAGGACGTTCTGAACGGAAAGAACCGCCGTGCCAAACCCCTGGTCTTGATGCCGCTGTCAGGCGGCCTCTTGACCTGCCGGCATTGCGGGTCGTCCATCACCGGCGAGCGAATCAAACGCAAACTCAAGGGGGGTGGCGTGCGGGTTCACGATTACTACCGCTGCGCCAACAACCATCCAGAAGACGATCACCCCAGCGTGCGCTGGCGCGCCGACGATCTGGAAGACGCAATCGTGGCGGACCTCGCGAGTTTCAAACTGTCTCGTTGCAGAGTGCGTTTACGGACATCACCGGCCTGCATCGGAACCAGCGCCTGGCCCAGACCAAGCGCCGGGCCGAGGTAACCACGATGAATGATCGGCTCTTGAACGCGTTCTTGGTCGGGGCCATCGATGAGCCAACGTTCGACGCAAAGCGGGGCACGTTACGCGACGAGCTAGCCGTGATCGAAGCCTCGCTGGCCAAGGACGCTACCGTAGAACCGTCCGACGTGCGGGCTGCCTTGGCGGTATTCGAGTTTTCGCAAAAAATCCCGAAAATCTGGCGGGATTCAAACATGCTGGAAAAAAGGCGAATTCTCGAAACCGTATCTTTGAACCGAGTGCTCGGCGACGTAACTCTTGAACTGGAAAAGAGAAAGCCGTTTGACGAACTCGCCAAACGGCCTCCAATCCAGTTAAGTCGGGGTGACAGGATTTGAACCTGCGACCTCCTGGTCCCGAACCAGGCGCTCTAGCCAAGCTGAGCCACACCCCGGAATTGACCCATGAGGGCTGGGGGGCCATCATGGGAGTTGTACTACGATTGGCGATTCTAGCGACCGCCGATGGCAGGTCAACACGGATTGTGAGTTCACAGGGGTTTTGCCAACCTGTGACGCAAAATCAACTCTACTGCGAATGACAGGTGGCACTTCATGCAGGTTCGCGAAATTTCCTGTCTGTTTTTGCAGGACGGAGTGTCGAAGCCGATGCGCTGTGTCTGCGTGCTCATGCTTTGTACCGCGGCAATGCTTGGTCAGAATGGCCTCTTGGCCGCGAATGCGAAGTTCAACAAAGTCCTCCAAATTGGGCAGCCGGCCCCGGTGTGGGAGGGATTGAAGGGGGTGGACGGCGGGGTGCATTCCTTGAAGGACTACGCCAAGGCACCGGCCGTGGTGTGCATTTTCACCTGCAACCACTGCCCGGTCGCCAAGGCCTATGAGGAGCGGCTGGCGGAGATTGTCACCACCCACAAAAAACAAGGCGTCCAGTTCCTGCTGATCAGCGTGAGCCGCAGTGCGGTTGACTCTCTCGACAAGTTGAAGCGGCGCGCCGAACAACGCACGGTGTCGATCCCCGTGGTGCAGGATCTCACACAGGCCATTGGGAAGGCCCACGGTGCGACCGCCACGCCGCAGGTGTTCGTCCTTGATGAAGAGCGGAAGATCGCCTACATGGGCGCGATCGATGACAATCTGGAGGTGGCGAAAGTGACGCGGCATTACCTGGCAGACGCCATTGATGCCGTGCTGGCGGGAAAGGCTCCGCCGATCGCCGAAACCCTGCCGCGCGGTTGTGCGATCGAGTACGAGTAGGCTGTCCAGCGTCAACCGCCAGTGTTCCTGCAGGTCACCTTGGGTGGCTCATCACTTCAAGGCATGGTACTCCTCCGGGCCGGCTGGCCACCGCAGCGTGAAGTTCATCGAAAACGCCAGTCGGCAAAAGTCGCCGCGATGCGGCGTTACCGAGTGCCAGACATAGGCGGGAAAGATGAGCATCAGTCCCGGACGCGGAACAACCTTGACGTGATCGCGATGGCACACCGAGGTCAGGTTGGCATTGAAGCGCGGATCGTGAAGCAACAGCACTCCGTCACCAGCGTCGAAATAGTCTTCGCCGTCGGCCGGATGGATGGGCTGTCGAGCGGAGGCCGCCGTGCAGGCATAATAGATGCCGATCAGGTCGGCGGGATGATTGTGAACCATCGTGGACTCTCCCTGAACCATGCGGTTGCTGAAGAGCAAAAGATCGATCCCCTCCGGTCCCGCGATGCCCTCGGCCTCCAACCAGTGTTTCACCCCTGTGAGGAACATCGACCGGAGTTCCTGGATCGCCGGCACGGTCTCCGCCAGACGCAGCAAATTCAGTGCGTCGGGGTGCATGTTGGACCTGTCGTCAAGCTCTGGCCGGCGCTCCAGCAGATCGCAGAGTTCCGCATTCAGAGTGTCAGTGACCGGAAATTGGATTGTGACCACCCGCGTCGGAAAAAAGGCATAGTCCATCACTTCCATCAGCCGACCTCTTCACTCGGAAATCCACGGCACCAATCACGTCACGAACCGTTCACAGGTCCAAATTAGACAGAAGCGACACGACGTGCGAAACGAACTCTGGTGGTCGTCGACCAGCATCGGTCCGGTACAGCCTCCGTTGCCGCAGGTGGCACGCTCCGCGCTCCGCCGCCCTGCGCTCGTTATTGCTCGCGCCGATTCCTAGAATGCAACGACTTTCAGCCACATGATTCTGGGGAACGACCGGATGCAGACCCGCAACTTGGGAGACTCCGATTTGGCGATCACGCCGATCGGTTTTGGTGCCTGGGCGATCGGTGGCGGAGGCTGGGCGTTTGGCTGGGGTCCGCAGGACGACGCCGATTCCATGGCCTCAATCCACGAGGCACTCGATTGTGGCATCAACTGGATCGACACGGCCGCCGTCTATGGCTTGGGACACTCGGAAGAGGTCGTGGCCAAAGCCCTGGCCGGCCTGCCCGCCGAGCGCCGGCCGTATGTCTTCACGAAGTGTGCGCGGGTCTGGGACGAGCAGCGTCAAATCGGCAAATGCCTCAAGGCCGACAGCATCCGCAGGGAGTGTGAAGCGAGTCTGCGACGTTTGAAGGTCGAAACCATCGACCTGTATCAGATCCACTGGCCGGAACCGCCGGAGGACATTGAGGAAGGCTGGCAAGCCGTCCAAAAGCTCAAGGCCGAGGGCAAAGTGCGTTGGTGCGGCGTGTCGAACTTCAGCGCGGCGCAAATGGCTCAGGTTTCCTCCCATGGCCAACCGACCTCGTTGCAGCCACCGTACTCCATGCTGCGACGGGACATCGAAGCCGCAACGCTCCCCTATTGCCAAAAGCACGACATTGGCGTGATTGCCTACTCCCCGATGCAGTCGGGGTTGCTCACCGGGGCATGGACGAAGGAGCGCCACGCGGCGCTGCCCGCCGATGACTGGCGGCGCGAGAAGAACAAGCAATTCCAGGAGCCCTTGTTCTCCCGCAACCTGCGCCTGGTGGAAGTGCTCCGCGGCATCGGCAACCACCACGGCAAGTCGCCCGGCGAAGTGTCGATTGCCTGGGTCCTGCGGCAACCGGCAGTGACAGCCGCCATTGTGGGTGCCAGAAAACCAGGGCAGCTTCGGCAACTCATCGGCGCGGCCGAGTGGCGGCTGTCTGCGTCCGAGGTCAATACGATTGAAGGCTTTCTCATGGAAAATCCTGACTGAGTGAATGCCAGACTTTTTGCCAGAGACGTCTTCGGAGGCACGCTACTGCGTCCAGCCGAACTGCCAGAAAAAGGGTTTGTCCCACGCCGATTTTTGCCGGCTCGGCCTGCGGATGTCGACGGACTGATCTTGAGCCAATTTTGAAGATTCGGTATCACGCCTTCCGCCCGTGGCCGTTGGCTCATTGAGCCGGTGAAACTGCCGCGCGGCCTCTCACATCTCAAAGCGAATCCCCCTGAACGATACGCCTGTCGCAGGCCTCCCCTGCGGCGGGCTGGCTCATCCTACGGAGCGGTCCATGCGCCCGGTTCTCAGCCTGGTTGTGTTGCTGGCGTGCCTCGGTGGAACGATCCGCGCCGCGGACGCCCGCACGTTTCCCTACGAGGCGGTGGTCAGCACCGAGACCTTCGTCCGCAGCGGACAGGGCAAGAAGTTTTATCCCACCGGGAAATTGAAGGTGGGCGAGCGGGTCATGGTCCACCGGCACGATCCGGGGGCGTGGTTCATGGTGGCTCCCCCCCAGGGCAGTTTCAACTGGATCCTCGCGAAATACGTCAACCGCAACGGCAATGAAGGGACCGTCAACACCGATGGAGCCAGCGCCCGCGTCGGCAGCAGCCTGGGCGACGACCGCACGGTCGAGCAGCTTCCCCTGAACTCGGGCGACATGGTCAAGATTCTCGACGAGAAGACACTATTGTCCGGCAAACGGAATGCACCCGAATCCTGGTTGAAAATCGCTCCGCCGCGCGGGCAGTGGCGGTGGGTCATGGGGCAACATGTTGTCGCTGCCTCCGACTACTCTCCGACTGCGGCCCCACGTCCGCTGGCCGTCGACAAGCGGACGCCGGTCCCCTCCGAATGGAAGGAAATCCCCGCTTCCGAAGAGGAATTCGATGCGGAGGAGACGGCCCCGGTGCGTGAATCGTTCACTCAGGCCCCCGTCGAAATCCGGCCGCCAGCGGCCGAACTCGAACACGAACCGGTGGCCCGGGCCATTCCCCTGCAGACACTTGATGCGGAACTGCGCGGCATGCTGGAACTCCCCAAGGATGAATGGGATTTCACGGCGCTGCGCTCACAGTATGAACAATCCCGTGCGGCAAACACCTTTCCCAGCGCGGACCGGATTTTCGTGCAGCGGCTGGCCACGCTGGACCGCCTTGAAAAGGATGCCGAAGTCTATCGTGAGGTGATCCGCATCACCGATGAGACCGCCCGTCGCGATGAAGAGATTCTCGCCCGGATGGAAGCCGCGCATGCCCAGTTCACATCCGGCACACCGACACCATTGGCCGCCGCACCGACCGGTCCCACACCGACTGGACCGGTACCGACTCCCATCGGTCCCGCCCCCAGCC
>JAKFUF010000065.1 GCA_021732845.1 Planctomycetaceae bacterium | reverse complement strand
CCCACCATAGCCACCCTGCTGCGCCCCGTAACCTCCTTGTCCACCGTATCCGGCACCGCCGCCGCCAAACAGGCCACGCATGATGCTGCTCAGCAGCATGAACCCAAGCACGCCCACCACGATCATGATGATCAGGCCGGTCCAGCCAAATGAACCGCCACCTGCCGGGCCATTGCGCGTGCCGGCGTGACTGGTCTGAGGATAGAGGGTCGTCCCGGAACGGGTGGCCCCCGCGTTATGGGCGACAGGCCTGCCAGCCGCGGAGAGCTTGGCGAAAGAGGTCTCCAACTGGCTGACGGCGTCCGTCAGTCCGCGGTCATAGTCCTTGGTCTTGAAATTGGCGATCAGCGCGTCGCGGACTGCCAGTTTGTCGGCCTGGGTGAAGCCACGCTGGACCAGCGATTTGCCTTCGGCCACCTTGAGGTGTGCAGGTTCACGCGTGGCCAGAATGAACAGACCCTTGGCGTTGGTCGCCTGGCTGCGGCTGATGATCCAGTTCTGATAGAACTGCTCCTTCTCGTGCGATGTCCAGGTCCGTGCCGCGGCTCCCTGACCGGCCGGCAGTTGTGCGTAGGTCTCGATGCGGATGTCGGCGCCATGCTTGCGTTCGAGTGCTCGGATCCGCTCATTGGCCGCGCTTTTTGCCGACTCGCTGAAAAAGCCCGCTTCGTCGCGAATGTCGGCGGCGAACATCGTCGATGCCAGAAGCAGCAGGGCGACCGCTGCGGCACCACAGTTCTTGGGAGTAAGCAGGTTTCGCATGGCAAGATCATCCTGAAAGTGAGTCCAAACTTCGCCGCAGTCGTTGCGGACGCAACCGCTGCGGGGGGAATTGCCTGAATTGTACGGTCGACGGTCCAAGGCGGAAGCGAGATTCAACGGCACTTTATGGCCTTGGAGTTCCGGGCTGCCACGATGACCACCTTTAACCTGATGAGTAAGCAACTCTTATACCGTGGCTTCCGACTCAGGACGACTTTTTTCGGTCGCCCCCCGTTGGTCGGTCGTCAGGGAGAACGGAAGCGAGAACAGTACGGTTCACTCGGATCGTGAGATTTGGATGAACCAATTCCCCTGTCGGCCGTTCCTTGTTGAAGGCGGGGGCGAAACAGTTCACAATCGCGCCCGCGAGTCACTCCATTCCACGAAAAAAGCACTTCTCATGATACTCAGCGGCCTCTCCGGCAACGAGATGTTCTGCCTTGGTGAAAAGGGCTGGCTGCCCGGCAACATCGTCGTGGGCAACAGCGTCTATTCTCTGGGCGTGATCCGGGGCTTCACCAGTGGGCTCAAGACACTCTCCGGCGGCGAGATTGAAAGCATCACGGAACTGATCAGCGACGGCCGGCATGCCGCCATCACGCGGATGGAGGACGAGGCGGTCAAGCAAAAAGCCCACGGACTCACGGGCGTCGTCTCCGATCTGAAGAAGCTCGCCAGTGGACATATGGAGTTTCTGGCCATTGGATCAGCCATCCGCGGTCGGGAATACACCGGCCCGTTTTTCACCACCGCCTGTTCCGGACAGGATCTGTTCTGCCAGTTGGACTCCGGCTATGAGCCACGGCATTTCGTGATGGGGAACGTGGCTTACGCCCTGGGGCTGGGGCGCGGCCTCCTTGGAGCGCTGCGGGGATTCACCGGCGGCGAGGTGAAGGAGTACAGCGACATGTACAACCACACCCGCCACCTGGCCCTGACCCGTCTCGAACGGGAAGCGGCCGAACGCGGGGCGAATTCCGTCGTCGACATTCAAACCCAAATCATCCCGTTCGGCCCCGGCGTGCGCGAAATGCTGATGGTGGGAACCGCATCACACAACCCGGTGCTGGGCGACCTCAAACGGCCCGTGACCTCGGAACTCACCGGCGAAGAACTGTGGAACCTCACCAAAATGGGGTATTCGCCTGTCCGTCTGGTGCTGGGCACGTCCGTCTATGCGTTGGGCTTTGCCGGCGGCGTGGCTTCCTTCTTCCAATCCTTCGCCCGCGGCGAAATCACGCAGATCACCGAACTGATTTATGAAGCCCGCCGCAATTGTCTGGCTCACATTCGTCAGGAAGCTGAAGATCTTGGTGCCGACGGCGTCATCGGCATCAAGGTTCACATCTACGAACTTGGCAGTGGCTTCGTCGAAATTCTCGCCGTCGGCACGGCCATCCGCAAGAACCCGGATGTCTCCGTTGTCAGTTCGCAACTGATGCCCCAGGCGATCATCCGCGACCGCGATACCTTCTTTGACTTGACCCACGCGGCAGCCGGCCCGCAGGAGCGGGAGTTGAACCGGAAATAATCAGCCGTCGGACAACGACAGAAAAACAGACGGGCCATGCGGTTCTTTGAAACCGCATGGCCCGTTCCTCGTTGTCTAGTAGAGCCAACGTTTGGTCGGCATCTTGACGTGAACGTTGATTCTTTGTTCGGTCCTCAACCCTTGCTGAACTTCAAACCAGGGTCGTTCGCCTCCCCTCCCACCATCTTGAAGAGAAACTGCGAGGGATTCGAGAGGTCGACCTCAGCCAGCATGGTTCCGCCGGCGTCGGGTTCGAGGGCGAGACTGTTCTGGTCGACGGCGAACACCCCCTTGACGGATTGCTTGTCCTTGCCGCGGGCATAGGTCCAGACAAAGGTGCCATCCTTCGCCAGATCGAGCTGAAACGCTGCTCCCTGGCTCGTCGCCTTCCATGTGCCGACCAGTTTGTCGACGGTCAACGACTTCTCGGGCGTCACCGTTGCCGGCGGTGGAATTGGCGTCGGCTCGGACTGTCCTGCCGCATCCGCCGGAGCTGTCATCCGGACCAGTTGCTTCAGCAGCTTGTCTTCGGGCAACTCGGCCAGTGCCAGGCTGAACTGCTTCGAGGCGGCGTCCGGGTGAGTTCCCGTCAGGTAGTGATAGCCCAGCAGGAAGTGCGCGTCCGCCGACTTCGGGTTCGCCCGGGCGAACTCTTCCAGGGCCCGCAGTTGCTGGGTGTAAACTTCAACGCTGGGATACAGGCTGCTGAGTGTCGTCCAGTCCCAACCGGGGCCGGCCGACAGCACGGCATAGGTCGCCGCGGCGGACTCTGGATATCGCCGCAGGGCGAACAGCACCAGGCCCCGAAATTCGTGGACAACCGTGTCGCGTGGCATCGTTTTGAGCGTGGTGTCGAGCAGTGTGAGGGCCTTCGCGGCATCGCCGGCATAAAACGCGGCCCGCGCCTCATCGAAGGCGGCCAGCCCCGGGTCCGCCGGCGCTTCTGGGGCCGCGGCTGCCGTGGGGTCGGCCGCGGCAGTTTCCGTAGGGACACCCTCGTCCGCGTAGCTCACCAGTGGCTGAGAGTAGTCGTAGCCACCGCCACCACCACCGCCGTAATACGGGTTGAAGTACGCCGAGTAACCGAAGCCGTACGCGAGGCGATTGACACCCCAGGCGGTCAGGCCGAAGGCGGTTGCCACCGGATAGTTATCCCATGCATGCCCCAGGCCGGCACCAGGATGCCAGCAATCGTGATACCAGTCACCGTGGTGGTCGTGATGTTCATCGGCGTAGTTCTGCCAGTCTTCGCGGCTGTTGGCGCGGTTGTCCTGGCGGTCATTCTGCATGTCCGAACGATTGCCCTGCCGGTCCTCGCGGCCGGTTGACAGGCGGTCGTTCAAGTTCGACTGCCGGTCTTGAACCGATCCCTGCCTGTTGGCCATCCGGTCCTGCACGCCAGCCCCTTCGGCTCCCAGCCGCGCGCCAGCCACTCCCGCGGCTCCGACCGCTCCCGCCCCCAGTCCCGGCAGCCGGGCTGGTTGCGTCGCAATGCCGGGACGATTGGCCACTCCCGCGCCCGCAGCGGGTCGGGTTCCAATTCCTGCGCCAGACCCGATTCCCGCCGCTCCACCCGGACGCGTGGCTGGCAAGGTCGCGGGGCGTGCTCCGCCAGCGCCAATGGCTGGGCGCGTTCCCGGCTGCAATCCCGGTCGAGCCCCTCCAGTGCCAACGCCTCCCGCCGTACCCGGCCGGGCACCGCCGCCCGTCGCCGGACGAGTGGCTGGGCGCGCTGCACCCCCCGGACGGGCTCCGCCGGCCCCAAAGGAGGGCGAACTGCCAACCGGCCGGCTGCCAGCACTGGGGCGTGCACCTCCAGCAGGTCCGCCACTCGGGCGGGCTCCCCCGCCACCGGAAAATCCTCCGCTGGGCCGCGCACCGCCTCCGCCCCCGACTCGGGCACCGCCGCCACCGCCGAAACCACCACCGCCGCCGCCACCTCGCCCACCACGTCCATATGCCGTGGGCACAAAGACCGCGGCAACAGTCATCATCACTCCCGCCACCATCGTGATCCAAAGTCGTGTCTTCATCGGAGTCTCTCCGCTATGAGATTTGTAGTGTCGATTCCGGGATGCCATCACGCCTCGTACGCACGGCCTTGGTTACTTTGGCGCGGGGGCCTGTCGCACGACCTGGACTTCAACCGACGGCAGCACCTCGTTGCCAAGGATGCGGTCCACGGAGCGGAACACGTAACGGTCAAAACTGGTCGGTTCAATGGAGTTCGTCGCCGAGGCCACCGAACCATCACTGCGAACGCTGCTGGCCTTGATGAGCCAGCCGCTCTCGGTGGGGGTCCAGTAGCTCTCCCCGTGGCTCCCGTGTTCGTCGAACATCCACGCCTTGAACCGCTTCGTGAGCGGATCCCAGCCGATGCGCTGGCTGATCTTGGTCACCTCCCCGTTTCGCTGGCGGACGGTGATATCCTGCAACAGGAAGCTGCCGTTGTCCGCCCACCGACATGATGTCTTCACGACTCCCTCGCGGCTCTCGTCGATCCAGTCGCCAACGAGCCACGCCAGCGACTGCAGATGATCGTGGTGGGTCGGCTCGGCGGGCATGTCGCGGACCAGCACCATCGACCATTTTCCATCGCGCTGGGCATGCACCACCATATAGCCTCCGCGTTCCGGCGTTTCTCCAGGACCCGCAATGGTTGTCGTGGTCCCGGTTTCCACTGCCAGCGCCGAGCCGATGAAGCGGATGGAGTCGATCGCCACTTCGATCTTTGTCTCTGGAGTCTCTTCAAAGATTCCGGCAAAGACACCCTCAATGTCGGCGCGGCCCTGGACGGTGACATTGTCCGCGTCGACGACCTGGGCTTCGGGCATGAACAACGCGGCCAGGGCCTTGGCATCGTGCGTGTTGTAGGCCTTCTCGAATTCGGCCACCAATTTGCGAATGGGGGCCTCCTGTGCCTCGGTGCCCGCCGCCTTGGTCGTGTCAGCGGGTGCAGCTGGCTTTCCGGTCGGCTTGGGGTCGTCCCAAGCCACGATGGCCCCCGTGACACCAAGCAGAATTGCCACCGCAACAAGTAAGCGCCGCATGATGTCTCCTCATTCGTTTAAATCAGTGAATGGCGGCAATCGTTCGCCGCCCGCGCCATGAGCATCCACGGCTTGGAAAAGTTGCCCGGTCGAAACCAACCTGGCTGCTGGCCCCGCTGGCCACCCCAAACTGGCGATCGAGGTGTCGTAAGACTTCACGGGGTCTACAGGAAGTGTTGAAAGGAAGCTGCTGTTTGCCGCAGCAGACCTGCTGGAAACTGGTGGTGTCACCACAAACGACTGCCGAGCCCGCTTGGATTTGGACACTTCTAATTGAAGTGAGGGACGAATGCAAAATAGCCGAAGCGTTTTTTGCCACGCCCTTCAAAACGGCCAAATTCTTAAAGGGGTTCCACCTGCCTGGAGCCTGTGCATTTGATCTGCGATGTGGTGGTGAAGGCCCGCAGCTTCCCAGACTGCGTCGCCGATCAAGAACGCTGGCGGCCTGTCGCTACGATCCGCGCGATCGGAAAATTCCACTCAAGTTACCAAGTCGCACTCGACGATATGTTGAGTGGTGAAGTCCGCAAGGGACGCGGACCGTTGTCGATATGAGGGAGCCACGGCGCGATGCCTGCCGAGACCGTAACATCTGCGGACGCAGATCTTTCGCCGCTTCTGCTCACCGTGCCTGACGTTGCGGAACGTGCAATGCCGGCCGCCGCTGGGCGGGCCTCTCCTCTGGCCATTTTGTCCCGTGCCTCAACCGCCTGCGCTCAGGGCCTGAGGGCGGTCTTTCATCCACACATCCCGTGGCACAGTTGGCAGGTCCAGTTGGGAATTCTGGCGATCTGCTTGATTCTGGTCTCCGGCGCTTCCCTGCTGCTGGCCACCTTCCAGGATCTTCCCGCACCCACATCCGACCTGACGGTGACGCGCGAGTATCCGGATTCCGGAAAGCCCCGCGGGACGAAGCCCAGCAAGGTCGCCAAGGCGAAGATGTCCAGGGCCGCCGTGCAACACGCCAATGCCACTGATCTCTCAGAGACAGGTTCCACGCGGACCGCACTGGCCACCGACGACGACCTGAGTCCTGCCATGGTGAACTCGGCGTCCTATCAAGCACCGGCCCCGGCTCGAACTGGGGTGTGGCTCGAAGGGACGATCGAAATCGAATGACGTGTGGCAGAGCAGACTTTCGTCTGACTCCCCAAAGATGAGTTCAAAGGATTGGAGCACGCAGTATGGCTGGACTGGATCACGCCTTTGTTCGCGCTTTCGCTCGGACGGCCACGCCGCCGCAAGAAACCGTGAGCAACTTGGCACCAGCCGCTGTCGCCGAACAGAAGTATGCAGGTTTCGTGGCACTTCAAGCGTCACCTTCTCCAGTTGCCTTGCAAGCCGCATCCGACGAATCAAAAGATTCGCCCGTGTCCTGGTCATGGCCAGACATCTGTCCGCGACTGACGGCCACCGTCGATTTTGCCGAGTTTGGCGAGCGGTTGTGGAATTCCTGCCGGACCAAGGGGCTGCGATCCGTGGCTTTGGGCGGCGCGAGCCGCGGCGTGGGGCGTTCAACCCTGCTGCTGACGCTGGCCCAGGCCTTGTGCCAAGCCAAGCCGGGAAAGCTGCTGCTGGTCGATGCGAGTTTCGAGAACCCCAATCTGGCCAAAGAGTTGTCAACGATTCCGGATCGGGAACCGGTCGCATTGATCCCAGACAAACTGCACCTCTTGTCGCTGGCCAGTTTTCATTCCGTGACTGACGCTCGACTCGTGTGGCCAGAGATTCTGGAGACCATCGCGGCGGCGGCGGAAGGCTTCGACCTGGTGCTGATCGACGGCGGAGCCTGGCCCGATCGGCCGGGACTGTGGTCGCGTCCGCCCGTCGACGCCGTAATTCAGGTCGGCCGGCACGGAGCCACGGATTTCGACGGATTGAAAGTCGAGGCTCAGGCCTGCCGCGCGGTGGGGATCGAACTGCTGGGGCGGATTGAAACATTCGCCTGAGCCGGCTGCTCCACAGCAGATGGACGAGACGGAACGGGACGGGAAGCCAACGCGAACCATCACACGACGCGGGTCACAGGGAGCGATGCGATGTACGAATCGTACTGGCAACTCAAGCAGGGGCCATTCGACCACGAAACGGACGCGGGGTTCTTTCATCGCAGCGACACGCATCAGGCCGCACTGTTGAAGCTGCGGTATCTTGTGGAAAATCACAAGGGGATCGGCGTGCTGGCAGGGGCCGGCGGAACCGGCAAAACCTACATCACGCAGATCCTGGCCGAGCAGCTCGGCGCAACCCACGGCCCGTTCGTGCATCTTGTCTTCCCCCAGATGTCCGCTTCGGAACTGCTGGCGTACCTGGCGGTCGAACTCGGGGCGGATGCAAGCCGTGTAGGCGGTGAACTTGGGCTCGACCGGACCCTGCGGGAACTTGAGCAACGGCTCGTCGCGCTGGGCGAAGCGCACCGCTCTCCCGTGCTGATCGTCGACGAGGCGCATTTGATTGACGACCTTCAGGTCTTCCAGTCGCTGCGCCTGTTGATGAACTTCGCGCAGCAGAAGCATGTCCCGCTCACATTGATCCTCTGTGGCCAGCCGGAACTGCTCTGCACGGTACGCCGCATCGGCCAGCTCGAAGAACGTTTGGCCGTGAACTGTGTGCTGCGTCCGCTGACGGAAGACGAGACCAGTGGCTACGTCACGCACCGGCTGCAGGCCGCCGGCTGCCGCCGCCGCATTTTCCAGGCGGATGCGCTCCAGGCGCTGTTTGAACTCTCCGCGGGCATTCCCCGCCGCATCAACCGGATCTGCGACCTCGCGCTGCTCGTGGGCTATGCCGATGAACTGCGGACGCTGTCCGCGAGCCACATCGAGGCGGTGTGCGAGGAGCTGACGACGGCCGTGGCGGATTAAGGCGATTCAATCCTCAACCGATCACCGGACGGCTTGCGCCCTGCCGCTCTCAAGTCGGCGTAAACCGGACCACGCCCGCGTCCTTTCGCGGGAGCGAAAGGCGACATTACGCCGTCCTCCACGACCCCGCCGAGTTCATCTCGGTGGTGAACGGGCCTGTGCACTACTCCGCGTGCCACCGTGCCACCGTTCTGCGTAGTGCAGAGGCCCGAATCCACTGAGGCAAGCTCCGTGGGGTTGCGGTGTCGCACAACCGACACGCGGCACCCTGAAAGTAGCGGCTGGGCGCGAGCCCTCCGGTGAGCCACAAATCGCTCGGAAGTCCTTCGAAAAGGCCAAATCGTCGGTTGCCCGCGGCTCTGGAGGACCAGAGCCCTCCCGCCACGCCGATCGACGAATGGAGACAACCGGTTTGTCCCAGCGTATCACCGGACGGCTTGCGCCGTGCCGCTACAAGTGGGCGTAAAGTCGTCTTTTGCTCCGCGAAAGGCGACACAAAGTAGTCGAGTCACTCCGTGACTCGCATCGTGGCTTCCTCGACGGCTTGCCCTCCAAGGCGAGCGGCAGGGCACAAGCCCTCCGGTGAGTCTCAAAGTCGCCCAGTCACTCCGGCTGGGTTCGAGTCACGGAGTGACTCGGCAACTTTGCGGTGCCCGAGTGAGGACGACGTTCAGCTTGCGGGCGACGCGGCGGATAGGGGTAGGGAGGGCCGATTGGTTTCGGCTCCCCCCTCCCTCCGAACCGGACTGGCGGATTTCCCGCATCCGGCTCTCCAGTTGATGGTCTTACCTGGGACAGGGTTGAAGTGCGAGTTTGTGG
>JAKFUF010000097.1 GCA_021732845.1 Planctomycetaceae bacterium | reverse complement strand
CAGCTTTCGAGCGGCCTTGACAACGATCTCAGAGCCACTTAGGACATCGGAACCGACTTCCAGAATTTTTCTGGCGGCGTGAGCCACCGAGAAGCGGAATTACGAGGGTACTTTTGTCGGACACGTCAAATTTCAAATTTCACAGTCTGCGCAGCCACACCGAACTGTCGACTGAGCTTCAAAGGGCGACCGTAACTATTGCTCTGCAGGGTGGATATCGCGAAAACACATTTTACTGTGAAATTTGAAATCTGAAATTTGAAATGGCGTTGCAACCAGCGAATGGACTTTTGTGGGACACGTCAATCTGGTCATTGGGACTTGGTCATTGGGTCATTGGGTCATTGGGCCACACGAGACGAACCTGACTTTCTTATGACCGTGGCTGTGTGGCCATCCTATGGTTCCAGTGGCTCAATGAACCAGCCTGCCGAATAGGAGATGTTGTCTGGCGGACGCTTCAATTTCTCGCCCGTGATCTCGGTGATGGCCCAACTGCAGGCCGCACCGGTCTCGGAGGAAAATGTCTGATACTTTTGCAGGTCCGGCAAGGCCGCCTTGGCCTTCATCCGTCCGAGGCAGACAGCGCACATGGTGCGCACGATCTCGATCTCCGGCGGCATGGAGTTGATGTCCTGCAGCCGTTCGACAAGTCGTGGCACCAGTTTCGGGTCGGGGTTGCCCTCGTAAAACCGACCCAGCGCCCAGATGGCCGCGCCGCGGGGCATCAACCCGGTTTTTCCGCTCTTGGGAAGATACTCCATCAACAGCGGTTCGGCCGCCCTGTACTTCATCAGCCCAAAGGCCTCGAACAGCAACGCCGTCTGTGGCTCAAGTTCCAAAACCAGCGGGCCGGGTTTGCGGTGATTCTCTGCCAGCCGCTGGGCCTTGTCGTACAGCGCCGGCAGTGTCTCGGGCACGGCCAGCTTCCTCAGAGCCCACGTCGCCGAGATCAGCACCTCCTGCCGCTTATGGTCCATCAGCTCGACGAGCCGAGTCGCCGCAGGTTCATGATCCAGATCACCCAGCAACAAGGCGGCCTGTTCCAGCCCCCGCCATCGATCGGAGGCCAGTTCGAGCATTGCCGCGGCCTGGATGACGGGGCGCAGCTCCTGGTTGTTGGCGTGCGTTCGCAGAGCCTCGCGAACCTCGGCGCGATTGCCGGGATGCAGGTCGTCGAGCCGCGTTCCCAGCCGCGTCATGTGGTCCGGAGTGGGCCGTGCGATCCAACTCCGCGCGCCCCACAGCCGCACCTTGGCGTCGTTGTGGAGGACGGCGGCATCGGCCAGCGGCAGGACCAAATCGGGGGAGATGGCAAACAGCCGCTCCATCGCCGCCCCGGCAATGGCTGGATCGGAATCCTGTGCCAGGCCAAGCAGCAAGGTCTCGGCAGGTTTGCCACGGTGTTCCCCCAGCAGCCGCACCGCCACCAGCCGCTCCGTTCTGGAGGCTTTGCCCGCCTGCAGCAGTGGCTCGACAATCCCTTCCAGATCCTGCGGTTGAATACGAGCGAGAGCTTCGGCGGCCACCACTCGGAGGTCGGCGGACTGTTTCGGGTCGAGGGCGATCTCTTGCAGTCGGACGGCCGACTCTGCCTCACGCACCTGCCCCAAACCCTGGATGGCGAGCGTCAACAGCCGGCGCGGCGCGCCGGTCGACAGACGTCTGAGCCACACGGCGCGGGCTGGCTGATAATCCCACGCCGCCAGGGCTGGGTCGACAACCTGCATCAGATCCAGTCCGTCAGCTTCAGAGCGTGTGAGCAACTGGTCCGCAAACTGACGGGCGTTGATCGCCACCAGAGCCCGCGCCGCGGCGATGCGGACGATGGGGTGCGCGTCCTCCAGGGCCTTCGCCAGCGGAGCGGCAGTGTCGGCCAGATCCGGCATCTTGCGCGTGGCTGCCAGAGCGAAACTCTCCGCCGCCAGCCGGCGAAGGTCGGCCTCGGGCTGCTGGAGGGATTCGAGCCACAGTGGTTTCAGTTTGGTGGAAAATTTGACGACGGTGGGGGTCAACACCAACCGTGGTTCGGAGAACATCACAAAATCAACTTTGATCGGGTCCTCCGCCCGAGCGCGGGAATGGCTGAAGAGGCAGCCGGCTGCCATCAACCACATTGCGGCCCGAATCGCTGTTCTGCTCAACATCACGCGGCCTCGAAGTCACTCGTAATCAGCGAGCCGGGTGGAAAAAATCCCCCGGAATGGTGGTCGGACTGCAGTCGTTGTGAGCCGCGTTCTGGCGAACGCGGCTCACCGTGAAAGACGGTCCTCCTTAGTTCAGCGGAATTGTCGCCCAACCGCGATTCTTGGCGGCGTTGGCGCTCGTGACATGGACGATCCCGGTGACATCGTCCAGATGGAGCACGAGGTCCAGCCGCGTGAGCATCCGGTCCAGTACCAGGGTCGCGGGAGCGTTTTCGAGTTTGAAGTTGACCACCATTGTTTGAGTGACCCCGGCATTCTTGAGGTCATTTCCTTCAATCTTGAACGGAACACCGGACTTCTCGCTGACCTCCGCGACCGCCCTGTAGAGCATCTGTCGGCGAAACTCGACGACTTCTATCGGTGCACGCAGGCGGTCCGCCACCGAGAACAATCGTTCGCCCTTCACCTTCAGCGGGATCCGGTACAGGCTGACATCCACGGTGATGTACAGCATGTTGGCTTCGTTCCCCTTGCCAAAGGTGACATTGCTGGGGATCCCCTTGGGGGCTTTGGTGTCCGCCGGCTGGGCTTCGCCCGTGGGAATGAAAGCGACTTCCTTCCCCGTGGGGTCGATCACCAATACGCCGGGCTTGCTGAGCCGCCGTGGGGTGAGGTAGATGTGGCCCATCTGGTCCACGGTCATGCCGTCGCAGCCAGGTTCGGCTCCGAAGTCGACCAGCGTCTTGCGGGGGCCGTTCACGAGGCCATCTTCGCCGAGGGGGAAGGCGTAAATCTTCATCGCGCCCAGGACTGGCTTCTCTGTTGCATTGGGATCGATCCGGTCGGTGCCGTTGTTGTGGTCCGCCAGATACAGCGTCTTGAAGTCGGGACTCAGGGCCAGTCCGTTGGGCTTCTCGACCTCATGCGTGATCTCGACCACGGTGCCGTCGGTGTCGATGCGATAGACGGCGCGGTGCTCCAGTTCGCGGGTTTCGGTGCCGAGGTAGCGCGGGTCGCTGAAGTAGATCCGGCTTTTGGCATCGATCCAGCAATCGTTGGGGGCGTTGAACCGCTTGCCCATGTACTTGTCGGCGACCACCGTGCGGGACTTGGTTTTGACATCCCAGCGGCTCACCGCGCGGCCGCCCTCGTCCGAGCCCTCGCACGCGAACAGCCGCCCATGCGCATCAAACTTGAGGCCGTTGGATTTGTAGCTGTTGTCGGTGAAGACGGTGGTCTTCTTCGTCTGCGGGTCGAACCGCATGATCATCCCCTTGTCGCTGCCAAACGGGATGTCCGAGAAGAAGATGCTGCCATCGGGAGCGGCGGTCGGCCCTTCGGTCAGCCCGCCTTTGATCGGTGCCGAGCGGGTGAACAAGAGTTCGAGCTTCGCGTCGGGAGCGACGATGGTCTCGCCCGTTGGTTTGGGAAGTTCGGCCTTGGCCGATGAACCCCGGACCAAGCCCAGCACACACAATCCACACACCAGCCATCGGCGCATTGCGTCATCTCCCGGGAAGCACGACTCTGTTGAGGATCCCCACCGGCGCGGCGGATTTCCAGCGCCGGCAGCGTCAGGCAGCCAGACTACCATGCCGATCCCGAAGTTGCATCCGCGCCGCTGCGGAACCCCTGGCGCGGATGAGTGGCTGCGCCGCCTTCTTCATCCGCTCGCGGGGGAAGCATCAATCACTCCGCCCCTGGGTTCGAGTCACGGAGTGACTCGTCTACTTTATAGCGGCTGGCCGCAAGCCCTCCGGTGACTGGTGACAAGCGCAGGGAGTGCCGGAAACCCATCACCGGACGGCTCGCGCCGTGCCGCTCAAGGCGCGGGGATGAGCCATCCCGACTCTCAACCCCACCGAGTTCAACTCGGTGGGGGCCTTGGGTAAACTGTCTCGACTGCATGATCAAAATGGCGAATGTCCCCCCCCCACCTTCTGAAAGTGATCCCGATGCGCAAGCACCTGTTGTTGATGGTCTGTGGCGTGTTGTCCGTGGCTCTCCTCGCGACGCTCAGCCAGGGTAAGGACGACTCGGCAAAGTCCGCCCCCTTCCGGCACGTCGTGCTGTTCAAGTTCAAGGCTGAAGTCACCGAGGCGCAGGTTCAGGAGGTGATCGACGCCTTCGCCGCCATGAAGGAGAAGATCGATGTCATCCAGGACTTTGAGTACGGCACCGATGTCAGCACCGAGAACAAGGCCGCCGGTTTCACACACTGCTTCTTCGTGACGTTCAAAGATGCCAAGGGGCGGGACACCTACCTGCCGCACCCCGTCCACAAGGAATTTGGCAAGCTCGTCGGGCCGCGGCTCGACAAGGTGTTGGTGGTCGACTATGTCGCCAAGCACTGAGGTGTGTGATTTTTTGCGGCCAATGACGTAAGGAGTTTGTCTGAAAATAGGGTTTTCGCGGCCCTCTCGGCCACGGACATCCGGCGCTCGGCGACGCGCAGCTCGCCCTGGGCTTCCGCCCGCCGCTCCACCCGCCTGGCCTTGATGTGAAGGTCCAGCAAAGTCACGCGCGAAAAGTGACGCACGTCCCGCCGGCTGACAACGCCCGGAATTCTCCTTGCCGTTGCCAACCGACAGGGGTAAGATGCCGTAGTTGGACCGGTACCAGTCCAACACGCCTCTGCCATGTTCGAGAAACGAGCCTGATGTCGTTGACCCTATAACAATCCGCAGGGTTCCATATCTTCAACAACGTGTATATCCGCCACCGGCTTGCCGGTGTTCGGCTCACACAATTCGAGGAGCGGTTCCCACCTCGCATTGCGGGTTCATACTACCTGGCTCGAACGGCATTACGGTGGAGGCACTTTTTTCCATTCCTCGCGGATTCGCCGAAAGCGGTTGAATTTCGTCAGGGGGAAGTTGTAGGCATGGCCTCAGTTTGCCAGCTCCTGTTGCCTTCTGGCACGAGCGTTTGGGCCTGTTGAAGCTCGGAATTCTGGCTGCGCCGGCGAGTCCATTCCGACTCGTGTCATCGCCTCGGCCCAACATCCGAAGTCAATCCACACTTGTGCGCGCTTTGAGAGCATCTGGCGTACCTAAAAGCAGTGTGGTCCTCAACCGCCCACCGATGCCATCATTGCCTTTTTCAATCCGGAAACGCACACTGCATCCGCGGCTGGACTATTGACGATCGCATTCGGGAGTCTATGGCGATGGATGACGACAAGCAGGGCCTGAGCGTGGGTGTATGGGTCGCCATCATCATCGGCGGTGGCTCACTCGTGCTGCTCGGCGGCCTGTGCCTGTTTGGGGTGATGTCGGTGTTTCTGCTCCGGTCTTCTGTCGACGTGGATATGGCGAAAGTTGCTCGCCCCGTTGATGTGGCTGCGCCGGAAACGCTGCCAGAAACCAGCGTCAGCCCCGATCCCGGAGCTACGCATGGAGACGCCGAAACCTGGCCCACCGAGGAAGAGGCCAAGGCCGCCATCTTCAAGGTGGAGTACGCCATCAACGCCTCCGAGACCAACAAGTCCGTGTGGAAAGTGAAAGACTTCCGGCACGAGGTACACTCCGTCAAATTCGGCAACAAGACGACCCAGAAGCAGATGTCCTACGGGGCTCCGGCGATCACCGTCTACCCGGCCAAAATCCTGTACACACAAATCACCGAATACGAACACAAGGATCCGACCCGCGTCGAAACCGGGGCCGATGGGGTGTGGTTTCTGTACAAGGACAGCTTTGGGGAATGGACGGGGAAGTACGGAAGCGAATGATTGCGGAGTCCATAAGCCCCAACGAAACTTCAAGGAACGGTGACGAAGAGACTGGAGCCACAACAAATGCCGACCGTAGCCCCCGGCCCTGATGGCGGTCTGTTTGGGATGCGTTCCGTCAAGCAGTTTCTACGGAACCCGCTCGAGTTTCTGGCGGGGCTCGGCCACACCCACGGCGACCTGACCCGCCTGCGGCTCGGTCCGAACACGGTGTATCTGGTCAACCATCCGGATCTGATTCGGGATGTGCTGGTCAGCAAGGCCCGGTCGTTTCGCAAGGAGGCCAGAACGGTCCGAATTCTCGGCCAGGTCGACGGGAAAGGCCTGGTGCTGACCGAGGGGGATTTCTGGTTGCGGCAGCGGCGGCTGATGCAGCCGGCGTTCCACACACGGCGGATGTCGCGGTACACCGAAACCATCGTTTCCAAAGTCGAGAAACTGGCCGATCGTTGGCGGCAGTTGCCCAGCGGCAGCCGGTTGCCCGTCGTCGATGAGATGACGCACCTGACGCTGGAGATCATCGCCAAGCTGTTTTTTGACGTGGAACTCACGGGCAATGCTGCCCAACTGGGCGAAGCGGTGCATGTGCTGTCGGATGTGTTCAAGAACGAAGCTTCATCGTTTTTCACGCTGCCCGACTGGCTGCCACTGCAATCCAAGCGCCGCAAGAAGTTGGCGCTCGAGGCGCTGGACAGGTTCATCTGGGACGTGATCCGCACCCGCCGTGTCGCGGGAACGGACCAGGGCGACCTGCTGTCCATGCTGCTGCTGGCGGTCGACGAGGAGGGCGACGGGCAGCGGATGACCGACCAGCAGGTGCGTGACGAGGCGATCACGATGTTCAATGCCGGCCACGACTCCACGGCCGCGGCCCTCGCCTGGATCTGGTGGCTCATCGCCGAACATCCCGAAATCGAAACCGCCCTGCGCACCGAAGCGCAGACCGTCTTGGGCGACCGCTCGGCAACCTTTGCCGATGTGCCACGTCTGATGCTTGCCGACCAGGTCGTGCGCGAAGCCCTGCGGCTCTACCCGCCCGTGTGGCTCATGTTCACCCGCGAGGCCGTGGAAAACGTGGAACTCGGCGGCGTTGAAATTCCCAAGGGTTCGTGGATCTACATCTCCCCGTGGGTCACGCAGCGCGACCCGCGGTTCTTCCCCGACCCGCTCAAGTTCGACCCCGCCCGCTTCGCCCCCGGCCACATGGACGGCGTCTCTCCCTACGCCTGGATCCCCTTCGGCGGCGGCCCGCACATCTGCATCGGAATGACTCTCGCCATCACCGAAATGGTACTGATCGTCAGCACCCTGATCCGCGAGTTCCGCCTGCGGATGCCACCGAATCAACCGCCGGTGGTTCCTGAGCCACTGCTGGCGATCCGTCCGCTGGGCGGGCTGCCGATGGATTTGGAACGGGTTTGAGGCATAGGCGGAAAGGGACCAATTCGGAACATACCATGCGTTCAGCCAGCCGCATGCGACAGAAACTTTGAAGGAGAAAGCCAGAGATGACTTGGGCCTTCCGCCTTATCAGCACCCCAACTGGTGTCGCCGTGCATCATGTGTATTGGGAGGCGGGCGCAGAACATCCCACGTCTTGCGGTGCGACTCCATTTGTTGCCGAAGCGGCAAACGTCGGTCATTGCTTCATTGGTCGTTGGGTCATTCTCGTCGAGTCATTCCCCCTTCGACTTTCCAACACTCGTAAAAGCGTTATTTGCTCTCCCGCGGCGTGGCACGGATGATGCCACGACTTTATGAAAGGGGAGCGATGACCAAGCCGAATGTGTTGGTGTTGTGTACGGGGAACTCCTGCCGGAGCCAGATGGCGGAGGGCTATCTGCGTCACCTGGCGGGGGAGCGGTTCAATGTCTTCAGCGCGGGGATGGAGCCACAGGATGCCGTTCATCCCCTGGCGGTGAAGGTGATGCAGGAAGACGGTGTCGACATCACCGGGCAGCAACCGAAAAATGTGAAGGAATTCCTGGGGCGAATTCCGGTTCGTTACCTGATCGTGGTCTGCCATGGGGCGAGCCAAAACTGTCCGCGGATCTTTCCCGGCATGTCCGAAAAGCTCGATTGGCCGTTTGAAGACCCAGCCGCGTTCTTAGGATCGGCCACTGAGACTTTGGAAAAATTCCGCACGGTTCGGGATGAGATCAAAGCCAAAATCCAGTCCTGGCTGGAAGCAGCATGAGGCGGTTCTGGGCTGAAGCGATTGGCACGTTCATCCTGGTGTTCGCTGGCACCGGCGCGATTGTCATCAACGAAATCTCCAAAGGCACGGTCTCCCATGTGGGGATTGCCCTCACCTTTGGGCTGATCGTGATGGCGATGATCTATGCCGTCGGCGATGTCTCAGGCGCGCATCTCAATCCGGCGGTCACGCTGGGGTTTTGGTTGTCCGGCCGCTTCCCTGCGAAGTTGATTCCGGCCTACGTGGGCAGCCAGATCGCGGGGGCGCTGCTGGCCAGCGGACTGCTGCGGCTGCTGCTGGGAAATCATGCGCATCTGGGAGCCACACTGCCTGCCGGCTCCGATCTGCAGTCGTTTGGATTAGAGGTCGTACTGACCGCCATCCTGATGTTTGTGATCCTCGCGGTTTCCAGTGGGTCCAAGGAAGCGGGCATGATGGCCGGCGTGGCCATCGGCGGAGTCGTCGCCCTGGAGGCCCTGTTCGCCGGTCCGATCTGCGGTGCGTCCATGAACCCCGCCCGTTCACTGGCTCCGGCCCTGGTGACGGGAAACGTGCAAAGCCTGTGGGTCTACCTTGCGGGGCCGACATTGGGAGCCGCAATTGCGGTCGGCATCTTTCCACTGCTGAAGAAGGATGCGGCCTGACGGCAATGACTCAATGACTCAATGACTCAATGACTCAATGACCAATGACTCAATGACCAATGACCCAATGACCCAATGACCCAATGTTTGGGATCACAAATGACAAATCGGCAGGTGTGGCACTGTGACATTGTGTCAGCGTCATCTCCGTGGTGCAGGACATAACTGTCGCCTCGCCAATTGAATGGGGTGTAACCGGTCATCCGCTAGGCGGCGACGGGCCATTCGATGGTCTCGAGTGCGGTGGTGTGGGGATAGAGCCGCTTCGTTTCCTGGTCGATGCGGAAGGTCTGGAATTCGTCCCAGTGGTCGTT
>JAKFUF010000078.1 GCA_021732845.1 Planctomycetaceae bacterium | reverse complement strand
CAGCTTTCGAGCGGCCTTGACAACGATCTCAGAGCCACTTAGGACATCGGAACCGACTTCCAGAATTTTTCTGGCGGCGTGAGCCACCGAGAAGCGGAATTACGAGGGTACTTTTGTCGGACACGTCAAATTTCAAATTTCACAGTCTGTGTGACCACATCGAACGATCGGCCACGCCTCCACAGCGAAGTTTGGACAGGATGGAAGAGGATGTTCAAAGGATCTGTTTGGAGCAGCTTCAATGACAACATCCTTTCTTATCCTGTCTCATCCTTTCCATCCTGTCCCAAAGCCCTCTCAAATCACTGCCAACCGCGACCGGGCGACGACCCTCTCGCGGGGCGTCTCATCCCCACGGTATGATCGGTTGCACCATTCCTCGTTGTACGTCTGACGCATTTCACCCTTCTGGCGGACGGTCTCATGACGCGTGAGGCGATTTTTGAGGCGAGCATCGGCTATTTTCTGGGGCCGGTGCGGACTTACCTGGAAGACCCGACCATCACGGAAATCATGATCAATGGTCATGACGACATTTACATCGAGCGCCGGGGGCGGCTGGAGCGGACGCCCGCGAAATTCGTGAGTGCCGATGCCCTGCTGTCGGCGGTCCATAACATCGCCCAGTTTGTGGGCCGGGAAATCGACGAAAATCGGCCAGTCATGGACGCCCGGCTGCCCGATGGCTCCCGCGTTCACGCGGTGATCCCCCCCAGTGCCCGCCGGGGAACGTATCTCACCATCCGCAAGTTCTCCCGCGAGGTGATGAACCTCGACGAATTGATCCGCCTGGGCAGCCTGTCGGACATCGCCCGCGAGTTCCTCGAGATTTGCGTCCGGCTGCACAAAAACATCGTCGTGTCCGGCGGCACCGGCACCGGCAAGACTTCGCTGCTCAATGCGCTGTCCACGTCGATTCCCGCCGAAGAGCGGATTGTGGTCATTGAAGACAGTTCTGAACTCCGCCTGAATCAGCCACACGTCCTCCCGCTGGAGGCGCAGCAGGCCGACTCCAACGGCCGCGGCGGACTGTCGATCCGCCAGTTGTTCGTGGCTTCCCTCCGCATGCGGCCCGACCGCATCGTCGTCGGCGAAGTCCGGGGCGGCGAGGCGCTGGACATGATCCAGTCGATGATCAGCGGCCACGCCGGCAGCATGACCACGGTCCATGCCAGCAGCCCCCGCGACGCGATGGTCCGCCTCGAAACCCTGTCGCTGATGTCGGATGTCTCCATCCCCGTGTATGTTGCCCGGGCCCAGGTGGCATCCGCCATCCACCTGATCGTGCAGCTTTCGCGGTTTTCTGAAGACGGTTCCCGCCGGATCACGCGGATCACCGAGGCCCACGGGCTGGAGAACGACCAGTACCAGTTTCGCGACCTGTTCGTGACGCAGTTGCGGGGCCGGACCAAAGGCGGCCGCCTGATCGCGGACCTGGAGCCGACCGGCCAGTTGCCCACCTTCGCCAAGGAAGCCCATGAACAGGGAATGGGCGAGCGGATTCGGCTGACGGCGAACATGTGGCTGCGCTGAGGGTGACCGGAGATTCAACATCAGAATCAGCCGGAGGCCGTTGGGATCGCAGCAACAATAACTGTGACATTTGTGTCCCTATCCAGCAACGAACGCCATCAAGGACCACGAATGAAGTTGTTGGTCAAGTCGACAAGCCTGGCACGACAGTGCGGAAGTCGTACGGTCTTAGATTAACCACGAATTTTCACGAATCATCAACCGGCAAGGCTTCGCGGGCGATGGAATTCTGCTCGTTGACATTCGTCTTATTCGTGAAAATTCGTGGTTCCCCCTCTCGTTCCCTGAGACCGGCCTTCGCTCAGCACCTTGAATGCAGCGGCCATCCAAGAGAAGATGAGGCACCATTTTCCCTCAAAGGACACGAACCTGAACACCGAGCCGGCACTCCTTGAAGTCAACAATCTGCGGGCGGGGTACGGGCCGATCGAAGTGCTCAAGGGCATTTCGCTGGAGGTTCGCGCGGGCGAGATCGTCACCATCATCGGGGCCAATGGTGCCGGCAAGACGTCGACACTGATGAGCATCAGTGGCTGCCTGAAGGCCACCGGCGGCACCGTGCGGTTTGCGGGCAAGGAAATCCAGCGGTTGCCGGCCCACGAGATTGTAAAGTGCGGCATCTGCCAGTCGCCCGAAGGCCGCAAAATCTTTCCCAGGCTCACCGTCCACGAAAACCTCGAAATGGGGGCGTTCACCCGCTCCGACACGGCCGGCATCAAGCACGACCTGGAAAAGGCATTCCACCTGTTTCCGATCCTCAAGGAGCGCCGCCGCCAGTTGGGCGGCACGCTCTCGGGCGGCGAACAGCAAATGCTCGCCGTGGCTCGCGCCCTGCTGGGCCGTCCACAATTGCTCCTCCTGGACGAACCCTCGCTGGGCTTGGCACCGCTGATCATCCTCAAGATCTTCGATGCCATTCGTGAGTTGAACAAGGAAGGGATGTCGATCCTGCTGGTCGAGCAGAACGCCCGCCTGGCGCTGAAGCTGGCCCACCGCGGCTATGTGATGGAAACGGGTGCCATCACCATGCACGACGAGGCCTCCAGGCTCCTCAACGACCAGCGCATCCGCGATGCGTACCTCGGGGAATAGCGGGCACGGCATGCACGCGTCGCCTGGCAGATACAAACACTGTTGCCCCAAGTGAATCAGTGAATCGCGCCGCACGCTTTTCAATCGGTGGCTGCCGTCTTACGATGTCCGGCGAAAGGGACGGTTGGCGATCGCATCTTGTCTGGAGTCAGTCGCGATCATGGGTGCTCTGGGCGTGGGCGTTTCGAGCACCCCTCAGTGTGGGCTTTAAGGACGACGCATGGCAATCGACTGGGAACCGCTGCGGGCGATCATCAATGACAACCAGCGGTTCGTTCTGACCACGCACGTCCGGCCGGATGCCGATGCGCTGGGTTCGGAACTGGGGATGGCCGGAATCCTGGAGCATCTGGGCAAGACCGTTCGCATCGTCAATTCGTCCGCCGTGCCGCCGCGGCTGGCGTTTCTGGATCCTGGCAAACGCTGCCTGCAACTGGGCAATGGCATCACCGAAGAGCAGGCGCTCGACACCGATGTCCATATCGTCCTCGACTGCTCGTCGTGGGGGCAGTTGGCCGAGATGGGGCGGGTCTTTCGCCGCACAAAGGCGACCAAGCTGGTCATCGATCATCACGCCAGCTCAGAGGACATTGGCGGCAAAGAGTTCAAGGATGTGACCTCCGAGGCGACGGGAGCCCTGGTGTTTCAGGTGGCCACGGCACTGAAGGTGCCGGTCAGCCAGGCGATGGCCAATGCGATGTACTGCGCGATCGCCACGGACACCGGCTGGTTCCGGTTCCCCTCGACGACCAGCAGCACGATGCGGACGATCGCCAGTTTGATTGACTTCGGTGCGCAGCCCGCGCTACTATATCGTCAGCTTTATGAGCAATGCACACCGGGCCGGATCAAGCTGGCCGGCCGGGTGATGTCGCGGGTGACGCTGGAATGCGGCGGCAAGCTGGCGCACACCTACGTCGAATACAAGGATTACCAGGAGACCGGTGCCGATCCCTCGGACACCGAAGACATGGTGAACTACTGCCTGACCATTGCGGGGGTCGACGCGGCGTTCATTCAGATTGAACAGAGCAACACGCAGATCAAGACAAGCTTCCGCAGCCGCAGCCACCTGGATGTGAACCAGGTGGCCGAACAATTTCAGGGAGGCGGGCACAAGCAGGCCGCGGGGGCAATCCTTCCCGGCCCCTTGGTCGAAGCCCGTGCCCGTGTCCTCAACGCGATGAAGACGTTTGTCGGTCACCTGTAGTATTGCGACGCGTTTTGAAGTCCTGCCCCACCTGACCCTCCCGCCTGAAGTCCCGCCCGACGGCTTGTCGCATCCGTCCCCGAGCATTGAGTCTCCACACGCGTTTTTGTGTCTCGCCACTCAACGGTCGTCATCATGGCTCATGAACCCGCTTCCGCCGCTGGCCATCCGGCCGAGGCGCTGCAACCGCAGGCACCCCGCCGGAATTTCCTGACGAAGGCGACCGCGATCCTCGTCGGTGCCGCCCTGCCCGTGGTCCCCGCGATCGCGGCGGTGGGATCATTCATCAATCCGCTGTTCCCCTGGGTGAAGGCCAAGCAGCGGCCCAGTGGCTCAAAGCCGATGGACGACGGGCCGGGCTTCTTCCGCACGCTGCCCGCCAGCGAAGTCGCGGTTGAGCCCCAGTTGTTTCAGATCATCGCCGAGAAGAAGGACGCCTGGAATGTCTACCCCAGCACGGCCATTGGCTCGATCTACCTGCAAAAGATCAGCGATCTGCGGCTGATGTACGAAGAGGCCTACGGCCAGGGTGGCAAGAAGATCGACGAGTATGTGGCCACGGTGCCCGAGCCTGAACGCAAGTCGGCCTTCAAGGAACTGCTGGAGACGGACCTCGCCCTGCGTCACAAACCAAAAGACGGGCATCACGCGGTGCCGGTGACCGCGGCGGACAAGCAGAAGCTGGTGGAAGAATACAAGAAGCAGTTCCCGACCTATGCCAAAGAAGTCGACGAGGTGGTCGCCCTGGAACGCTGGGAACCGGCGATCCGGGTGTTCAACGTCGAGTGTCCGCATGCCGGATGTTCCGTGGACTGCAAGACCCTGACGGGCGGCAAGAAGGTGTTCAAGTGCCCCTGCCACAACAGCGAATTCGAATTGGATGGCCGGCGCGACGCCGGCAGCCCCAGTGCCCGCGACCTGGATCGGATTGACTACCAGATCGAAGACGGCCAACTGTGGGTCCGCTTCCTCAAATTCAAGCCCGGTCACGTAAACCAGGAACCTGTATGAAGGCCTTGCTGAACTGGTTGGACAGCCGGACGGGTTACAAAGAACTGATGCGCGAGGCTCTCGACGAGCCGGTGCGCGGCGGTGCCCGCTGGCGGTATGTCTGGGGCAGCACGCTGGTGTTCGCCTTCGTGGTCCAGGTGCTCACTGGCTTCGCCCTGTGGATGTCGTACAGCCCCAGCTCGCAGACTGCCTGGGCCAGCGTGTACTACATCCAGCACGAGATGTTCCTCGGCTGGCTGCTGCGCGGCATTCACCACTTCATGGCCCAGGCGATGATCGTGCTGCTGGGCCTGCACCTCGTGCAGGTGGTGGTCGACGGCGCGTATCGGGCTCCGCGCGAGATCAACTTCTGGCTCGGCCTGATCCTGATGAAGATTGTCCTGGCCCTGTCGCTCACCGGCTACCTGCTGCCCTGGGATCAAAAGGGCTATTGGGCCACCAAGGTGGCCACGAGCATCGCGGCGATCACCCCCGTGGTCGGCAGTGAAGTCCAGGCGATCGTCGTGGGCGGCCAGGAATACGGCCATCACACGCTGACCCGCTTTTTCGCCCTGCATGCCGGTGTGCTGCCGACCTTGCTGGTGGCGTTCCTCGCCCTGCACATCTACGTCTTCCGCAAACACGGCCTCACGGTGACCAAGCCCCTGTACCGGCCCGACGCCACCTTCTGGCCCGACCAGATTCTGAAGGATGCCGTCGCCTGCATGGCGGTGCTGATTGGCGTCATCGGCGTGATGTATTACCTCCGTGGCTTCGGGCCGCATGGCGGAGCGGAACTCGGCGCTCCCGCCGACCCCAACGACTCCTATTCGGCCGCGCGGCCGGAATGGTACTTCCTGTTCCTGTTCCAATTCCTGAAATACTTCCCCCGCGAGAACGAAATCTACGGGGCGATGGTGATTCCCGGCCTGGTGATGGCCGCGCTGTTCATCATGCCGTTCACGGGAAAATGGTCGATGGGACATAAAGCCAATATCGTGTTCCTGTTCGGTGTGTTCGCCGGGATCGGCTACCTGACCTTTGAAGCCGTTCAGGAAGACCGCAACAACCCAGACTACGCGATCGCTGTGAAAAACGCCGAAAGGAACGCCGAGCGGGCGATTGAACTGGTGCAGAAACATGGCATCAGTACCGCCGGACCCAACCAGCTCCTGCTCGATGATTATTTCATTCAAGGGCCGAAGCTGTTTGCCAAGCACTGTGGCGTCTGCCATCGCTTCGATGGCACCGACGGAACGGTCCATGTTCCCGCGGAGAAGGCCACCGCCAGCGACCTGGGGAAATTTGGCACGCGGGAGTGGCTCAAGGGGATGATCACCACGCCGCACGAAGAAGCCTTCTTCGGAGCCACTCTGAACGACAAGTCGCTCGGCGACAAGTTCGTCAAAGAAGGCGAAATGGCCGACTGGTCCAAGTCCAACGCCAAGAAGATGACCGAAGCCGAGTTGAAAGGCGTCGTCGAATTCCTGATCGGCTTCAGTGGTCGGGAAGACATCGATCCACAGTCGTTCAAGGAAGTACCCGCTGGCAAGAAGTTCTTCCTCGAAGGCTCCGAGGCCGTCTCGTCTGGATGCATCAGTTGTCACCAGTGGTCCAACCCGGCAGCAGACATCAAGGCGGCTGCCGAGGCCGCCGGCAGTTCCGAATCCGGGCCGGATTTGAACGGCTATGCGTCGCGTGAGTGGTTGTTGAAGTTCATCAACAACCCCGGTCACGACACCCTGTACCCCGACAAGAACGCAATGCCGGCGTTTGAGACGCGGCTGAGCGACAAGGAGAAATCGATGCTGATCGATTTCCTGATGCACAAGCCCACCAAGCCACGGGCGGAAGAGACGGCCGCCGAAACTCCGGCTGTGGCTCCCGCCGCACCGAATCACTGAGTCTCAACCAACCGGCGGCTCAACCCAGTGTTGAGCTGCGGATTGACGATGAAACAAACACGGATGCCGTGGTGCGAATGCCACGGTTCATCCGTGTTTTTTTGTTGGTGTGGGAGGGCTGGACAGGATAAGAGAGGATGGAAAAGGATGAGACAGCATCTGATTCATCCGGCCTTCGGTCAGCATCTTGAAGCGTGCTCTTATTTTTGTTCGGTCCTTTCTGTGGAATTTGAGATCTGAAATTCGTTTTTGTCGGACACGTCAAATTTTGAAATTGCGTTAAAACCAGCGAATGGACTTTTATCGGCCAAGTCAGATCCGCGATCTGAGATTCCGCCGGCGGCATGAAGCGAAGCGTGGGTTGGCGGGCTGCCGGTGGATGTTGGCAGGTGAGAAGTGGGCGGCACTTCCATCAAAAGTGGCCGCTCGGGGACTTGAACCCCGACGCCTTGCGGCACAAGATCCTAAATCTTGCGTGTCTGCCAATTTCACCAAGCGGCCTTGATGGTTTGCACTGCGCCGAGCCATTCTAATCGCCCGGCGGACGGGCTGCGAGAGCCACGGCTGAATTGCTCACGGCGCAATGGCTTGGAGTTTGAGCGGCAGGGCGCAACCAGGCGCGAGCCCTCCGGTGAGCCACGCGGATCGGTCCTCACTCACCGGACGGCTTGCGCCGTGCCGCTACGAATGAATGGCGTAAAGTAGTCTCTTGCTCCCGCAAAAGAACGCGCACGTCTGGCGACAATGCCGACAGCGTGAATCCAGAGCCTCCGTGTTTGTCCGCGCCGGACCACGCTCGCGTCCTTTCGCGGGAGCGAAAGGCGACACAAAGTAGTCGAGTCACTCCGTGACTCGCATCGTGGCTTCCTCGACGGCTTGCCCTCCAAAGCGAGCGGCAGGGCACAAGCCCTCCGATGAGTCTCAATGTCGCCCAGTCACTCCGGCTGGGTTCGAGTCACGGAGTGACTCGGCAACTTTGCGATGTTCGAGAGAGGACGACGTTCAGCTTGCGGGCGACGCGGCGGGAGGGCTCCAGCTCCTGCTGAGCCACGGTGAACGGTGGACGCTGCTTGGGTGTGTGAACGATTCGCAAATGACTCGAAAGTCCTTCGAAAACGCCGGATCGTCTGTTGCCCGCAGCTCTGGCCGACCAGAGCCCTCCCGCCACGCCGATCGACAAATGGAAACAACCGGTTTGTCCCAGCGTATCACCGGACGGCTTGCGCCGTGCCGCTACAAGTGGGCGTAATGTCGTCTTTTGCTCCGCAAAAGAACGCGAACGTCTGGCGATAATGCCGACAGCGTGAATCCAGAGCCACCGTGTTTGTCCGCGCCGGACCACGCTCGCGTCCTCTCGCAGAGCGAAAGGCGACACAAAGTAGTCGAGTCACTCCGTGACTCGCATCGTGGCTTCCTCGACGGCTTGCCCTCCAAAGCGAACGGCAGGGCACAAGCCCTCCGGTGAGTCTCAGAGTCGCCCAGTCACTCCGGCCGGGTTCGAGTCACGGAGTGACTCGGCAACTTTGCGGTGCCCGAGAGAGGACGACGTGAAGCTTGCGGGCGACGCGGCGGGAGGGCTCCAGCTCCTGCTGAGCCACGGTGAACGGTGGGCGCTGCTTGGGTGTGTGAACGATTCGCAAATGACTCGAAAGTCCTTCGAAAACGCCGGATCGTCTGTTGCCCGCAGCTCTGGCCGACCAGAGCCATCCCGCCACGCCGATCGACAAATGGAGACAACCGGTTTGTCCCAGCGCAACACCGGACGGCTTGCGCCGTGCCGCTACAAATGAATGGCGTAAAGCGTCTTTTTCTCCGCAAAAGAACGCGAACGTCTGGCGACAATGTCGGCAGCGCGAATCTTGAGTCACCGTGTTGGGCCTCGCCGGACCACGCCCGCGTCCTTTCGCGGGAGCGAAAGGCGACACAAAGTAGTCGAGTCACTCCGTGACTCGCATCGTGGCTTCCTCGACGGCTTGCCCTCCAAAGCGAGCGGCAGGGCACAAGCCCTCTGGCGAGTCGCAAAGTCGCCCAGTCACTTCGGCCGGGATCGAGCCACGGAGTGACTCGGCAACTTTGCGATGTTCGAGAGAGGACGACGTTCAGCTTGCGGGCGACGCGGCGGGAGGGCTCCAGCTCCTGCTGAGCCACGGTGAAGGGTGGGCGCTGCTTGGGTGTGTGAACGATTCGCAAATGACTCGAAAGTCCTTCGAAAACGCCGGATCGTCTGTTGCCCGCGGCTCAGCAGGAGCTGGAGCCCTCGTGCGCTTGCACGTTTGTTGAATCGGCGGGTGAAAGTCCCAGCCAGGAGGTTTAAGTTTGATCCTGTAGTCGACCGCAACTGCGTCGCCGTGAGGCGGGGTGGGGAGCAGCGGGAGATGATTGACC
>JAKFUF010000217.1 GCA_021732845.1 Planctomycetaceae bacterium | reverse complement strand
GCCACGCAGTCGGCACCGCAGGAGGTGGCGAAACTGGACGTGGCGGCTTCCATGGGAGTGGAGCCAAAATCGCCGAAGTCACAGGCCCGGTATTGCGCCGGGCTGATGGAGATTTCTGAGGCGGGCCGGCGACTGCGACAAATGGCTGATTCGGTGCATCTGGAGACTGCGGAGGTCATCATCGGCCTGACGGATGGCGGCAATGGATTGGCGGAATGCCTGGAGAAACACTGCCTGTCGGGGTTATCCGCCAAAAAGGTGCTGATCCTCGATTTTTACCACCTGACCGAACACCTGGAGGCCTTCAGCCGGGAGTGGCTCAAAGACGAGGCGGAACGAATCCGGCAGGCCAGTGAGTGGTGTCACATTGCGAAGCATGAGGGAGGAGAGGTCCTGCTCAAGACCCTGGACGCGCTGGACCTGGGGAAGGCCGGCGCGTCCGCGAAGGAGTCGTTCCGTCTCCTGAGAAACTACGTGGCTGGCAACCTGTACCGCATGGACTATCCGGCGTACAGGAAGGCCGGATGGCAGATCGGTTCGGGAAACATCGAATCCGCCTGCAACACGGTGATCAACCACCGCCTGGACGGCGGCGGCATGCGCTGGCGTGAATACGGCACCAACGCCGTCAGCCACGTACGGGCGCTGATCTCCACCGAGCCCATCGTCTGGCAGAACTTCTGGCGCAACCGCCCAAAACGCCACGCCGCCTGAACCAGAGATCAGGGACACCATTCACAGTCAACAGAGAAGCAAGATTCAACCAAGATTCCAGACGCTCACACCCCTGACATATGGGTCTCTGGCCGTTGGGCGATTATGCCCGATTGAATTTAAGCTGTCCAAATTCTCGCACGCGACCGCTGATCGCTGGTTCCACGGGAAGCCGCTCCATGCTGCTCGCCCCATAAAAGCCGACAATCCCGGCGGTGTGGTCGAGGATATATTGTGCATCCCCGGGTTCCGCGATCGGGCCACCGTGGCACAAAACCAAGATTTCGGGGTTCACTCGTTTAGCCGCATCGTGCATCGCCTGAACACGGCGGGCCGATTCCTCCAGGGTCAGCGCGGTATGCGCGCCAATGTTCCCCTTGGTCGTCAGCCCCATGTGCGGAATTAATATGTCAGCCCCCGCCCCGGCCATCGCCGCCGCCTCATCCGGGTTGAAGGCGTAGGGTGTGGTGAGCAGTCCCATGGAGTGGGCCTCACGAATGAGGTCGACCTCCAGCCCGTAACCCATCCCGGTTTCTTCGAGTCCGGTGCGAAAGGTGCCGTCGATCAGCCCGACCGTGGGAAAGTTTTGCACTCCCGAAAATCCCGCTGCCTGGATGTCCCGCAAGAACAGCTTCATGATGCGAAACGGATCTGTGCCACAGACGCCGGCAAGAACTGGCGTCTTTCTGGCGACGGGCAACACTTCGCGGGCCATCTCCATGACGATGGCGTTGGCATCGCCGTAGGGCATCATCCCCGCGAGTGAGCCACGCCCAGCCATGCGAAAGCGACCGGAGTTGTAGATGACCAACAGATCGATGCCACCGGCTTCGGACATCAGTGCCGAAATTCCAGTGCCGGCTCCGCCACCGATGATGGGCTGGCCCGCCGCGACTTTCGCTTTCAGCCGCAGCAGAATTTCATCGCGGGTGAACAGACTCATTCATGGCCCCCCAGTCGCTCCTGCACGATTCAGGGACCCGCTGGCAGATCCGCACTGAACCCTGTCGAATCGATGCGCGATGCCGCGACGGCATCGTAAGTTTTTCCCCGAAGTCGAACAGGGTGCGAAGCGTTTCGGAATGGTAACCGGAATTCGCCTTTCCGCAATTCAGCGTCGCTTGGTATAGGTTCCTCTTGGCGATCCCCTTCCAGCCACTGCGCCCTTCGGAGGACCTGTCACGTCGCCCAATGTGACCAGGATGCAGTCCGCGCTGGAGTGCTGCGGTTTTCGTGAACAATGTCGACTGACACCCTCGTGAGAATCCAGACCACCGATCGTGGCTCTGGAGCGAGGCCCGCGGAACCGATCCACCTCAGGTGGTCCGGATTCGTGCAACACAACATGTGAACCCCTGAGTCAGGAAACGCCATGCGTAGGATCGCCATTTTGACAGCCGGCGGGGACACCCCCGCGTTGAATGCCACGCTCTATGGAGCGGTGACCAGGGCCAATCAGCTCAAACTGGAAGTGCTGGGGCTCATCAAGGGGTTCACGGGCGTGCTGCATCCGCATGTGCCCCATGTCCACCTGAACCCCCTGTTTTGCACCATCCCGGAACTGTCCCCCTCCATGGGAGGGACGATTCTCGGCGCTTCGCGGACATACATCGATCCCAGTGAAACCGAGATCCTGACCCAGGTGGCCGAGCGGTTGGGACGGTTGGGCATCGAAGGGCTGATCTGCATCGGCGGCGACGGCACGATCAACGGGATGCAGCCGCTGTCGCAGTATTTCCCGTGTGTCCTCGCCCCCAAGACAATCGACAATGACCTGGGGCTCAACTACCGCGACGAAGCGAACGAATGGGTCCGCGAGCCCGGCGCGCATCCTGGAAAGTTTCACTACAAGAAGGTGCAGTCGCATCCGGATCTCGACCTGGACGACCTGATCAACTACGCCACACCGGGCTATGCAACCGCGGTCTATGTCGCGGCGACCGGCATCCAGCGCATCCGGACGACGGCCGAGAGTCACCGGCGGATCGCGATCATTGAGGTCATGGGCCGCGAGTCTGGTTTTATTGCCTTGGGCTCGGCCTACGGGCAGCCCGACATCATCCTGATCCCCGAGTGCCCGATCGATTTCGCCAACGTCGAACGCCGGGTCCGCGAACTCTATGAACTGCAGAAGCACGCCGTGATCGTCATTGGCGAAGGCGTGGTCGACCAGCAGGGACACCAACTGGGGGCCAAGTCCAAAAGCGTCGACCCGGCCGGCAACGTGGTGTTTTCCGGTGCCGCCGAGCACCTGAAACAGATCCTGATCGATTCGATGGGAGACGACTACTTCATCAGCCGCCGCCGCAACGAGGGGGCGGGCTCGGCGATCTTTACGCGAAAACTTGGCCACACGCAGCGCGGCGGCCGGCCCATTCTGTTCGATCGGTACCATGCGGCGCAGCTCGGCGGGATGGCGGTCGACCTCGTGCACGGTCATCACGACAACCACATGGCCACGCTCCAGTGGACCAGCAAGGGCGGCTTCTCCGTCAGCTCCATTGCGGCGAACAAGCTCCGCGACCAGTGGGGCATCATCCATCCGCGGCTCGTGCACCCACACTTCTATGACCCCACGCGGTTCCAGCCTTCGCGGATGGGGATGCAATACCTGCAGCCGATCTTCACCAATGCCATCGGCGCGGACGACATGGAGGAAGTCCGCACGCAATTGTTCAGCCCAGGCAACCTGACCAGCCGTTACCAGAGTGTGAACACCGACATTCAGAAACGCATCCGGATCCTGTGACGGATTGGCATGGCGCAATATGATGCCCGCGCCAGTTCCGCCCATTGCCCGCCGCTCTCCAGGATCGTCAATGCCGCTTACCCTCAACTTAAACGGGATCCTCAACCCGGTGGTGTTGTTCCTGCCACGCGTGCTGGCGGCGCTCGCCATCCTGCTGGTGTTCTGGCTGCTGTCCATCACCCTCGGAAAAGTGATCGGTCGGCTAGCGCAGGTGAAGAGTGTCGATCAGGCGTTGGTCGACTTACTGGGACGGATCGCCCGCGTGGGTCTGCTCGCCATCGGCGTGATCACCGCCTGCGGGACGTTGGGAATCGATGTCACGGCGCTGGTGACCGGACTGGGCCTGACGGGCTTTGCGCTTGGGTTCGCGCTGAAGGACATTATTTCGAACGCCCTCTCAGGCATCCTGATCCTGATCTACAAGCCGTTCCGGCGGGGCGACCGGATCTCGCTGACCGGCTTTGAAGGCGTCGTGACCGAAATCAACCTCCGCTATACAATTCTCGACGGTGGAACCCAGCGGATCTTCATCCCGAATTCCAACCTGTTTTCCAACCCGCTGGTGGTGCTGACGGAGAAGGGGCCATCCGCAGGAAAGCCGGGTCCCAGCAGCGCCATTTTCCCTGCGCCCAATGCCGAGGAAACAATGTTCCAGGAGAAGTCCCCATTTGGCTGACGGGTCCAACTGCTGCTGCCGCGAGGTATCCCGATGTCGATCGGGTGCCGCTACTGTTTTGCCACCCAGAACTCGACCAGATTGCTGTTCGCCATCTCGACTCCAAGGCGGAACGGTTTGGCCCGCCGGATACCCGGGATGGGGGCCTCCCGCAAAATTTCTCGCAACAATTTGAAGAATGGAACGTCAATCGCGTTGTTTCCATCCTGATTGGAACTGCGGCGAACCGTTTTTCCATTGGGCATGAGGATGCGAAAGTCCTGGCCGACTTCGTACAGACTCGGCCACCATTCAAAGCTGTCACTGGCATACTCGCAGTAGGCAAAGTCGTAGATGCTGCTGTTGAATTGGCCAAACCTGTCCTTTTTTGCCAGTCCCTGCTCAGCCCATTGTTCGCTGTGCCGAGCCGAATGTTCCGGTGTTTCCAGGCACAGGCTGGCACCTCGGCCATAGCCGTGCCCGAAGAGACCGACGGCGGAAACCTCGACTGTCGGATACTCCTCGGCAAAGTTCGACAGACCGCGCTCCAGCATTTCGATGATGGCGGCCCTTGTGCGGACAAAATCAACGGTTGCCGCGCCTTCAGCTTTGTTTGGGGACACTTCCTCAGCGGTTCCCGTTATCCGGCCAATGGCAGTGTTGGCTGCTTCCCGGATTTTTCTTTCCGGCACCGTCAGCAGCTTCGCCAGTGCAGGGAGCGCCGAATGGGCACCCGGCCCAATGCTTCCCAGGGCCGTAGCTGCGTCCTCACGAATCCACGTCGGTTCGTCCAAAAGTGACTGCAATGCGGGCACCGCCGCCGTGGCCGAAGGGCCATAGTCTCTTGCCGCCCAAATGGCATAACGACGCACATCCACATCTTCGGACATAAAAAACTTCATCAAGGCCGGAATAGCTTGTTTCGGCTTCGACCGGATTTTCCCCAGCGACTGTAAGCTGTAGCACAACAGCATGCGGTCATCTGACTTCAACGCCTTGAGCAGGTCCGGGACGGCGGAATGCGCGTCGGGGCCGATCTCTCCGAGCGAAAAGGCGGCATAACGTCGAACGTCACCCTGCCGTGACTGCAAGACTTCCAATAAAGGGGCCACTCCCGCCTTACCGAATCGGGACAGATATTCAAGGTAGCTTGAAGGATAGCAATCCTCCTTGTCCGGCTTGTTGACTTCCGGGAGCTGGGCGATGATCTCCCGAAGCATTGTAACCATGCCGGCTGCCTCGTGGCCGATTCCACCGGTGGCTTTGGCGATCGAGCTGAGTGCATCCAGTGCGGCTGCCCGAGTCCTCGGCAGTTCAAGAATCTCAAGCAATTTTGGCACGGCCGGCTGCGCGGCCGAGCCGATTCTGGCGAGAGCGGTGGCCGACAATCGCCGCACTTCAGTGACCGGATCGCCCAGTGCCTTTGTCAGCGCGGGAACGGCAGCCTTGGCCTTCGGACCCAGGTGAAACAAGGCCTTCGCCGCCCGCTCCCGCTGGCTCTTGCTTCGCTGCTGCAATTCAGAAATCAACGCCGCGACCGTGGGACGAGCGGCCATCCGTCACCTGTTAATAAAGTGGTTGCCAGAATGGATGAAGCACGCCGAACTCGGGTGCATATAAGACATCCCGAGTTTCAGAAGCTCTCGCCTGAACTTATTACCTCGGCCTGAAATTTAGGATCGCAGCAACAACAACTGTGACATTTGTCTCCATGTCCAGCAGCGAACGCCATCAAGGACAACGAATGAAGTTGGTGGTGAAGTCGACAGGCCTGGCAAAACGGTGCGGGAATCGTACGATCATAAATTAACCACGAATTCTCACGAATCTTACGAATGATCAACCGGCATGGCTTTGCGGGTGACGGAATCCTGCTCGTTGTTATTCGTGACATTCGTCTTATTCGTGAAAATTCGTGGTTCCCCCTTCTCGTTGCCTAAGACCGGCCTTCGGTTAGCACCTTGAAGCGTGCTTTATTCCTTGTCCGGTCCTTACTCACTTCACCTGCGAGCGATCAGAACGGCACTGCGGAGTTCCCGATGCGGCTCCGACGTTGCTTGAGTTAGAGTTGTAGCGGTCGTCCTCGCGCGGTTTCGTGTTCTTCGTGCCTTTCGTGGTTATTCCTTCACGGAATGATGGTCGAGATTTCGTTCACTTGGTGAACTGAACCACGAAAGGCACGAAGAACACGAAAGGTCGAACCGCGAGTCACACAATCTTCCACGAAAGAGAAAACGCCGAGTTCAGGTGAAAGGTTCCCGGGTCGATTTCGTCGTGCGATTCTTTCATGCCGGGGTAATATATCGAAATCAGCAATCGAAAATCGAAAATCCATCCTCACTCGTCGCGGGTCATCACGATCACCACCAGGTCGGTATCGACCAATGTTCCGCTGCGGCTGACCAGCACCGGTTCAAAGGCGGCCAGCCACTTGCCGGCGTATTCGCCGCCGACAGGATCCTCGATCGACAGCACCAGCCGATCGGGATGGGCCTTGATCTCGTCCACGAGGGCGTGGGGGAAATGGCGGAGCGATTCGACTCCCTGCTGCGCCAGCCGGGTTTCCTCCCATCCCGGATGTTGCAGGATTTTTCCCGTGACCCCGCCTTCGTATTCACGAGTGTCCACGAGCATGGCTGCCTGTCCCTTGCTCAGGCCGTTGTTCAATGAGCTGAATTGTCCCAACTCGACGGTCGTGCCCAGCCGCCCCAAAATCTTCCGCGTTTTGGGGTCCGGTGTGCTCCAGATCGGCACCGAAAACGTGATCTGCAACCGCCCTGAACTCTTGCTCTGGAACACGGTCGAACGGTGCAGGTCGGTATTGACGGGCAGTTCGTCCGCTTCGGCGGGATCCACGTCGTGCGTCTTGCCGTGAAAATACGACCGATAACGAAACCGCTGCCCGACCGTGATGCCGTCGGGATAGCGGGCCAGTTGCAGGCCCGTCGTGTCAATGATGAACCAACTGTCACCCTTGATGAACTCGTTATTGTAGTCGCGGCGGTCCTTGATCCACTTCGTCAACCGCTGCTGGGCATCGTTCCCCATCGGTGCCCCCAGTGGCTTCGGTTCCCCCGCGACCGCCGGGTGAAACTTCGCCAGAGGGATGTCAGCCAGGAGTTGCGTGCTTTCAGAGTCGCGCGACAGCATCCGCCAGCGGAGGTCGATGTCGGCGGCGAAGGTCGCCGCGCTGGACGTGGCGACCTCGCTCAACCGGTCTTTTTTTGCCTGAACTTCCGCTTCCGCGCGGGCCGCCATGTCGCGGCTGACCCAGACTCCCATCGGCCCCAGGATCATTGAGACCACCAGGAGCGTGGCGATGACCGCGACCGTGACGGTTTTATGACGCCGCATCCAGCGGCCCTGTTTTTCGACCCACGGTTCGTTGTAGGCGGTCACCGGCTGGTCGGCGAGCCACCGCTCGATGTCCTCGGCCATCTCCGTGCAGGTGTGGTAGCGGTTCCGCGGCGACACCGCCATGGCCCGCGTGCAGATCGCCTCCAGCGACCGCGACAACTGGGGCTTGAACTTGCGGGGCAGCGGAAAGTCACCGCGTTTCACCTTTTCCAAAACCTCCAGCGAGGTCGCGCCATGAAACGGCGCTGTCCCCGTCAGCAGCTTGAAAAGCGTGGCTCCCAGCGCATAAATGTCTGTGCCGATTGTGAGCAGATCTTCGCCGCGGGCCTGTTCGGGGCTCATGAAGGACGGCGTCCCAACAATCCCACGGGCTGAATCGCGGCTGCTTCCGGTTTCGGGGGTGAGCGTTTCTTCACCGGAGGTCATCCGCGCCGTTTCCGTTCGTCCAATCGGCATGGCCAGACCCCAGTCGACGACCAGAGTCTCCCCGTATTTGCCGATCATCACGTTCTGTGGCTTCACATCACGGTGAATGATCCCACGGTTGTGCGCATAAGCCAGCGTGCGGCAGATCGAATTGAACTGTGACAGCAGGCGGCGAAAATCGATGCTCTGGTTGTCGAGCGTGTGCTTGGCGTCGCGGTGAAATTCCTCAATCGCCTGGTCGAGCGTTTTGCCATGGATCAGCCGCATGGCGTAGAACGGCCGGTTGTCCTTGGTATATCCCAGACTAAAAACTGGGACCACGCCTGGATGATCGAGCCGCGCGGTGACCTCCGCCTCGGTGATGAACCGCATGCAGGTGTCGCTGTTGTCGGCATGGCGGTCCTGAATGAACTTGAGAGCCACCCTCCGTTGGAGCGCCTGCTCCTGCGCCGAGTAGATTTCGCCGAGGCCGCCCTTGTTGAAAAACTGCAGATCGCGGTATTTGGTGACCACATCGAGTTCGCCCGGCGACTGCGCCGCGACAACCGAGGCAACCATCTGGCGGCGAACTTCGGAGCCGGGGATCAGTGTTTCGACGATGTGCGGGTCGGGACGCTGGAGCGCAGCCACACGGCGGGCGACTTCGCTGACCAGTTCCGGATTCGAATCGCACAATTCTTCGATGGAGGGCAGTGTCCCGGCCTCGGCCAGGCTCTTCCACTGCGCCATCAAGGCGTCCACTCGGGCGGTGGCGTCAGACATGGAATCGGCGTCACAAAAGATGCAAGAATCATCAGGGACAAACCCCATTCTAACGCCGCCAAGTCCGCAGCCAAAGCATTTGGGAGTTGGTCGAGTCAGTTGGTCAGGCGAAGCCTGTGCCGGGTGCGGCCTTCGGTCAGCACCTTGAAAAGCACAGTTGTTGTTTCGGCGGTCGTTTGGATCGCAGCAACAATATTACCCCGGCACGAGAGAAACGCACGACTGAATCAACTTTGGAACCTTGGGAACCATCATGCTTCGTCGAGGGGCGTGTGACTCGTGGTGCGACTTTTCGTGTGAGGACGACTCCGACGACAATCAACTGCCGAAAATCCGGTTGTGGACGCAAGTCCAAGCCACGGGTGCTGGCAGGGGGCGCAAGACGGCGCACGAACTCTGATCGAAGTTCGCACCATCACCCGCAGACAGGCAGACAGGCGGCGCTTCCCTGGAACCGCCCGACCTGTTCCACCGGCGGGCAGTAGCAGCCGACGTTGGAACTGGCAGTCAGAGATAGGGGGCGCGAGACAGGCTGCTTCCGTAGCGTCGGCTTGAGCCGACACGGCCATGACGAGCCGGCAACTTGTTTGTGGACTGAAGTCGAATGGCACTTAATCGAAAGGAAGTACTCAGGGGGAAATGACATAGGCAAAACGCGGCCTCTCGCGCACATTGGGGAAGTTCTCACACAACCCTAAAGGCACGGAGGCCGCGGGCATGGATCCTCAATATTCTCTTCAGTTCAGTCAACACTGGAAGTTTTTCCGATCGCAGGCGCTCCAGACC
>JAKFUF010000203.1 GCA_021732845.1 Planctomycetaceae bacterium | reverse complement strand
GGTCAATCATCTCCCGCTGCTCCCCACCCCGCCTCACGGCGACGCAGTTGCGGTCGACTACAGGATCAAACTTAAACCTCCTGGCTGGGACTTTCACCCGCCGATTCAACAAACGTGCAAGCGCACGAGGGCTCTGGTCCTCCAGAGCCGCGTGCAACTCGCAAGCTTCACGTCGTCCTCACTCGGGCACCGCAACGTTGCCGAGTCACTCCGTGACTCGAACCCAGCCGGAGTGACTGGGCGACTTTGAGACTCACCGGAAGGCTTGTGCCCTGCCTGTCTGTGAATTGCAAGTCGTCGAAGAAGCCACGATGCGAGTCACGGAGTGACTCGGCTACTTTGTGTCGCCTTTCGCTCCTGCGAAAGGACGCGAGCGTGGTCCGGCGCGGACAAACACGGAGGCTCTGTCTGCATGTCGCCAGACGTTCGCGTTCTTTTGCGGAGCAAAAGACGACATTACGCCCACTTGTAGCGGCACGGCGCAAGCCGTCCGATGACACGCTGGGACAAACCGGTTGTTCCATTTGTCAATCGGCGTGGCGGGAGGGCTCTGGTCTCCAGAGCCGCGGGCAACTCGCGAGCCTCACGTCGTCCTCACTCGGGCACCGCAACGTTGCCGAGTCACTCCGTGACTCGAACCCGGCCGGAGTGACTGGGCGACTTTGAGACTCACCGGAGGGCTTGTGCCCTGCCGCTGTCTCTGAATTGCAAGCCGTCGAGGAAGCCACGATGCGAGTCACGGAGTGACTCGACTACTTTGTGTTGCCTTTCGCAGGAGCGAAAGTCGACTTTACGCTGACAAACGCGAAACGACATAGAAATTCTGCCGTTTTTGTGTTTGACTTCGACAGGACAGGCGGATAGTGTAGTTGATACATGGGTACATTGTGGTTTGTCGGGTGAATTATGGAAGTTTTTATTCAGGATTCGGTGGCTCCCCAAAGCCCTCCAGGCGTGGCTCCATCCGGCGAGGGGCGGGCGCGGAAGGAGCGGGCGGACTGCAAGGTGACGGACGAGGGTTTGTACCACGCCATCGTGGCCCATCTCGGCGTCCTGTCGTATGTTGCGCTCGCGGTGGGGATCAACCGCTCGGCGCTCTACAAGCGGATTGAGCGTGCCCCCGCACTGCAGGCCGCCCGCGATGGGGCGCGGCGGATGCTGTTGTCGCGGGCGACCTACCATTTGCGCAAGGCACTGCACGCGGGGATTGACTGGGCGGTCCACTACGTCATGTGCCGCGAGGACCAGCTCTGGACGCCGTTCAATGAGCCACAGCCGCCGACGGAAGCGCAGGCGAACAGGGCTCCGCGCGAGCCGAAACTGGAGGCGGAGGAGGTTGAGGAACAGCCGGAGCGGGCGGGCAAGTCGCTGCGGCGGCTGATCCGCGCGGTGGAGCGGGGGGAGCCGTGGGCGGTCAAGTACTGTTTGAATCACCTGGACCCGCGTGGCCGCTACGCGAAGAAATCCCGTGGCCGGAAGGCGGAAGCCACAGTTGGAACGACTCCGCCCGAGGCACCGCCGGTGGTTATTGATGAAGTCGCCGCCGAACTGGCGAAGGCGGTCTTTGATGCGGAACGCGGCCGCGGGACAGACCAACGCCAAAAGCAAGCTGCGCCGCCTGTCTTGGCGTCGGACAACCGACCGGCGGACGAGCCCACAACAGTCGTCGAGACCGCGCAAGAAAACACTTCGCCCGCGCCGGCGTTGATGTCAGAGGCGGCTTGCCAGGAAGGAGCGATGACCTCTTCGGCACACGCTCAACAGCCCCTGGTTTCCGCGCCAACCCTCGAAACAGAATCAGCGCCCACTGTTTCAGTGAACGGACAGAATTTGAGCCACGCTTTCGCGCCCACCGTGGATGTCGGGTTCACGCACAGCTCGACTGCCGACCGCCGCGCCGCTCCTCACAGCGACCGCGCCTGAACCGTTCGCGCCCACCTTCGATCCAGCGCCCACTTTGGACGCCGCACCACTTCCAAACAGCGCGCCCACCAAACCCACCAGGTGTTCGCCGTCCCGAAAGCACAAGCAACCAAAACCCGAATCCCGCGACCGCACCCGAAAACGGCGCGTGAGGCCACTTTCAACGAAAAAGCGCAGCCACGTGCGCCGGTCACTTTCGAAGCCGTAGGATGGCCTTCCGAGGCCGTCCCGATGGACGGTTGATGCTCCCTTCACCATCGGTTTGGCGAATCCCAACTCAAGCCACGAGCGAGCGTCAACCGCCCTCCGAACGGCCTAGGAAGGCCATTCTACAAACACCACGGTGCATAGGCCCGAATCCACCGAGTTCAATTCGGTGGCAAGAGAAGCGAAACCGGTCGATCAACGTGAAATTCGTAAGATTCGTGGTTAAACTTCTGACCATCCGATTCACGTCCGGTTTTGCCGCACCCGCCGGCCTCACCAACACCTTCGTTCGCTGTCCCTGATCGCGTTCGCTGCCGGATGTCGATGGAAACACGGCTGTTTTTGCCGCGATCCTGGCAGCGGATTGCCACTGAAGAATCGAGAGGACGACAGACTTCATCATGAGCACGATCTTCAAAAAGATCATCGACCGGCAAATCCCGGCAGACATTGTCCACGAGGACGACCTCTGCCTGGCGTTTCGCGACATCCATCCGCACGCCCCCACGCATATTCTGGTGATCCCCAAAAAAGAGATTGCTGGTGTGTCAGCGGCGACCGCACAGGATTCCGTACTGCTGGGACATCTGATTTTCACGGCCGGACAGATCGCCGCGCGTGAGGGGTTGTCCAACGGCTACCGCCTTGTCATCAACAACGGAGCCGATGCCGGACAGAGCGTTGACCACCTGCATGTGCATCTGTTGGGCGGCCGCGCGTTGGGCTGGCCGCCGGGATGATGCGGGGCCGCTGTCCGGAGAGAAGATTGGACAAGCTTCTGCCTAGAATATCCCCTGGCATCCTTTTCAATCCTTTTTCATCCTGTCCCATATGTTCGAGATGAACCGTTGTGTCTCGCGGCCCCCGTGCAGCGGTGTGCCATCAGAAATCTTCAAAAACTGCGGTTCGTGGATTTGTCGGTTACCGCCAAATTCCTTAAGCTGACCTCTTGGCGCATTTCCGACTGGCCCCAAACGCTGGAGTTCCCGTGTTTCACCGATCCCGCAGTCTCGTCCTGTTCGCCACCGTGGCCGCGATTCTCGGGTCGGCCGGAACTGATTCGCGGCTCGCCGCGGAAGACGCCAAACCAATCCGCGCGCTGCTCATCCTGGGCGGCTGCTGCCACGACTACAAGGAACAGCAGCACCTCTTGACCAAGGGGATTTCGGCCCGGGCCAACGTCGAGTGGACAATCAGTTACGATCCCGATTCGGGCACCAAGCACCTCAACCCGTGGTACGAGAAGGAGGACTGGTCGAAGGGGTACGACGTGGTCGTCCATGATGAATGCTGCTCGGACGTGAGCGATGTCGACACGATTGAGAAGATTCTCAAACCGCACCGCGAAGGGCTGCCGGCGGTCATTCTGCACTGCGGGATGCACAGCTACCGCTCGGCAGGCTATCCCCGCAGCACCCCTTGGTTCGATTTCACAGGCGTGGCGAGCACCGGACACGGACCGCAGGTCCCCATTGCGGTCACCTTCGTCGACAGCACGAGTCCGATCACCAAGGGGATGAAGGATTGGACGACCGTCGACGAAGAATTGTACAACAATTCCGCCGGAATGTTGCTGGGCACCGCCCAGCCCCTGGCCACCGGCAAGCAAATGCTGAAGTCGGCCCAGGGTGAAAAGACGGAAGCCACGGCGGTCTGTGTGTGGACCAACAAGTACAACGGGCGGACGAACGTGTTTGCCACGACGTTGGGCCACAACAACGCCACCGTGGGCGACGCCCGCTACCTGGATTTGGTGACCCGCGGGCTGCTGTGGTCGGTGGACAAGCTGAACGACTCGTACCTGAAGCCGGCGAAGAAGGTGCTGATCACTGACTGACTGGACTTGCGTCGCAAAGGTCTACTCAGAGCAGTAGCAAGTGATATTCGGCTCGTCCAAAATGATCAGGCCTGAATTCTTGATCGCAGTTTGAAGGTCGTGGTGAACGCTGGCCGGAAGCCCATAGGAACGCGGCATGGTGCAGGAGTCGTACCAGCGAATTCGACGACCCGTTGGGATCGTGCTCAGCGCCAATGCAGCGATTTTCAGATCTTGGGTGTCGACCAGCTGGCGGCTGCTCTTGCATGCCACAATGAAGCGCGGTTGCGGCTTTTGATTCTGGCCCCCAATGTCTTCATTGATGAGCATGAGGCCGTAGTCATCGACAAGGACGACAGGCGCTTCCGGCGTGATGTGAAAGATAACGAACGAATCTGGGGCGGGTGGCGTCACGACTACGGCAATCATCCCCTCTTCGCCCAGACTCGCCGTGACAATCGGGAGGCTTCCGGAAGCCGGGCTCCAAAACAGCAGGACTGCCAAGACCGCAGGCCATCTCAACAAAGCCGCCGAGGAACTCATGGCACACCTGCATTGCCCGGGCTGGTGAATTAAGTCCGGTGTCGGCGCTGGGAGGCGGGGCGGACTTTGGGCTCTGGCCCAATGTTGTCCGGCGCATCGGGATCGCCCAGGTCAACGAGCGGGCAGTTGGGGATCTCGGGCAGCACCCAGGTCTTCGGGGGAAAGGCGGGATTGATATCCATCGACCCGACTTTGATGTCGAGTTTGGTCTTCGCGGCCGGCCAGTCGAGTTTGATCAAGCCTGGTAACGGGACTTTGGTCTTGGGCTCGATGGTGTAGTGGTGCAGTTCGGCCCGCGCAATGGGAACCCGCGCCTCACTAATCAACTCGTGCTGCAACACCAGCGCGTGGCTCGTGTCCACCAGCATCGCCTTCGTCACTGGTTGCCCCTGCGCGTTCACCCGGTCACTCACCACGAACACCCGTGGCTGGCCGGTGGGACTCGACGGAGCGTCCTCAACGCGGACAGTGCCTTCGTCGATGGGGACGACACCCAGCACTTCCACCAGCCACTCCGGCTGGAAGGGCAGTGGAAACCGCTTTTGGGCAATTCCCAGATCCGAATGACGGGCTGTGAGAATCACATTCGGTTCGTTGTCTTTGACCCAGAACCAGAACCGTTCGTCGTTCGAGCCAAGTTCGACTTCCGACCCGCGAATCGAGCGAGCCACGAGCGAGAAGTTTCGCGGCGCTTCGACGTGGATCATCGAGTCCAAGGTGTAGGTGCGCGGGCCGTAGTACGTGACCTTGGCCTGCGTCGCCCGCCATCCTCGGACCAGGGTCGCCCGCTCATTGAGGATGTTGACGATGTTTGGAACCGTGGGCTCGGAGCCTCGGGCATCGGCGGTCGAGTCCTCGACGAAGGTGGTGGGGTGAAACACGCTCCGCGACCAACTGCAACCGGAAAGGCTTAAAGTGACACTGGCAGCAGCGCCCAGAAAGGTCCGGCGGTTGAGGAAAGCTTGCACACGGCGCGCGGTCTCACTTGCGGAGCGGGCCCGCCCCGATGGCATCGCAGCGTAGGTTGGAAGCTGTTCCTGCACGAGGTTTTACTCCAATCGGCCGACCGCGCGATGGCATTCATAAGCCGCCTGACTCATGCCGCCTCACCCCATTCGGCGGCCAGTCTGGCATTCAGCTCCGCCTGCAGTTCATGCATTTCCGTGTCTGCCAGATGCAAATCTTGAACTTCGTACTGCCCCTCGCCGTGCGTGCCCGACAGTTGCAGGTATTCGTCTTCGCCGCCCGCCGTGGAATCCAGCCGTGACCCATCCAGTCGCAGCAGCCGTTTTTGCAGGAGGAGCAACGCTAAAATGTATCGCAGTTTTTCCTGTGCGGGTTGAGCTTCTTCGGTCAATTGCTCGAAGTACCGCATTAAAGTTTGCGGTTCGAACAGATTGCGCCGGACTTCGACCGGTTTTGGAATGACGCATAACCAGACCGCGATCGTTCCCGGAGGCGGACCGGTCCAAGCCTCGTCCGAATAGTCCAGCCGCGTAATTTCTCCATCCTGTTCCAACAGAACCGAATGACAGACGCTTCCCGGGACCAAATCGGCCCCGGTCGCAGCACATTTTTTGCCAAGTGGCCGGAACTGGTAGTCCATGCCGCCGCCTCATAACACCGAACGAACTCCCCCGCGCGGCGGATCCTACCCGGGCGGGCAACATTCCCCAAGACCGGTTTGCCGCAAATTGCTGTTCGGACACCGTCTCATAGAGATTCATCGACGCTGGCGCTTGAAATGATGATTCGGCCTCTGGAAGTGTGGCATCGCTGCATGCCGCCATTCTCGGCAAAACGCTGCCGGGCAACGAGTTGTTGCACTGCGCGCGGATACCCCAGCCCGACGGATTCGACAGCGACCCGCAAGTTTCTGGGAATTGTGTCAGAATGGGGCGGTTTTCTTGTTCAACCTGTGCCGCCGCGGCAGCGAACTCCCTCTCTCCCGCAATCAATTCTGCAACAGCCAGGCTGCCGTGCCGCAGGCCAGCTCCTCCGTCACATTCGGACTCTATCTTCTGCTTGTCGCCGTGGCTTCGTCCCATTCGACGGAGGGATGAGGGATCTTTCCTCGCTTTCCTCCGTGCCGTGATTGTGACCCCGCGGCTGGCAATTTATCATGGCTTTTCTGGCGCTCCAACAGACTTGAACCTCTATCAGTCGTGAGAATCGTGACCGCACTCAACACGCAACAGATTCAGGAGTTGATTCCACACCGCCCCCCCTTTCTGTGGATCGACGAGGTCCTGGATGTCACGGATGTGCATATTGTCGCCCGGAAGTTCGTGTCACCCGACTGGGATGGCTTTCGCGGGCACTATCCGCACGAACCGATTCTGCCCGGCGTGATTTTGTGCGAAGCCTCAATGCAGGCGGGGGCGATCCTCGTTGCCCGGCGCGGGCTGACCGACCCGACGGCGGCGCTGCCGGAAGGAAATGTTCCCGTCGCCGCGCGGCTCAATCATGTCAAATTCAAACAAATGGTCCGACCCAACGTCCTGCTCGAGATCGAAGCCGATGTGACCGACCGCATGGGGCAGACATTCTTTCTGTCGGCCAAGGTTCGCGTGGGCGAAAAACTCGTCGCCACCATGGACTTCGCCTGCACCAGCGCGCCCCGGCCGTGATTTCAGGTGGGTGCAATGTGTGTGACGATGTCGAATTTCAAATTTCAGATTTCAACTTTCACAGTAAATTGCCTTTGTTCGAGTTTCGTTCTGCAGCGCACGAGTTACGCTTCACACCGCAAAGACACCGCCAACAGTTCGATGCGGCACGGACCGTGGAATTTGAAATTCCATGAAACTGAGACGCCCGACTGCTGTTGGAGACCTCGATGTTGCAATTCCGTTGACCGCAATACGGCCTCTCGGAGGGTCCTTCCATGACGTTTCTCCTGCCGATCAACTCCGATGGAACCTCCAGTTCTTGGGACGCTGGACCACCGGTGTTGGATTGCCGGGGGATTGGCAAGCGGTTCGGGGCGAATGTGGCTCTGCAGGGGGTGGATTTCGCGCTCGAGGCCGGCGAGGTTCACGGGGTGGTTGGAGCGAACGGCGCCGGCAAGAGCACGCTGATGCGGATTCTGGCGGGTGTGCTGCCGGAGCATGAGGGGCAGATTTTCGTCGAGGGACGTCCCGTGTCGCTGGCGTCGCCCAAGGCGGCCCTGGCGCATGGCATCGCCATGGTCTATCAGGAACTGTCCGGCGTCGGGCAGCTCTCCGTGGCGGAGAATCTGTTCCTCGGCCGGCAGCCACTGACTGCTTTTGGGACCGTCGACTGGCGGACGATGAACCAGCAGGCGCGGCAGTTTCTCGGCGAAATGGAGATCGACATTGATGTCCATCGCCGGCTCGACCGCTATCCGCTGGTCATCCGGCAGATGGTCGAAATCGCCCGCGGACTTCACAGCGGCGCGCGGGTGCTGATCCTGGATGAACCGACCAGCGCGCTCAGCCCCCCGGAAACCCGCCGGCTGTTTCAACTGATCCAGCAGTTGCGGTCGCGCGGCGTGGCTCTCGTCTTCATCAGCCACTTCATCGAAGACGTGCTGGAAATCTGCGACCGGGTGACGATTCTCAAAGATGGCCGCAAGCTGCGCACCGCGCCGGCCAGATCTTTGGACAAGCACATCATCATTGACACGATGCTCGGCCGCACCACCGCCGAGGGCGAGGCCCATGCCTGGGGAGCGCAGGAGGCGGCGAAGCTGCCCCCGCAGCGCAGCGCGCCCCCCGCGATTCAGGTTCGCGGGCTGTGTGCCACGGGCTGCTTTCAGGATGTGAAGCTGGACGTGGCTCCGGGCGAGTGCCTGGGCCTGTACGGCTTTGTCGGCGCAGGACACCAGGAACTGGCCCATGCCATCGCCGGTGCGTTGCGGCCCAGCTCGGGGGAAGTGGTGTTTGACGGCCGCCGCCTGCGGCCAGGCGACACGCGCGACGCCGTGAAGCGGGGCGTGGTCCTTGTCGCGGCCGACCGGGCAAAGACGCTGGTCCGTGGCAGCGAGATCTACAAAAACGTGACCATGGCCCACCTCCGCCGCAGCGTCGGCAGTTGGCTGACCCGCCGGCGGGAGACAGCCGTCGCGAAGCCACTGCTGGGGAAGGTCTTTTGCCGCCCCGCGCTGCCGAGGCTGCGGGCGGGCAACCTCTCTGGCGGTAACCAGCAAAAAGTAGTGTTGGCCAAGTGGCTTCTGGGGCCAATCAAGGTGCTGGTCCTGGAAGAGCCCACACGCGGCATGGATGTCGGGGCGAAGGATGAAATCCTGCGGCTGGTGCGGGGCCTGAAAGAACAGGGGGCCGCCGTCATCCTCGCCTCGACCGAGCCCGAACTCCTGCTGGCCCACGCCGACCGGATCCTCACCTTCCGCCGCGGCCGGCAGACGCACGAGTTCAAGGACACTACAGTCGACCGCATCAGCCTGATGCGCCAGGCGTGAACCACCGGCGAAGCCACGCATCTTGTTGAGCATTCAAAAAATAAACCACGAATCAGACGAATTTTACCCCGGCACGAAAGACTCGCACGGCGAAATCGACCCGGGAGCCTTTGACCTGAACTCGGCGGTTTCTCATTCGTTGAGGATTGTGTGACTCGTGGTTCGACCTTTCGTGTGCTTCGTGCCTTTCGCGGTTCAATGAACCAGGTGAACGAAATCTCGACCATCATTCCGTGCAGGAATAACCACGAAAGGCACGAAGAACACGAAACCGCGCGCGGACGACCGATATGACTCCGACTCTGGCCGACCGCCCCCACGGGGCAGGATTCGACAGCGGCTTTAGTAGCGGCACGGCGCAAGCCGTCCGGTGATGTTCCAGCCCCCTCGCCCTGTCACGCATCGCGGAGATGTCAAAACTTTTTGCGAAGTTTCCGCTTTTAGCTTGACATCAGCGCTGAACATTCGTATCGTGCAGTGATGTGAACTGTGGTATATTATTGCATTGGGGATGAACATGGGCGTTTCCACATTGGGCGGTGGGGCGGGGGTGGCGCGTGAGGTGACAGCCAGTCGGCGGGCTGGAGGTCGCGGTTCGGTGACGGAGAACCAGTTGTTTGAGGCGCTATGTCAGAATTTTGGGGTGCTGGCCTGCGCCGCCCTCCATTTGGGGCTGAC
>JAKFUF010000042.1 GCA_021732845.1 Planctomycetaceae bacterium | reverse complement strand
GGTCACGCCCCGATTGGGGCTCCGTCGTTCGTCGTCATTGCACCCAGGGCTCCGTTGGCGTTGCCAACTTCGCCCTGGGCTATCGAATTCTGCCCCCTTGGGGCTGACGATGCGACACTCCGGGGTGTTGGGTTTCGGGCAAGCCCGCGCCATGCCTTTCGTGGTTATTCCTTCACGGAATGATGGTCGAGATTTCGTTCACCTGGTTCATTGAACCGCGAAAGGCACGAAGAACACGAAAGGTCGAACCACGAGTCACACAATCCTCCACGAATGAGAAAACGCCGAGTTCAGGTCAATGGCTCCCAGGTCGATTTCGCCGTGCGACTCTTTCGTGTCGGGGTAAAAATTCTCTCCACCGTCTGGTTTCGAGAAGAATCCACGAAACGCGGGCGGGAAGCCGAGCGACAATGGGGGCAAATTCACACGTTGGGCCAGCCGCCCGGAATTGCGCGGGAGATCGGACACGGTAGATTGTCGTTTGATGCATTTCAGGCCACAATTGGTCAATCGTGGCAAGATTGCACACCACACCTGACATTCGTTGGCAAAACTCCCGACTTGGCACGGAGCGGCTTCCGCCAGTTCCCTGATTCGCCGGAATCGTTGCTGGGGCGGGCACACCACAGCGACCGCAAGAGAATTTGGAGAGCGAACATGACGCTGCAGCGCCTGCTGTACATTATCACATCGCCGCTGTACTACGTCCTCAATCTCCCGTTGGACGCCCTCCGCGTCACGTCGCGGCTGAAGTCGGTTTCAGCGGCGACGTTGGTCGCCATCCTGCTGTTTCTGTTTCTGGTGATCTTGGAGGTGACGGCATTTGTCTGCGCCATGTTCCAGGTCGAATCGGCGGAGTCCTGGGTCTGGTTCAACCGCAGTGGTTCCCATGTTTTTGCCCTGATTGCCCTGCCGATTGTGATACCGCTGGTGGTGCGGCTGGCCATTTTGTACTGGATGGAGCCCGAGGTTCCGCCGTTCCCGGATATTGATTCCGCCTGGCAGGACGGGATCGACACCTTGAGGCAGCAAGGAATCCTGCTCACCCAGACACCGCTGTATTTGATCACCGGCGTGAAAGACCGTCAGGCCCTGGCCTGTCTGACGACGGCGGCCGGCATGGAACTGGTGGTGCCGCTCACCCCGGCGGAGAACAAGGCACCGCTGTATTTCTTTGCCACCTCTGGCGCGGCCTACATTGGCTGTGTGGACTGCGCGCAGTCGTCCCGGCTGGCGAATCAGCAGCCCCAGTCGGCGGCAGCCCCGTCAATTTTTGAGCAAACCGCAGCCCCGGTCCCCAACGCCGGCCGCGGCACCGCCGTGGCCTTCGCCGAGCAGTCGATGGCGGAATACACGATTGACGGCGGTGGTGGCGGGGCCAGCATGGGTGGCAGCCCGCGCAGCATCTTGGAAGATTCGACCTTTGGCGCACGGATGCCGAACTACGGCGGGACCATGGACTTCGCCCGCGGCGGCTCCCCCTCACTGGTGGGATTTGCCCCGCCGGGCCTGCGGGGTGGAGCAGGCGCTGCGGCAATTTCCTCGTTGCCCCGCGCCATCGCCGACACGCAGTCTGAACGGCTGGCCTACCTCTGCAAACTGATCCGGAAGGCCCGCGAACCTTATTGCCCAGCCAATGGCGTGATGGCGCTGCTGCCGTACTCAATGATCGTCCCGAGTGATCAGCAGGCGGCCGAATTGTCGAAGGCGGTGAAGTCGGACTTGGACACGCTGCGGCAAAACCTGCATCTGCGCTGCCCGGTGATCGGTCTGGTCTCCGGCATGGAGGCCGAACCCGGCTTTTGTGAACTCAAACGCCGGCTTGGACGGCCCGCGGCGCTCAACAACCGGTTTGGCAAAGGGTTCACGGTCTGGAATCCGCCAGTGAGCGAGCAACTGGAGGCGGTGACGGCCCATGCCTGCGCCCAGTTTGAAGACTGGACATACACCCTGTTTCGCCAGAAGAGCGCGCTGACCAAGACCAGCAACGGCAAGCTTTACGCCCTGCTGTGCAAGATTCGCACGGAGTTGCGGCAGCGGATCATCAACCTGGTGCTGACCAGCTTCGCCTACGATCCCACCCGCGACCGCGGGCATGAGAACGAGCGGCTCCTGTTCGGAGGGCTGTACTTCGGTGCCGCAGGCGAAAAAGATGATATGCAGGGGTTCGTTAAAAGCGTCTTTGACAAACTGATCGAGCAGGAAGAGGAAGTCGACTGGACGCCTGATATTGTCGAAGAGGACAACCGATACTGGCAGTTGGCCAGCTTGTCCAGCGGGACCCTGTGGGTCATGCTGCTGCTCATCGCGGGGATGATGTATTACCTGTTCGGCTACCGTCCGTCCACGGTCTGAATTCCATCCCGTTCGATGAGCCGCAATGGCAATGGCTTCAATAACTTGAGGGCAGTTGTCAATTCTTGGGCCTCAAGTCGGACGTGTCCTCCAACAGTCCTTCCGCTTCTTCCTTCGCAATTTCAATTTTCCTTACCGTCACGGATTTTGGGGCCGGGCTCCGTCATGTGGATGGGGTTGTACAGGATGAAGAGGATGGTCGAGGATCAGTTCCATGAAATCCAATCCTGTCCCATAATCCTCACTCAAGTTATGTCCCGCACTGCGGAGATGACACTGACAGTTCGACGCAACTCGCCAGACTGTGAAATCTGAAATCTGAAATCTGAAATCTGAGATTTGAGATTCAACCGCAAGCCTTCGGGCTGGATTCGGACAATTTTTCACCGAACCGAGTCGCTGTGCTGGTCTCAATCACGTGAACATTGGTCACATTCGGCCATCGTAGCGATTTGCCACAACTTCCCGTGTCGGGTTGACTTTTCGATCCAACCACCGGTAGACTACGGAGAAGGCAAAATAGTAACCGACTCGACTGCTTGCATTGACGCAACTCGGACTTTTCCGCAACGCGTGCTTGCCAGTTTGGGAGACCGGCGATGTAATTTGGTCTTATGGGATCGGCCTCGAAGTCAGAGTGGTTATTGACTTCGTTGAGTTTGGCCGGCTGGTTGGAGGGTGAAGAAAGTGGGATTCCATCCCGCTTTTTTCTTTATGTTGTGGTCGGCAGGACGGGTTCAGCCACGAGGGTTGTTTCCGGAGTTCAGGTGCGGAACTTCCAGACAATTTTTCGGGGATGGCGCCACGAACACTCGGGGCGGCACCGGACTCTTCGGCAGAAGGGAATGTCATGAACGGTAATGAAGTGTTGCGGATCGTGGATGCGATTCACCGCGACAAAAGCATTGACAAGGAGATCGTGTTCGAGGGGATCGAGCAGGCGATCTTGTCGGCTGCGCGGAAGCACTATGGCGAAGACGAGCCACTGGACATTTTGATCGACCGCGTTTCCGGCAACCCGACTCTGCGGCATGAAGGCAAGCCCGTCGATTCCGACCACCTTGGGGAGATTCTGGGACGAATTTCGGCTCAAACCGCCAAGCAGGTGATGATTCAGAAGATTCGCGAAGCTGAGCGCGATGCGCTGTACGACGATTACACCGGACTGCGGGGGCAGATTGTCTCGGGCACCGTCGGCAAGGCCGATGGCGGGGCGACTGTCGTCAACCTTGGCAAAATTGAAGGCTTTCTCCCGCGCAGCGAACAGATTCCCGGCGAGTCGTATCGCACGAATGACCGCGTCCGGGCCATCGTTCTGGAGGTTCGCAAGCAGGGCAGCCGGGTCAAGGTTGTGCTGTCACGGACGCACGCCGACCTGGTCCGCAGGCTGTTTGAACTCGAAATTCCAGAAATCGGCGAACGGATCATCGAGATTCGGTCCATCGCCCGTGAGGCTGGCTACCGTTCGAAGGTGGCCGTTTCCTGTTTTGATCAGAAAATCGACGCCGTTGGGGCGTGCGTAGGCGTCCGTGGCTCGCGCATCAAGACGATCGTCGACGAACTGGCCGGCGAGCGGATCGACATCGTCCGCTGGAACGATTCGCTGCAGGTCTTGGTTCCGAATGCCCTTCAGCCGGCCGAAGTTGAGGATGTGATCCTCTGCCCGATGCTGGGCCGGGTGATCGTGCTGGTCCGTGAAGATCAGCTCTCTCTGGCGATCGGAAAGAAGGGTCAGAATGTTCGTCTCGCGTCCCGCCTGGTGGGTTGGGATATCGAGATCATGACGCGTGATGAATTGAACGAGCAGCTCGACCAGTCGATCACCGCGTTCAGCGCGATTCCTGGTGCCCCCGATCAAATGGCCGAGAATCTGGTGGAGCAGGGTTTTTTCAGCTTTGATGACCTGTCGGTGATCGAGCCGGATCAACTGGCTGAGCTGTCGGGGTTGTCAGTCGAAGAGGTCGAGCCCCTGATCGAGTTCGCCGAAGAGCAGGCGTTGCGTTTGGAAAAGGAAGCCACGCAGCGGCGCGAACAGGATCGGCGGGACGGTGTCCCCCATAATGGCCGGCCTGATGGTCGCGGGGCGTCCTCAGCCGCGCGGGCGGGGGCGGCTGCCGCCAGTTCCGCGGCGGCTTCCGAGCCAGCCGCGGAGGGCGAAGCGGCCGGTGCCGAGCCACTGATTGAGAAGTTGGCGGTGGAAGCCATGGTCGATGAGGGAGGGGCGGTGACCCAGCCCGAACCGGAGGTGGCCTACGCGGATGCAGGGACTGGTGAGGAGGCCAGCCCGGCCGATTCCAGGGAACCCGTTGCCGAGGCTGAGGTTTCGGCCGGGGATGATCCGGATCTGGAGGATGGGCAGGAGCCGGTGGATGCCGGCGGAGACAAGGCGGCGGACCAGTGATGGCCGTCATGACAACTGAACGCACACGCCTCACCTTTTCCTTTCGGAGACCAACTTTTGAAGATTCGGATCTTCACGCTCGCCAAAGAGCTGAACATGGACAGCAAGCTGCTGATCGAGTATTGCCAGAAGCTCGGCATCATACTCAAGAATTCAGCGCTGGCGAGCATTTCTCCCGAGGAGAAAGAGCGCGTGTTGGCGCTCATCAAAGAGGGTGCGTCGGCATCGCTGGCACCTGAGAAGCCTGAGCCCATGGCACCGGTGCGTGAGGCGCCGCGGCAGATTCCGTCAAAAGTTCCCAAGGTTCGCGACACGACCCGGGCTCAGATGGCTGGTTTGCGGGATGCCGATCTCGCCCCGCCCGAGGCTGAAGACACCGTGGAAGAGCAGCCCGCTCCGGTGTTGGAAGTTCCAGGACTGGTGGCCGAGGCTCCGCCAGAACCGGTCCCAACTCCAGTTCTCCCGGCCGCAGCCCCCACTCGGCCGCGCGAAGTCGGGCCGCGCCCTGAAACCGGCATGGGTGTGAAGCCCCGTCCAGCAGCTCCCGAGCCAGCTCCGGTCGCTGCGCTCACCCGTCCAGTCGCCGCGGCACCGATGCGTGCGATCCGCGATCTGGCGAAGCCGACAAAAAAGCGGGCGGAACCTGCGGCGCTCGCGAGTACCGCCGTCGCCACGCCGCCGACCGCAAGCGAAGAGGCCGTGACGGAGGCCGCCGATCTCGCCGCCGAGACCGAATCTGAAGTTGAAATTGAAGTTGAAGTCGAAGAGCCCGTCGCGTCTGCGGTTGAGGAACCGCCAACCGTCGAAGCGCAAGAGACGAGCCCGGCAGAAGTTGTTCCAGACGTGCGCCCAGTTCAGGATGCTCCGATCTCCGCACCCGCCACGAAATCCGCTCCTGTCGCCCAGGGTTCGACCCTGCAGGCGGCCCAGTCGTCCGGCCAGGCCATTGCCCAGGCGTCGACCATCACGCCTCCGCCCACGCGGGAGGTGAAGCCACCCGCGCCCATGCGGCGCGAAGACTACATGTCAGTGACCGGCTCGCGGGCAATGGTTTCCCGCGCCAGCCCGCCGTCGTTGGGCGATCCCAATCGTCAAAAGAAGCCCAAAGCCAAGCCCGGTCCGGCGCTGCCGATGCTGGCGGAACTGCCGCCGCTGCCCCCGGTACCAACGGTCAAGGTGGTCCAGGAAACCGCGCAAAAGCCGGAAATGCGGTTCCCCAAGGATATCGCCGCCGAGAAGAAGCCGCTGACGCAGCATATGAAGCAACATATGCAGCAGCGGATCGTCGAGGCCAAGGCCGCCGGCAAGAAGCCCGGCGACATGGTCGAAGAATTCGACGAATTCGGCAAGAAGAAGAAACTGCCGGGCGGCGCGGTGGCTGGAGCCCTGGCCGATGGTCGCAAGCGCCGGCAGGAATCCCGCACCAAGTCAACCCGCGGCGGTGACGAAGACGAAGGCGGCGGACGCTCCCGCTTCCGTCGTGGCCGGCAGAAGCCGGGCCAAAAGGCCGTGGCACTCAAAACCTCGGCGGAACTTGAACTGCCGATCACCGTGCGGACGTTCTGCGAGGCGATCGGACGACCGGCCAAGCTGGTCGTGGGCAGCCTCATGCGCAAGGGGGTGATGGTCACCATCAACTCCAGCCTTGAGGAAGATGTCGCCCTCGAACTGGCGATGGAACTCGGCGTCGATGTCGAAATCAAGCGCGAGCGCTCGATTGAGGATGAGCTTGAAGCCGACGAACAGGATGGAGAAAACGTGGCTGCCAGCCGTCGCGCTCCCATCGTCACCATCCTTGGCCACGTCGACCACGGAAAGACGACGCTGCTGGACAAGATCCGGTCGGCCAATGTGGCGGCTGGCGAAGTCGGCGGCATCACCCAGCACATCGCGGCCTACCAGATCGAATACGAAGGTGAAAAAATCACCTTCCTCGACACCCCTGGCCATGCGGCGTTCGCCGAAATGCGGGCCCGCGGCGCGAATGTCACCGACATCGCGATCCTGGTGGTGGCGGCGAACGATGGCGTGATGCCACAGACGCTGGAAGCGCTGGCCCACGCCCGCGCCGCCAACGTGCCAATTGTGGTGGCGATGAACAAGTCTGACCTGCCCGAACGGAACGAACAGCGGGCCCTGCAGGATCTGGCACAGCACAATTTGCTGGCCGCCGAATGGGGTGGCGACACGGAAGTCGTGCGGACCTCGGGTCTCACCGGGGCCGGCATTGAAGACTTGCTGGCAACGCTGCTGACGATCGCCGAACTGCATGAACTGACTGCCAACCCCGAACGTCCCGCCCGCGGTGTGTGTCTGGAAGCGTTCCGCGATGAGGGGCGCGGCCCCGTGGCGTGGCTCATCATTCAGGACGGCACCCTGCGAAAGGGCGATGTCGTCCTGTGCGGCGATGCCTTTGGCAAAATTCGCGGCATTTACAACGACCAGGACGAGGAAATCGACGAGGCTCCGCCGTCCATGCCGGTCAAGGTAGCTGGTCTGGATCTGGTGCCAGGTGCCGGCGACAAATTCTACGCCATGGCCAACCTCGACGAGGCGCGGCAGGTGGCCGAAGAACGCCGTCAGCGCGACCGCCAGAAGGAGCTGTCCGAGAAGGTCAAGCCTCGCACGCTGCAGGACATCCTCGACGAAGTCCAGTCGGGTGGCGTGCAGGAACTTCCGGTCATCATCAAGGCCGACACTCCCGGCTCGGTGGAAGCCCTCAAGAGCGAAATGCTCAAGTTCACGCATCCGGAAGTCCGTGTGCGGATCCTGCACGACGGCGTCGGCGGCGTCAACGAAAGCGATGTCTATCTGGCGAGCGCGTCCAAGGCGATCATCGTGGCCTTCCACGTCATTCCGGAAGACCGGGCGCAGAGCCTGGCCGATCAGGAAGGCGTCGAGATCCGCAAGTATGGGATCATTTACGAAGTCACCGACGACATCAAGAAGGCTCTGGAAGGGCTGCTCAAGCCGGAAGTCATCGAGGTTCAGACCGGACGCGCGGTGGTGCTGCAGACGTTCGAAATCAGCCGCTTCGGCAAGATTGCCGGCTGCCGCGTGCTGAACGGCACCATCGACCGCTCCAACCGGATCCGCGTGGTCCGCGACCTGCGGACACTCAACGACTACAACATCGAATCGTTGAAACGCAACAAGGATGACGCCAAGGAAGTGCGAGAAGGGATGGAATGCGGCATCCGTCTGTCGCACTTCGACGATGTGAAGGAAGGAGACCTGTTTCAGGCGTACCGGCTGGAAGAAATCAAACGCAAACTCTAGTCCAGAAGGGGTTTGCCCCAGGGGTGGATCCCTTCTGGAAAAAGTCGCTCAATCAAGTTGCAGCCATGAAAATGCAGGAATTCCGCGATCCATGGCGCGTTTCACCGTGAAATTTGAGATCTGAAATTTGAAATTCTCATGTTGGTCAGGCTGATTGCCCGCCAGCATGACTTCTGAGATTCGGAGTCTTGAAATCGAACCCTACGGACATTGCCCTGTATGAGCCGCCGTCTTGCCAAAGTGGCTGAAGCCATCCGTGAATCGATCAGCACGAGCATCCTGTTCAAGCTGCGCGATCCACGCGTCAAGAACGTCACGGTCATCCGGGCGGAAGTGAGCGGGGACATACAGCACGCCAAGGTCTACATCTCCGTCCGGGGGGATGAAAAGACGCAGGCCCTGTCGCTGCAGGGGTTGAACGCCGCCCGTGGGTTCCTGCAGAAGAATCTCGCGGAGCGGCTGCAAACGCGATATACTCCGCTGTTGACATTCGAGTTGGATCGGGGCGTTCAACTGGCCGCGCAGGCATCCGCCATTTTGAATGCGGTCCTGCCGGACTCCAATCTCGCTGCCCTCACCGCGGACAGCTCCGCCACGGACAATTCCATGACGGATGACGAAGTGAATGCAAGTCCGGAAGAAGCCGAACAGGCGAACGAACCATCCGCCACGAGTGAACATGAATCGGGCGAACCGGTGGTGAGCAGCACGGGAATCATCAACAGTCCTATGACAGAGACATCCTGAAGGCGAGCGTCGCACCCGCGCCCTTTCGGGCCGCGCTCCGGCCCTCCCTTTGGAACCGCCATGGCCGCCACATCGCGAATGAAAGCGTCTGACAAACAGGACTTGTGCAAGAAGCTTCTGGCTCTGCTGAGGTCGCGGTATCATCAGACGTTCAAACAGGATCTGCCCGTCCTGGAGACGATGCTTTATGCCGCAGTGCTGGAGAACGCCTCGGCCGAGCAGGCCGACTCCGCCTATGGCCGCCTGTTCAACGAATTTCTCGATCTGAACGAGGTCCGCGTCAGTTCGGTTTATGAGCTGGAACGGCTGTTTCAGGACATGCCCGACACCTCGTGGAAGCCCACGCATGCCGCCGGCTCAGGCCCGCAGCGGCGGGCGATGCACGTGAAGATGATCCTCCAGTACATCTTCGAAAAGGCCTACCAGTTCGATTACGAAAGCCTGCGGCGCAAGACGCAGGAAATCGCAGCCAAGGAACTCGGCAAGATCAAGGGAATTTCGCCCTTCGTCCGGTCGTTCACGCAGCAGCAGGCGCTCGACAGTCACCTCCTCGCCATTGATGACGCGCAAAACCGCGCCCTGATCTGGCTGGGGCTCAGCGAACCGGGTTCGACCACCGAACAGACTGCCGAACTGGTCAAACCGCTGATCCGCAAGTCGGATGGCCAGCTCTTTTGCCACCTCATCCGGTGTCTGGCGACCGATCCCAAAATCGGCGATGTGTTCACCTCACCGCCCGCCGCCGATGACCCGGCCAACGGTCTGGTGCGGCTCGAGGCCGTGATTAGTGATGGCGGCAAGAAGGCCCGCCGCGCTGCGGCGACGGCAGCGGCAAAAGTCGAGCACAAAAAGGAGGAGTTGAAGAAGGAAGAGGCCAGGAAAGAGGACTTGAAGAAGGCCGAATTGAAGAAGACGGAAGTCAAAAAAGAGGACCTCAAGAAAGACGAAGCGAAGAAGGACCACGCCAAAAAGGACGATGCCAAGAAGGACAGCCAGAAGCTCGAAATCAAAGCCGATGCCAAGGCTGTCCGCAGCAATGGAAAAGCCGAAACCAAGCCGGAAGGCAAGTCCGCCGCGGCGGCCGCCAGTGTCGCCAAGGATGCCGTGGCACGCAAGAAGCCCGCCCCGCCCCGCAGCCCCGGAC
>JAKFUF010000180.1 GCA_021732845.1 Planctomycetaceae bacterium | reverse complement strand
CCACAAACTCGCACTTCAACCCTGTCCCAGGTAAGACCATCAACTGGAGAGCCGGATGCGGGAAATCCGCCAGTCCGGTTCGGAGGGAGGGGGGAGCCGAAACCAATCGGCCCTCCCTACCCCTATCCGCCACGTCGATCGCCCAATGGAAAACGCCCTTCTTACCTGAGACCATAGATGATGCCGATCCATCATCCCGGTCGATGCACCAGGGCCTGATCGAAATAATTGATCGCCATGCCGGCATCGATCACGATCCCCTGAGCATTGATGCCCGACGACCGCGGACTGAGCAGGAACGCCACGGCATTGGCGACCTCCTCCGTCTGCACGGCGTGTTTCCGCAGCGTGGCTTGTTCGGCGTAGAGATAGCTCTCCACGTAGCCGGGTATTCCCGCCGAGGCCGAAGAGCGGAGTAAACCGGGACAGATGGCGTTGAAGCGGACGGTCGAGAACTGCGAGAACGACTTTGCCAGAAAGCAGACGGTGGAGTCGAGCGCCGCCTTGATGGGGGCCATGTAGCCGTAGTTTTCGGCAGCCATCTTCGTGGTCGAAATCGAGATCGTCACCACGCTGCCCTGGGCGGGGTCCAACTGCTCGCGGAAGGCGTTGCTGACTGCCATCAGGGAATAGCAGGACACATCGACTGCCTGCAGAAACGCGGCCCGCGGCGTCTCATGAAACGGCAGCCACCCGGCAGAGTAATCGGCAAAGGCGACCGAATGCACCAGCCCGTGCAGTGGACCCAGGGGCTTCAACGTCTCCCGCAGGGCGTCGATCTGGTCCTGCTTGCCGATGTCGCAGACTTCCACCTGGGCGTCGGGTCCCAGCAGTTTCTTGACCGACTCGCGGCGTTCTGGACTGCGGACAGAGTACACCACCCGCGCCCCGGCCTCCGTGAGCACTCGCCCCACGTGCCAGGCCACGCTTTTGCGGTTGGCAACGCCGAACACGAGGACCGTCTTCCCGGTGAGCTGCAGAAAATCCATGAAGAAGCAACCGTTTTTCAACGAAGGACGCGGAACAGATGTCCGACGACAATCTGTACGTGACGCGATGGAATTTCAAATTTCACAGTAAAATGTCTTTCGGCGACACGCACCTTCTCAGAAGCCAGCCCGGCATCGCTGAGGCACGGCAGACAGTTCGACGTCGCTGCGCAGACTGTGAAATTTGAAATCTGAAATTTGAAATTACTTTGTTGGCATCGTGGCCACTGAAATCACCGAATGTTAGCCAGTGGCTCATCCAGTCACAAAATTTCGCAGGTACACGGCACTCTGCCGCAGCGACTTCGTGCGGGCTTCCAGCGAGCCCTCAAACGACCGGTCCTCGACCTCCACGCAAACCGGCCCGGCATAGCCGATGTCGCCCAGGGCCGCGAAGAAGTGGCCCCAATGCACATCGCCCAGCCCAGGCAGCTTGGGAGTGTGATATTCCGGCGGGTAACCCATGATCCCCACCTCGTCGAGCTTGTGGTGGATCAGGCGGACATCTTTGGCGTGGATGTGATGCAGGCGGCTGGCGAACTCACGGATCGGCGCGAGGTAGTCCATCATCTGCCAGATCATGTGCGACGGGTCGTAGTTGAGCCCGAAGTTGGGGCTGGGGATCTCTTCGAACATCCGCCGCCAGATGGCCGGGCTGCCAGCGAGGTTCTTGCCGGCCGGCCATTCGTCCTTGGAAAACAGCATCGGACAGTTTTCGATGCCGACGTTCACTCCTCGGTCCGCGGCATATTGAATCAGTGGCTTCCACACTTCGCAGAACCGCGGCCAGTTGTCGTCGACGGACAGCTTCCAGTCGCGGCCGATGAAAGTGTTCATACCCACCTTGAGCAACGCCGCCGCGTCGATCACCTTGCGGAGGTGAGCCACGACGGCGTCGGATTCGGCCCGGTCGGGCGTCAGCGCGTTGGGGTAATACCCCAGACCTGAGATCGACATCCCCGCCGCCGCCATCGTCCCCTGGACCTCCTGCGCCTGACTGGCACCGAAGTCGACGACGTTGACATGCGTCACCCCCGCGTAGCGGCGTTCGGCCTTGCTGGGCGGCCAGCACATCAGTTCGATGCAGGTGTATCCTGTCTCCTGGCCCACCTGGGCGACCTCGGCGAGGGACAGATCCGGAAGAATGGCGCTGACAAAGCCGAGTTGCATTGGTGGCTCGATTCAAATGACGGCGGCGGTCTGAAGCGGATCTTAAAGGTGACGCGTATGCAGGGTCAACACGCGGGATCAATCCGCGGCGTAACGCCCAGGCGACGTGGCTGGGGGCTCCGGCTCTGCGTCATCTTGACCAGGCGGGGCTCGAGCGAAGCTCATCTGGTGTCATGCCCTGCTCACGAAAGGTCCGAAGTGCGGCGGCTGAGGTCCGCTTCGCCAGGCGGCGGCCGTTTTCGTCGCACAGCAGGGGACAGTGGTAGAAGGCGGGTGCGGTCCAGCCGAGGGCTTCATATAGCAGCAACTGCCGGGCGGTCGACGTCAGCAGGTCCGCCCCTCGGACAACTTCCGAGATTTCCATGGCGTGGTCGTCAGCCACGACTGCAAGTTCATAGGCGGGAAGCCCGTCCTTGCGCCAGATCAGAAAATCGCCGAAGTCCTGCCCCGCTGTGCGCTCCACCGGCCCCAGACACTGGTCATGGAAGACTATCTGCCGTCCGTCGGGGACGCGGAACCGCCAATTGACCGCGCCGGGAGCGGCTTCGCCGACACCGGGCCCCACGGGCGGGCGCAGCTCAACGGGAAAAATGGGCTCCTGGTCTTCGGCATGCGGGGCTGTCAGGCATTGCTCCACATCGCGGCGGGAGTGCGGACTGGGGTATATCGTCCCTTGGGCCAGCAACTGCTTCCAAACCGACAAATACCACTCCTGCCGAGCGCTTTGATCGTAGGGGGCGAACGGACCGCCGATGTCAGGGCCTTCCTGCCACCGCAGGCCAATCCATCGCAAATCTTCCAGCATGGCGGCGGCAAATTCTGGCCGGCAGCGGTCTCGGTCCAGATCTTCGTTCCTCAGAACCAGCGTGCCCCCGTCCGCACGCATCGCCGCAGTCCAGAAGGTGCGGGCATGGCCCAAATGCAGATATCCGGTTGGTGTTGGTGCGAGTCGCCCGCGATAAATCTGACGGCCAGACATGGAAGAATATGGGATTCCGGGTAGCCAGCGAATTTTGTGCCAATGGATCTTGACGATTGGGTTGACAAAACGTATCGTAAATGCAGGAGAGCCTCCCACCTTAGCTCTTCGCGGGTCTTTTTTCCCACCCGGATGTTTGCCGCCCGGCGAACTTTGCAAAGTGAATGGAAAAAGAAGATTTTCATGGAGGATGAGTCATGCTCGTCTTGAGCCGCAAACCTGGTGAAGAAATCGTGATCGGAGGGACGATCCGCGTGCGTGTGTTGGAAATCGTAGGCAACAAAGTTCGCCTGGGAATTTCCGCTCCTAGTGATGTGCCGGTTCACCGTGAAGAAGTGTACCGACAGATCCAGGAATTCGCTGCCGCTGAATCCGATCTGATCAACACCTGCCAGTAACCCTGTCCCGTCGGCCTGATCCCAAACCTGGCGTCGGTCGTGCCAACTTCTGTTGGCTGTCATTGAGCCCTGTGGCTCATGCTGGCTCCATCCGCTCCCTGCAATCGAATTGCATGCTGCGACGGGTGGAACCGGCGGTAGGGGTAAAGTGAGTTTTCCCCCCTCCCCCTCAAGCAAATCCGCGGCAAGACGCCACGGAGCTTCGGCGACCCTCGCGTGCGTTCGTATCGTCGGCACCAGGTCCCGGTCAATCCGCAAGAGCTCACCTTGGCGTTGGCGGCTTGCTCTTGGGCTTGCCTCCAAACAAGAAGCGCCAGGTGTAGTGTGTCGCATGCGTGGCTTCGGTCTTGAGCCGTTTGAGGGCGATGCGTGCCCAGACAAACTCCGAAGCCAGGATGGCGAGCCCGGCGGGAATGACGACCATGGCGGGGCCGGGGGTCACGATCATGATGATCCCCACCGCCACGACCGTGCATCCGAGAATCAACACAAACACCTTGCGGATCCAGCGGGCCGCGACATGCAGCGCATGATCCGCAACTGGTTCGGCTTGGGCTGGCGAAGTCGTGGCGGCATCCGTGGGATCGAACGATTTCCCGCCGCAAATCGGGCAGGCCTCCCGGGCCGCCGCCAGCACCTCTCCACACGCACTGCATTCGACGTGATCGAGAATCAGCAGTTTTTGCGATTCAGGTCCAGAATCCATTGGTCCCCCCACCTCGCGAGTCTCGAAATCGTTGAATTCTTCGGCTCACCGGACGTTTTGGAAAGTCCCAATCGGGCGTGCCTCACCGTCTTCGAGCACGATGCCCGCCATAATGGGCAATGGCGCAACGGGATGGAAGGCCCCGCGTGAGAACCGGCCGGCATTCAACCGTGTGGACGTTTGCCCGGTTGTCGCGTATTGTCGGTGGCATCACTCCTCTCGACGCCATGCATTGACAACAATTCTGTCCACAATTTTTCCCGCAGGTGAACCGTGCGTCCGTGGATCCTCGAAGAAGTCAATTACGGCCACGTCAAAGCAAACCCGTATCATGTGGCCGTGTTGCCGATGGGAGCGACCGAGCCACACAATCTGCACCTGCCGTATGGCACCGACACCTACCAAGTGAACGCGATCGCCCGCCGGGCCTGTGCGGAGGCAACCGCCAAGGGAGCCAAGGTGGTGATGCTGCCGGCCATCCCGTATGGCACCGAAACCAACATGATGAATTTTCCGCTGGCGATGAACGTGCTGCCCAGTACGCTGCTGGCGGTGTTTCGCGATCTGATCGATTCCCTCGGCCGCCACAATGTCCGCCGGCTGGTGATTCTCAACGGCCATGGCGGAAACGACTTCAAGCCATTCCTGCGCGAACTCTACGGCCGGGCGGGCGTGCATCTGTTTTTGTGTGACTGGTTCCGCGGCCTCTCCGCCGACGCCCACGCCGAGATTTTTGAGACACGCGATGACCACGCCGGCGAGGTGGAGACCTCGCTGATGCTGCACATCGCCCCCAACCTTGTGGCCCGCGACGCCGAGACCGGCGCGCTGCGGGCCGATGCCGGAGCCACGCGGGCGACGCGACTCCCCAGCATCAACAAGGGCTGGCTGTCGATCACCCGCCCGTGGCATCTGCTGACCACCAACAGTGGCTCAGGCAACCCGATGAAGGCCACCGCCGAAAAGGGCAAGTCGATGATGGACCTGCTCGTGTCCCGGCTGACCGAATCGCTGGTGGAATTGTCGGCGGCGGAACTGGATGAGAAGTTTCCGTTTTGATGGCCAGTTAGGTCACCCACGGCCGAGATTCGCACTGCCAGCCACTGACACGTTGGTCATTGAGCCCGCTGCACGGCTATGATGTTGCGACTGGCACCTCGCCTCTCTCATCCCCAAGGAAACGGAGTCAACCATGTTTCGGACCACCTCCATCGCAGTTGTCCTGACCCTGACCTGCATCGCCAGCCTGTGCAATGCGGAAGACAAGAAGGCCGACCCGACCGGCACCTGGAAATGGACGGTCACCATGGGTGACAACAAGCGCGATGTGACGCTCAAGCTGGAACTGAAGGATGACAAGCTGACGGGGACCATGCCCGGCCGCGACAACACCGAAATCAAGATTGATGATGGCAAGTTCAAGGATGGCGAAATTTCGTTCTCCGTCACCCGTGAACGCAACGGCAACAAGCGGACCTCCAAGTACAGCGGCAAACTGGAAGGCGATACCATCAAGGGCAAGATCGAGTTTGAACGCGAAGGCAAGACCGAAAGCCGCGACTGGGAAGCCAAGCGCGAAGCGAAGTAACCCGTGGCTCGCGTCTGCGGCCTGCGGCACTCGTCCGTGGTCCGCGTTTTTCTCTGCCTGAAGGGCCATCGATTGTGCTGGCGAAGTTGTCCACCTATTCGCTGCTTGGCATTCAAGCCATGCCGGTCGAGGTTGAGGTCGACATTTCGCCAGCGGCGATCCCCAAAATTCTGCTCGTCGGTCTGGCCGAGGCGGCCGTCAAGGAAAGCACGCACCGCATCGAACGGGCCCTGGTCAACAGTGGCTACACCCGTCCCTTCGACCGCGTGGTGATCAACCTTTCCCCCGCTGAACTCCCCAAAGAAGCTGCGTCGTTCGACCTCCCGATCGCGCTGGGTCTCCTGGCAGCCAGCGAACAACTCCAGTCTGACAAGTTCGCCACGTATGCCGCCGTCGGCGAGCTTGCCCTGGATGGCAGCCTGCGTACGGTGAAGGGGGCCTTGTCGATCGCCATCGCCGCCCGCGAACAGGGCCGGCGCGGCCTGCTGGTGCCGGCGGCCAATGCCCAGGAAGCGGCGGTGGTCGAAGGGATCGACATCATCCCGGTCGGCTCGCTGGCCGAAGCGGTCGGTTTCTTCAGTGACCAGTTGCCGCTGGAACCCGTCGTGTTCAGTTGGACCGACGCGATGCGCCAGTTCGCCGGCTACGACATCGACTACTCCGATGTCAAAGGCCAGGAAATGGCCAAACGCGCGGTCACCGTGGCTGCGGCCGGATGCCACCACCTGCTGATGCTCGGCAGCCCCGGCACCGGCAAGACACTTCTCGCCCAGCGGCTGGCCACCATCCTCCCCGACCTGAGCCCCGCCGAGAGCTTGGAAACCACGCAGATCTACAGTGCTGTCGGCCGCCTTCCAGCCGGGCAGTCATTGCTCATGCAGCGGCCGTTTCGGTCGCCGCACCATACCGTGAGCGAGGCCGGTTTGGTTGGAGGCGGCAGCACCCCTTCGCCGGGTGAGATCTCTTTGGCGCATAACGGTGTTTTATTTCTGGATGAGCTTCCGGAATTTAATCGACGAACACTGGAAGTGCTGCGGCAGCCGCTGGAATCGGGCAACGTCACCATCTCGCGAGCCCTCGCCAGCGTCACCTTCCCCTCCAATCTGATGTTGATCGCCGCGCTCAACCCCTGCCCCTGTGGCTACCGGGGCGACCCCCGCCGCAACTGCAACTGCAACCCGATGCAGATTGAAAAGTACATCGGAAAAATCAGCGGTCCTCTGCTCGACCGGATCGACATTCACCTGGAAGTCACGCCCGTCCCCTTTCGTGAACTGTCGGACCAGACCAATGGCACCAACAGTGCCCAGATGCGTGAACGTGTCGTCGCCGCCCGCGAGATTCAAGCCACCCGCTTCGCGGGAGACCGCCAGGCGCTCAATGGCCGCATGACTCCGCGGCAGATCCGCAAGCACTGCCGGTTGGAAGCAGACGCCGAGGCGATGCTGAAAACCGCCATGGATGAAATGGGCCTCTCCGCCCGCGCCCACGACAAAATCCTGCGCGTCAGCCGCACCATCGCCGACCTTGCCCTCAGCGAGAACATCAAGGCCGAACACCTGAGCGAGGCGATCAACTACAGAACGCTGGACCGAAATTACTGGCAGTGATGTGGACGAGGGGAGAACGGTCACACAGACGCCGCGGGTCTTCAACACCAAATCCACTGATGGGGCCGCACGTCTGACGGGAGCATCTCTACAGGGAATTTCCAGACCGTCACGGATTTTGGGGGGCCGGCTGATTGTTTGAAAAGAGGTTTTTGAGACAGGATGTAAAAGGATGACAGAGGATAAAAAAGGATGTTCTCATTGAAAGCTGGCACAAACAGATCCTTTCCTCATCCTCTTCCATCCTTTTTCATCCCGTCCAATATCTAGTTAGAATGGCCATTCGTCGCGATTCGGAACATCAACTGGCCACTCCAGGCTGATTTTCTTATGACGATTCCTTCCATTCGAAAGTCGAATCTGGTGTCGCCGCAAAAAGAGCATGAACTCAACATAGTCACGCCACTGGCTTCGCGGTCAAGTTCTACCCTAGCCTGACAGTCACTCCATTGCAGAGTCGGACCGTTGTATGGGAAGGCCACTGTCTGTCGTATTCGATCAGGCTTGATATATACCACTGGGTGCAACTGGCAGCAGAATTCTGGTGCGCTGAGCACGGCGGCGGCAGAATCTCTGACGATCGGCGTTAACCCAAATGGTCCATCCCACGAAAAGTCACCAATTACCTTGCTGGAAGGTTCCCATTGGACCACGAGCGGGGGAACAATCGTTTCCCTCCCCCAACCGCATGAGTTGCATGGCTCACGTTGAGACTTCCATGTGCCTACAGCCGCGAAATGGGCAAAAGCAGCCGGCGGTAAGTCAAGAAGCTTTTGGGTCGTTGCGTTCTCGTGCATGCCGAGACGGTAAATCTTCACAATCCGAATTCCTTAACCAGCATGTCACGAACTTGTAGGACTTGATCCTTGGTTGCCGCCAAATTGCCGCCCTTCTTCACCCCCTTTATTCAAACGACATCTTGTTCACTCGCTGAACAAACGTGCAAAGTGAATTGCCGCTGAATGCACCAGAAACACCGGGTTTCTGCGACAGTCGATAGCAGTAGACGAACACGTCCACGCATTTGTCATCCGGCAACTGAAGCACGATTGGATGGAACACATAGTATTTTCCGCGGTATATGTTCCAGTGCGCGCCGCTCGTTTGGATCATGTATTCGCCAAGCATAATGCCCATCAGCTTCTCAAAGTTCTCACTACCAAATTCAATTGGCGTGCCACGAGCCATTGAATCTCGATAGAACGTCTCCACTGCTTTTAGGCCCGACAGCGAAAGGTCTAGATCGATGGGTTGTGGAGTGCCGGAACACTCGATGATGAATTGAATGTCTTCCACTACTCGCGTCCCTTGCTGGACAATGTCGTCCAACAATCCGAGCAATGCTTGAGCCTGCGCCTTATTAGCCCTCTCTGCCTTCTTTGACACCGTAAAGTCCTCAGTGAAATGTCCCGACCAGAAAGCATTGCCCAAGGCGCGCCATGACCAGTTTGAAGCCCAGATCCGCAAAGGCTTCGAAGGCTTTGTCATTGTCCCCCGCGCGCAGGTGCTGAATCCCTTCATAACCGCTCATGCCGGCCTGAGGGAGATCGATTCCCCGGCTCAGCTAAGCTAAGCACCGTGGCTGCCGGACAGTCTCCCTTGGCATATGCGAGCGGAATGAATTCCTCAGCAACGATTCCGGCAGACCTCGTCCACCCCTTGGCAACCTTCACGAGTGTCGTTATCAAGCCTGACCCGGCAGCCAATAGAGCGGTAATTTCCATCAGGACGGGTTGCATTGGATGACTTGTCACCCATTTTCCGGTCGCTGCGGTTCCGCTCGCTCGGGCCAACCGATCAAGCACGTAAGGATCGCGGCAAAAACAACTGTCGTTTTATTGTCAATGACTCCGCAGCACGATTCCGTGGCGAATCGCAATGAACGCGACAGTTATTGATGCCGCGATCCTAACCCAAACCACCCAATCCAACGGGGACGGCCCCCTGTTCACCGTACGGGCCTGCTGCATAGCCACCTTTTGAGGCCTTGACTTCAAATGCCTCCCAGACCGCAGCAGTTGATTCACCGAGTACATGCTCCGAGAAATCAAGCTGGACATACCTGACTAAGCAACCTGTACAAGAGATGTGACGCCACTCTTTGGACCGATGAACACAAACACTGCCGCGTCGTCATGGAATAGCCCGGCCGAGTGCGAAATCGGCACCTGTCCTAAAAAGACCATTGGGACCCCATCTTCAACTGGCCACTCCGCTTCCTGAATCCAGTCTGGTGGGTTTTCGACACTTCGAAACCAAGTCGGAGCGAGTTCGGCGACCGCTGCCAGCACGTCGGCACGGGAGCCTTGGATTGGCTCGATTTGCGCCGATAAGAAAGGTTCGAGCTGATGTGTGATGTCCGCGCCAAGATGGCTTACTATTTCCAGGACATCGTCGAAGACTTCATCCAGTGTCATCGTATTACCCCGGCACGCAAATTCCGCACGTTGTCCATCATAACGATGCATTGGCGAAGCGATGAGTTTAGAATTGTGGTTATGTTTGGTGTGAGGAAAGCCAGCATTCACGGAGGAAATCATGGGAAT
>JAKFUF010000200.1 GCA_021732845.1 Planctomycetaceae bacterium | reverse complement strand
CCGCCCGCTCCACGAGCCCCTGCCGTTGCTCCGGAATGGCGAGGTTGGCCTGCAGTCCCAAAAACCGCCGCCCCGTGGCTTCCACCGCCGCCTGAATTTCGCCGTGGTTGCCCGACTGCGAAACGCAAACAATGTCCGCCCCGGCCTCCGCCAAGCCTTCGGCAATCGCCCGCCCCAGCCCACGGTTGCCGCCGGTGACGAGCGCCACGCGGCCATCCAGTTTGAATTGATCGAGGATCACGTTGGCTGCTCATCCGCGGAAGTTCAGGCGTACCATGGCCACGTCATGCGACGACACATTACCCGCTGCATGACGGCCATGCAAAGCCTGCGAAACGACGGACGACGAACTCCGTCCCGTCCCACCAGTCAACGAATGTTTGCAAGCATTAAGGGCGATTATTTCAAATTTGAGGTCTCCGACAAAAGTCGGGCATCTCAGTTTCATGGAATTTCAAATTTGACGTGTCCGACAAAAATCCATTCGCTGGTTCCAACGCAATTTCAAATTTCAGATTTCAAATTTCACAGTAAAAGGTTTTATACCGGACGTGGACCCGTCAAGCTGATCGCGGTGGTCGAAGTCGGACAGGATTAAAAAGGATTGTAGTGGACTAGCTAGGAAAGGATCTGTTTGTGACAGCTTTCCGTGCAAAGATCCTTTCTTATCCTCTCTCATCCCTCCAATCCTGTCCCAATCAGCCGGCCCGAGTCTGCAAATTTGAAATCACGATCCATTCACCGTGAGCAGAAAATCCAATGCCGGATCGAGGCGTGGCCCAAGACACAAAATCTATTTCTTGAGCTTCCGCTCGACCAAATCCTGCGGTCTCAGAATCGGCTCGCCCACGCGAATCGCCTTGCGGCCTTTGTAGACCCCGGCGCTGGCCTCGAATTTGGGACGCCCCTCCACGCACACTTCCAGTGGCTTGAGGCGGTCCTTCTCGGTCACGATCACATCTCCCACTTCGAGATTCATGATCTCGCCGGCGGTCAGATGAGTGTCGGCCAGATACACCACCACCTTCACCTTGGCGGAATTGATGCCCGACTCGAGATTCAGCACCTGCCGCGGGTCGATCTGCTTTTGCGTGTAGGTCGTGGACCAGGTGTTGGACGACAGCTTCCCGGCGAGTGGCTCAATGGTGTTGTACGGGATGCACAGGTTCATGATCCCCCGCATCTCGCCCATCGTGATCTCAAAACTCACCAGCACGATGACTTCGTTCGGCGGGACGATCTGCACAAGCTGCGGATTGCTCTCGACCTGCGTGACCTCCATCTTCAGAACCTGCACCTTCTCCCACGCCCGTTCCAGCCCGTTCAGCGCCTGATCGGTGATCCGCTTGGCCAGCTTGAGTTCGATTTCCGTGAGCGGTCGGCGGGGATAGCTCTGAGTTGAGGGACGGCCGCCTCCCAGCAGACGGTCGACGACCGGAAAGATGATCGAGGGGTTGAGGTCGAGGATCAGGCTGCCTTCGAGCGGCGCCGCCCGGATCAGGTTGAAGCAGGTGGGATTCTCGAGGCTGAACACGAATTCGCTGTAGGTCAACTGGTCGACACTGATCAGCTTCACTTCCACGATTGTCCGCAGCATGCCGGACAGGTCCGCGCCGAACTCGCGGCTGAACCCTTCGTGCAGAGCCTGGAACGCCCGCATCTGCTCTTTGCTGACGCGTTCGGGGCGCTTGAAGTCGTAGACGCTGATCTGACCGGCATATTCTTCTGGTGCGGAGGCTGTGGGAGAGGGGGCCGACGCGGTCGGACGCGGCCGCTCACGAGGCGCAGCCGCCCCAGACGGCTCCAACGCCGCCAACAGTGATTCCACTTCCGATTGACTGAGGACGTCTGCCATCCCTGAAGTCCCTTTCGGGGGAGGCTGGTGCCGATATTACGAAGCCAGATTCATCTTGTTCGACTCAAAGAATTTCAAATTTCAGATTTCAAATTTCACAGTAAAGTGCTTTTTAGGACCGGACAAAGAATAAAGCACGCTTCAAGTTGCTAGCCGAAGGCCGGTCTTAGGCAACGAGAAGGGGGAACCACGAATTTTCACGAATAAGACGAATGTCACGAATGGCAACGAGCAGGATTCCATCACCCGCGAAGCCATGCCGGTTGATGATTCGTGAAATTCGTAAGATTCGTGAAAATTCGTGGTTAATTTATGACCCTCCGATTTCGGCAGCGTTTTGCCAGGCCTGTCGATTTCACCAACAACTTTATTCGTTGTCCTGATGGCGTTCGCTGCTGGATAGGGAGACAAATGTCACAGTTATTGCTGCTGCGATCCTTAGCGATTCATTCAGGAGGTCACTCCGCCGACAGTTCGACGCGGCTGTACAGGCTGTGAAATCTGAGATTTGAAATTGCCCCTTGTGGCACTGCCTATTCGCGAATCTGTCCATTCCCATGAACCACGTATTTGTAGCTTGTGAGTTCTTTCAAGCCGCAGGGGCCGCGGGCGTGGAATTTGTCGGTGCTGATCCCGATTTCGGCACCCAACCCCAGTTCGCCGCCATCGTTGAACCGGGTGCTGGCATTGACCAGCACCGCGGCGGAATCGACGGCCGCCACGAACCGCTGAGCCACGCTGAAATCGTTGGTGACGACCGTTTCCGTGTGATGCGATCCGTAAGTTTCAATGTGCTCGATGGCCTGTTCCAAGCCATCCACCACCCGGACTGACAGCTTCAGGTCCAAGTATTCGGTGCGATAATCGGCTTCCGTCGCGGCCAATGCTCCGGGAATCAGCCGACGGGACTGCTCGCAGCCACGGACTTCAACACCGGCACTTTGGAGATCCACCGCCATTTCCGGCAGAAACTTTCCGGCAATGTCGCGATGGACCAGCAGGCATTCGGCGGCGTTACAGACGCCTGGTCGCTGCACCTTGGAGTTGATCACGATCCTCCGGGCCATGGCGAAGTCGGCGGTGGCGTCGACATAAACGTGGCAGATGCCATCAAAATGCTTGATGACCGGCATTTTGGCCTCGGCAGCCACGCGCTCAATCAGCGACTTGCCGCCGCGCGGAATGGTGACGCTGATCTTGTCGGAGCGTTTCAGCAGTTCGCCCACGACTGCCCGGTCTGGCGTCTGCACAAGTTGGACGGCATCCGGCGGCAGGTCGCAGTCGGTCAGCGCCTGCTGAAGAATCTGGTGCAGCACCCGGTTGCTATGCAGAGCCTCTTTGCCACCGCGGAGGATGACCGCGTTGCCGCTTTTGACACAGATGGCGGCCGCGTCGACGGTCACATTTGGGCGTGATTCATAGATGAAGAACACGACCCCCAGCGGGACACGGACACGGACGACCTGCAGGCCGTTGGGGCGAATGCTGCTGTCGATGACTTCGCCCACCGGATTGGGCAGCAGCACAATCTCTTCGAGGGCCAGCGCCAGCTTTTCGAGCCGGGACGGATTCAGTTTGAGCCGGTCGATCGCCGCGGCATTCAAGTCGAACTCGGGAGCCCGCGCCACGTCTTTTGAATTCTCCGCGATGATCCGCTCGGACTGGTCACGCAGCAATTGTGCAGAGCGTTTCAGCCACGTGTCTTTCGTCGCTCCTCTGGCCATCGCCAGGCCGCGCGCCGCAACGTGGGCGCGCTCGGACAGACCGGCCGCGTAGCAACTGGGAGAATCAAAATTTGGAGTTACTGCCGACATGAAACCCTGAAAGCAAATTGTTGCTGCGGATCGAGAACCATGACGGGCGGGTTCGGATGCCCATCCGACGGTGTTGTCCATCCCCCTTTGATCACCGCTGGATAAATCGAGGACACTACGCAAGTCATTGATTCCATGACCCTTAGTATCCGAGAAATACCGCAAAAGTGTCAATGTGGATTGGCGGTCCACGACAACACGGGGCGCACGACAGGTTTGTCAGGTCTTTGGCCATGTGTTCCAGTGGGAAGTGGCCAGGATTGGCAACGGAAGTTCATGGAGGACTTGGACATTGCCAGCCTGGTCCGCTGTCGGGCAGCTTCGCTCGTGCCAGCTCAGGCATTGACAAGCATTCCCAATAACTCATACTCCACACCCTGCGATCGAATTCGCCGCCCACCTTGGCGATGCTGACTGGAAAACCAGAGGCGACCGCAGTCGTGCGGACCACTCCCCCTGGTTCCATACAGTCCCGCCTATGCACTCTGCAACTCAAGTATCCTGCACCCACCCAAGTTGGCGTCAGCGAACATCGAGCCGCAGACTCTGGTCGTTTCGGTTGGCAGCGGTGTTCTTGGGGCTCGCCATCTTCCCCGCGGCCGAGGCAGTCTGCGTGCTGGGAGGCTGGGAATTCGAAGTTGAATCCAGCGACCCCACGGTCACGTTTGAAGCGGTACGGCCGTTGTTCGTCCCCAACGCAAGTGGCGATGCCTACGAGATTCCCCCGTCGCGGCAGTGGTACTTTTCGCCAGAGTCGTTTCCGGTGCGAAAATCCGGCAAGGCGTTTCGCATTTTTGTGCTGGGAGGATCGACGGTTCAAGGAGAACCCTACACCAGCCGGACATCGTTCACGACCTGGCTGGAACTCCAGTTGCGAGCCACCGATCCGAGCCGAGATTGGGACGTTGTGAACTGCGGTGGCATCTCCTACGCCAGCTACCGCCTGGCACCGATCCTGGAGGAATGCCTCGCCTATCAGCCGGACCTGTTCATTCTCTGCATTGGCCACAACGAATTCCTGGAGGACCGGACCCGCGCGGAGGTCCGCGAGATTCCCGGCGCTGTGCGGCAGACCCATGTCACAATGTCGGAATGGCGCTCCTACCGGATGCTGCAATGGTGCCTGGGACGCTCAACTCCACGATCGTCCGCGGACACCGTGGTGATGCCCACGGAAGTCACCGCCCGGCTTGACTTTCGTCGTGGCATGGAGAAGTTCCAGCGCGACCCCGAGGGACGCCAGGCGATTGTCGAGCACTATGGTCAGAATCTGCGCGGCATGTTGACGAAAGCCCGGGCAGCGAGTGTCCCCGTGATCCTGATGCAGCCCAGCTCGAACCTGGCCGACTGTCCCCCATTCAAGTCGGAGCATGCCCCCTTGTTGTCTCCCGCGAGCCGCCAGGCTTGGGAGCAGCACGTCCGACAGGCTCACGAGTGCTACTCCACCAGTCTGCCGCAGGCGGTTGAGCATCTGGAGGCGGCCACGACACTGGACCCGGAATTTGCCCAGACGTGGTACGAACTCGGTCAGTGTTACGATCGTCAGGGCGACTACCCGCGGGCGCGCGCAGCGTTTGTGGAGGCAAGGGACAGGGACATTTGCCCCCTGCGGATGCTCACGCCCCTTGAGGCCGAACTGCGGGCCGCCGCCACGGACTTTGACGTGCCGCTGATCAATGCCCACGATCTGCTCGAGCGGCAGTCGCCCAGTGGAATTCTGGGAAGCTTCCTGCTGGTGGATCATGTCCATCCGTCGATTTGCGGCCACCAACTGCTGGCCAATGCCCTGGCGGATGAATTCGCCACACAGGGGATTCTGCATCGCTCCGCCGCATGGCGGTCCACTCGTGATTCAGCCTATGCAACCCATCTGAATGGGCTGGAACCGATGTATTTCCTGAAGGCCGAACGGACACGGCAACGGTTGGAAGGCTGGGCTCAGGGACGGGCAGAGCTGCCTTCACGTCGCTCAGCCCTGTTGGTCAGGCCGGAAGGTCCAGCAAAGCGGCGCGTGAATCGTATGGTCAGAAATTGAACCACGAATCATCATGGCGCGGGCTTCGCCCTAAACCCAACAACCGTGAGTGGTGAATCGTCAGCCCCAAGGGTATTCGTGGTTCCCTTTCTCGTGATCCAGAATTGGCCGTCGGTCAGCGTCTTGAAACGCACATTGATTATTTGTCCGGTCCTTGGCCGAGTTGCTCGGCCAGGCCGACGATGATGCCCTCGGGTCCCCTGATGTAGGCGAGCCGATAGGCGTTTTCGTACTGCATTTCGCCAATCAGTTCGTCTCCGTGGGCGCGCATGCGCGAAACGACGCCGTCGATGTCTTCGACGGCAAACATGATGCGACGGATGCCCAGCGTGTTCACCGGCGCATCCACGGGGCCGAACCTGACCGCGCTGGGCGTGTGAAATTTGTCCAGTTCGATGCCCTGCCCATCGGGCGTCCGCAGCATCGCGAGCGTGGCCCGGACATCCCTGAGCCCGATCAACTGGCCGACCAAGGGTCCTTCGACCGTTGTCTCACCCTCAAGTGTGAGACCCAGTTCGATGAAGAACGCCTTGGTGGCTTCGAGGTCGTCGACAACAATCAGGACGTTATCCATCCGCTTGAGCGTCATACCCTACTTCTCCTCGCCGGTCGACAGGAGACGCAGCACGATTGCCTTCAACCTGCAGCGCCAGGCGTCTTGCCATGCGCTTGCTGCGGGAAGTCGAAAGTCAACACGAGCGGTTCCGTTCCCGTGTTTGCGATCTCCACGCCGCCGTTCGCCAGCGCCGCCTGAGTGATGAAGCCGATCTCGGGATAGATCTCGCCGAGAATCATATTCTGGTGGTAGCGCACGTCGAACTTGCCGACGCGACCGCTTCCGCCGTTCGTATGGAACAGCGCGGGGCACTCGGGGCGGAAATTCGTCTTGGCACCCGGCTGCAAGGTGAGTCGGAGAATCGAGCACTTCTGGTCGCCGAGGAAATCGCCGTAGACGATCCACTTGGCGTCGACCCCCTGGCCTATGAATTCCTCGGCCGGAATGGCCGGCCGCGAGTTTTTCAAGACGAAGTCCGGGTCCTGGTTCGCGGCGAAGTCGAACTTTTCCACCAGGTATTCCCAGTCTTCATGCCGTGACTTCGGATAGTCCTCTTCCCGGCAGGCGTAAAACGCATCCTTCGCGCCGATCCGTCCGTCGAGCGTGAGGTCCTCGGCCAGGAAGTGTTCGTCCATCGTGACGTGCAGTTCGTGCGTGCAGAGATTCGTCGGTGAATGCAACACACCGTTCGGCATCACGAAGCCGTTGTCGAGGTGCATCATCACATGCGGTGCCAGATGGCGGATCCCATTGTACTCGCCCTTTCCGAAGCGCTTCATGCAGGCCAGGAACTTCTCCTTGGTCACGAACGAGTACAGCCCCATCGCGGTGGTGTGATAGTGCGACGGACTGACTCCAGGATTGTCGAAGGAATTGATGTCATACACCTCCCACTTTGACCAGTGGAGGTGATTCGGAATCGGATTCAGGTTGTCGAACTTCTTCGACACAATCGGCCACGTCGGGTAGCCGAACATCGCTTTCGAAAAAGCGGTCACCTTCTCACCGATGACTGCCGTCGGCTTGGCGGCAATCAAATCCTGCAGCGCGATGATCTGTCCGCCTGCGGTCAGGACCTGTGCTTCCCCTTCGCGGAATGGTGCCTTCCCGGTGCGCGTATCGATGACGCCCGTCACGATGGGAACGGTGCAGCACATCCAGAGTTCATCGAGACCGGTGCCGCCCATGTAGTCCGGGTAGTACGAACTCGCATCGAGGCGAATGCGTCTGCCTGGGGTACAAAACGTTCGGCCAGCGTAGCGGTGCAATAGCTGCAACACACCACCCGACTTGTTGAGGCAGTCGTCGAGGACAGAATCGATCCCCGCGCCAGCACCGTCGATCACATTCTGCTGGGGGTACTCGTGCAGCTTGTCTGCGAGGATCGAGGGCGAAGCAGCCATGAACATTGTTCCTCAAGGGACCGAAAAAACGTGCCTGTTCCCAAATATTTTGGAGATACGAAAGATACCGTCGTTTTGCCAGTACGCAACCAGGCGCGGTGCAATACCTGTCGATTGGCCATAACCTGTCTGCCGTGTTTTACTTCCGGCTTGACGCATGGTTTTGAGCTGATGCGCGTGAACGACCAACCTTGCCGGAGTGGAGTGGATTGCGACAGATTGTACGGGCGTGAAGGCAGCCGGAATTGCCCCTTAACCCGCTGCAGCGAAGGGAACTGAGGGACGGGACGGTCACCCAGCCTAAAACGGCACGGGCAGCAGGAAGGCATGGTGTTCGAACAGCACACCCTTTCCGTGTTCACCGATGAACTGGGTGAAGAAGAGGATAAACACGAACATTCCCAGGAGGGGGTACATCAGTAGCCAGCAGAGCCACCGCCAGGCAAAAAAGGCGTGGGGACGGGGGAGAGTATTAAACTCCAAGGCGACACTCATGGCCCGTTGTTCCCGAGCCACCGCCCGGTGGTAGGCCCAGCCGGTCAGTACCTTGACGGGATAGATGCTGACGATGAACAGCCAGTTGACGAGCCACAGGGCGTCGGCGGGCGGAATGACAACTTTTGCCAGGTAAAGTGGCAGGGCTAGAACCAACGTCAGCACGACGCTGAGCAGCCAGCACAGAGGCGAATTGCGGTACAGCTTGCGGACCCGGCGCAACTCGAACATGGCCCCAAAGCGGTTTTCGGCGGCGAAATGGGCCTGCAGGAACGGCAGCCAGCTCAGCACGATGACCAGCAGCAGGCCGCCAAACAGCGTCACCAGAATCGCCACGCCATTGGTCTTGCGGGCAATGGCGAAGAAGGCCGTGGGGACCACAAGCCACAGAAACGCGCCGACAAAGCCACGGAAGCCGAGCCACGCATGATGTCGCAGCCGGAAGCCCGCGATGAAAGATTCGATGGCACACGCCGCGCGTTCCCAATACCCGCTCCTCCAGAGAACCAGCAGGGCCAGCACCAGCGGCCAGATCAGCAGCGCACAGGTCCCCCACACCCCCAGCCGCAAACCAATATCCCAAAAGGAACCGGGGTCAATGATGCGGGCGTCGGCGGCCGCGTCTGACATCAGCCGCAGCGGAGCCACCAGCACCCAGACCGCGAGCGACAGGGCTCCCAGCACGGGTGCGTAAGAACTCACCAGGGGAAAGGCGTCGCGCAGCCGGCCGGAACGGGCGACGCGGCCCTCGACTTCCAACAGGTAGCCGAGAGCCACGAAATTGAGCAAAGGGACGGCCGAGATGAAGGCCAGGGCCAGAATCATCGTGGCGATGCCAAACAGACTCAGCACAAACCACACGGTATTGACGACGGTCGAGTAAACCGTCCCCGACACCAAGGCCCACAAGACGTGCCAGAATCCCACCCGGTAGCGAGCCCGTGGCAGGCCACGTTTGAGGCGTGGCCGGGGGGATTCGTCAACCCGGCCCGCTTCTGTCTCGAGGACCGGTTCGGCGACCACTTCTTCAGCCGGTTCCACGATCTCGATTTCCACGTGAACTGGCTCAACCGGTGGCTCAGACACGAATTCGGTGATTTCGGTCGGTCCGCGGCGGGTTGGAGCACTTGGCAGTGACTTGGGAAATGAACTCAGTTCCAGGGGCGCCATCCCGTGGTCGACGACTGGTCCTGGCTGTTCGTTCCCGCTCATCTCTGCTGAAGCCTCGTTAAAAGTAGCCTGCCATTCCTTGAACCATACCTGAGCGACACCACAGGCGTTTCATCGGAGTCAGAATCCTGCAGGAGGTCTCCACGGTTCGGACGCCGTAAAGCTTGGCGAGAGTAGTTGGATTGGTTCAAATTCGATCTGCCAAACCCCTCCAGGTTCACACGGGAGTTTACCGCATGCAATCTTTGAAAGTCGCCGCCGTCGTTCTGGCGTTTTCTGGGGTGATGTCAGCCGGCATCGCGGCCGCCGAAGAAAAGGCCCCGAACTGGGTCAAGGTGACGGACAAGGCGGATTGGCAGGCGCGGGATTCATCGGGCGAACTCGTCTACCGCGACAAACTGTGGATCTTTGGTGGCTGGTTCGAGTCCTACATGGCTCCCCCGCGCGATGTCTGGAATTCGGCCGACGGAAAATCCTGGACTCTCGTGGAAAAATCTGCCCCGTGGAAGCACAGCGATCTGGGGATGACGGTCACTTTCAAGGACAAAATGTGGTTCATGGGCGGCTGGTACAATGGCCGGTTGGAAGGGCACGAAGCCACCAACGCTGTCTGGTCCTCGACCGATGGCGTGAAGTGGGAGCAGGCACCCGCCACTGGCCCGCGCTGGTCGCCGCGCATCGCCGGGGGACTTG
>JAKFUF010000189.1 GCA_021732845.1 Planctomycetaceae bacterium | reverse complement strand
GGTCTGGAGCGCCTGCGATCGGAAAAACTTCCAGTGTTGACTGAACTGAAGAGAATATTGAGGATCCATGCCCGCGGCCTCCGTGCCTTTAGGGTTGTGTGAGAACTTCCCCAATGTGCGCGAGAGGCCGCGTTTTGCCTATGTCATTTCCCCCTGAGTACTTCCTTTCGATTAAGTGCCATTCGATTGAAGTCCACACTATGGGCGCAGACAGGCGGCGCTGCCACCAAACCGTCCAATCCCTCATCAGCGTCAACCATTAACCGTGGCTCAGCATCACCGCGCCCCTCCAACAGATCCATCGCCGCGTCAACAGCCATCTGCAGGCCCTCAAGGTCACCGGGTTTTGCCGCGCTCACCGTGACCTGCGGAGCGGCCGCAAGTTGCTCCGCCCACAGGTCGTGCTGCCAGCCACGGCGGCACCTGGCAAAAAACGGTCCCTCCGGATCCAGGTGGCTCAAGCAATACATCACTGCCCATGGCTCGCCGCGGTCCAGCGCGACGACCAACCGCCGGCTCAGTGCCTCTGCCAAATCCGGTCGTGGCTCACCCTGCGCGACCGGTTGAGCCACGCGATGAGAGGGAACCGACAGCAGTTCCAACGGCTTTCCTGTATCCGCCGGAACAGCGGTCTTCACGCCGGCCCGCGCTTGAAACTGCAAGGCCCATGCCTCTCCCGCGGCCACCGCCGATTGCAGCCGCTCGTTGGCATAGCCGATCATCACGCTCCGCGCGCCATCCCGCCCCGCCCGCAGACGCTTCGAGCGGGCCACGCGCTGCACCAGCGATGCCAGGGTCAGCCCGACGGAGAGAGCAGCGCAGGCCAGCACCCCAAAATTCTGACACAGCGCCTCAAACAACTGGTTCTCCGTCACCGAACGGCCAGCCCCGGCGTGCCGTCTGGCTCCAACCCCACGCGCCACCCCCGCCCCGTCGCCGACTCTGGAAACGCTCATCTTCATCTCCAATACACTAATATACCACGGTTCACATCACGGTACGATACGAACGTTCAGTGTGGACGTCAAGAGAAAAGTCTATTATTTTATAAAAAATATACCATCTCTATGCGATCCTTGTCGTGTCGAAGGTGATGAAACACGGCAGAGAACCGGGATGGTGTTCCACGACGGCCCATGGGGCAGCTTGGAACCCAGCCATCAATCAGAGTGGATTTGCCGGTCCGCTCTGATACGAGAACTGTCGGAACCATTCCAATCGCGCCCCGGTGAAGTGAGTCAGTTTCAAGCCGAGGTAATAATGGCCTGAGGAAGAGAAAGTCGTCTTCCCGACTGCCATGCTGGCCAGCGCCAGGGACGGATTATGCCCAACGGTTGGAAATCTCCGGTTGTGCTTCCCCTTGCTGAATACCTCAGGTCCACTGGCGAAGCGGGTCGATTCGAATGAGGACGCCAGTTCCTGAATACTTCTCAAAGGCTCGCCCATGAGTCGATTCGCACGCATCGCCCTGCTGATGGCGGCCGCTCTGCTGGCCGTGTCTTCCGCCGACGCCGCCAACTGGGGAAACCGCCGAGGCGGTGGCGGTGGTGGCTACGCCGTCCCCGGAGTCTACTATGGCAGTGGCTGGGGCGCGTACCGCTTCGGTGGCTGGCCCGGATATGGCGGTTACGGCGGACACGGCGGGTACGGCAACCAAGGCTGGGGCGGCGACTACTACGGTGGTGGCTACCCTGGTGGACACCCCCGCGAACGGGTGCTGAGCTACTGATTTCACGGCGGCCAGCCTGAAATGTCCTGATCCTGGCAGTTGCCACGCTCGGCTTCCCACCGCCGGACGGTATACTTCCTGGCGCTCACTCCAGATCCGCTGGCGGTGTCCGGGAATCACGCAAGGCCACTTCGGGAAATGACTCGCATCTACGTCGACAATGCCGCGACGAGCTTTCCCAAGCCGGAAAGCGTGTATCGCGCGGTGGACGACTATCAGCGGAGGCTCGGCGCGCCGGTGGGGCGCGGGGCCTACAGCGAGGCGATGGAGGTTGCCCGGATTGTCAGCCGCTGCCGGCATCTCGCGGCACAACTGCTGGGGGCCGAGAGCCCCGAGCGGATTGTCTTCACCTTCAACGGCACCGACAGCCTGAGCCTCGCGCTGCATGGGACGCTGCATACCGGCGATCATGTCATCACGTCGGCGGTCGAACACAACTCAGTCCTCCGGCCGCTACGCGAAATCGAAAGCCGACTCGGCATCGAACTCTCAGTCGTTTCCGCCGATGCAACCGGTCGTGTCGATCCCGAGGCGATTCGGCAGGCGCTGCGCCCCGCCACCCGGCTGATCGCCCTGACGCATGCCTCCAACGTCACCGGAACGGTCCAACCGGTCGAAGCGGTGGGACAGATCGCGGCGGAGGCGGGCGCCCTGTTTCTCGTCGATGCGGCCCAGACTGCCGGGCAATTGCCGATCGACCTGCGGACATTGCGGGCAGACTTCCTCGCCTGCTCTGGCCACAAGGGGCTGTTGGGACCGCTGGGCACGGGCCTGTTGTATGTTCGACCCGGTCGGGAAACGATGCTCCGCAGCCTGCGGCAGGGTGGAACCGGCACGGTCAGCGAGCTGGAACTGCAGCCAGAGACAATGCCCGACAAGTACGAATCGGGCAATCACAACGCGCTCGGACTGGTCGGGTTGGAGGCGGCGCTCCACTACTTCCACGAGCGCGGCGTGGCTCAAATCCATGCCCATGAAGCCGCCCTGACCGAACGGCTGCTTCTGCGTTTGCAGGAACTGCCGGGTGTTCAAACCTACGGCCCTGCCGCGGGCGAAGGTCCCATGGGCTTGATCCGAACCGCCGTCGTCAGCCTGAATGTCGAAGGCTTTGAGCCCCTGGAACTGGCGGCGGTGCTGGAGGAATTTGACATCCAGACGCGGGCCGGCTTGCACTGCGCTCCGGGAGTGCATCGACTTCTGGGGACAACGGCCCTGGGCGGTACGCTGCGGGTGAGCTTTGGGCCGTTCAACACCGAGGCTGACGCGGACGCCGTGGCGGATGCGCTTGCAGCCATCACGGGATGACACGTGATATCGCAGTCGCGGGGCGGTCTGACCCGCTCAGCCGTTTGCGCGCAGCGTACCCACAATCTCGGCAACTGTCTGGCAGCCCTGTTCAATGAGGGTGCGGTCCAGGTCGTCCACCAGGCGGCCAGCGAGCGTGGGGTCGTAAAAATTCGCCGTCCCAACCTGCACCGCCGTGGCTCCGGTCACTAGAAAATCCATCACATCGTCCAGGTTGCTGATTCCGCCCACACCGATGATCGGCACGCGCACGGCACGGGCCACCTGCCAGACCATTCGCAGGACCACCGGCTTGATCGCCGGGCCGCTCAGGCCGCCGAGGTTGTTCCCCAGGATAGGGCGACGTTTCCGCCAGTTGACAGCCAGCCCCTGCAAAGTGTTGGTCAGCGACACCGCATCCGCGCCGGCTTCCGCCGCCGCCTGGGCAATCTCCACGATATTGGTGACGTTGGGCGTCAATTTGGCGATCACCGGCAGGTCGCAGACATCGCGGACGCCACGCACCACAGCCGCCGCCAGACACGGATCGGTGCCGAAATCCACGCCGCCGCTGACGTTCGGGCACGAGACATTCAGTTCCAGCCCCGCGATGCCCGGACAGCCGCCCAGGCGGGCGGCCATCGTGACAAATTCATCCTTGTCGTGGCCGGCGATGTTGGCGATGACCGCCGTGCCCAGGCCGCGCAGGTAATCGAGATGTTTGGCGATGAACGCTTCGAGCCCGTCGTTGTCGAGGCCGATCGAGTTCAGCATCCCGGCGGCGGTCTCGACGGTGCGCGGCGGCGGATTGCCGATCCGTGGCTGCGGCGTGATCGTCTTGGGGATGACCCCGCCCAGCCGCGAGAAGGGGACAAACGCCGCCATTTCCCGGGCGTAACCAAAGGTGCCGGAAGCCACGAGAATCGGATTGGCCAGCTTCAGCCGGTTGAGTTCAACGCGCAGATCCGCCACGTGTGCCCGTCACTTAAAAATCGCCTCGAACAGTGGGCAGCCAGGCTCTCGACGCCAGCGCCAGTTCGATCGTAGCCGGCGCTGGTGGCTCGGGCAACGCAGGCGTTCCGCTTGCCCTGCCGCGGCATCTTTGCTACCGAACTCTTTTCCCGCATCGAATCCCGCAGCGAGTCGAGCCATGGCCGCAGACCGTTTTCAAAGTCGCCAGCAGAAGCTGATTTCGTCCCTCAAGGCGAGCGGGGCGGAAGCGCTGCTCGTCACGAACTTCACCAATGTCTCGTGGCTCACCGGCTTCAGCGGCGATGACAGTTACCTGCTGATCGGCAAGTCGCGGATGGTGCTGATCAGCGACAGCCGCTATCAGACTCAAATCGCCCAGGAGTGTCCGGGGCTGGAATTTGTCATTCGTGACCGCACGGTGACCGTGGTGGCCGCCAGCGCCAAGACGATTGAAGCACAGAAGCTGAAGAAGGTCGCCTTCGAAAGCGGTTCAATGACGGTGGACGGTTTTGAAAAGGTCCGTCTGGCCTGCCCCGGGGTGGAGTTCATCCCACTCGCGGGGGCGGTCGAAGACCTGCGGATGATCAAGGATGCCGCCGAAATCGAAGAGATCCGGCGGGCGGTCCACATCGCGCAGCGCGGTTTTGACGTGCTGCGCGGCAGCCTGCGGGCAGATCAAACGGAACTTGAGGTGGCGCATGACCTGGAACATGCGATGCGGAAGCTGGGTGCCAAAGGGACCAGCTTTCCACCGATCATCGCCGTCGGGCCACGCGCGGCGCTGCCGCACGCCCGCCCGACCCAGGCCACGATCGGCAGCGCGGGATTCGTGCTGGTGGACTGGGGGGCCCAGATGCCCAGCGGCTACCGCAGCGACTTGACGCGTGTTCTGGTCACAAGTAAGATGTCGCCCAAACTTGAGAAAGTGTATGGGGTTGTGCTGCGCGCACAGCTCGCGGGGATTGAGAAGATTGGTCCCGGCGTGAAGTGTGCGGATGTGGATGCCACAGCCCGTAAAGTGATTGAAGATGCGGGTTTCGGAAAGCAGTTCGGCCACGGGCTGGGTCATGGAATCGGACTCGACATCCATGAAAACCCGCGGATGAGCAGTGCTTCCGAGACGATTCTCCAGCCCGGCATGATTGTGACCGTAGAGCCTGGCATCTACCTTGAGGGGTGGGGCGGGGTTCGCCTTGAAGACGATGTGCTGGTGACAAAAACCGGCTGTGAAATCCTGAGTTCTGTCTCCAAAACTCTGGACCAGATGTTGATCCCACTCTAAGACTGATCAATTCCGCCACCTCGCTGAGATTGTTCCCATTCGTGGGTTTGCGTCCAGAGGCGGCGATTAAATGGTTACAAGTCCGAAAGACATATCTGCCATGTCCGTCGATCCCTCGTCGAGCGGGGTGCCGTTCGATCTCGAAAAATTTCGTGAACTCGTCGCACTGATGGAGACGCACGGCCTGACCCAGGTCGACCTGAAGAATGGTGAACAACGGTGGCGGCTGCGGCGTGGGCCGGCAGAAGTTGTCCAGATGATGCCGGCGGCCTATCCGCCGCCCAGCTATGCCGCCGTCCCGCCATCGTATGCGGCCGCTAGCCAGGCGGCAGCAACGCCACCGGCCCCAACGGCAGCCACTCCGGCGATCGCCGCCGACCCTGGTGTGACCATCAAGAGCCCCACGGTGGGCACGTTTTACTCGGCCAATGCTCCCGGCGAAGAGCCGTTCGCCTCGGTGGGCACGAAGGTCACCAAAGACACCGTGGTCTGCATCATCGAAGCGATGAAAGTGATGAATCAGATCCCGGCGGAAATCGAAGGCACGGTCACCGAAGTTTTGGTGAAGAACGGAGACGCCGTCGAGTTCAACCAGCCGCTATTCCGCGTTAAGGTCGGTTGAGCGCCGGTTGCGTGGACCACGGTCGATGGCACAGCCGTGGAATTTGTCGCCTGCGCACTTGAACGCACCCGGGTCCCAATGTCCGGGTGTCTCGTCGATGCCGCAAGAGTGCCGAACCAATGTGTCCGGGGGCTGACGCCGCCCGGCTCGCCCGAGCAGACCATGCGGGCGAGAGTGAGGTCGAAGGCAGTCATCCCAGAGGCGAGTGCGCTCGTATCAGCATGTTCCAACGAATTCTGGTGGCCAATCGCGGCGAAATTGCCCTGCGTGTGATCCGCGCCTGCAAGGAGATGGGGATCGGAACGGTGGCGGTCTTCAGCGAAGCCGACCGCGGCGCGCACTACCTGGACCTCGCCGATCAAAAAGTCTGCATTGGCCCGGCGGCAGCCACCGACAGCTACCTGGAAATCCGCCGGATCATCAGTGCCGCCGAAGTCGGCAACGTGCAGGCGATTCATCCCGGCTACGGCTTCCTGTCCGAGAATGCCCATTTCGCCGAGGTCTGCCGGAGCTGCAACATCGAGTTCATCGGCCCCTCGCACGAGGCGATGCAGAAGCTGGGTGACAAGGTTTCGGCCAAGCAGATCGCCCGCGACGCCAAGGTGCCGCTGGTTCCCGGCAGCGACGGGCTGGTCTCTTCCGAGGCCGAGGCGCTGGCCATCGCCAAAAAAATCGGCTACCCGATCCTGATCAAAGCCACGGCGGGCGGCGGCGGCAAGGGGATGCGGGTGGCGACCGACGATGCCTCCATGGTGACGGGCCTCAAACAGGCCGCTCTGGAAGCTGAGAAATCGTTCAAAAACGCCGGGGTGTACCTCGAAAAATACATCGAACGGCCGCGACATGTCGAAGTCCAGATCATTGCCGACCATCACGGGAATGCACTGCACCTGTGGGAACGCGACTGCAGTCTGCAGCGGCGACACCAGAAGCTGGTGGAAGAGAGTCCCGCGTCGACCCTCCCCAACGATGTCCGCGAGGAGATCTGCAAGGCCGCCGTGCGGCTCGTGAAGACGGCTGGATATACCAACGCCGGCACCTGCGAATTCATCGTCGACCTGGAGAACCGGTTCTACTTCATCGAGGTCAATGCCCGCATTCAGGTGGAGCATCCGGTGACCGAACTGGTGACCGGCATCGACCTCGTCAAGCAGCAGATTCGCATCGCGGCGGGCGAGCCCCTGCCCTTCAAGCAGAAGCAGATCGAGTGCAAGGGTTGCGCCATTGAGGTCCGCATCAACGCCGAAGATCCCGCCAACAACTACCGTGGCTCACCGGGCAAGATCACCAAACTGCGGCTGCCTGGCGGTCCCGGGGTGCGGCTCGATACGCATGTGTATGAAGGCTATACAATCGGCCCCTATTATGATTCACTCATTGGGAAGCTGATTGTCCACAAGCCGACACGCGAAGAAGCCTTTGCCTGCATGCGACGGGCTTTGGACGAATTTCGCGTGGAAGGGATCAAGACGACCATCCCCCTGCTACGTGAAATCTTCGTGAACAAAGACTTCATCGCAGGCAAGGTTGATACAACATACATTGAGCGAACCTGGACGCAGCCACCGAGCCAATAGGCCCGCGTGTGGCTCACGAACACCGGTTCGCCGTCGATTGACAAGATACAAAGTCCGCTCGCCGGTGCCGCGCCTGCTTTTCCGCCATCGTGGCCGGTTGGCTGCGTGAAACGCCGGTGAGCCACCGAAAGCAGGCATACGATGAAGGTTGGCATTCTCACGGGCGGCGGCGACTGCCCCGGTCTGAACGCGGTCATCCGGGCCGTGGTCCGCGTCATTCACAACGCCGGCGGCGAATGCATCGGTTTTCTGGATGGTTGGAAGGGACCGATCGAGGGCAACTGGGTGCCCCTCAAGGCGATCGAAACCGATGAGATCATCGCCCGCGGCGGCACAATCCTCGGCTCCTCCCGCACCAACCCGTACAAGAGCGAAGCCACGGTGGCGAAGCTCGTCGCGAACTATAAGACGCTGGGCCTGGATGCCCTGGTGGCGATCGGCGGCGACGACACGCTGGGTGTCGCCATGAAGCTCCACGACGAGCAAAAGCTGAACACGGTCGGCATTCCCAAAACGATCGACAACGACCTGAGTTGTACCGACTTCACGTTCGGCTTCGACACCTCGATCAACATCGTGATGGAAGCGGTCGACCGGATCCGCACCACCGCGGAATCGCACCGCCGGGTGATGGTCATCGAGACCATGGGCCGTAATGCCGGCTGGATTGCCTGCTTCTCGGGGATCGCCACCGCGGCCGACTTCACACTGGTTCCAGAGGTTCCCGTCGACATCGAAAAGATGTGCCATGTGCTGCTGGAACGCCGCGCCGCCGGCAAGCGGTATGGACTGATCATCGTCAGCGAAGGCGTGAAACTGCCCAAGGGCGGAATGATCGCCAAGACATCCGAGATTGACGAGTTCGGCCACGAGCGGCTGGGCGGCGTGGGCGACCGCGTGGCTGAAATGATTCAGGAACGGACCAAAATCGAAACCCGCTGTGTCACCCTCGGCCACCTGCAGCGCGGCGGACCGCCCAGCGCCTACGACCGTGTGTTGGGCACGCGACTCGGCATCCATGCCGCCCAACTCGTCATTAAGCAGCAGTTCGGCCGGATGGTCGCGCTCCGCGGCCTGCATATCGTGGACGTGCCGCTCGCCGAAGCCGTCGGCACCAACCGCACGCTCGACTTGGCGATCATGGAAGAGGCGGAAGAGTTCCATAAATAGGATGTGAGCACGCCGCTCACAACACCATGGGATGTGCGCTGACTTGACTTGTCACCCGACACGTCAGCTCTGATGTCGCGCATTTACAAAATCACCACAGGCGAGCCCGGCGTCAGCCCCGGGGATGCGTGGCTCGCAGTTGGACGTCGAACAGTCGGCAGCGAATCGGGAGACTCACGTCACCCCGCTCGCCTTGATGGTTTTGGGTGGAGATAGCCGAAGGCCCTTAGATGCCGGTCCTCGTCGCGCGACGAACCGGCAGTCGCACGCGCTTCGGAACCGGAGGCTGATCCTCCGGTCGATCTTGGGAAACTGGCCTGCCCTCGCACGCCATCGCAGTCCGTTGACAACAAGCCACGGGCGGATGAATAATCGCGCACTGCGTGCGGGCCACCGGCAACTACTCATCTCCCAACGGCCGATTTTCTTCCAAGACAGCGGGCGTTTTTAGCATTCCGGCCGACCACCCGATTTAACGTTGCACGATTCCGATGTATCTCTCGCGGATCGGCTTTTCCGTCACCGCATTAGGTGCGCCGTTGTTGTCTCGGAAACGTGCCAGGGCATTGAGCCACCGACGATTGCATGGTCCGCGTCCCATCCGGCAGAGGCACGGGACGCAGTTCACTTTCTAGTTCCGAGGATCCACAGCATGAACAAGACTTGGTGCATGTCCCTGTTGACCGCCAGTTGCCTGCTCTTGGCAAGTTCTTGGGTATTGACCGCACAGGAATCCACATCGAAGAAAGACGCGAAGCCCGCCAGCCCCGATGAAATGGCCATCGGGGCGGCCGCTGCCGCGTTTACCGCCGCCTTTGAGAAAGGTGATGTGAAGGCGTTTTCGTCCCTGTTCACCGAGCAGGCGGAGTATGTTGACGAGAATATGACGCTCAATGGGCGGGCCGAAATCGAAAAAGGTTATGCCGAGTTCTTCGCCAAGCGCAAGGCGATCAAGGCCGAGGGGACCAGCAACCTGGTCAAGCTGATCGGCAGCGACACGGCCATCGAAGATGGCACCTTCACGGTGAAAGCCGAGGGCGAAGCCCCGGTCTCCACCCGCTACAGCACTCTCTATGTCCGTGAAAAGGGCAAGTGGCTGATCGCGCTCTTGAAGGAATGGCGTGAAGCCCCCACCGCCAAGGGGCTCGAAGACCTCGCGTGGCTCGTGGGTGCGTGGGAAGCCGACGGGAAAGAGAATTCGGTGCGGACATCGTACGAATGGACCCCCAATCATGGGTTCCTCAAGTCCCACTTCACCATTGAGTCGAAGGCTGACAAGAAGACGGTCGCATCCGGCACGGAAGTGATTGGCTATGACCCGACTTCCGACACCGTGCGGTCTTGGATTTTTGGAGACGAAGGTGGCTTCAGCGAGGGGGTCTGGACGTGGGACGGGAATCAATGGATTTCTGAGACGGCTGGCTTCCTGCCCTCCGGCCAGCAGGTGACGGCCAGCAACTTCATGACGCCCGGCAAAGACTCCTTTACCTGGCGCTCGGTCGAACGCACGCTGGATGGCGCGGCTCAGCCCGATATTCCGCAGGTCACGGTGAAACGCGCCTCCAAGGCGAAATAACCAGCGCTACATTCTCAAGCGCAGACTGCGGCTTCTCGTTCATCGCCTGATCCATTTCATCTGGAGTTGCGTCATGTTGAAGTCCTACAAACTTGCAGTGGCCGCCTGTGTGGGCTTGCTGCTGTGCGGCGGAACAGCGTTTGGATTCGGT
>JAKFUF010000125.1 GCA_021732845.1 Planctomycetaceae bacterium | reverse complement strand
TGCAGCCGGTCAAGCTCCTGCCAGTCCACCAGCCCCTGCAGCATCTGAAACGCACGGTCAAACTCGGCGTCCCGCGCGGGATCCGAAGAAGCGTTGATTGTTTTCGACATGCCAAAATGACTCCCAAGTCGAGGAGTCATTATAAGGCGCAAGATTCGTGCCAATCATAAACAAAAGTAAAGTAAGTGCCATTGGGCCTTAGCCCCCGGTTGCAGGATCATCGGAAGACGCCAACGCCACGAACCGGACGCTAACGCGTGCCGGCTGATGAATCTGCCCTCAATCGGCGTCCATCCCAAGCAACTTCACCATGTTATTGTTGCCGCGATCCTAATGTCGTTCAGGCCGGGTTCGCAGTACTGTCCATTGGGTCGTCCCACTCGTCGCCGTGGCGGCCGGTCAGCCGTTCCGCATCCTTGCCGGTGAAGCGGAAGAAGATGCCCGGATGCACGACGTATTCGCAAACCGTGGCCGTGATCAGTCCGCCGAGGATGACGGTTGCCACTGGGTAGAGGATCTCCTTGCCCGGCTGCTGTCCGCCGATGACCAGTGGCACAAGTCCGATGCCCGCCGTCAGGGCGGTCATCAGCACTGGTGCCAACCGTTCCAGGCTTCCACGGACAACCATCGCTTCGTTGAACGCTTCGCCCTCCGCCTTCATCAGGTGCAGGTAGTGGGCCACGAGCAGAATTCCGTTGCGGGCGGCAATGCCGCCGAGAGAGATGAAGCCGACCATGCTCGCCACCGAGAGCGATTGGCCGGTGAGCCACAGGGCCACGACGCCGCCGACGAAGGCAATCGGCAGGGCAAACATGATCTGCAGCACGATCCGCGTTGACGGGAACAACGTGTAAAGCACCAGAAACACTCCCGCCAGCGAGATGGCACTGAGCAGTCCGATGAGCTTGGTCGCCTCCTGCTGGGCCTGGAACTGTCCGCCATACTCCACGAAGTAGCCCTGCGGGAGGGTGACCTTGCTCTCGATGGCGCGACGAATGTCTGCCACCACGCTTCCCAGGTCGCGGTCAGTCGTGTTTGCGCGAATCGTGATCCGGCGGCGGACGTTTTCGCGGTTGATCGTGTTTGGTCCGCCGCCTTCGTAGAGCTTCGCCACCGCTTCGAGTGGAATTCGGGCCCCGCTGGGAAGGTTCAGGGCCAGCCGGTTCAGGTTCGCCACGTCCGTCCGGTAGCGATCATCCAGGCGGATCAGCAGATCGAAGGACCGCTGGCCTTCAAGAACGCTGGAAACGACCTGACCATTGAGCGCCGTTTCCACGAACTCGTTCACATAGCCGGGTGTGATCTGATAGAAGGCCAGCTTTTCCCGGTCGAGTTGGATTCTCCACTGCGGGATCAACTGCTGGGGCTCAACCACCGGTGGCGCAATGCCCGGCACGGACTGAATGGCCGTTTTGATCTCCTGGCCTTTGGCCCGCAGCACATCCAGGTCGTCTCCATAGACCTTGATGGCGATTTGAGCAGAGACGCCCGACATCATGTGGCTGATGAGATGGGCCAGCGGCTGTTCCGCTTCGTATTCGATACCAGGGATCTGCTCGAGTTCGGCGCGGAGTTTCTTGAGGGACTCCTGCCGAGTCACACCGCTGTCTGGGTTCATGGTGACGATGTACTCGGTGACGTTGACGCCTTCAGCATGTTCGTCGAGTTCAGCGCGGCCGGTCCGGCGGAAAAAGGTGCGGATCAACCCCTTGGGGTTCGCTTCGCTCTCCTGGAACTGCTTGAACCGCCCGTCAACCATCCGCGTGGCCCGATTCGAGGTCTCCAGGGATGCGCCAGGGGGCATCACGACATTCACCTGGGCGGCACCTTCATCGAATGGCGGCAGAAAGTCCGTCCCCAACTGCGTTGCCAGCCAACCGGAGAACCCGATGGCCACGCACACCACACTCAACAGCACGAACTGTCCGTAGCGGCTGCAGCTCATATGAATGACTGGTGTCACCAGGTGTTTCAGGATTCGGAGAATGAACCCATCGCGGTGTGCGTGATCTTCTCCGGGACTCGCCTTCATATTGCCCAGCAACATCACACCCAGGACGGGTGTGACGGTCATGGAGACCAGCAGCGAGGCGAGAATCGAGACGATGTACGCGATGCCGAGCGGAGCGAACAGCCTCCCCTCCACGCCGGAAAGCGCGAAGAGCGGAATGAACACCAGAATCACCAGAATGGTTCCGAAGACAATTGAGCTTCTCACTTCAAGACTGGCTTCATACACCACCCGCACCGCCGAGCGGCGGTGCTGCGATGCCGCGTTTTCTTTGAGCCGCCGGTAGACGTTTTCGATATCAACGATCGCGTCGTCGACCAGTTCCCCCATGGCCACGGCCAGACCACCCAGGGTCATCACGTTGATCGACAGCCCGAGGAAGTAGAACACCAGACCAGTGATCACAATCGAAAGCGGGATCGCAGTCAGTGTGATGAATGTCACACGAACATTCATCAGAATGAGGATGAGGACAATTACGACCAGGATCCCGCCGTCCCGCAGGGCCTCCAGCACATTGTGGATTCCCAGGTCGATGAATTCACGTTGTTCGTAGAGTTTCGACTCCACCACAACATCTTTCGGCAAAGACTTGCGCAAATCGTCGAGAGCCAACTGGACGGATTTCGTGACCGTCCGCGTGTCGGCCCGTGGTTGCTTGGTGATGGTCAGAACAACTGCCGGATGCCCATTGACTGAAGAATCACCGCGTTTGATCTGGGCGCCCTCTTCGATGCGGCCAATGTCGCGCACCAGAACCGCCCTGTCAGTACCGCGCTTGACGACTGTCTGGCCGATCTCTTCCTTGTTCGCGGCCCGCCCGATGCCGCGGACCAGAAACTCCTGCGACGACACTTCGATGTAGCCGCCGGTGGAGTTTTGATTCGCCTCGCGGAGTGCCGCCTCGACCTCGGCGAGAGTCACGTCAAAGGCTCGCAGCTTCTGCGGATCGACGAGGACTTGGAACTGTTTGCGGCCGCCGCCCATGGTGATAACCTGGGCCACGCCGGGAATGGTCAGCAGCCGCTGCCGGACGACCCAGTCCGCGAGGGTGCGGACTTCAATCGGGGAGGACTTGCCATCGCGGCTGTGCATCCCGACCACCAGAATCTGCCCCATGATGGAACTGATGGGGGCCATTTCAGGCTTCACCCCCCCTGGCAAGCGGTCGGCAATCGTCGCGATCCGCTCGTTGACCACTTGCCGTGCGATGTAGACATCCGTATTCCAGCCGAACTCCACATAGACCACTGACAAGCCAATCCCGGACTGGCTCCGCACGGCTTCAACACCGGTCGCCCCGTTGAGTGCCGTCTCCAGCGGAAAGGTGACGAGGGTTTCCACCTCCTCCGGGGCGAGGCCGGGACACTCCGTCATGATGGTCACGCGGGGGCGAGTCAGATTGGGGAAGATGTCAATCGGCAAGGTGCTCATGACATAGCCGCCGTAGACCAACGTGATCACGGACAGGCACAGCACAAGCAGACGGTGCTGGAGAGAGAAGCGAATGAGCCAGTTCATGAATGATTGCCTTATGATCTTCCGTCATCGGTCGCGTCAATGGCGCGCGACTGGCCCATTGGTCATTGGGATTTGGTCATTGAGTCATTGGCCGCTTGGAATCAGACACGAAGACTTCCTGGTTGCGGCCGCGGCCACTTTAGTGATTGTGGCCGGCATGAAGATCGACGCCTGAGCCACTGGCTTTCTTGAGCGCCAGGTTCAGGGAGTAGGCCTGGTTTACGGCCAGTTGGTCGCCGGGGAAGATGCTGCCATCATTCGCCAGAACGGCCTGCCGGCTGTCGCGGTATTCAATGAACACTGCCTGCCGTTCCAGGAGCTTGCCATTGACCCGGAACACAAAGGACTCCGCCCCCTCGCTGACCACCGCATCGGCCGGTACCACGAACCGATCCGTCCACTTCTCCACGGGAACCAGCAACTGAACCTGCTGGCCAGGCTTGAACCGCCAGGACCGAAAGCTGCGACCATCGCTGGCAAGCTGGTCCCGGATCACATCGTTGGCCAGCGGCAGGAAGAACTCGAACGAGCGCGCCTGCGGATCGGTGACGCTGCTGGCGTAAAGGATCTTGAGGTCGTCCTTGATGAGCGGTTCGCGGTCGCCCAGTTCAAAGATCGCGGTGACCGGCCAGCGTTCGGTGATGGCGCGATAGATTTGGGCCGCCTCGGTCTCGAACGCCTCGCCCCGCAACTGCAGGACCGAATGCAGGGCCAGATCACACAGTTGATCTCCAGGGTTCACGAGCTTTCCGGGAAAGACGTTCAATTTCTCGACGATAAACACGTTGTCATCGTCGGCGGACGTTGGACGCGCCGGCACTTGTGCCTGTTTCAAATTGACAGTCGCCGTCTCCGTGTAGGTTTCCGGGACTTTGACGGAGAATTGCCGCACCAGCGTTTTGTCTTCGATGATCGTGGCGATCTGTGCCGGCGAGAGTCCGCGCAGCGTCAGCTCCTGGAGTTGAACCTGCCGGGCCGATTCCAGGCGCCGCTTCTCATACTGCTTTTCGAGGATCAGCTTTTGAGAGACGGCGCCGAGTTCACCAATCGGTGCCATCCGCTTGATTTCCGCCTCGTTCAGTTCCAGGTCCTGCAGGATTCTCAACAGATTGGATTGTGCCGTCGTGAGCAGTTCGCCTGTCAGTTGAATCTCGAACAGCACGTCTCCGGACCGGACCGTCTGCCCCTGCATCACATGCACCTTCACGATGGTGCCCTGCACGGTGGCGTTGATCGCCCGTTCGCTACGGCCGGGAAGATCGACTACCTGTCCGGGAACCGTGATCTGCTTCCAGAAGTCCTGCGTTTCGATGGTGGCGATTTTCAGACCCAGGTTCTTTCGAGCCTGGTCGCTGATCATGATCGTATTGGCGACTTCGCCAGAACCATGATCGTGACCCGCATGCCCCTCCCCTTCGGTGTGTTCATTCGCGGAACCAGTTGCAGTCGATCTGTGAGTGACTGCCAACAGCGGCAGCCATTGCTGCCGCGTCAACCAGGCCGCTGCGACCAGTACCAAGAGCAGGGCGAACCCTCCCACAGCCTGAATCGACCGCATACGAAAAGCAGGGGAAGCTGGCGAGGTCATGACCTGGTCCTTTGGTTCAAAGAGTGGCATTCGGCAGACCGGGGCTGCCGAATGCAAGAGCGACTCTGTGCGATTACTTCTTCTTGGGGTGCCGCGGATTCTGGCGTGGCAAACGCCCGTGAACTGGCCGCACTGGGTCGACTCCACAGACGCCGGAGCGACCCGAGATGTCGGGTCTGCGGAGGGCCGGGCGGAAGTAACTCAGCCAATGACGATCAAGCGCGGACCGTCACAACTGCGGCGAGAATGCCCAAAGAGCTGGCGGGATCAGCAGCGAAGATTGACCGTCGACATCGCCATGAGAGTGGCGCTCGGCAGCAATGACGGCTTACCCCACGCACCTTGAGCCACATGCCACCCGTCCAGAACAACCGTCTGGATGGCTGGGACTGTGCCCAGGAACTGCAGGGCATCCAGCACATCGTGGCTCACTGTCGACTTGCCGATCGACGCCGTGTGACCTGTTGAGACGAGCTGATGCGTGCAGCCACCAGCCAGGGACGACAACACCGGATGACCGCCCTGCCGCGACGATGGCGAGTCGTGTCGACCATGCTTGTGGCCGCAGTCATGAGACTTGCCCGACTGGGCATGTTCCTGGGCCTGTTCACAATCAGCATCGATTGCAGATTGTGGATGTTCGTGGTGGCACAGGCACGCGTCTGGTCCGGCATCCAGGCAACAGACTCTGCCATCAGCTTTGATGCAAAGGTAGACCGCCCGGCTGCCTCCCACGAGAAGCTGCGTAGCGATCAACACCAGGATGAACGGCAGCTTGAACATGAAGATCCTGCGAGATTTTTGCCTCAAGTAATTGTATCGGTCAGTGAAGTCTCCGGCAATCACGGATTTGGGCCGCATCTCGCTGGATGCGCGACGGCGTATGACAGGATTTCTGAAGTTGTTGGCCGGTTTCACGGAGCGGTTCCGGGTTCACTCCGCCCCGGGTTTCGATAGTCCAACGCGGGCTTCTGACCGGGCTGCATCAGCGATTCATACTTCGTGTCACCGAGGCGGCGGCGGAGTTCGGCTTGGGCCTGCACCAGCAGTTCCGGCTTTTCATACAGATCCCAGGCGGTGGCCGCGAGGGTTTTGGCGGCCAGGTGCATTCCTTTTTTCCCCAGGGTCGTGCCTCCACAGGCGGTGGCCTGCCAGGAATGGGCCGGAACGCCGGGAGCCCAGCAGGCGGTGCTGAAGCCACAGGTGGGAACCACCCAGGAGACATCCCCCACGTCGGTTGAACCACGCCCGGTCTGGCCGGACAAGTCCTCCACGTCGTGGATGCTCTCCAGTGGTTTGGGTTCAGTGAGCGTTTCCTGAATGCGAACCGCGAACTGTTGCTCGTCCGGTGTGTAGGTCAGATCATTCAAGGCCCGCAGGTTGGCGATGGTGATCTGGCTGAGGACGGTGTTCGACAAAATCTCCTGTGTCCCGCCCAGGTAATTGGCTTCCAGCTTGGTCTCAGTGGCCAGCGCCCCGGCTTGGGCGCAGAGTTCCAGTCGGCGGTACAGGCCGCGGACCACGTTGCCATGCGGGTGCCGCACATAGAAATAGATCTCAGCAAAGTCCGGAACGACGTTGGGAGCGTCGCCACCATACGTGATCACATGATGAATCCGCGTGCTTTCCGGCGTGTGCTCGCGGAGCAGTTCCGCGGCATGGGCCGTGAGTTCGACAGCGTCCAGGGCCGAACGGCCCTGATCGGGCGAACCGGCGGCGTGCGAGCCTGTGCCACGGAAGCGAAACTTGACGGCAATCCGCGCCAGCGACGACCGGTCGCCGGCGGAGTTGCGGTTGCTGGGGTGCCAGTGCAGCACCGCTTCGCAATCCTTGAACAGTCCGGCCTGCACCATGAACACCTTGGCCGCCCCGCCTTCTTCCGCCGGGCAGCCATAGAAGCGAACCGTCCCCTTGATCTTGCCCGCCTTGATCTGCTCGGCAATGGCGATGGCGGCCGACGCGGAGGCCGGCCCAAACAGATGATGGCCGCAGCCATGTCCATAGCCACCCGCCACCCGTGGCTGCCGGAACGGCACCGCCTCTTGCGAGAGCCCCGGCAATGCGTCGTACTCGCCGAGAATGCCGATCACCGGTTTGCCCGCCCCAAACGTCGCGGTGAAGGCCGTGGGAATCTCAGCCACACCCCGCTGCACTGTAAACCCCGCGTCCTCCAGTTGCTTGGAAAGGAGCGCCGACGACTGCTTTTCCTGATAACCAGGCTCGGCCCATTGCCAGAGCGAAGTTGCCGTGGCCCACGTCTGATCACCGCGTTTCTGGATGGATTCGTACAACGCCGCCTTCTGGGCGAACGCCGAACCGGTCATTGTCAGAACACAGAGCGCCAGCCACCGGACAACGCGGAAATCAAGCATGGAACATCGCCGGAACACGGAGAATGGGAATGAGTGTTCCATCTTCTCGAATGCGGAGGGAAAGTCGAGCGAGTTTGGCCGCGTACCGCGTGCCGGATCGACGTCAATTGTTCGAGGCAGCATGCTTGTTGTAAAAATATCTATGTTATTATTTATTATTTATCAGTGAATTGATTTTGTGTGTCCACCTTCTTAATTAAGCTGGTACCAACCCAAATCTTGAGAACTCTGGGAAGGGAAAATCGCTCACCGGAGGGCTTGCGCCGTGCCGCTAAAATGGGAGCGGCCAGGCGCGAGCCCTCCGGTGAAGCCACACGGGTCGATCCTCGCTCACCGGACGGCTTGCGCCGTACCGCTAAAATGGAAGCGGCTGGGCGCGAGCCCTCCAGTGAGTCACGCGGGTCGATCCTCGCTCACCGGACGGCTTGCGCCGTGCCGCTAAAATGGAAGCGGCCAGACGCGAGCCTTCCGGTGAAGCCACATGGGTCGATCCTCGCTCACCGGACGGCTTGCGCCGTGCCGCTAAAATGGGAGTACGACAATCATGGTCGACGATCCGCTTGCGTATTTCATGACATGGACTTGCTATGGGACTTGGTTGCCAGGCGACGAACGGGGCTGGACGAAGTGGCACAAGGGGGATCACGTTCCACAACCGCTCCTGGCAGGCTGGTGTCGTGAGCAGATGGCCGAGAAGCCGGTCGTTCTCAATCACGTTCAACGCGCGATTGTCGAGGAGACGATCTTTCGGCATTGCGAACGTCGCCATTGGCGTCTACACGCCACGAACTGCCGTTCCAATCATTGCCATGCCGTGGTGACCGCGTCCAGCCACGACGGGGAACAGGTTCGAGACCAGCTCAAAGCGTGGAGCACGCGTAAGCTGAAGGAGCATCAGCGAGTCCTCGACGGAGCCGAAGCAAAGCTCCGTGAACACTGGTGGACTCGGAAAGGAAGTGTGCGGTATCTGTTTGACGAGGAGTCCTTGGAGGCGGCAATCGTTTACACCGTTGAGGCACAAGACACCGGCGGTTCGAAGGTGGATCATTGACTGACTCTGGGAAGGGAGAATCGCTCACCGGACGGCTTGCGCCGTACCGCTAAAATGAAAGTGGAAGGGCGCGAGCCCTCCGGTGAGTCACGCGGGTCGGTCCTCGCTCACCGGACGGCTTGCGCCGTACCGCTCAAATGAAAGCGGCTGGGCGCGAGCCCTCCGGTGAAGCCACACGGGTCGGTTCTTGCTCACCGGACGGCTTGCGCCGTGCCGCTCAAATGAAAGCGGAAGGGCGCGAGCCCAGCCTTTTGAAGGTGTGAAAATAGCGGGAAACTCGGGGTTTTCTGGAGAGTCCGGCCACCTGGATCCAGCGTCGAAACGCGCCAAGGTCCCGAATTCTCGGTGTTTTTCACGAAAATGCACCATCAAAAGGTTGGGCGCGAGCCCTCCGGTGAAGCCACGCGGGTCGGTTCTTGCTCACCGGACGGCTTGCGCCGTGCCGCTCAAATGAAAGCGGAAGGGCGCGAGCCCTCCAGTGAGTCACGCGGGTCGGTTCTCGCTTACCGGACGGCTTGCGCCGTGCCGCTAAAATGGGCGTACGACAATAGTTATTCTTTCTCCGGTTCCGAACCTCGTGCGATCGCCGGTTCAAGGCGAGACGAGAACCGGGGCCTGACGGCCTCCCGGCTGCTGCGAGAATTCCGTCTTGAAGCACTCGCCAGCCCTGGCAGAACTGCAGAACTGCAGAACTGCAGAACTGCAGAACTGCAGAACTGCTGAACTGCTGAACTGCTGAACTGCTGAACTGGGGTTCGCTGGCATTTGTGCCCGCGGAGGAGATATCGTGATGCCCCAGACTTCGGCTCTACTTCCCAGAAATCGCCCGCCATGACCCAGACGCTCAATTCCCGCGCGCAGCGCGTGCTCGCAGGCTGCAATTTCGACGACTTGAACATCATCGCCCACGACATACCGGAGGGCGGGCGGGTCTACGATTGTGGGATCACGGCGGCCGGCGGACTGCAGGCGGGGTTGTTGCTGTCGAGGATCTGTGTTTCAGGATTGGCGGATGTCAGTCTGGTGCCGGGTGAACTCAAGGGCTTCGCCTGGCCGCACGTGCAGGTGGTCACCGATCACCCTGTCGAAGCCTGCCTCCTCAGTCAATATGCCGGGTGGCAGATCTCTGTGGAGAAGTTCTTCGCGATGGGCTCGGGGCCGATGCGGGCGGCGGCGGCCCGCGAGGAGATCTTTAAGAAACTGAGTTACCACGAGTCGGCCACCCATGTCACCGGGGTGTTGGAGGGGCGGAAACTTCCCACGGCGGCGGTGTTTGCCACGCTGGCGGAGAAATGTGGTGTCACCCCGACCGAGGTCACTCTGCTGATCGCCCCCACCGCCAGCCTGTCCGGGAACCTGCAAGTCATCGCCCGCGTGGTGGAGACCGCGTTGCACAAGCTGCACGAGGTCGGCTTTGACGTTCGGCGGATCCGTTCGGCGACCGGCGTCGCCCCCCTGCCGCCGGTGGCTCAGGACGACATGACGGGGATCGGCCGCACCAATGACGCCATATTGTATGGTGGCCGCGTGACGCTTTGGGTCCGGGGCGACGATGAGTCGATTGCCGAGATCGGGCCGCGCGTGCCAGCCGCCTCGTCGGCGGCTTATGGGCAGCCTTTCGCCCAAATCTTTGAGAAGGCCGGACGGGATTTTTACATGATTGACCCGCACCTGTTCAGCCCCGGCGAAGTCACTTTCCACAATCTCGACACCGGCCGCACACAGCGCTTTGGGAAGATCGCGCCCGAGGTGCTGCGGACCTCGTTCGACTTGCCGTAACAGTTGCCGGCCCCACTCTCTGCGGCAACAACAAATCAAAGTGACGTCACGGTGTCCACTCGATGACATTTCCCTGACGGCTGGAGTGTCACCTTGCGCGCTGAGCCACCAGTCCTTGGGCTCGAGTTTGGAAAACCGAAGGGAACTTTGCCGATGTGCAGCCGTGTTTTGAGCGATTTCTAACAACAACGTAAAAACCGGCCACATTGGTCCAAGACGTGCGTTGGAAGCCTAATAACTCACTCAAAGGAAACCAATCATGCTGAAACGCACGTTCGCAACACTGGGTCTCGCCGCTTTGTTGACTCTCTCACTCAGCCCCTTCGCTGACGCCTTTCAAGGCCGTGGCGGTGGGGGTGGAGGCGGTGGTCGCC
>JAKFUF010000247.1 GCA_021732845.1 Planctomycetaceae bacterium | reverse complement strand
CCGGTTAGGAACCAGGAAAAGATCCGATCCCGGAGGGATCGCAGCATGCCTTGCGTGATTCCGGGACACCGCCAGTGGAGCCAGAGCGAATGGCTTCACGATAGGTGTTCCGGAATCTCGCAATTTGATACAGCGAGGAACGGTGCTGGCACCCCTGCCGGGGTGCGTTCGTCACGATCGCTTTTCCGGGGGTGTCGCTTCGTGTCTGTCGACACTTCGCTCAACCCCCGGCTAAGAGCTGTGATCCCTCCGGGATCATCCTTGGTGACGCTGCTCTTTCAATAAACTGCTGTTCTGTGCTCCTCAACACGCCGACATAAAACTCCCTGTTATTGATGACGCGATCCTTGGGAACCACCATCCTGAAATCGGCGACTTCTGATCATGGAGGTTGGAGGATGATCGGAAGACGCCAACGCCACGAACCGGACGCTAACGCGTGCCGGCTGATGAATCTGCTCTCAATCGGCGTCCATCCCAAGCAACTTCACCATGTTATTGTGGCCGCGACCCTTATCCTTTTGCATCCCCTTTCCGCCTGTCCAATTCCTCGCCCCGCGTCTGGTGTTGTTCGCAATTCCGTGAATCGAACGAAGCGCCAAGTCACTACTTCCCGGTGACTTTGTCCCGCAAAAGTCGATTGACAAGTCACCGCCGGAGATCTACTTTACCACTAGGTTAAATACGATCGCCGCCATCATTTCGTTGCGGAGACAAGCATGGTTCAGCAGAATGCCCCTCAAGCGGCCGTGGCTGAGCTACAGGTGCTGATCACGCGGGTGTTCGCGGCGCGGCGGGAACTGGTCTTCAAGGCCTGGAGCGACCGTCAGCAACTGATGCGCTGGTTCGCGCCCAATGGCTGCTCGATCGAATTTCGCACCCTCGATTTTCGGTCGGGAGGCGCGTTCCATTCTTGTATTCGCACCCCAGACGGGCAGGAATGCTGGTGCCGGGGCGTGTACCGCGAGATTGTCCAGCCAGAACGGATTGTGTTCACCATGGCCGTCGCCAACGAGCAGGGCGACCTCGTCGAGCCAACCGCGGCTGGCATGGATCCCGACTGGCCGGCCGAAACTGTTGTCACCGTGACGTTCGCATCGGTTGGCGACAAGACGCAGCTCACGCTGACGCAGACCGTCTCGGAGTCGCTGGCGAAACGCACCGGCGCGCACCCCAGTTGGATCCAAATGCTGGACAAGCTCGCAGCAGAGTTGCCGACAAGCGGAACCACTTGAGCCACTTGCCTCAATGTCGCGGGGCACTTCGTCTTGTCGGCGACATTGTCATCGCGGCGAGCGGATGGTATGCCAACCACACATATGTCGAGGAGTCAGGATCCCGGCAAATGATCAAAAATGTGGAGGCAGCCATGCGGTGGTGCGGATGCGGGTTGGCATTGTGTTTCGCGATGGCTGGCTGGACATTGCTCCCAATGCCGGAGCCTGTGGTCAACGCGGCTCTGCCGGATGAAACCGCAGCGCCACCGGCGGCTGTTGCCAAGGCCGCCAACAGGCTTCCCGCGGGCGATGTTGTCAGGTTGCCGGTCACGCGCGACACGTGGTTTTCCAATGTCGGCGAAGAGGCGGATGACAACCTCGGTGCTTCGACGAGGCTCAAGCTGAAGTCGCATCAGGAAATGTCGCTGGTCGACATGGATGCCACGCCGCTCAAGGGCCGCACCATTCTGGCGGCGACGCTCCACGTCAAAGTCAGTGGTAATGAGCGGCTCAATCGGGTTACGGTGAGCAGTTTTGCCTCGGAATGGATCGAGGGCACCTCGCCGCGGTATGCGGTCCAGAACGGAAGTTCGAGCCACCGGTTTCGTGTTCATCCCTCTGGACCCTGGGCAGAGCCGGGCAGCGACCTGACCGCTGTGACGCTGGGGAATGGTCACACACGGTGGGCCATGGCGGATGCCTTCCCGCCCGACAAGGACGGCTGGCAGCGAATTGCCGTCGAACCGGCGATCGTGGCCCTGCGGGCGGCGGGGGTGAGCCACGGTTTCTTACTCTATGATGACACAGGCACGGAGTGGAGCCGCAATGGCACTACGGTGACGTTTCGCCACATGCCGAACCGCTTTGTCGACAGCCGGGAAGCGGGAGCCGACCGTGCTCCGTACTTCACCGTGGTACTGGGCAAACCAGACGACCGGCCGCCCGAGGCGTGCGGGCCGATTCAGGTCGACCCGGCAACAGCCGGGCTGCCTGCTGGAGAGGCGTTGGTGAGCTGGGTCACTCCGCCCGACAGCGGCACGGGGACGGTGGGGTTTCTGGTGGAGGTCGATGGCCGGCCTGTGCCACGGTATCTGATTCCGCTGGCGGCAGCGGGCAAATCGCGGGTGCAGATGCACCTGCGCGACTTGGGACTCGCCGCGGGAACAACGGTCCCATTGAGTGTGCGGGCGGTCGACGGTGCTGGCAATGTCGGCCCGGAGACCACCGCGCGGATCGCGGTGTCAAAGCTGACCGGCGGCGTCGACTTTGTGCCGGGCGTCGACCCCACACCGTTCCGATCCGTGGGGCCGCTGCCGAAGCTCGGCGAAGCGGAAATCGCCATCATTGACGGTCTCGACAAGGTCCATCCGCTGACGGGCGAGCTGATCCCCACGCAGCCGCCCGGGTATCTGCTCGGCAATCACTTGTGGATGGCCCGCGACAGGGAACTGCGGCTGCACGCGGCCCGCAATGAATTTGTCAGCTTTCAGGTGCTGGTGCGGGGCAAGGTTCAGGGGCTGAAGCCGGAACTGGTGCTGCCACTGCCGGGGGCAGGAGTGACCTTCAGCCGGGCACGGCATGTGACCACGCCGCGCGGACCGCTGCCGGATCCCCTATTGCCGCTGACCGGTCCGTTCAACCTGCCGGAAGATGCTGCGGCGGCGAAGGAAAGTACCACCAAGTCGACAGAGATCGTGGAAGGCCAGAAGGCGGGCTCCATCTATTGTGAGATCTACATCCCGCATCAGACACCGCCGGGGGAATATCCCTGTGTTCTCAAGCTCACAGCGGGGGCACAGAAGCTGGAACTGCCCGTCAAACTGACTGTCTGGGATTTCACACTCCCCGACACGCTGAGTTTCCTACCCGAGATGAACTGTTACAGCCTCCCCGGCAATGAGGGCGATTATTACCGGCTGGCGCATCGGCACCGCACCGTGGTCAACCGCGTGCCCTATTCGCAGCGCGGTGAAATCGATGCCGGGTGTGCGCCGAGCATCAAGGGAGAGTCCTTTGATTGGACCGCCTGGGATGCGCGGTTTGGTCCCTTCCTCGACGGCACGGCATTCTCTGACCTGCCGCGCAAAGGTGTCCCGCTGGAATGCTTCTACCTTCCATTGCATGAGAACTGGCCAACGCCGATCGACCCCAATTACAACGGCAACTACTGGGCGGACCGGGCGTTTCCGCCAGAATACCGGCAGAAGTTCGTCGAGGCCGCGGAGCAGTTTGCCCGGCACTTGTCGGACAAAGACTTCAACCGCACGATGTTTCACGGCTATCTGAACAACAAGAACAACTTCAAGGAGAACGGCTGGAACCGTGGCTCAGCCCCCTGGATCCTGGATGAGCCGGCTTCGTTCCAAGACTTCTGGGCGCTGCGGTACTTTGGTGATGCCTTTCAGGAGGGCATCGCGCGTGGCCTGAGTCGGGCAAAGTCGCCGGCGCGAATTGTGTTCCGGGCTGACATTTCCCGTCCCCAATGGCAGCGCGATTCGCTCGACAGTCTGCTGAACTACAACGTCGTTTCTGGAGGCTCCTTCCGCGAGTACCACCGGTTGGTCATCGACCGCAAGCATCGCTTCGGGCAGGTGGTTGTCGACTACGGAACGACGAACGCGATTGAAGAAAGCAACGTCCAACCGGCTGGTTGGTGCGTCAATTCGTGGACGCTGGAAAGCGACGGCGTCGTGCCTTGGCAGACCATCGGCACGGCAGACTCATGGAAGAAGGGCGATGCCCTGTCGCTGTTCTACCCCGGTGCATTCGTGGGCCAAAAGGAGCCAATTGCCTCCGTGAGACTGAAGGCCTACCTGCGCGGCCAGCAGGATGTGGAATACTACACGCTGCTCATGCAGACCCTGCAGCAGCCACGGTGGCTCGTCGGCCAGGAACTGCGCCGCCTCTTAAACCTTTCGGCGCAGGTCAAGGGGACGGGCGTCACAAACGCGGAGGACGCCGGTCGCGTGGAGTTCACGCAGCTTCGCCCACAGGATCTGTGGCGGGTGCGGGTGCGGATTGGGAATGAGTTGTCGCGCCGCCATGCTGCTGCCCCGCCGCGGGAACTTGTGCCGCGTGTGCCAACCGGAGCCACGCCGCTGGGTGGATCGGTGACCGTGGGAGAGATTCCCGATCCCGCATCGCAGGTGGAAGTGCCCACCGCTTCGACGACACCCGAGACCAGCGTGGCGGCGAAGCACCGTACGCTGATCCTGCAGGGGCCGAAGCAGGTTGTGGATGCGCTGATCGACCCGCAGACGCCAGACATGAACGTGGGAGGCGAGCCACGTGACAACCGGCTCAGCCGGCGGGAGGTGGTGAACGCGTTTCTGGTGCGGTTTGATCTGGCGTCGTTGAAGCTGGCTCCCAAGGCCAAAATTGTCCGCGCCCGCCTTGGATTCTCGGTGTGGGATCCCAGTTCGCAGGGGACCACCAAAGTCGCGGCCTTTCCCGTTCTGCAGGAATGGGATGCCACCACTGTGACCTGGAAACAGGCCTCCGCCGGAAAACCGTGGCACAACCCCTCTGGGTTCTCATTCGCTGAAGATGCCGGGAAAACGAGCCCGCCCATTCACGTTCCGCCTGAGCCACTGAGCGACACGGTTGACCCGCCGCGCGAGTCTCTGCTGGATGTCACCGTCATCGTGCGGCACTGGCACGCCGGGCAATCGAAGAATTTTGGCTTCGCGGTGGCCCCGGTGATTGACCGCACGGTGGACGAGGGCAACTTCACGCGGATGCAAATCCTGGCCTCGGAATCACCGCGCGTGGAGTTCACTCCACGGCTGCTGATTGATGTGGAAGAATGAGTCTGGTGAGATACGAGCCGAACTGTCGTATGCGTAGAATGGCCTTCCTAGGCCGTCCGGAGCCAGGGTCGACTTCCCTTGCTCGGGACGGGCTAGGAAGCCCATCCTACTTTTGAGCCTACCAATACTCGGACATCTCAACATGACTGAGGCAATTCCACGCTACTGGCCCGAGCCGGAACCGAAAAACTACTTGTTGACGGTCAACTGCGGTTCATCCAGCCTCAAGCTGGGGTTTATTCGCGAGGAGGATCTCGTCTGCCAATGGGTGGTGGATGTGGAACGCATTGGACGGGAGGGGACGCAGGCGCGGATCACCGACATTTTAGGCGGCAGCGCCGGCTTGGATCTTAAGGACGACTTCAAATTTGCCGATCATGCCAGTGCCCTCAAGAAAACCTTGTCGTCAGTCACACGCGTGTTCCATGTCAAAGAGTACGTGGCCGTCGGACATCGGATGGTGCATGGCGGACCAGATTACCGCGAGCATGCGCGGGTCACTCCCGCGATGCTGGCCGAACTGCGGCGGGTGACACCGTTCGCGCCGCTGCATTTGCCCGCGGCCGTCGCCTGTATCGACCAACTCAATGAATCCCATCCCGAACTGCCGCAGATCGCGTGTTTCGACACCGCGTTTCACCGCACGATGCCGGATGTCGCGCGGCTGTACGCGCTGCCCGAACGGTTCGCGGCGGAGGGGCTGTTTCGGTACGGCTTCCACGGGTTGTCGTTTGAGTACATCGTCAACGAACTGCAGCGGCTCAACGCCTGCCAGGGACGAGTAATCGTCGCCCACCTGGGCAACGGCTGCAGCCTGGCCGCGGTCAAGGATGGCGTGGGCGTCGACACGACCATGGGCTTCACACCGGCGGCGGGGCTGGTGATGGGGACGCGGGCTGGAGATGTCGACCCCGGTCTCTTGTTCTACCTGTTGAAGGAACGGCAGATGCCCGTGGCTGAACTCGAGCGGGCGCTGCTGGTTGAGGGTGGCTTGCTGGGCCTGTCGGGCGTCTCCAATGACATGCGGCAGGTCTTGGAGCGGGAAGCCACCGATCCGCGCTGCGCCCTTGCCGCCGCCAGTTTTTGTCATTCGGCCAGCCGCCACATCGGGGCGCTGACGGCTTCGCTGGGAGGCTTGGACTCACTGATATTCACCGGAGGCATCGGCGAACACGCCGCCGAAATTCGCCGCCGCATCTGCGAGCCACTGGCTTACCTGGGCCTGGAGATCGATCCGGCCCTCAACGCCGCCCATCCGGCCCCGCCCGTCGTTTCCACCCCCGCGAGCCGCGTTTGCGTGCGGGTGATGAAGACGAATGAGGAACTCATGATCGCCCGGCACACGTTGCGACTGAAATAGGGCGGCCGCGGTGAACGGGATGCGCTCCCCCAACTTGAGCGGCACGGCGCAAGCCGGCGCGAGCCCTCCGGTGAAGCCACACGGGTCGATTCCGCTCGAGGACGGCTTGCGCCGTGCCGCTAATTTTTAAGCGGCTGGGCGCAAGCCATCCAGTGACGGCCGCAGTCACCACGGTCGCCGCCGACGCGGATTGACGCCGGTCTGGCTTTCAGGTTCAATCAAATCCGTCGAATGTCACGTGACATCCTTTAAGAAAATGGCATGGCCGCGAGATTGAACAATCCGTTCGCGCGGACCAGCCTGATTTCTGGTCTGGGTTCTGGCGTGTCGCGCGGGCTGCGGTTCGTTGTTGAAGCTGCCGTCTGCCTGACCCTGGCGGTCAGCCTGTTTCGGACGTTCGTCGCCCAGGGCTACATGATCGAAACCGGGTCGATGGCCCCCACGCTGTGGGGGTATCACCGGCGGGCGACCTGCCCCAGTTGCGGGACAGCGATCTGTGTCAGTGAGACACGCACCGATGGCCGGGCGTTTTGTCCCAACTGCGGGCGGGGCGGGATTGATCTCGAACATCAGGCCCGTGATGACGGCGACCAGTTGCTGGTCAACCGGGCGGCCTTCGATTTCAAGTCGCCCCACCGCTGGGGTGTGGTGGTCTTCCGAAACCCATCCAAACCCGCCCAGGCGTTTGTCAAGCGGCTGGCGGGGCTGCCGAATGAGACCCTGCAGATCATCCAAGGCGATCTGTATATCAATGGGGAAATCCAAACCAAGCCGCTGGCTGTCCGCCGCAGCCTGCAGATTCCCGTGTTCGACCAGGACCATCTCCCGAACGACCATGATCCCGACTGGCAGCCACGCTGGGTGATTGAACCGGGGACCACCGGCTGGCAGGAGCATGGGTCGGTGTTCGGCTTTGACGACCTGTCGCTGGATCCGACAGTCACGGCGAGTCTTAAACATCCTCAGTCAAATCCACCGCCGCCAACGAGCAAAACGCTCGCGCCTCAGGCAGGCCTGCGCTACCGCCACTGGATCCGTCGTGGCGGCCGGCATGCCACGTCGGTGCCGGTCCGGCAGTGGCCGATCGGAGTGCCGGCGACGGGCGCGGCGTATGACCAGCTCCGCTACGACGACCTGATGGGTGTCCTGGTTTGCACCGGGGCACTGCCGAAGACGCGCCGGGACGAGCTGCTGCACGGTGCGCCTGCGGAGTTTCAACAGGCCGTGCATGAACTGTATGAGGCATCGCACCTGTCGCCGATTCGGGATGTCTACGGCTACAACGGCGGCATGCATGGCGAAGGCGGACAACGCGAGGTGCGCGACCTGGCGCTTTCGCTGACGCTCAACGTGCCGGCCGGCCAGGGTGAAGTGCGCATCGGGATCAGCGATGGCACCGAACAGTTCGAGGCGTGCTTCGATTTCGCCAACGGCCAGGTGCGGCTGATCCAGTTGCAGACCGGCCTGACCGTGCGGACCGGACCGCTCACCTGCCGGCATGGCATCGATGCGGATGTCGAACTGTCGCTGATGGACCGGCAGGTGCTGGTGGCGGTGGATCAGGTCGAGCCATTCGCGGCGTACAGCTATCAGGCGACGTCGGTTGCGGCGAACAGCAAGCCCGCGACACCGTGGCGGCCGGTGTGGATTTCGGCCGCGAAGGTCCAGGCGCGGGTAAGCCACCTGAAACTGTGGCGCGACGTGTACTATACGGAAGGCGAAGGGCCACGGAGTGGCTCGGCCACGGCGGTCAAACTCGGCCCGGACGAGTACTTCGTGCTGGGAGACAACAGCCCGGTCTCGATGGACAGCCGGTGCTGGCCGGCCGGAGAGCGGTTGTCGGCGGGATTAATTCTCGGTCAGCCGTTTCTGGTGCATCTCCCCTCGGTGCGGCAGCGGGTCTCGATCGGCGGGCGGAGCACCGACATCCGCATTCCCGATATTTCCCGCATTCGCTATATTCGTTAATGCCGCTCTGTCGGGTTGAATCTGATCCGTAGGGATCATTGCATCGGAGGGACGGCCTGCCACATGGAATTTGAAGGATGCCGCCGCCAACATGAGCGCCAAACCGGGAGTTTCCCAATCGTCGACCGTCGCCGCGACTGGTGCCTCCGCCAGCACTGCCGCTGATTCTCCCGCACCGGCTCCGGTGCCTGTTGTTGCCCCCGCCAAACCTGCCAAGAAGCGGCCGCATTCCGATGGCACGCGTGAAACCATCGAGTCGGTCGTCGTCGCCTTCATCCTGGCGTTTCTGTTTCGCACCTTCGAGGCCGAAGCGTTCGTCATTCCCACCGGTTCCATGGCCCCGACACTCTATGGCCAGCACCGGGACGTGACCTGTCGCCAATGCCGGGTGCGCTATGCCGCGGGTGCCAGCACCGAACTGGACGGGGGGTATCTGCACGAGCGGGAGCAGACCAATTCCGCGGTCTGCCCGAATTGCGGATTTCCCAATTTTGTCCTGACAGACGAAGCGTTTACCGGCGACCGGATCCTCGTCAACAAGTTTCCCTACGACCTTTACAACCCCGAGCGGTGGGACGTTTTCGTTTTCAAGTTTCCGCCGGATGCCAAGACGAACTACATCAAGCGGCTGGCCGGCCTGCCTGGCGAAGAGCTGAAAATCGTTGGGGGCGATGTGTATGTGCGAAAGCTTGGCACAAATGACAAGTTTCGCATTCCCCGCAAGGATCCGGGGAAGCAAAAAGATCTGCAACTGCTGGTCTACGATGATTCATTCCCTCCCTACGCACTGCTGAAGGCGGGTTGGTCAGAGCGGTGGCAGCCGGACATTGGCAGCGTCTGGAAGCGGGACAAGGACCCCACCAAGCGGGAACTCCGCGTGGATGCCGAGCCACAGGCCGGGAATGGCTGGCAGTGGCTGCGCTATCACAACTGTGTTCCGGATTCAGCGGCCTGGACCGCGGCCCTGCAGGGGAACCAGGTTCAGGCTTCGCCCGCGGACCTGCTGGTGACCGATTTCTACGGCTACAACGCCAGCATCTCGGTGGGTGAAGCGAATGTCGACGAGATGACGGCCGAACCGCCCTATCCAGACCTGAATTGGACCGATGGCGGCGTGCAGTGGGTGGGCGATCTCACGATCAACGCCCATGTGGATGTGCAAAAAGACGGCGGCGAACTGCTCTGGGAACTGGTCGAGGGCCAGCGCAGCTATCGCGCGAAGGTGGACATCACCACCGGCAAGGTTGCATTCTCGTACGTGTCCTTCGAGATGGACCCGCTGGGGGATGAACTGCAGTTGGGCGAGGCGCAAAGCACGCTGCGCGGTGTGGGCAGCTATGACATCACGTTCGCCAACGTCGACGAACGGCTGTGTTTCTGGGTCAATGGCACGCTGGTGGCAGGGAACTTTTTGGAGTTCAACGCGGATGTGGGCGACCCAAAGTACGCACCGCCCATCCAGCCTGTCCTGCCCACGGCGCGCGACGTGGCTCCGGTGGGGATTGCCTCCCGCGGGGCCAGCGTGATCGTGTCAAAGCTGAAGCTCGAACGCGACATCTACTATCGCGATGCACGGGGAATCGGAGAGAACGAAGAGTATCGCTCGAAATCGCTGGATTCGCTTCGCGACGCCCCCAATTCCCGCGGCCTGCTGCCGTTTGCCACGGATGACGAGGTCGCCGCCTTGGACCTCACCGACCTGCCCGGATCGCGGCGGGGTGAACTGTCGGCCCGCGCGGGTTTTGCCGACCCCGTTGCCTGGGGCGACCAATACTCGAACGCCTTCAACCTGCGGGGCACGCGGGTTTACCAGCTCGATGACTCCGTCCGGGACAGCGAGGACGAGTTCTTCGCGCTGGGTGACAACAGCCCCCGCAGCAAAGACAGCCGGATGTGGCACGACGATCGTCCGCCCGCCAAGCACCCGCACGCCGTCCCGCGCCGCCTGCTGATTGGCAAGGCATTTTATATCTACTGGCCCCACGCCATCCCGTTCTTGAACAACGGCAAAGGCTACCGGCCAGACATTACGATCCCGGGAAAATGGATCGGCATGGCACCGCTGGACTATCACTGGTACTTCACGAACGACAGAGGCGGCAAGACCGATTACCCCATCCCCTACCGCAGCCTGCCCGCGTATCCGCAGTTCACGCGGATGAAGCGGATCCGCTGACGCTAGGATGCACAAGTTTTTCGACCCCTGCGGAAGCCTGTTTTTGGCTCAGTGGAATTTCAAATTTGACGTGTCCGACAAAAGTACCCTCGTAATTCCGCTTCTCGGTGGCTCACGCCGCCAGAAAAATTCTGGAAGTCGGTTCCGATGTCCTAAGTGGCTCTGAGATCGTTGTCAAGGCCGCTCGAAAGCTG
>JAKFUF010000171.1 GCA_021732845.1 Planctomycetaceae bacterium | reverse complement strand
AGCGCGCCGACAATCACGGCGCGGTGCATGAACGAAATAATCTCAAATTTCAGAGTTCAAATTTCACAGTCTGTCAGACACAACGAACTGCGAACAGGCTTCTTACTCTCAAACAACCAAAAGCCATGGCAGCAGTGAACACTCTCCACGACAACGAATGGAGCTGTTTGCAATGTCTGCTGGTCCGGCGACATCCACCTGAATCGGATGGTTAGAAATTGAACCACGAATCTTCACGAATCCTACGAATTTCACGAATGATCAACCGGCTTGGCAGCGCGGGTGATGAGATCCATGTTGTTTTCATTCGCCTTGGGATTGCATCATCAATAAAAGTGACCAAGGTTGATCCCGGAGGGATCAGAGCACTTGGGATCGCGGCAACAATAACATGGTGAAGTTGCTTGGGATGGACGCCGATTGAGGGCAGATTCATCAGCGTCCGGTTCGTGGCGTTGGCGTCTTCCGATCATCCTCCAACCGGGGGCTAAGGCCCTCCGGCTCATTGGCTGTGCGACTCGTCAAAAATCGACAGTTATTCTTGCCCCGGTCCTAAGAGCTTTCATCCCTCCGGGATGATCGGTTTGCATCGTCGTCTGCGAAAGTCATCGGTTCTAAAAATGCGACGGAGTTTCTTTCGACAGTCCTTGTTCGTGAAGATTCGCGGGGTAGCGCGGGATCAGGCCGGCAGCAGGCGGGCGGGGCTGGAGGCCCAGTAGCCTTCCAGCAACTGCCCGGAACGGCTGGAGTCCAACACACCCAGGGTGACCAGCACCGTGGCCAGATCCTGGGGATCTTCGAGTTGGAGGGCAATCAGGCTGGCCAGTTGGTCTTCGGTGAGGAACCCACAGGTGACGGCGACCTCGCCGAACCGCTGCTGGGAGGCCTGCTGCTCCCGGAGGATCTGTTCGACTTGAGCCGCGTTGAGGAAACCCAGTTCCTGTGCCAGATCGCCGAGCATCCGCCGCGGGTGCTTGCACTGCGGCAGGGCCTGGGTCATCGTGGCGACATCGACGGCACCGGAACTGACGAGCCACCGGCTGAACCGTTTTTGCAGCACGAGCAGGGCCAGGCGGCGGTCGGCTTCGCGGAGGTCGACGCGGAATTTGACGCAGTTGCGGCCGGAGCGTTTGGCTTCGTACATGGCCTCGTCGGCGGCGGCGATCAGTTCGGTGGCCAGGGCAAATTCATCGCGGCGGGGGAGGGTCATCGCTGCGCCAAAGCTGGCGGTCACGGGGACGCGCTGGTCCCCGAAGCGGATGTCCTCGTCCTGGATCCGTGCCCGCAGCCGTTCGGCCACCTTTTCCAGCCCCTTTTCCGTGGGTTCGTGAATCATGATGCAGAACTCTTCGCCGCCATAACGGGCGACGATGTCGGAGGTCCGCATCACCTCCTGCATGCACGCGGCGATCCGCTTGAGCACCAGGTCGCCGAACTGATGTCCGTAGTTGTCATTCAGGAGTTTGAACTTGTCGATGTCGATGAAGATCAGCCCCAAAGGCGCGGCGGTGCGGCAGCAGCGCTGGACTTCGCGGTTGAGCGCGTCATCCAAGAACTGGCGGTTGTAGACGCGGGTCAAAGGGTCGTGGAGCGACCGCTGCCGGAGCTGTTCATTCTCCACCTGCAGTTCCCGGCTGACCTCCTCGGCCTCCTTCTGCTTGGCGACGGCATGGGTGCTGGTGGCATGCGCCTGCATGGCAATCTGCGCCAGTTGCTCGCTGGCCTGCGCCATCAGGTCGCTCGGGTCAGAGATGTCCGTGGTGTTCACGCTGAACAGGTCGCCCGTCTTGTCGACGCGAAGCTTGATGCTTTGCAGCAGGTCCTGGAGCTTCTCTTCCGAATGCCCATAAAACTCCGTCGTCAGTTCCCGCAGCCGGGCCAGAGACTGGCCCTTGTGCTGCGTGCAGAAATACTCGCCCGCGGCCGCCGCCACGGCGATGGCGCGAATCATCGGATAATCGGGCTGCTGGGCATGCTGTTTGATTTCATCCAGCGAGGCATGATGCAGCTTCGTCGCGATTCTCAAGGATTCCGGCAGCGACCAGTGCCGCATCAGTTCCGCGCCGATCTGCGCGTGATCGAACCCGAACACCTGCTGTTCGAGCGCCACCAGTGGCGCGGTTTGAACCTCGGGCTCAAGCACCGGGCGGTAGGCGTCGGGAATGGTCTTCAACATTGCCAGCCGGCCGATGTCCATCAGCAGGCCGGCCAGAAAGAATTCACAGGCGAGCCCCGATTCGCAGTGCCCACCGATTGTTTCAGCCGCCGCCCCCTGGACGATGGACTGCAGCCAGTAGGCACTGTACAGCGGAGCCATCGGCCCGCGGGTCATCGCGGCCTCGACCACCGAAAAGCTCAGCGCCAGCGAGGTGACGACATTCGCCCCCAGGAGCGGCACGGCCCGGTCGATCGAGGTCAGTTTGGTCGAAAACCCAAAATACGTGGAGTTGGCCGCCTTGAGGATCTTGGCGGCGATGGCCGGATCCGACTTGATCAGATTGGCGATCACGCGGATGTCCGCATTAGGATTCCGCGAGGCTTCGAGCAGCTTGATGGCCACCGCTGGCAGCGTGGGAAGCTGCGAGGAGGACCAGATTTTGCGTGGATCGATCATGTTGTGCGCGGTTCGAAATCTCGGGGCCATACGGAGCCGTTAACGCTCTGGTGATCTTTAGCTCAGAAAGCGGCGGCGGTTGCGAAAAGTCGTGGCAATTCGGCAACGCGTTTCCGAATTTGTTGTCAAATTCGGACAGGGATCCATTTTTCAAGCTTGTCCCGCAGGCCGTCCGTGGTGAACGGCTTGACCAGATAGTCGGAAACTCCGGCCTGGATCGCCTCCATGACCCGGTTGCGCTCGGCTTCTGTGGTGATCATGATCACCGGAATGTCCGCGTTTCGCTGGCGAATCTCCTTCAGCAACTGCAGGCCGTCCATGTTGGGCATGTTCCAGTCCGTCAGCACGACATCGAACGCCGTGGCCTCAAACAGCCGCAGCGCCGTCACGCCGTCGTCGGCGTCACAGATGTCCTCAATGCCCAGCTTGTTGAGGCAGCGTTTCTGAATGGCCCGCATCGTTCCGGAATCGTCGACAAGCAGCACTTTCATGGGAATGTCCCTTTGACTTTGAATGCGAGGAGGATGTAAAGCTGTGCCGGCGGCACGAATGCGCAGGTGTTTCGAGCCAGGCAGGGCAGAAAATGGCCGGCCAGTTGGGTCAGGCGAACGCCACTTCGATCATGAAGGGGCCCAGGTCCGAATCGAACAGCACGCAGAACGGCTCAATGGAGCCGACCGATGTGGCGGGGAAGCGGACCACGTGGTCTTCGCCGCAGACAATGTTCGGCAGGCTGATGGACAACTCCAGATGTGCCATTTGCGCCTTGGCAGCGCCGGCGATCATGTTTGTCAACTCGCCCACGGCATCGCAGACATCGTCGTCGATGTCCGTGGCCACCGTGCCGATCATGCGGTGCAAAGCTTCCAATGCCGAGGCTTTCGGGAAACACAGGACGATGGTCCCGCGGGTCTTGCCGGAGATGCCGATCACGCCGCTGATGTCGCGCGGCATTTTGGCGTCCTGCTTGCGCATCAAGCCGGTTCGCTTGGGCACGCACCCCAGCATCATTTCGAACACGTCACGCGTGGACTGAATGATGGGGTTCACATAGTCGGCCGTCTTGATCGACGTCGGAGCGGAGGGTGCGGCCACCGTCGGGGCGGCCTCCAAGGTTGTAGTCATGCGGATACCGTGGTGAAAAGAGTCATGAAAGCGGTGGGGGTTGAATCCCGAACGAACACCCCACTGAAATGACTATAGATCACGGTTTTGGGCCGCGCTGCAATTACGCCACATTGCGGCGCTTTTTCTGCACCTTGTCCCTCAAAATCACCGTTCCGACCTGAGTCAGCGTCCAGACGGACCCTTGTCCGCCGCCGACTTCACTTTTGCCAGCAACGCGTTCAGGCGGGGGTCTGCCGGAGCCAGGCGGCGGACAGCTTCCAAATGCCGCGCCGCCTCGGCTGGCTGCCCGTTGGCGATCAACAGCTCCGCCAGGGACAGATGACTGGCGGTGGAGTCGGGTTCGGCGCGCACGGCCGCCAGCAGCGCGGTGCAGGCGGCCGTCGGCTTGTTGAGGCGGATGAGGCAGGTCCCAAGATTGTGGTGCGCGGCGGCATAATCCGGCTTGAACTGGACTGCCTGCTGCAGCGAAGCCACGGCCTCCGCCCACTTTTCTTCCTGCATCTGGAGGCTGCCCAGATAGTAATGCGCCTCCGCATGCGCCGGATTCAAAGCGAGCGCGGCTCGCAGTGACGCTGCGGCGGCAGGCTGGTCGCCCTGCTTCATCAAGGCGAAGCCCAGTTGGACAAGCACGTCCGGTTGATCGGGAGCCAGCTCCAGGACGCGGCGCAAAGTTTCGGCTGCCGCCGGGTAATTGTCCTGAGCCACCATTTCTTCCGCGTGGCTCAGCAACTGACTGGGCGACCGGCACAACGCCACCACGGCGTTCATGAAGGGATCGTCCCAGGCGGCACGCTGACTGCCCAGCTCCTGGCACAGGCGCGAATGTTCCGCCGCACCCGCCGGATCCTCAAGCCGCAGCAGGACCTGCGACAAGAGCTGCCGGGCGTCGCGATTCTTGGGGGTTGAACCGATGACCCGCTTCAGCCAGTGGCCGCTCGTCGCGAAGTCGCCACGCAGAAACGCCAGGCGGCCGCGGGCCAGGTCGCCCCGCGAACCATCCTGGGGAACGTCCGGATCCTTCAACTGCACTTCCGCCTCATCCAGACGCTGAAACGTCAGCAACCGCTCGGCCAGTTCAAGCCGGACCACCGGCGGCACCCCCTCAAACTCCGCCGCCCGTTGGAAGCAGGCCAGTGCCGCTGCTGGATCGCTGAGTGCCAGGCACATTCCCTGGTAGTAAGCCCAGCGAAACGGCTGTGAACCACGGGCCGTGGAACTTCGCGTTGCCAGCGGCTCCAACTGTTCGGCCTGTTGCAGGCAGGTGATGGCCTCCACCGGCATGTCGTGGGCCATCAGCACCATGCCCCAGTGCCCCCAGGCGGCGGCCGAGCGCGGGTCCTGACGGACTCCGGCTTCGGCATCCCGCAGAACTTCAGCCACGGGTGCCGGCAGGGTGTCCAGCCGGACGACGGGTCCGCGCATCTCGTTCGGCCGCCGTGCGAGCCAAAGGCCGATGCCAAGCACCAACAGAACCGCCAAGGCGAGGCACCGCTTCATGGAGTCAGCCCCGTTCCGTGCGAAAGTTCCAACGAACGGTCCACCGCACCGCCGGGAAATCGCTCGTGGCTGCCATCCGGCCAGCGGACTTCGATCGAGTCCACGGTTTCAACGGCACCCAGGCCGAAGTGCGCCCGCGGGTCGCTGGCGGACAGGTAGCTGAAGGTGGAATTGATGACCCGCACCCACCGCCGCCCGCCCGCCTTCACCGTCACCTGAGCCCCGTACGCGTCCCGTCCCCCCAGCCGTGGCTCAACCGCCCGCACCAGCAGCCAGTGACCCCGGCTGGCCGTCGTATTCAGGCACAGCCGCGCTGGTCCGCCCGCATTGGACACAAGCAGGTCCAACGCCCCGTCGCCGTTGATGTCGCCGCACGCCAGCCCGCGTGAAACCTCGCGCGGGCTCCGAAAACCGCAGGATGGGCTCAGTTCTTTGTGGAACCGGCCCTTTCCGTCGTTCACGAAGATCTCATTCTGCTCCTGATACGCGGATGCAAACAAAATGGAGGTCGTTGCAGTGGAAGTCATTGCGGCCGGTGGTGAGCCATCCTCCTGTTTCACGTGTCCATTGGCCACCGCCAAATCCAGGTCGCCATCGTGCTCCAGGTCCACGGCCACCACGCCAAATCCGGTCGAATGAAACGTGGCGTCGAACAGTCCCGCAGGTACGGTCTGATCCGCAAACAGGCCATCGGGTGTGACCTGCCGGTACATCGTGTGAGGTTCCCCGCGGAAATGCGTGAGGAAAATATCCGACAGGCCGTCATCATTGAGGTCGTCAAACACGACTCCCATGCTCGACTGTGGCTGGCCCTGTCCGTCCGTGGCCACTCCGCGGATCACCGCTTCGTCGCGGAAGGTGCCGTCGCGCTGGTTGATCCACAGGAAGTTCGCCTCGCTGTCGTTGGCGACATAAATGTCCGGCCAGCCGTCCGCGTTGAAATCCGCGCAATGGACACCGAGCCCCGGTCCGCGCTGCGTCACGATCCCGGCCCGCAGGCTGACATCCTCGAACCGCACCTGGCGATCCCCCGCTCGGGCAGAGCCTTGCAGACTCTCGCCCGTCAGGTTGCGGTACAACTTGTGGCATGTCGGCTCGAACTGGCCCGGATGACAATAATCCTCCCGTCCGTGACGGTTCACGCACTTGCGGGAGGCGTGGTAATCGACATAGTTGGCGACGAACAGATCGAGCCAGCCATCGCGGTCGAAGTCCACAAAGCTGGCGGAAGTGCCCCACAAGGGGTTGGCGATCCCAGCCGCCTGCGTGATGTTCTCAAAGGTTCCGTTGCGGCGGTTCAAGTACAACTGATCTTCGCCCACGGTGGTCATATAGACATCGGGGTGGCCATCATTGTTGATGTCAGCGATCGCCACGCCCACACCATAGTCCGTCCCGCCCAATCCAGAGGCGGCAGTGACATCGGTGAACCGGCCATCGGCCTCCTGGCGGTACAAACGATGACCCGCCGGAGCGGTGGATTGGGGAGTTGCCAGCCGATGCGGCGGCGACTGGCTGCCGTTGAGCAGCAGGACGTCCAGCCGTCCATCGCAATTCAAGTCAAACAGGCCGCATCCCGCGGACATGATGTCGGGAAAATAAAAGCCTTCCGGTTGGGCGACGACATGCGTGAACTCGATTCCCCGCTCGGCGGTCACATCCTGAAACTGAATTCGCGGCGGGCTCTGGGGCTGTTCGATGAGGGTGGTGGGACTGTTCCTGCCGTCTCCCGGCGATGACCTGGGACTTCCTAACCAATTGGTCCGAACACCAATGTCTGTCGCCACGATCACGGCCAATACCGCCAGCGCACCGACACGGATCGAATTGGTTCTCGACATGCTCACGGTCGAGTCACCTTGTCAACTGGGATACTCTGGCTGCTTCCGGCTTGGCTTTGATCTTGAATGGAGTTTTCGTCCAGGTCAGCGGTTGATACGTCTGGCTGCCTTCGGTGACTTCGATCCACTGGTCGGCCTTGACGTTTTCAAACCGCTGCGTCGTGTCGCTCGTCGGCCAGTAGACCTCCAGCACATCCACGACGGTGGCCTGGCCCAGACCCAACTGTGGACGGAGAGGGTTGGCTCCGAAGCTGCCGGCGGAACTGACCCAGGAATAGACGGTGCGGCGAACGTCTCCCTCATGGATTTCGGCCTTGATCCGCGCGCCCACGCCAAACCGGTTGGAGGTGCGGCCCACGAGCCGCAGGGACAGCGTGTGGTTGCCGAAACCAGGATTTTCGTACAGCAGGTTGGTCGACTTGTCACCGGGAAACGCGCCGCCCATCTGCACGTGCAGGTCCTGGTCGCCATCGTTGTCGAGGTCGGCAAAACTCACCCCATGCCCCTTCTGCAGGTGGCCGACCCCTGCCGCAAAGGTCACGTCCGCGAATGTCTTTCCGCCTTTGTTCTTGAACAACAGGTTGGGCATCAGCCCCTCATATTCGGGATATCCGGTCCCGAGATAAAAATCCGGAAACCCGTCGCTGTCGATATCGCCGAAATTGGAACCCATGGGCAGGGCGTAGCGGCGCAGGCCGCGTTCCGTGGCGACATCGTCAAAGCCACCCTTCCCATTCCCGCGATACAGACACATGAATTCGGCGTCGATCGGTTCGTCGAAGTATTCCGCGGCCAGATACTTCACATCCGGCCACCAACTGGAAACATACAGGTCCAGCACACCGTCATTGTCGAAGTCCCAGAACCACGTGGGAAAACTCTTGATGGGCCGCGTCACTCCCAGTTCGGGAGCCACATCGACGAACTTGCCGCCGCCTGCGTTGCGATACAGGCGGTTCTCTTCGCCATAGTTCGACACATACAAGTCGGGGAGGCGGTCACCGTTGTAGTCGCCCCAGACCGCGCCTTTGGCAAAGCGATCGTTTGTGACCCCGGCCTCCGCGGCAACATCAGCAAACCGTCCGGTCCCGTCATTGCGGTAGAGCCGGCTGGGAAACGCTTCGCTTCCCAGAAACAAGTCGATGTCGCCGTCGTTGTCGTAGTCCGCCCATGCCCCGGCCTGTGTGGGGTAATGCACCTCGCCCATCCCTGCCGCGAAGGTCACGTCTTGAAAGTGCCCCTGGCCGTCGTTTCGCAGCAGGGAACAGGGATGTTTTCCCCGTTCCCCAAACCAGGCCCCGCGCATGACCAGGATGTCCAGGTCGCCGTCGTTGTCGAAATCCGCCTGGTTCAGGCTGAGCCCGCCGAAAATTCCTGTCAGCCCGGCCTCCTTGGACGCATCGGTGAATGTTCCGTCACCGGTTTGCTTGAAAAAACGCACGGAGACCGCGGTGTCCCAACTGGTGGCCACGATGTCCAGCAATCCGTCACCGTTGAAATCATCGATCAGCGAACCGCCGCAGAGGTCGAACTCTCCCACACCCAGCTCCAGCGCGACGTTCCGCAACCGCGGGAATTTCTCCTGCGATTGAAACCTGGCCTCGGGAATCCGAAACTGCGGATCCACTCCGGCGGGATAGCTGCCCAAGGTCATATGGGCCAGGTTCGTCAACCAGCGGGCCGTGAGATGTCGGGGATTCTGTTCCAACAGCCGGCCCAGAACCACCAGCGTCTGTTTGGAGCCTTCGCGTTTGGTGTGAACACCGCCGCCGCGAATCGGCAGGATGCAGCTCTCGGCATTCTGGCAGTGAATGCAGTTCTGGTTTTCAGCCAGCCGCAGATGCCCCGTCGCCAGATGCAACAGGAACTGGTCACATTCGGCAGGAGCGAGCGACGGCTTGGCCTTGGCGAACAGTTCATCGGCCAGCTTCAGGTCGGCGATCGCCTGCGCCGTCTCCCCCAGGCGCAGCTCGTGGTAGCCCAGCATCCATTGCAAATGGAACCGCTCGGCGACCGGTGCGTGAGGATCGATTCCGGCAAGGGCCTCACGCAGCTTGCGAACCTCCTGGTCCCCCATATAAATGTTCTGATCCGCGGTGTCGGTCCGGATCTTTTCCAGGTGCTCCACCATCTGCCGATGGCTGTTGGCGGCTTCCGTATCCGAGATCCCGGCGGGGCTGCCCCAGGGGTTGCAGCCGCAACAGATCAGTACGGAAATGGCCAACACATGGCGATACATACTCATCCCCAACGTCGGACTGAACCAACCAGTGCTTGGGTGGCAAACTATCAATGGACGCTGACGCCAGTGGTGAAGTGGATCTTGGCGACCGGGGGATCGACGCCAGGCGGAAGCCACTGCGCACCGTGACACGACGTTGAACGCGAGTTGAGGATTCATCTTGCGACCGCCGTCGGGGTTTGTCAAGGTGCCCGGTTCGGGGCTTCAGGGCCGGCCAGTTTTTGAAAATGTTGAAGACCCAATCAGCCGGAGGCCATTAGGCCCCGGTTCTGACTTCGCTAAAAAATCGGCGATCCCGCAAGCTCGGGAACCGGACGCTAACGCGCGCTAACGCGTTCCGGCTGATTATTTGAAAAACTGGCCGGCCGTCAGCGTGGCTCAGTCACAAACGAACCGCCAAGCTGGTGTGACCAATCCAGACCGGTATAACATGGCACTTGACCAGTGGTGGCTGAATTCATGAGGTCGAGGCAGGATGATCGTGACCATTGACGGCCCGGCAGGGGCCGGGAAGAGCACAGTCGCACGGCAACTGGCGTCGCGGCTGGGGTTCGATTTTCTCGACACGGGAGCCATGTACCGCGCGGCAACCCTCGTCTGCCTGCGACGCGAAGTCGACTTGGCCAACGCCGACGCGGTCGCTAACTGCGCCTGTGCCGTACGGCTGGAGTTCAACGGCGACCGGATCCTGGCGGATGGCCAGGACGTCTCGACCGAAATTCGCAGCACCGAGGTCACCAGCCAGTCACAGTTCATCGCCGGCAACCCCCGCGTCCGCACCCACATGGTCGAGCGGCAGCGCGAACTGGCCGGACGCAGCAACGTCGTCACCGAAGGCCGCGACCAGGGAACCGTGGCTTTCCCCCAGGCCGAGTTCAAATTCTTCGTCACCGCCTCACCCGAAGTCCGCGCCCGCCGCCGCCAGGGCGATCTCGAAGCCCGCGGCGAACAGGTCTCGCTTCAAGACCTGATCACCCAACAAACCGAACGCGACGAACGCGACGCCACCCGCACCGTCGGCCCATTGAAACCCGCCACGGACGCCGTCGTGATCGATACGTCCGAACTGCCGCTGCCGGAAGTGGTGGCGCTGATGGAAGCCCGCGTGCGGGGTTAGCGCGTGCCCGCGGTTGACTCAAGAGGGCATGGCTGAGTTAGACCCGCCTTTGCCGACCATGTAGCGCGGAGACCGTGGTTGTCCACCCCGCGATGCAGGGCGGCGTAAAGTCGCCTTTCGCTCCTGCGAAAGGACGCGGGCCATCACAGATGAGCCTGTAGGGCTCTTTCTGTCAGCCCAGGGCAAAGCCGGCATTGCCGGCGACGCCCTGGGTATGGGGCAAACGCACGGGCGCCGACCCTGAAGGGGGCGTTCAACGTCCGAATCTCCGGAAACCCTGCCGCCGACGGAGCAAGCGCTGAACGGCCCCTTCAGGACCGATGGCT
>JAKFUF010000236.1 GCA_021732845.1 Planctomycetaceae bacterium | reverse complement strand
GCCCCTTCCGACCTGCGCCCTCCCTTTCGACCTGCGCCCTCCCTTTCGACCTGCGCCCTCCCTTTCGACCTGCGCCCTCCCTTTCGACCTGCGCCACCCCTTTCGACCCGCGCCCTCCCTTTCGACCTGCGGCGGGTGTGGCACACTCCCCCAAGTCCGACTTTCACTCATTCCACCAGTGCCACGGTGCCACACTCGCCGTCGGTGAGCGGGACATGGACGGGTGCGGGCTCAATCACGCCACCATCCCATTCGATCCGGCACTGCGGATGGGTCTTTTTGAGTTCGTCGATCGCTCCGGCGGTCACCGACGTATTCATTAGGTTGAGGAGCGACAGCTTCTTGCAGTTCTTCAAGTGAACCAGTCCCTCATCCGTGATCTTGGTGTTCTCCAGAATGACCAGGGTCAGGTCCTGGCAATCCTTGAAATTGGCCAAGGCAGCGTTGGTCGCCTGCGTGCCTGCCAGGTGCAGGTGCGTCAGGGTTGTGCAATCCTTAAGGTGGGCCAAGCCCACATCGGTCACCCGCGTGGCGTTCAACCACAGATGGGCCAGTCCCTTGCAGTCCTTGAAATGGGACAACCCTTCGTCGGTCACATTCAATCCGCCAAAGTCGACACCATTGAGGTCCTTGCAACCCTTGAAGTGGGCCAGACCGGCATCCTCCACCTTCGTATATTTCAGATCGAGACTCTGGAGCTTCTGGCATCCTTCAAAGTTGGCCATACCGGCATTCGTCACCCGCGTTAGGTTGAGCCGAAGTCCCGTCAGGTTGTTACAGTTTCTAAAATAGACAAGGCCGACGTCGCCGATCTTCGTGCAGGCCAAGGACAGGTATGTCAAGCTCGACAGATTCATGTCCTTCAGCGGCGCCAGGTCCGACAATTGTCCGTTGCCCTGTCGGTCCAGTTCTGTACCACTCAAATCAAGCGCTCGAAGTGCGTTGAAGACACGGATCGGCGCGATGTCCGTCACCTTGTCCGTCACCACCCGGATCTCCGTGACCACACCGTCCTCGATTTTGTACTCTACCTTGCCGTCGAAGCCGGGGTTGCGGCGCATCAACTCCTTCCGCACCTCCTCGACCTGCGCGGCGGCCGGCAGCGCGACGATCCGCTGGGCTTCTGAGTCGGGCAATGCCACCTTGCCCTTCTTCACGCGGCGGGACATCCAGAGGTCGGCGCCCCCCTGGCCGCCAGAGCGATTCGACTCGAAGTACAAGGATCGAGACGAGGGGACGTAGTACGGCGAGCCATTGCCGCTGCCGTCGTTGATCGGCGGTGGAAATCGGTGTTCGCCTTCCCACGTCTTGTTGACAGAGTTCCAATGTGCCAGCCCGCACGTGTCGTCTCTTAGAGTACCTTCAAACAAGTAGATGTTTTGTGCAGCCAATAACTGATTGATTGGGGAGGGGACACCAGGATGTTGCACAGGCACAGACCACTCTTCGTCCACGGAGTTGCGCGAAGTAGTCCAAGGCCCCCAACTCCTCCCGTCCCGGTTGGACGCGAAGATCAACTGCAAGCCGTCCGGGGAAAGCACGGGGTGGCGTTCGATTTGAGGACTATTGATCCTCGGGCCAAGGTTGACAGGCTTATTCCAGGCGGCATCCGCCGACTCTCTGGTCGCCAGCCAGAGATCCATTTCGCCCACGGTGTTGTCATTTCGAGTCGATACGAAAACGAGTGTCCTGCCATCGGCTGACAATTGGGGATCCACGTCGAATGAGCCGGAGTTGACCGGTTCGCCCAGGTTGACCGCTGCCGACCAGGCTTCATCGACTCGAGACCGTCGGCACTCCCACAGGTCGTGGCTTCCCGCTCCTCCAGGGCGATCCGAGCTGAACAGCAACCTCAACTCGTCGGCAGAAATCCAAAGGTCGGTGTCGTGTTCGGCACTGTTGACGTTCGGTCCGAGGTTCACCGGCTTCGTCCATTCGTACTCGGCGGACGTGAGGATGTCGGCGGACGAACCGTGCCAGCCGGATGAGGGCACAACTGGAACCGGTCGTAGCGAATCGGCCGTCCCACCGTCCAGCATGCGCACCCGGATGCGGTGGAACACGATTTCATTCCCCGCGCCAATTCCGAACAGGCTCAACCGCCTGTTGTGCGGGTAACCCTCGTTGTTGATGCTGGCCAGTTCGTTCCGGTCGCCGGTCCACGTTCCCAGTTGAGTTTCGTTGTTCCAAACGGTCACGCGATCGCCATCCTGCAGGTGGCGAACCTCGACGCGCAGGGTCGTTCGTTTTCCGGTTTCAATCGGAGAGACGTTCGTGATCGACAGGATTCCCTTCTCGCCATGCCGCAGGAAGATGCCTCGGCGGAAGGGCGAGTCGATGCTGAGTGGCGTGTCGCCCTCTGCCGCCGGGAAGTTGAGATTGAAGGCAAAGCTGCCCTTCCGGCGGGTGAATTCCAATTCACACTCAAACGACGGCTGGAAGTCGGAGTCGAGCGGGAGCAGCAGTTTGTTCAACTTGTCGTCCCCACCACCGACGAACAATTCTCCCTGTTCGATCCGCCATTCATTCTTACCCGTTTGTCGCATGTCCCACTTGTCCAACTGCGGATCGATCAGCGGAATCACGTCGATCCACTCGTCGCTGGCGAATTGGCGCAGCGGTAGGCCGGGAGCCGCCGATGGTTCGGACGGCAATTCTTTGATCTCGATCTTGCGAAACTGCACGCGGGTGGTGGGGTGCCACAACTGAAGAGCAATGTGACCGCTGGCGTCGCTGCGGAGTGGATCGCTGCAGTTCGCCGTCGTGTGACCGTTCACTTTCGTGATGAAGCGGTTCTGCTCGGCAATGATCTCGAGGGTGAACCACTCGTCGGGCTGGGTGAGGGAATCATCCGCCGCCAAACCCAGGACTCGGGGCGGTGCATCGCGTTGCAAAGCCAGGACGCTGCCCGTTTTTCTGGAGTAGGTCGTCTTGTTAATATCCACTTCATAACCGCCGGGAAGTGCGACCTGCCATTCTTCTTTTCCCTGACGAATTCCAAATCCCGTTCGCAGGAAAATGCCACTGTCTCCGCGCGAATTGATCCTGGCCTCGATTCGCAGGTGGAAGTTTGAGAAGTCGCCGCGCTCGCTGAACAGAACACCGCGGCGATCACTGCCGATGAGGATGCCATCCTTGACTTCCCAGTGTCCGGGGGCGGCCGGATGAGCTTTCCAGCCCGTCAGGTCTTTGCCGTTGAAGAGTGCGACAAAACCGTCGGCCTTCGCCGGGACCGCGTCCAATGGTTCCGCGGGAGTCGCCTCCAGGTCGGCCGCCCGTTCCGGCGCACCCGTGCGGAACAGACGGGTGATCCCGGCGACTTCGGTCAGCGCGGACAAAGACAGCAGCACGGCTACCGCGGCGGCCCATTTCCAACGCCCCGAACTCGAGGCGGATCGGACGCGCGGGATTTTGGAAAAGTCCTGCAGCCTGGCATTGTTCTTGAGCTGGGCTTCACAGTGAGCCAGGACTTCAGCGACTTCCTCCGCCGTCTGAAACCGGTCGTCTGGATTTTTGGCGTGCAGCTTGGTAATGATGTCGCACAGCCACTGCGGCGTTTCGGGGATGATCTCCTTGATGGGTCGCGGCGTGTCTTCGGCGACGCGTTTCAACACCGCCAGCGTCGACGCGGCGCGGAACGGGGCGCGGCCGCTGACCATTTGATACAGCACGCTTCCCAGGCTGAACAGGTCGGCCCGCGGATCGAGCGTGCTTCCCAGCGTCTGCTCGGGGGCCATGTACATCGGCGTCCCGGCAATCACGCCGCTCTGGGTCATGCTGGCGTCATCGGCGGCGCGGGCCAGACCGAAATCGGTGATCTTGACCCGCTCGTGAACCCCCGCTTCCAGCAGAATGTTCCCCGGCTTGATGTCGCGATGGATCAAGCCTTTCGCGGCGGCGGCGGCGAGCCCCTCGGCCATCTGCCGGCCCAGCCGCAGCACATCGGGAATGTCCAACGGGCCTTTCTCATCAAGCCGCTGCTGCAACGTCTGCCCAGGGATGTATTCCATCACCAGGTAGGGGATCGGTTGTTCTTCCACGGCGTGGATGTTGACGACATGTTCGTGCCGAACGGCGGCCGAGGAGCGGGCCTCGCGCAAAAACCGCTTGCGGGCCGGCGACGTGGCCGCCATGGCGGGCGCAAGAACTTTGATCGCCACGACGCGCTGCAACTTTTCGTCAAACGCCTTGAGGACGATGCCGAAGGCTCCGCGGCCGAGAACCTCAAGAATCTCGTAATGGCCCAGCCGACCCAGCACGCCCGGCTTGTCGGACGGCTGCAAATAGCCCAGGGGGATCTCGTCCTCCCCGTCTTCGACGTTGTCCGTCATGGCGTCAGGTCCGTGAGGAGCAGGTGTCGCGCTGTCGGCCCCTTCGTTCGCCGTGGAACCGCCGCCAAACAGGATGGTGTTCGCGACATTGCCGACCGATCCGTCGACAAGCTGCTGAACGGCGGGCGTCTGCAGGAACAGACTTGGGCTGTCGTGCGAGGCCAGCAGAGACTGAACACTCGCCAGCAGCTCCGGATTGCCGGCGCACGCCGCTTCCAGATGCGCCTGCCGTGCCGCAGGATCCTCGATCTCCAGACTGGACAGGAAGATGTCGCGTTCGTTCATGGCACGAGGCTCACGCGGATGGGGTCAAAGGCTGCTCCGGCACTTCCAATGCGACATCTGGCTCTCAGGACTGCCAATTTTTTTCAGTTTTCTGCGGAATGACCTTCCGAACCGCAAATCTCGCGATGCAGCCAGGCCCGCGCGAACGCCCACAGCCGGGCCGCCGTGCGGTCGGAAATGCCGATCATTTCCGCGGCCTCGGCGACGGAGAGCCCGGCGAAATACCGCAGGTGAACCAGCTCAAGTGCTTGGGCGTCAATGACTTTCAGGCGATCGAGCGCCTCGTTGAGGGCCAGCAGATCCTCGTGGATGTGAGGCGTGACGACCGCCACCTCCGTCATCTCCGTTCTTGTCAATTCGCCGCCGCGCTTGATCCGGTTGTTGCGGCGGGCGTTTTCCACCAGGATTCTGCGCATCGCCTCGGCGGCCGCGGCGAAAAAATGCCCACGGCAGTCCCAGCGCTGTGGCTGGTCCACGTCGACCAGCCGCAGGTATGCCTCGTGGACCAAGGCCGTCGCCTGCATCGTCTGACCGGGGTTTTCGCGGGACATCCTGCGACCCGCCAGCCTGCGCAGCTCATCGTAGACCAGCGGCAGCAGTTGCTCCGCGGCCGCCGGGTCACCCTGTTCGAGTCGGCGCAGGACTTGGGTAATGTCGGGCATGACACACAATCTACCATGGCACTGCGCAATCTTCGATTCCTGAATCTCACCGCCTCACCGTGTCCAGGCCACTTCTGAAACAGGGATTTGACCAGCGGCGTGAGCCGCGTGCGCTTGAACTGGCCCCCCCAGCTTGCGGATGGCCGCGGCCTGGGTCGGATCGGGGTGCCAATGGCGGCGGCGGGTGTGGCCCGCCGAGCTTTGGCACGACTACATGGGCGAGTTGATCCGCTCGCCTCCTTCACTGCGGCGGGACTCTTCCCCGCCGAGCCCCGGCAGTTGGCGATGGCTGGCTGGAATCCCGAGCCACGCGCCCGCGGTCGCGACGGCGGGTGTCGTGGGGATGTCGTGCTGTTTTCACGGGCAGGAGACAGTTGGCGGCGACGGCTGGTGATCGGACTTCGAGTGGTCTGGGACCACCGAGATGAACTCGGTGGGTTTGAAACATCGCGGTGGCGGCGAGACAGACGCCACTACGGATTCGTCAAATTCGGTGCCCACAGGCCCGGCTTGACGGGCGGCGCTACGCCAGAGGCGGGGAATGAGGCTTTCACCGCGGCATGAAGCTGGGTTGAGAGTTCTTCGACGGTCTTGGCCTGCTCGGCAACGGTGGCCAGATTGGTCAGTTCGCGCGGGTCGGCGTCGTGGTCGTACAGCTCCCGGCCCTTCTGGCCTTCGTCCCACTCCGTATATCGCCAGCGGGGCGTTCGCAGTGTGTAGCCAAAAAACTGCTTGTTGTTCGAGCTGACATCGGTGCCCACCGTGGCTCGCGCCGGGCCGCCGCCGCGGCTCACCTGGGTCAGTGCCCAGCCACGGCCGGTGACCGTGGGATCCTTGAGAATCGGCACCAGGCTCTGCCCCTGCAGGTTGTCGGGGGTCTTGACGCCGCACAGTTCGGCCAGCGTGGGGAACAGGTCGATATGCGAGATCGGCGTCTGGGCCACGCTGCCGGGCTTGGCCACACCGGGAGCCACAATCAGCAGGGGCACGCGGGAGCTTTCTTCGAACAGGCTCATCTTCTGCCACAGGCCATGCTCGCCCATGTGGTAGCCGTGGTCGCTGGTGAAGACGATGATCGTGTTGTCGGCCAGCCCCAGCCGGTCGAGAGCCCCGACCACGCGGCCGACCTGAGCGTCCATGAAGCTGATGCTCGCCAGATACGCCTGCCGGGCCTGGCGGCGGAGGTCGTCGGTCATGCCTTCTTGCTCTTTCTTGGCGCTCCCCAATCCCGGTCGTGGAATGTCCGCTTGATCCTCGGCCACGCCCTGCACCACCGGCATTTCCTGTTCTGGGTATTTGTCGAAATACGGTTTGGGAGAGACATACGGCGTGTGCGGGCGGAAAAAGCCGACCGCCAGGAAGAACGGCCGGTCGGCCCGCTTGGCACAGCGCTCCAGCACCCACTCGGCATCGTCTGCCATGAGGGCGTCGGTGTGATGCTCGTCGCTCTTGGGAGAGGCGTACCAGCTCAACACGCCGCCAAACTGGCCGGGCAGGAGGGAAAAGATCTTCGGCTCTTCTTCGAGGCGATCAACCCCAGCCGGATTGAGTTCCATCTCCCACGAACCGGGATCGTCGTGGCCATTGGTGCCGATCGAGTTGGGCACGTTGTAGTGATACAGCTTGCCAATCCGTCCGCCGAAGTAGCCCGCCTGCCGGAACGCCTGCGGCAGGCTGACCTGCGAGGGGATGGTCTGCCGGAAGATCTGGGCATTGGCCAGGATCCCCGTGCTGTTGGGATACAACCCGGTCAGCATCGAGTTGCGGCTGGGTCCGCACAGCGGAAAGGCGCAGTAGGTCTTTTCGAATCGCATGCCGCGTGCCGCCAGCCGGTCGATGTTTGGCGTCTTTGCCTGCGGATCGCCGTAACAGCCCAGCATGTTGTTGAGATCGTCAGAGATCAGGAACAACACATTCGGCCGCTTCTCGGCGGCCAGAACAGCTTTCGATGTCAGACTGTGTGCCACCAGGCACAACAGCGCTGCCAGCAGGATCGGGCGCGACATGAACAACTCTCCAAGGCATGGTGTGACGCACGTTCTGTGTGCCATGATCCGCGATCGTGTGCGGGAGTCAATGGATGGCCTGGATCAAGCGCTGGCCAGTCATCCCGCAATCAGCCGGAACGCATTAGCGTCCGGTTCCGAACCTCGTATGATCGCCGATTCGTAGCGAGACGAGAACCGGGGCCTAACGGTCTCCGGCTAATGGGGCGATCCGTGGCTCCACTGCCGCGACAGCCGGCGCGGCCAATAGGAGAGCCTCGCGTTCCAAAATCAGCCGGAACGCATTAGCGTCCGGTTCCGAACCTCGTGCGATCGCTGGTTCGCAGTGCGACGAGAACCGGGGCCTAACGGCCTCCGGCTGATGGGGCGATCCGTGGCTCCACTGCCGCGACAGCCGGCGCGGCCAATAGGAGAGCCTCGCGTTCCAAAATCAGCTGGAACGCATTAGCGTCCGGTTCCGAACCTCGTGTGATCGCTGGTTCGCAATGCGACGAGAACCGGGGCCTAACGGCCTCCGGCTGATTCGAGATCCCGCTCTAACGCGCAGGCAACTTGGAATAGTCCCCTGCTGGCCGATCCCCTAGACTGTACGAAACTGCCTCGCCTGGCGCAGGCGAATTTCCGACTTTGACACCGGTGCCCATGTTGACTTCCGAAACCACTTCACTCGCCCTGCTCGATGCCGTCCATTTTGCCGCCCTCAAGCACAGCACGCAGCGCCGCAAGGATTGTGCGGCCACGCCTTACATCAACCATCCGATTGCCGTAGCGCAGTTGCTCGCCCGCGTGGGTGGTGTGACCGATTTGGTCATCCTGCAGGCCGGGCTTCTGCACGACACGGTCGAAGACACCGAAACTTCACCCGAAGAATTGGAGAAGTATTTCGGCGAAGACGTGCGGCGGACGGTGATGGAAGTCACCGACGACAAGTCGCTGCCCAAGGCCGAACGCAAGCGGCTGCAAATTGAGCACGCGCCGCATATTTCCGCCGCTGGCCGGCAGGTCAAGCTGGCCGACAAGATTTGCAACATCGGCTGCCTGACGCCGGACGATCCGCATGAATGGAGCCACGCCCGCAAGGTGGAATATCTGGACTGGGCCGAGCGGGTGGTTGCCGGCTGCCGCGGTGTCAACGCCGCGCTCGAGGCCTGCTTTGATACGGTGCTGCACGAGCGGCGCAAGGCACTCGGTGTGGCCGTGGAGTGAAGTGACCGTCTCGACGCGACCGGATTGGAAAAAGCAGGGAGGCTTGCATGATGTGGGGACAGCGCTGGCTGGCGTCGCTCATGCGCACGTTCGCGGTGGCGCGTTGGGAAACCAGCCTGTACTTCCAACGTCCCGCCACCTATGGCTTGCTGCTCGCCATTATCGGAGTTGCTGCGTGGAGCTTCTCGTGGCTGCTGACGCTGCTGGCCCGCGGCGGCGGGCTGACGCTGCGGTTCGGCGATGACCCGGTGGTGCAGTTCCTTGGTCCGAACGTCTTTCTGATCGGCACGGCGACGCTGTTGACGCCGCTGCTGACGATGTCGCTCGTTGCCGAAGAGCGGCGGCGCGGGACGTGGGAACTGCTCGTCGGCAGCGCCGCCTCACGCGGCGAAATCGTGACCGGAAAATGGCTCGCGGCGTGGCTGCAATGGTCCGCGATCCTGGCACCCTGGTGGGTCTATGCTCTGTTGTTGCGCGTCTGGGACGGCCGGGTCCGCTGGCTGTGGGACTGGCTGCCGTGGCCCACTGCCGGCGTGAACGCCGACCTGGGAGCCACGCTTGCAGCGGGCCTGGGATGGCTGGCGATCGGCGCGGTCTGCATGGCGCTCGGAACGTGCGTCTCTGCCTGTTCCAAATCGGTGGCTGCCGCCGCCACCCTCACGCTGGGGGCAATGTGCCTGCTGCTGCTGGCGAGTTTGTTGCCGCAGGCGCTGCGCTTGTGGCGCATGTCCGACGCCGTGCCGTGGCTTCAACCGTTCGCCATCTGGTCGCACCTGGAACAGTTCAGCCAGGGGCGGTTGCCGTGGCGGCTGGGGTGTGGGTTGATGGCCGCAACGCTGGGGTTGCTATGGCTGGCGACCGTCCTCAGTCCGCTGGCCGACCATGCGGTTGTGCGGTCTGACGCACGTGCCGCCTTCCGGGTTCTCCGTGGCTCACCCCTGCTGTTGTTGGGGTGTATTGCATTGGCCGGCAGCACGCGCTTCGCCCCCCTGCCCTTCGATATGACGACACAGCGTGTGCATACGCTCGCGCCGCAAACGGTGAATGTTCTGAAGTCGCTGGAAAATCCAGTGGAGGTGATTTTCGTCAGCCGCAGTGAGCCACGGACAACAGGGGAACGGGCGTTTCAAGGCGCGGCTCAGCTCCTGCAGGACTTTTTGACCCTCTGCCGGCATCATCAGCCAAACCTGCGGGTGCTCACCTGGGATGCCACGGAGAGCGCCGAAGCCCGGCAGTTGCAGCAGCAGTTTCCTGATGTGGTGCCCCCCTGTGTGGTGATTCGGCCAATCGCGATGAGTGCTTCGGTTGACGGCACTTCGCGCAAGCCCCATGTGGTGCTGACGGCCCGCGACATCTTCGCGTCACGGAATTCGGCGGAACCAAATCGTCCCTCGACCATCGAGTTTTTTGGCGAACAGGCCGTGGCGGCCGCACTCCTGCGTCTCTACAGCCCGCGCAGCCACAGTGTGGTCTACTTCCTAAAGGGGCACGGTGAACTTTCGCTCGAGGACCGGCACGAGAACAGTCACCGGGGCATTGGCCTCGTGGCTGCACGGCTGGAGGACAGCGACTGTGAGCCACGGTCGCTGGTGCTCGGCGGCATGCCGGTGCCGCTTGATGCCGATGTGGTGGTCATTGCCGGCCCGGAGGCTCCACTCGCTGCGGAAGAGATCCGTGAGCTGCGCGAGTATGTGCGCCGCAAGGGCCAACTTGTCTGCTTGCTGGACCAGGTCACCGATGCGCAGGGCAAGCCGATTGACAGCGGCGTGGAACAGCTCTTGGCGGAGTTTGAAATCCAGGTTGGACGCGACAAAATCGTGTCGCGGACCTTTGCGGGGCCGCTGCAGTCCTCGTCACCGGCGATTGCGGCGCGTGGCGAACATCCCCTGCTGCAGGGCCTGCCGGCGGCCCCGATCACCTTTTACGACGCCCGCAGCGTGCGGATGGTCCGGTCGCTCAAACGCTCGGGGGTGGAACATTTCACCCCGTTGACTTCGTATGCCGCGCCCGATGCCTGGGCGGAGACAACACTCGACGCCACCCGCCCGCCGGAATATCAGGCGAACCAAGATCTGCCGGGGCCAGTGGGGATGGCCGTGGCGGCCGAGCGGCGGCAAGGGACAGAATTGGTCCCGATGCTGGTCGTGGCCGGGGACTCGGAGTTTGCCGCCAACAGCGCCGTCAGCGAACCCGGCGGCCGCGCCGGCCTGGTCTTCGTGTTGAGTGCAGTCAACTGGTTGCGGGCCCGGCCCGAAACCCTGGGTGACATCGCCCCCCGCCGCCACGAACCGTACCGCCT
>JAKFUF010000244.1 GCA_021732845.1 Planctomycetaceae bacterium | reverse complement strand
TCGAGATCTTCTACCTGCCCTGCGGAGCCCCCGAACTCAATCCGGACGAATACCTCAACCACGACACGAAGGCGGCGGTCAACGCCGAAAGACTCCCCTCCACACGGGAGGAGCTCCAGTCCAACCTGAACGCCTTCATGCAGAGGCTCGCACGGCTCCCCCAGCATGTCATGGCCTTCTTCCAGCACCCCTGCGCTCAATACGCCGCCGAACTTAGGTGATGTTGTTTCAGGCCGAGGTAATAGTAGTTGACACAATCAGGAAGGCCAGCTCACAAAGCGGTCAACCCGAGCGGCGGATCGGGCGGTTCGGGAACGGTGAAGGTTGAGGAGCCGTTTTCGCTGCGGGAGGAGGAGAAGCGTCAGGCCCGTGGCAACAAACCCAAGCCCAAGCCAAATCCCCCGCCACTGGGGCGCGGACGACTCAACAGGGCGGACAAGATTGCTCGGGCCGAGCGCAGCGAGCAGGTCTTTCCTCCGGGCGTCCCCATGGAAGAATGCTGGTTGTCGCACACGCGGCCGGTCTGGCGGCTCGAGCAGGGGCGGGCGGTGCTGGTCGCCTACGAGGTTGATCGCGGCCCCAAGAGCCAGTATGGGAAGGTTCCCGGGGTGTTCGGCCGCGGGGAGTTCGGGATCGAAATCGTCCTCGCGATCGCCTACCAAGTCTTCATTCTCGGGTTGTCGTTCGACAAGGTCTGCCTCTGAACTTTATCCCTGAGGCTTGCACTGTCATGCTTGGCCCTCCAACGGATGATTTCTTCCCCGCAATTGCATAGAGTCATCCCATCTTCAAAGGATTTTTGAATTCCAATTGCTGCCGTGGCGGAAGACACCATGCCGTTTGACTTCGCGGACACACTTCTTCAACTGGGTGCGGGAAAGCGGATTGCCGAGATCTGTGCCACGGCGGGGATCTCGCCGACCGAGTTTTCCACCTGGTGGAAGAAGCAGGCCGAGTCCCGTGTGCCGGTGCAGTCGGGAAAGTTGCCCGCGGGCGTCACCACCGAGGTCAACATCGCCCGCGATGCGTGGGGCATCCCCCACATCACGGCCGGAAACGATGTCGACCTGTTTTTCGGCTTTGGTTATGCCACGGCGCAGGACCGGCTGTTTCAACTCGATTACCTGCGCCGCCGGGCGCTGGGGCGGTTGTCGGAGGTGCTGGGACAAGAGGGGTACGAACTCGACCTGCTGGCAAGAACGGTGGGGCTGCATCTGTCGACGGAGGCCCGCTGGGCCGAATTGCCAGCGGATGTGAAGGAACTGGTGCAGGCGTGGACGGCGGGCGTCAACGCGCTGATCGAGCAGTCGCGTTCGGCGCTGCCAATCGAGTTTGACTTGCTCGGTTACCAGCCCGAGCCCTGGCTGCCACAGGACTGCGTTGCCATCGAAGTCGAGTTCGGGTGGTATCTGACGGGTCGCTTTCCTGTCATCGCCATCCCCGAACTGGCCAAGCGCACCCTGGGTGACGGACCGCTTTACCGGGAGTTTCTACTGGGTGAAGCGGATGACGAGGCGATTCTGGCCAATACGCGGCCCGGCGGGCTCGATTCAGCCACGCCGGCACCAGCGCTGATTGGGGAAACCATCAGCGACGCCCTTGATGGCCACGGCAGCAACAACTGGGTGATCGCGGGGTGCCACACCGAGACCGGCAAGCCACTGGTCGCCAGTGATCCGCACATCGCCTTCGCCGCCGTCTCCTGCTGGCACGAGGTGCATCTGCAGGGAGGATCCTTCAACGTCACGGGGATGGCGTACGTCGGCATTCCCGGAGTGATGTTCGGTCGCAATGTCGATGTGGCCTGGGGCTGCACCAACAACATCTGCTCGCTCCGCGACCTGTATCAGGAACGGACCGATCCGACGCATCCCGGCTGTTTTGAGTTCAACAAACAGTGGGAGCCGGCCCGCGAACGGACCGAGGTGATCGACATCCGCGGCCGCGAGCCGGTCTCTAAAACGATCCGCTCGTCGCGCAATGGTCCGATTGTTGACGAAATTCTGCCGCCGCCGGCCCGTGGCTTCGGTCCAGTCTCCCTGCGCTGGCTGGGGAACGAGCAGGGCGGGTGGCTGACCGCTTTGCTGGCGATGGATCGGGCAAGAACCGCCGACGAATTTCGCGAAGCCACGCGGGCCTGGCACGTCCCCACGTTCTGTGTGGTGTTCGCCGACGAGACCGGCCGTATCGGTTACCAGTGTACGGGGCGGATCCCCATCCGCAATCTGCCCGAACGGGGCTTCCGTCCCGGCTGGGATCCCGCCCACCAGTGGGACGGACTGATCCCGTTTGAAGGAATGCCGAGTGTGATGGAACCGGCCGAAGGCTGGGTGATCACCGCCAACAACCGCGTGGCTCACAAGTTCCCGTACCCGCTGTCGGGGACCTGGAGCAGTGGGCACCGCGGTCTGCGCATCCGGCAGATGCTGGAGTCACTCACCGCCGAGAAGGAAGACGGTCAGCAGGGGTATGTCTCCCGTTATGACTGCATCCGCATGCAGCAGGATGCCATGAACCTGCGGGCGGTGGAATGCCTGCCGCGGCTGTTGAAGATCCTCGGCAACCTCGTCGATGCGACTTTGCGGGCTGGGGTCTGCGAAGAGATCCAAAAGCTGGCCGGTGTGCGGCTGGCCCTGAATCATCTGGCCGCGTGGGACTGCCGCTCCGAACCGGATCGCGTGGGGGCGATGCTGTTCAATGTGTTCTTTGCCAAGTGGAGCCAGGTGATCGCCGAAAGCCGCTTCCAAGGCGAAGCGGCAGCCTTGATTGCCGGGGCCGCTGGCGGACTGGCAAACCGCCTGCTGATCGAAGACCGCGTCGGCTGGTTCTCCCACTCCAATCGCGATTCGGCTGTGCTGCTGGCGATGCAGCGGACGCTGCAGCAGCTCACCGAGCAGTTCGGACCGAACATGCTCGACTGGGCCTGGGGCCGGCTGCACACCCTGCAACAGAAACACATTTTGACTGCCCGAGGCGACCTCTCCCAATTGCTCGATCGTGGACAGGTTCCCGTCCGCGGCGACAGCACCACGGTCTGCAACACCAGTTCCGACCCGCAATACGGAGCGTTCTCAGGAGCGGGCTACCGCCTGCTGGCCGATCTTTCCGACACGCAGCACAGCCTGTGGGCCATTGATGCCGGTGCGGAATCCGGACACCCCGGCAGCCCACACTACGACGACCAGCTTTTGGAGTGGCTCACCGGGGGATATCACCAACTGGCGCTGTCTGCCGATGCAAAGGCGAAGACGACGCTGACGCTTGTTCCGAATTGAAGCTGCGCATGCGGGCTGCAGAAGTTGGGTGTGCCACTGTGCCACTGTGCCACTGGTCAGCTCGCTGCCAGTGCGAACGTCTGGCGACTGACGTCTTGTGAACTAATTCGCCCAACATTGGCTCCCGCCATCGACACGCAGCACTTGGCCGGTGACGAAGGCCCCGAGTGGTCCGGCGAAGAAATCGGCCACGCGGGCGACTTCGTCCACCAGGCCAATGCGGTCGAGCGTCCCACCTTCGACCATGCGGGCGTCGTCAACCTTGCGCGTTCCCAAGAACCGACCGGTGCGCGTGTCGCCCGGGGCCAGACTGTTCACATTGACGTTGTACTCGCGCATCTGTGTCGCCAAGCAGCGGGTATAGGCGACCACCCCGGCCTTGGCGGTCCCGTAAATGACCGCGTTCGACAGCCCCTTGAAGGCGGCGATCGAGCTGATGGTCAGAATCCGTCCAGACTTTCGTTCCATCATCCCCCGCACCGTGTGCTGGCAGATCAGGATTGTTGACAGCAGGTTGCGGTCGAGCACCGCCTTGATGTCAATTTCCTTGATGAACACACCATCGTTGGGGTTCGGCTTGCCGCCTGCGGCAGCGATGTCGCCGCCCGCATTGTGGACCAGCACTTCGATTGGTCCGAGTTCTTCCGTCACCGTGTTGACGACGCGTTCCACCTCGGAGCCGATCGTGAGGTCACCCAGGACCCGCACCGTCTTGACGCCGAACTGCGCGGCGATCTCCTTGGCGGTGTCGGTCAGGGTCGAGCCCTCACCGTATTCTGCCGGACCGTTCTCCCGCATGCCGTGGATGCCGACCGCTGCCCCCATCGCCGCCAGTCGTTCGGCAAAGGCCCGTCCCAAACCACGACCAGCACCGGTGACGAGGGCAACTTTTCCAGCGAGAGGACGTTCGGACATCAGAGCGCTCATTCGATTTTGGAACTGAAATATGAAATTGCTTTAACTTTGCGGCGTTACACGCTCACGACAGGCTTCCGCCAATCTGGTAGATCGCCGTGGTATCGAGAACCTGACTGTTGGATTCAAACAGCTTGCGGACGGCGGCCCGGTGGATCTTCATCTTCATCCCCCCGACGCCGAGGGCACCGTAGCAGAACTTGCCGTTGCGCTCTTTCGCCTTGTCCATGGCCTCGACACCATTGATGCCCAGCGGCGGGACGGCGTTCAAATCGACCACGACTTTGAGGTCTGGAAGCGTGGTCCAGATGTCGGCCGGCAGCAGCTCGACGCCGGCGGCACCCGCAGCGATCACGAGTTGCACCCCTGCCACCGCCGCCTGCAGTTCACTGAGCAGGCCCGTCGCCACTGCCGACACCTTCGCACCCGGCGTGGCTTCACGGACGGAAGCCGCGACCCGTTCGGCCTTGTCGGCGGTTCGTGACGCCAGCCGCACTGTGGCTCCGGCCGCAGCCAAGAGTTGAGCCGCGCGTTGTCCGACCGGGCCGGTGCCCGGCAGCACGAGCGCCTCACAACCCGCCAGTGTCAGATGTTTGCGGGCCGCCAGCACGGCCGCCGCAGCAGTCGTGTTGGAGCCGTTCGAATCCATCAGCACCGAGACGCGCACCGGGCCGAAAAAGGTTTTGCAAACCTTCTTGAGCAAGGCTTCCCCAGCGGCGACATCGCTGCCGCCGATGAAAATTGCCGTATTCTGCAGGTCGGGAACGCCACGGGTGAACATCGCCCCATGCACCAGCCCGGTGACGGTGTCTGGCGTGACACCTCCATACGAGAACAGATGATCCACCTCGGAGTCGACGGCGACCACACGGTCAAACACGCTGGGGTGGTCGTCGGTGTCGAGCTGGATCAGGATGCGTTTCATGGTGTTGGTCTCTGGCGGACGATTTTCTCCCAAACCACAACCCTACAGAAAATCGCATCCGACGGGAACCGACGCGCCTGTGGAATTCGACGCGGCTTCAAGCAAAATGCCAGCCACCCGTCGCTTCCAACCAATTCGGCTCGACATCTGCAGAAACAGATGCGGCCACTCCCGTGGCTCCACAGGAGTGGCCGTGCATCTCAATCATTCCAATCCATAGCGTCGTTGTCAGGTCGACTCGCGTCCCATCAGGCCCTTGACCATGGTCACCAGACCGATGATCAACAGGATTGGGGGATAGAAGAAGATGTAACCCGCAAGGTAGCCAACGACGAACCACACCACGGCACCAACCATCATGCCGATTCCTGCGAGAACCTGCCCACCGTTCATGAGGATGTCCTTTTCTGGATGCTCGAAAGCAAGAAATGAGGTGATCTGGGTGGGCATTATTCCATAGGCTCTCCGAAAAATCTCGGCAAAATTTTTAAAAATTCCGACACGCCTTCGGCCTCAGAGCGTAATACTACAGGCCGACCGCCTGCTGCAGGCACTGCCGCACATCCAAAGCCGCACCGTCTGCGAGCCGCGACTGATAAAAATTTTCGAAATCAGCGGGGGCACGAAGGGACCAGTTGGCATTGCTGACCAAACCCGGTTCGTTGTACCGGGCCGTCATCCCGAACAGATCGGGGAAAAACACGACCAGATGACGTGCCTGACAGCGCAGCATCGCGGTGAAACAGGCGTTGACGAGCACACCTGGCGAACTGGAAATCTGCCCAGCGACGCTCGATCGATCCGCTGGGACCGCCACGAATTCTGCGAGGTAGCGACCCCAGGCCGCGCCAGTTGGCATTCCACTCCACTTTTCGGCCAGCGTCCAGATCGGCGGAGTATCATGCGTGCCCATCAGGATCCAGTCCTGCGGCCGCGCGTTTTCGATCCGATAGACATCCGCGGGTTCATTCAAGTTCAGCTTTTGCGTGACGCGAAACCGGCCCAGCCCATGCCGTGCCATCACCGCCCCGACGGGATAGGGCAAGGTGCTGAGGACTTCGGAGGCCACAGGTTGTGGCGGTCGGCCTGTGCCAGCCTGCAGCCCGATGATCTGGTCCACCAGAATTGAGTACCGGGCGACTTGTGGGTCCTCCAAAGCGGTCACATGTCCGTCGGCATATAGCGCCTGGGCGAGGTCAACCTGGTCGGCCCGGGCGATGGCATACTGCGCGAGTTCGGGATGCCGTGGATCATTGGGTGAAGAGAACAAGCGGGCACCGGACTGCACCGCCTTCAAGTCATCTTCGGTTCCCGAGCGGTAGACCCATGGATCGACCCACCCGTGCGGATGGTCGATGCGCACGCCGTCACACTCCGTCAGTGCCCGGGCGATCCGGCGACGGACAAACTCCAGTGCCGGACCCGGCTCCTCCGAAGTGCCAAACAGTGCCGGATCCAACACATGGTAGCCCCACGGCTGCCCTTCTGGATTGGTACGGCTGGGGGGGGCGCCCATCCGGTATCCGCCAAGGAAGAGCCGCTGCCATGCCCAGGTGTCGTGCATGGAGAGGCCGACTTGGAGGTCGCCATACAGCACCAGGCCCAGCGCCGCGAGTTTTTCCCGCAGAATCCGCTGCTCCTCGGAGAGCAGCCATTGAATCAGCGCGTAGTCTTCAATGGCTCGGGCATGGTAAGCCACAAGCTGCGTGATCCGCGCCGCCGCGGCCGCCTGCTGGTCTTGCGTGGGATTGTAGAGTTTTTGGTCGAGAGCCCCCTGTGCCGACCAACCCCAATCGAGCCACGAGCCGCTGCCATGTTCGCGGCACAAAATTCCAAAGAGCGCATCGGGAATGAGCCACGCATGGTGTTCGTGCAAATAAGCTTGCGCCGCCGCACGATCGGCGGCGGAGGCCCGGGCCACGATCTCCTGCTGGGCATGGTGGTTGGCATCGAAGATCCGCGAATAGGGCGTTCCCTCCCCAGGGGCCGCCACGGAATTTCGGATTGCCACCCACGTCGTGTGGCTCAGCCGCCCCTGCTCCATCAACCGGTGCAGTGGCAGATCCAGCGGACTTCGGGAAAAAATCGTGGCATCGTAAGGCGACGCATTACCCCGGCTGAGCATCCCGCGGGGGCCGAGTTGGATCGTGTCAAATCCCAGGTCAGCCGCCCAGCGAAAAAACCTCTCCGCACCCCGGGTATACGCCGAACCACGACCGAGGTCCTCGTCTGGATCGGAGGGAAAACTGGCATCGTGAATTTGGAGAACGAGGCGATCGATCCCCAGCTCAAGTTTGGGATCTGCAAGTGTCTGATCCAACGATTGACCTCCCATGTCCCGAGCCGAAGACCTGTTCCTGCGGCGGCTCCGCCACTCGAATTGTGGCGATGCCACGGGGTGCCTGCAACGCCGCGGCGACGCCCCAGGTCATGCCGGGTCATCAATGGGTCAGTAAGACATCGTCCGCAGGTTTGCCAAAGCAGCATCCATCTCCGAAGATCCTCCTGTTCTGCCAGTGCCCCGTGGCGCTGGCAGTGCCACAGACCGCTCAAGATCCCTCCGAGGCGACGATGATCACTTACCCGTGCCGGTTCCTGCTGGTGGCCCTGTTGCTGAGCCTGCCGTTCACGCCGCTGGCGATCTCTGCAGATGAGACTGCAACTCAAGCCACACCAACTTGGAAGTATGCCCCGGAATTGCTGCGGCCGTTCTGGCACGGCGAGACAGTGCATGGCGAGTCAGTGCTGTTTCTCAAATCGAGCGAATCGGAGCCCGCCAAGTCCAAGTTGTATTTCCCCTTCGTCAAAGTTCTCGCCGTGACGAACTCCGCGGGCACCATCACCTACGAAGAGGGCCGGGACTACACCTGGCAGCCTGGTTCGCGAGAACTGGTGCTGCCAGCCGGTTCTCGGATCGTCTCCAAGACTCCGGCAGACCTGCGGCGACCGCCGAAGACGCAGAAGTACGCGCTGACCCATCGTGATGGCAACGGAGAGATCTTCTTTGCCTCCGGCCTTGAGTATCACGAAATGCAGACGGCTGTGACTTACACCCACGCTGCGGACGAATGGAAAGGCCCCAAGCCCGAGTTTGCCGAGAAGTCGCTGGCTCGGACGATTGGGAAGCTGCGGGCGAAGCAACCAGTCAACATCGTACTGCTGGGCGACAGCATTTCCACCGGCTGCAATGCCTCCGGCTGGGCCAAGGGAGCCCCGTTCCAGCCGGCCTGGCAAGATTTGCTGCAAGAACATCTGGCGGCGCACTATGCATCGACAGTGACCCTCGAAAACCTGGCGGTCGGCGGCACCAGCACGCCGTGGGGCGTGACCATGTCCGACAAGGTGGCTGCAGCCAAGCCGGACTTGGTCGTCCTCGCGTTTGGCATGAATGACTCCTCGGGCCGGCCGGCCGCCGAGTACGAAGCGAATATCAGTGCCATCATGAAGAAGGTCCGCGAGGCTCGATCAGAAACCGACTTCATTCTGGTGGCAACGATGCTCGGCAACCGCGACTGGGTCGCCCTCAAGCCAGAGTTGTTTCCGCAATACCGCGATTCGCTGGCGAAGCTCACCGGACCCGGCGTGGCTCTGGCCGATCTGACCACCACCTGGGCAACACTGTTCCAGCAGAAGCAGGATTGGGATTTGACCGGCAACGGAGTCAACCATCCCAATGACTTCGGCCACCGAATCTACGCCCAGACCATCTCGGCACTGCTCATTCCGCCGAAGTGACGGGGCACGCTCGTTTGATCCCCGTCGAACTCCGCATAACTAAGGCAACAATCACTGTGACATTTGTCTCCCGATCCCGCAGCGAACGCCATCAGGGACGACCAATGAATTTGTTGGTGCAGTCGACAGGCCAGGCAAGACCGTACGACTTCCGCACGGTCTTAAATTTATCACGAATTTGCACGAATCTTACGAATTTTCACGAATGATCAACCGGCATGGCTTCGCGGGCGACGGAATCCTGCTCGTTGCCATTCGTCTTATTCGTGACTCTCCGTTTTCGATAATGCCATTGCTGTGAAATGACTTGCGTTGATTGCCGCGTGGCTGCGGTAACGACAGTGATAGGACCAATTCCCATCCACCGACCTGCTGCCGGAGATCGTCCATGTCTACCCTTCTCTTTCGTGGGCCGCTTGTTTTCCCTGATCGAATTGAGCCGGGAGCGATGCTGGTCAAGGACGGGCGGATTGCGGCGTTCATGGGGGTGACCGAACCCCCGCCGCCTGACGCACACGTCGTGGAGATTGCCGACGGATACATCTCTCCCGGATTTGTCGATCTGCATGTCCACGGTGGTGCCGGCGCGGACTTCATGGACGGCACCGCGGAGGCGTTCCAGCTCGCTCTGCGGTGTCATGCGCGGCACGGCACGACGCGGATGGCGATCACCACGACGGTGGCCACGCATGAGCAAATTCTGGCCACGCTGGAGCAGACGCGGCGGTTTCGCCTGACCCCCGAGCCCAACGGTTCACGCGTGCTGGGTGCGCATTTCTATGGGCCGTACTTTCGCTACGAAGCGCGGGGCGCCCATCCGGGCGGTCCGGTTCGCCCGCCGGTCGAAGAAGAGTATTCGCAGTACCTGGCCTATGCCGACGACCTGGTGACGGCAACCATCGCACCCGAGATTCCGGGAGCGAAAGCGTTTGCCCTGGCCTGCCGCGACAAGGGGGTCCGCACCAATGTGGGGCACTCCTGGGCCACCTTCGCCCAAATGACCGAAGCGGTGGAATGGGGAGTGCGGCATGTCGACCATCTGTTCTGCGCCATGTCCGACAAAACTCGGTTGAGGCAGTTTCAGTTGTTCCCGATGCAGGGGGGCGTGCTGGAGGCGACTCTGTATTATGACGAGTTGACCACGGAGGTCATCGCCGATGGGCTGCACCTGGATTCGAGCCTCCTGCTCCTGGCCTTGAAGCTCAAGGGGCCGGACCGGCTGGCGCTGGTGACCGACACCAGCCGGGCACTGGACATGCCTGACGGCGACTACATGATCGGTCCCCTCGTAGGAGGCGAGCCACTGATCAAACGCCACGGCGTCGGGCTGCTACCCGATGGAACGGCGCTGGCCTCCAGCGTCAACGGGATGGATCACATGGTTCAAACCTTCTTGAAACTGACCGGCCGTCCGGTGTGGGAAGTGCTGCGCATGGCGTCACTCACCCCCGCGCGCATCGCCGGACACGACAAGGAGATCGGCAGCCTGGACGTGGGCAAGCGCGCGGACGTGATCCTGCTCGACCCGGCCTTGAACGTGCAGCGAGTGTTCATTGACGGGCTGGAATTGCCGTTGTAGCAGGAATTCCACCGTTCAGATCTGTGCGGAAGCGCGATTGCCCAGCCCATTGACAACAAGGTGCTTGACAGTCGCGCGGCGCACGATCAGAATCGGTTCTGTACTCACATCTTGCAGCATTTACCCGATCGACGGATTCCATCCATCGCGCGGGTGTGGGGCTCCCAGGCCGGCGGCATGCCATTTCGGGCCATAATATCTGTTGCCTCAATGATTTCTGGCTGCCAATCAACGCCGACTCCCACCCAACGTCATCTGAACCTCGGCGAAATTTGTGTTGCCCCGGCGGAAGGGCGACGCGTTGATCCTTTAATATGAACTTTCTCTGCCATGGCTGACGACTGGATCAAAAAACTTCTTCGCGACAACGTCATCAGCGAGGATCAACTCGAAGAAGCCCAAGGACTTGCAAAGTCCCATGGCATCTCCGTCAACGAGGCGCTGCTGAAGCTGGAGTATGTTGATGCCAAGCAGATG
>JAKFUF010000163.1 GCA_021732845.1 Planctomycetaceae bacterium | reverse complement strand
GCCCCTCCCGTTCGACGAGAAATGCCGCCGAACTGGCTCCTGTCCCGAGCCGCCTCAAGATCTTGTAGCCACCGGGCAGGACGTGACCGGTTTGGGCCTGGGTGGGGTCGTCGGGAGAATCGTGCTCGGGGGTGGTCAGCTCTTCTTCGACCCTGTCGAGCTCCTCCAGAAAGTCGATCGCCGAATCCATCCGGTCGGTGACATTCGGATTCGTGCTGAACTGGATCAGGTACTGCAGCCGCTCGCCTGCCCCATTCATCGCGTCACTGATCTTGAGCCCATTGCCGGACCGCAGCCGCTGGCTGAGGTCCATGGCGTTTTGGGCCGGCGGCTGTCCCGAGAAGATGTGATACGCCAACGTCCCGAGCGAAAACACGTCGAGATGGTCGCCGGTGCTCTCTTCGCGGATCAGTGCCTCGGGCGCGAGGTAGGCCGTGCTGACATCTTCGACCAACCGCTCCACATGCGAGGTGGGTGCAATCTCCCTTGAGACGCTGGTGGTGGTGCCCAACCGATACCCGACCTGCCAGTTGAAGATCTTGATCCTGGGCCGTGTGGCCGTGGCATCAGTAATGAGGATGCTTTGCGGACACAGGGCGCGGTGGACGACGCGTTTCTCGTGGGCAAACCGCATCACTTCGGCGATCTGCCGCACCAGATCAAGCCGGCTGTCAACACTGAGCCGCGTCTGGTTCTGGGTCAGATAGTGGTCCAGCCGGATCGCCAGCGGGTCATGTTCGTAGATGACAGCCGGCCCGATTTCATGCTCGCTGTAACCCAGTGTGCGGAGGATGCCCGGATGCTGCAGCGACTCCAGGATCTGGAATTCGCGGAGCGCCGCCCGCTCGATCGTCCTGCGGTCTTCCTTCGTGATTCCCGCTCCCACCTGGTACAGCCGGACCCGCCGCAGGCTGGATTCGACCTGCACGTGCCGCGCCATCCAGTCCTGGAACCCGGGCCCTTCGCCAATCATCCGCTGCAGCAGGAAATCGCTGACCTTCCGTGGCTTTGGCCGGATGCCCGCTTGATCCATCGCCTGCGTCAACGCCTTGGCGAGTGGACGGTCGTGAGCCACTCGTGGCTCAGGCTCCAACCCGGCGCATTGCCGCTTGAGAATGGCGGCCATGACCCCCGGACGCGCGCCCCGGTCAGCCTCGGCCAGCCGATCGCGCAGGCAGACACGGTACGCCGCGACGCCCTGCAGGCTGAAGTCCAGGTCGGCCGCTGCGCAAAAGACCAGGGCTTCAATGAAGGGAGGTGCCACCTTGCCTTTGAACGCCGCCTGCTGCTGCAGGAGCGACTTCAATTTGCGGGCCTTGGCGTTCGCCAGGTAGAGCGGATTGTCCACGGAATGCAGCCGTCCGCCGCTGTCCCACGTCCAAGTTCCCGCGTCGCCAAACAGCCGCCCCGGCCGGCTCTTAATCTCGATCAGGAACAGGCCCATCGACGTGAAGACCAGCAGGTCCACTTCGTTTATGCTGCCATCCCCTGCGATGAATTCAAAGTTCGACCACGCACGATGCGGCTCAACGTCGGGAAACTGTAGGCGGATGAACTCCAGCGCATCCCGCTCCCAGGGATACTTCGACTCGGAAATGACTTTCCAGGCCGCTGACGTGGACATGGATGGCGGGGACTTTCCGATCTGTGCGGCAGGGTGCGGCGTGGGAAATGGCGAATCTGGAGTTTGAGTCCACCACGGTACATTTTTGCCGCGCGGAAGTCGAACCGGAGTTCGTCATTCGGTCACTTGTGGCACCAGATCCTCCCAATGCGGAAGCAGATCTGCCAGCAGGGTGTAACGCAAGCAGGAATGGCAAACGAATGCATAGTTGCCCAAGCTCTTCCTGTTTCCAATCACTGCAGGCGATGGTTCTACCGCAGCTCCGCGGCTTTGCCACAAGCGCGGAGCGAATGCTGCGCCGGCAACCTGGCGGACACGCCGTACGTCCATGACCATGCTCAATTAATTAACTGGCTGTTCCCGTTGTTCCCACTGTTCCCACTGAATTTGGGGCATGGACAACCGGCGAATCGAAATTTGAAAAGATCGATGCAAGCAAAACGAGAGTGGCCTCAAAGTCTATCTTGATTAATGGAAAAGTGGGAACAGTGGGAACAAGATTGATGATGAACTCATAAACTGTTTGCCCCACACTGCTTACACTCTTGCCTTGTGTTCCCAGTTCGTTCCCACTGTTCCCACTGTTCCCACTGCGACCATTGCTGAAGCGGGATGGTGGAATCGACCATCTCGGCAGGGGGCATCTCGGCTCATCCGGGAAAAGCCATGCCATGCGCCGTCGTGGAGTGTGCCAAATCGGGGCCAGCGGGTCCACGTGCAGATAAGGGCTGCTCAGAGATGCTGGCGCACGCCAACGTGGCAAAGAAACGACGGCGCTGGTGGAAGTAGGCCAGGCTCCCCACGAATGACGCAGGTCGTTGCCCGAGCGCAGGGGCTCTTTCGCCAAGCGGACTGAGAAAACCAGCAGCTTGAGGGAAACTTCAGGCCGAGTCGCACACCTCGCCCCTGCCCACAGATTCCGACCAAGCTTCTGGATCTTGCTGGGATTGAGGATTGAGAAGGTGAGGGATCCAGCGCGCCCCAAAGGACAAACCTTCGCCAAAGGCAAGTTGGCTACGATGAACGACCGAGCCAGAGGGCGGCGGACGAATTCTCCATGGAGAATCTCTCGACAGCCGCAGTCGTGCCAATGGCACCAGTCGCGGACCTACATCCCCTTGGCGGCGATGGCTGGTCAAACCGCTAGAAAGTGGCTCTGGCAAGTCACCGCTGGAGCACCTGGGCCTGGCGGGGCCGGGTGTTGCAGTTGATTGTCCGACTGACCCAGTTCTCGACGAAACTGGCTTCCGTTCCGACAGTGCCAGCGACCCGACCCCCGCAACGTGGCGGAGGAGCCGCAGTCCTACCTGACCATCCAGCAGTCGTGCATGAGCTTTTCTGTCAAACCGCCGGGCTGGCCTGCCGGTGACATTGAGCCACATCGGGCCGGCGGTGAAAAAGATCGGCCGGCAGGTGAAGGACAGCAAAAGGTACGTACCGGACGGAGGCCAGGGCCGAAGCAACGCTCCAACCGCGTGCCGACCAGCTGAACGACACCCGCCCCCTGGATGACTGCTGGCAATGTCGGACCAAAATTGCCACAGGCACCCAGCCTTTCGCACCATGCGCCGCCACGCCAGGGCGGCTGCTAAATGCGGCGGTATTCATCCCTCAGACGCGTCCGGAGTTAGCGTTGATGCCTGAGTCGTGGCCCACCATAGCCGCATTCATTGAGGCGCTGCGCTGCCGCATTGTAGTCGCCAGCATGATTGAGAACCGTGTAGGCGGCGAATTTCGTGTAAGATTCATCTTGTTCGAACGGCTCGGCATTCGATGAAAACACGTAAAGCAAGTCCGTTCCGCCGACATTTGTGGTCGCACTCGTGCCATCGTCCTTCCCTGGCCGAGTCCAGTACGTGATCCCGTCTGCATTGGTGCTATGCGGTGACCACCCGTGTCTGCACAGGATGTCCGTCCAGCGGGCAGTGGCGTTGTAGCGGTCGCCGGGGCGGTTCCCGGTGGGGATCGGACGAAGATGAACACGGCCTGCGGGAAACTGTGGCCGGAGGGGAACCCATTCATTGAACGACGCCGCAATCCTGAAAAGGTGGTCACGGCTGGCGGGAGAAATCGTCGGCAGCTGCACCATTCCCACGCGGCCGAACGGCGTGTATGGTCGCCCTGTGGGATGGCAGGCGCCCGGCGATGGTGGGGCAATACAATACCCGCCCTCGCCTTTGATCTCGATCAGTGTCTTTGGACCTGGTTTCGTCGCGTCAGCATCGGGATCGGGAATCAATGCAAGTTTCTGGCTGCCTCCAGCGTCGGCGCACCGGTAGTACAGATGCAGTCCTGGTCGGGGCGTTTTGACCATGGTGAGACGGAAATAGAGGCAGCGGTTCTCGGTACTGAGCCGCGCGAGGAATTTCTGCGCGACATCGAAATTATCGATGTCAAGAATCTCCAAGCCGCCGCTGACCCTGCCGCCGATGATCGCCAGTCCGATATTCGCCGGCCCCCTGTCACCGAACCAGCACCGCAGTTCTTCCGTTGTTGCACGGCGAGATTGGAATTCGGACCATTTACCATTCGGCAGCAGCCCACCCGCCGGAGCCTTGGACCCGTCGCCCCGGATCGGAATCACCGAGAGCCCGGCCGCTACATAGGCTGCTGCCTGGTTAAGTGCGGGAAATGTTTTGTTGGGCATTTTGATTTTTCTCACAGCCGATCATTTATCTTGGTGCAATGACGATGTGCGAAAATGGGACGGCGCAAATACCGAACCCCTTCTCCCGTTTGGACTACTGGTTTCGTTCGGTCTCATTCAGCACGACGACGAATCGGCCGGTTCCACCGCCTGGCACATGAATTGAATTACGCCGTGTACGCCCCTCTGTCCCCGATGCGATCCAACCTCGCTCTCCCCAGATCTTGATTAGCGATAATGGCGAGACGTGGCCCAGCTCTTTAAGAATCGCATGGAGCCGGGTCGGATAAAACGCAATCCCACGGTCAGCCCGCACTCCAGCCCATCCGGCATGCGGCTGGTGCCCTCCGGCGGGCAGAAATTCTTCAGAATGTCGCTCCGCCCATTCGCGAACCTCACGAAGCGCTCGAGACGGCATATCGGCTTCCTCGCCTGCCTGAAGAAATTCCGGCATCAGCCGCACAAATGGCGACTCGAAGGTCCAGGGCAGATCGAGCGTCTGATGGGCGAGCCTTGCGGCCAGGTCGATGATGGCGAAGTAGGCAGCCATGCGCCTCACGAGTTGGCGGCCATTGGCAAGTTCTTCGTAGTGCCTGGTGAGGTGGTCGTACTCGACTCGCCAATCGCGCCATTCTGCTTGGCTGTCGACCAGCGTCTGAATGAACCGGTGCCCCGCTTGTCCGAAGTTGGCGCGGATTCCGGCGTTCAGCCGCCGCACCAGTTCAGTCGTTTCGTCAGTCACTGCATCAAAGGGTGCCCCCCACAGCGCGAGTACGCGGGCGTGTGCTCCCCCCGCTGTTGAAAACTCGGTGATCTGGCGCTCCCCACTGGTGAGGGCGACACCACGCCATGCGTGACTCTGCTGCAACCCACGAACGGTGCCACGCCCCCGCCCCGTCCCCTGAGCATAGCGATAAAGGAATTGGCCGATTTCTTCGACCGAATGCGCGGTTTGGGAGTCATCAAGAAACAGCGGGAGGCCGGACTGGACGGCCGATGCCCGCTCACGCCACACCTGAGTGCAGTCCCAGGTCTTGACCAGGGAATTCGGATGAAGCTCGTCGGGGTCACCCCAGACGCTGGCCCCTGCGCGAAGGCAAGTCGTCTTGCCCACAGTCGTTTGGCCTGCAATGTCAACGATGAAGTTCGGTCCGCCGACGATCTCCAACAGCGGTGCGGCGAAGCTGGCGTAAAACGGCACAAGCGCTTTGGGGAAATGGGCCAGCACCGCAATGGTCTCGCGCCATTCCTCAAACGTGCCCTCCGAAACGAAGCAGGCGGCGATCTGCTCGTCACCTGTGTCTGCCCCCTGAAACCGAACACTTCCAGTCGTGCCGCTGGGCGTGATCAGGTTCGCTCCAAGCAGAAATCCCGCCTCATCACGGGGCGATTGCCACCCCAACTGGTGGGTTACCGAAGCGCGGGGGAGGTGGACGGCGTTTGCAACTTCGAAGGCGGCCAAGTAATCGACCGCACGACTTGCGGTTGAACTCGTAACAGGAAAACCATCCTCTGCGAGCTGCAGAACCCGCCTGCTGTCGGCGATGACACCGCGCGGGACCGTTGTTTGCCACCACTGTCCTTCGTCGCGCCAGCCGACGGTGACAGCTTCGAGGCCGGTTCCTGCATCACGCAGCCGCTCCAGAAGGACGGTTGGCGAAGTGATCACCAACTCACCGGTCCGACTATCAACTACGCCGGCGTGGTTGAGCTGCCAGCGGTGGGGGACGCACAATGTCGCCGAAACCGGGGCCTCGGGAAACACGGACAGAACGGTATTCGTGACGGTAGACTGGGCTCGACGGCGCTGCACATCCCGTGCGAGTTCGAGGACTTCCCTGCTCGTCGATCCCCTGACGCCAAGTTCTCGGCATCGGCGGAAAATCTGGTGACAGGCTTCAGGCAGGGTGTTCGCAAACGTGAGCGCCGCGACTTCGACAGCCAGTTGCCGCTCCGCCTCAAACACTTCAAGCGGCTGGGCAGACCGAATGCACTGGACGACCGCGTCGAAGAGGTTTTCGCAGTCGACCATTCCCGCCGCGAGGTAGCTGACCGGACAACTCGAGTTGATCAGCAAAGTCAGCAGCGGGATTCGGGTTCCGGTCGGCCAGTGCTCCAGACCGGGGACGACGACGATCGAGCCCGGCTCCCGCAGGAGTTCGCGGATCCTCGCAGCTTCCGGCTCCGCCAGTGGATCGCTGACTGGCACGTGACGGCCGTCGTCGACAGCCAATTCGAGTTGCCCCGACGATTCACTGCGCCTAAAATGAATGGCAGCCATACTTTCCTCGCCCGTTAGTGTGACACTTGAGCCCGCTCACAACAGCGGGCTCAAGTCTTTGGTAGACTGAAACATCTTCGAGACTTGAGCAGCGTCCACCCTCACTCGCCGGGAGACCATCGCTTTGGAGCCGCGGCTGCACGCGCGAAGTGCGGGCTTCCTGTTCCGCCCGAAACTTTGGCGTCTCACAGGCCTTGGTCTGGGCAGAAAGCGGCTTTGCGACGGCCCCAGTTGTCGCCAGCCAGCCCACCACGGGGGGCCTTAACGCTTCCGTTATTCTGCCCTGACGACCACGAGCCCTGACTCGATGAGCCGGCGGGTAGTGGCGAGGGTACGCTTCGGCGTTCCAGCAGAGTCGGGTGGCGGCGCGCTGCATGCGGCAGTCTGCGCCTTCAAGAAGGCGGAAACAGCCCCGGCACTCGTCAGCCACTGTCCACCGCTGCGGACGCATTCCAGCTTGACACCGTTGACGCCTTTCACCCTCCACCGCCAGAGCGTTGCAGGGGACGGCCGCCTCGGCAGGCGGCTAAGCGCGAGTTTCACGGGCAGCAGCTTGTCCGCATCGACATTGATTGTGGTGCTTTGCATCACTCTCGCTCCAGTTTGTTGCAACCGATTGATGGTTGTTGAACAATGATTAGCTGGCGAGAGCGAGGATAAAAGGTAGAGAATTGGGTCGAAATCAATGTGGCCCAATGTGGCCCAATGAGGCCCGTTCAGTCCGTGAGTGTCGTACCACAGCACCACATATATGGAGCAGCAAGTTCCCCGACATCGGGCATTGAATCTGCGGCCTCCGAACAGACAGATCAGGCGGCATGTAGTTCCTGCAGCGCACAGCGACGCTGCTCTCTCTTGGCGAGACCGCTGGACTTTTTCACGGACGTGCCGGGAGCCCAGGTCCGGTTCATGATGAAAACACTTTCCATTTCGACCGACCGTTGTCGCATCGCACGGCCTGAGTTCAGTGAGTCGACGCGCATTGGTGCCAAACCGCGTCCGCTGCACAACGTGGTGGACGGCTCACTGCAAGATTGTGGCGTCTGCGATCAGAAATGCGTCGCACCCGAGCGTGGCCAAAAAACTTCAGCAATTTGAAGTTTGGCTGAAATGGTGCCGGTCCATCGAGATGGACTGATCGGGGGTAAGAATAGCTCGAGCCGGGCATCCAGACCCGCAACTGCGGCGGCATCGCGCGACTATTGTTGTTACACACGATTCGCGGACTGCGGACACCGTGAACATGCCGAATGCAACAGACAAATTGTGGTGACTGCGAGAGTCCCGCAGCAAATTCATGATTTGCCTGGTGTTCGGGCTTTTAGCCCCCAAACGTGAGCCTCAACCGATGTGCCAGCATTCTGGAGGGTTTACTGTTCCGGGGGATCATGCCGGATGGTTAAACAATGCTTTTTTTACGACATTGTGTGAGACTTGATCATCCTTATTCTCTGGCAACGCATTCCAAATATCGGCAATTTCCTTGTGACTTTTTCCAGGGTGTGAACGCGCAAACGCTGCAAGCATGTCCCGACGGATCTTCGGGCCTGGCTTCCCCTTCTGTTGAGTTGTCGCTTGAGCAGGCACAATGGAAAGATTGTCGACATTCCCGGTATTGACTGTGCCTGCAGTCGAAATTGTGGAAAAAATGTTGCGGATAGACCTATCCAGTTCGTCCACAATTTCAGCAACTCTCCGCGTTTCCTGAGAATCAGCCGCGATCCGGGCTTTTTTCGTGACAAACTCACCGGCCCAATCCTGAGGGAATTTCAGTTGGACAAACAGCACATTAAGGCGTTCCAGCCACAGCGTCGTCTGAAGCGCTGTTTGCGGAACGCCCAATCCGCAATCGCACACCCGGCCAAATTCCAACGGCCGAACGCCGCGGTCAAGGAGTTGGCCAAGATCGTACGCGAGCGCTTCTTGCTGGGTCATTTCAGCAAGAAATGCCCTGGCAATACACAAAGTCCAATTGTCTCCACAGCGATATTCTGCGTCTGGGTTTCCGTCCAGCCAATAGCTGATTTCAAAACTCGACTCAGTGAACGAGTCTTCCCACGCATTGCACCTGTCGTCGATAGTTTGTCGGATACCCTGGGAGTTGGGAAATTTAGCGGCAAGTGCAAACAACTTGCGGTAGACCTGCTGCAACTCGACCGCTGGGTTCGCCAACCCGAGACTTTCCCATGGGACACACAACAGGATCAAACCGTGAAGGCGATCCATCGAGTTGGTGAGCCGTCCAACAAGATAAGATGCGACGAGCCGGCTGCTGGATTCAACTGCCATCCACGGTTCGGAATTGATAGCTCCAGGGTCGCAGCCTGCAGCGATCTGGCGCCCACCACAACTGGCAGTCCCTCCCGATTTTGGCGGAATCGACGAAGGGCCGCCTGTAGCCTCGGACGGGGACGATTCTTCGGGTGGGGTTTGGGTGCTCTCACAGCTGAGGGTGGAACTGGGCAACCCCTGCGAGGCGACTGTCACCGCTGAATGCACGGTGTCTGTTGCATTCCGGCCTGAACTTCGCTCAATTTCGATCTCAGCTTGCTCTGTCGGCATTTCGGATCAAGTGAGCCGTTGCGCTTTTGGACTGGAGTTCGCGATCATGGCGGATGCATATTTTGCGCTAATCTTCTCCGGCTTGCCAGAGTCCAATTGTAAACCTTGCCGGTCCATTGACGGCCGAACGCATTGTCGATGCTGCCGCTGCCGCGGATTTCGATAGGGATTGATGGTGGATCAGGGACCTGTTTCAACGTCCTTGCCAGCCCCTCAAATCAGGCGCGCATTCCTCCAACTGATCCGGTTGGGACGCGACGATATTTTTGGCGGCACTAACTAACATTCAACACCCACCTGCACTAGGTACAGCGGTCCCACTGGCAGTCCTCGAAGGTCGTTTACCGCACAAAAAATCGCGGGCCGGAAATGGGTTCACCGAGGTTGCCACCCTGGCCGCGTTCTCGTGCCGTATCAGTCCACTCCAAATTTCACCCCAACCGGAGCATTGCCTCGCGTGACTTTTGCATGTCAGGCTCGGCGTAGAGTTCTGCCATCGCGATTGTGGCATGACCGAGGGTAATCCTGGATGTCTCCAGGCCAAACTCCCGGCGGATGTTCGTTGCTGCCGTATGTCGCAGTTGGTGACTGTGCCAGCAGTGTGCCCGCCGCCAAGCATGGGCTTGGACCCGCAGTGCCTTACGCCTCTCGGCGGGCAATTTGGTCGAGACGTTCCGCAGTTCTGCCGGCATGCCGAATGCCACTTCGCACCCCTTGCGGATTGCCTGCCCGTACGACGTGACGGTGTAGCGGCCACCCGGAGCCTTGGTCGGCTTGCCGAGGGGCTGACGCTCGGCCTGAGATGGTTTCATCGGGGTCTTTCGCTCGGCCTTCCTACGGGCGTCAAACTCCAACCGCGCATCCGCCGGGGAGAAAAGAAAAGCCTGTGTGTCAGCCTTCAGGAATTCGCGGATGATTTTTTGTGCCAGCGGTCCAAGCATGACTATACGGGCGCGCCCATGATGCTCTGTCTTGTGTCGCCGTGGCTTGTACTCCCAAATCGTCCCTGCTGTGTTCAGGTCGCAGCCGCGCATGCTGCAGACTTCGCCGGCCCGCATGCCGGTGAGCCGCTGGAGTTCAATCATCGCCCAGACTTGGCGTGAGACGAAGGACTGAATTGCATCGACCGCGGCGTCAGACACTGGGTTGACTGGATCGCTTTCGATGGCCTTTGACCTACCAGCCTTCAATCCGGCAATGTCGATGCTGGAGAGAACCACCTCGGAAACCCGTCCCTGCTCGTGGCCCCAGCGAAACATCAGCTTGATTCGACCGATTTGCCGGTTGATGCTGGTCCGCACACATTCAGAGGCGATCATCGCGTTCCGCACACGAATCAGGTCGGTGGCGCGAAACCGGCTGACGGGGATTGTGCCGCAGACTTCCAGCAGTGGGCGAAGTGCAATCTGGACGTTGTTCAGCTCCGATGTGGGCTCACCATCCTTCTGGTAATATTCGCGGGCGTGCCCCATGTACAGGAGCGCAAGCTCGTCGATCGTGAAGTGAACCGCATCCGGGTTGCAGTTCTGGGCGAGCCACTGGGCGATGTGGGCTTCGTAGCGGGCTCGGCTGTCGGGTGTGCCGTATTCGCCCAGATAGATGTCCTTACCGCCAATGCGAATTCGTCCCTGCCCGGTGGGCTTGTGATGGACGTAGGCGGGCTTCCGGATTTTTCTTGCCACTATGCAGCCTCCCTTTTCAGGTGAGATTGTGAAACAGGGTTTCACGCTGCACGGCCGAGAATCAGGGTAGTTCGAGGGTAGTCTTCTTGAACCTGATTTGGACGGTAGTCACAACTTGTGACTCAGCAAGACTTTAAAGCTCCCCGACTAGGATTCGAACCTAGAACCTAGCGGTTAACAGCCGCTCGCTCTACCATTGAGCTATCGGGGAAGATGTGGGGGAGTGGATGGGGGAGATTTT
>JAKFUF010000229.1 GCA_021732845.1 Planctomycetaceae bacterium | reverse complement strand
ATTGAGTCTGCGACGATTTTCGACGCCACAGCACTGATCAAGATCCGATGGCAAAGGACTTATGCCAAAATCCAGCCTCGGATTATTTTGGAAATTCCGATTTCAATCGCGAGTTGGGGAAGTTGGGCTAACAGCCTCTCTTCAAAAAAACTCGCGGGCAACCGCGCCTGCCAGCGCCGGACCTCGCCCGCGGCCTCCCGAAAAGCGCGCGGCGACACAAAGTTGCCGAGTCACTCCGTGACTCGATGCTTGGCTTTCTCGACGGCTGACAGTCAAAAAATCGGCGGCAGGGCGCAAGCCCTCGTTGTTACACACAAGTTGCCGGCATCGGGGATTTCATGGTGCCGACCCATCGGGCGACGTGGCGGGAGGGCGAGGCTCCTGCCGAGCCGCGAGCAAGAAAACACACGGTCCTTACGGCGAATCTGGCCCCGTTCGTAAGGGAAAGGCGGCGAGAAGCGGGCACGCACTGTTGACCGCGGCTCAGCAGGAGCTTCGCCCTCCCGCCACATCGACTTGTGTGTAACAACGAGGGCGCAAGCCTTCCGATGAATCTCAAAGTCGTCCAGTCACTTCGTGACTGGGATCGAGTCACGGAGTGACTCGGCAACTTTGATTCGCCGCGTGCTCCGAGCCTGTGACTTTTGTCCCCCCACCGAGTTTACCTCGGTGGTTCCGGGGTCTGTGCACTACGCGGTTGGGGGTTTTCGTGGAGCAAAGGCCCGAATGCACCTCGACAAGCGGGGTGGGGGGCAAGTCCTAACAGCCTCTCTTCAAAAAAACTCGCGGGCAATCGCGCCTGCCAGCGCCGGACCTCGCCCGCGGCCTCCCGAAAAGCGCGAGGCGACACAAAGTTGCCGAGTCACTCCGTGACTCGATGCTTGGCTTTCTCGACGGCTGACAGTCAAAAAATCGGCGGCAGGGCGCAAGCCCAACCTTTTGAAGGTGCATTGTCGTGAAAAACACCGAGAATTCGGGACTTTAGCGTCTTTCGACGCTGGATCCAGGTGGCCGGACTCTTCAGAAAGCCCGGAGTTTCCCGTTGTTTTCACACCTTCAAAAGGCTGGGCGCAAGCCCTCCGCTGAATCTCAAAGTCGTCCAGTCACTTCGTGACTGGGATCGAGTCACGGAGTGACTCGGCAACTTTGATTCGCCGCGTGCTCCGAGCCTGTGACTTTTGCCCCCCCACCGAGTTTACCTCGGTGAATCGCGGGCAACCATGCCTGCCAGCGTCAGACCACGCCCGCAATCAGCCGATGGGCGAATGTGATCTCGGCACGCGGCTGCGCTTTTTCGAGAGGGGCCGCACGCGCCGTTTTCGGGTGCGGTCGCGGGATTGGGCTTTTTGTTGCTTGCGCTTCGGCGACGGCGAACACTTCGCGGGTTTGGTGGGCGCGCTGTCTGGAGGTGGGGCGGCGTCCAAGGTGGGCGCTGGGTCGATGGTGGGCGCGAACGAATCAGGCAGGGCCAAGGTCGTTCGCGGAGTCGCGACGGAAAGCGTGTGATTGGAGTCGCCGGCGAACCCGACATCCACGGTGGGCGCGAACTCGTGGCTCAGATTCTGTCCGTTCATCGAAACAGTGGGCGCTGATTCTGTCTCGAGGGTGGGCGCGGAAAATTCGGGCTGTTGTGAGTGTGCCGAAGAGATCAGCGCTTCTTCCTGGCAAGCCGCCTCTGACACCAACACCGGCGCGGGCGAAGCGTTCTCTTGTACGGCCTCAACGGCGGTTGTGGATTCCTTTGCAGTTGGCGTCTCGCTGTCAAAGACAGGCGGCGCAGCATTCTCTTGACGCTTCTCCGTGATCAGACGGAATTCCTCGTCAAAGATCGCCCTCGCCAGCTCGGCGGCGGCTTCGTCGATGACCACCGGCGGTGCCTGGGGCGGAGTCATTCCAACCGTGGCTTCCGCCTTTCGGCCACGGGATTTCTTCGCATACCGGCCGCGCGGGTCCAGGTGGTTCAGGCAGTATTTCACCGCCCATGGCTCCCCGCGCTCCACCGCGCGAATCAACCGCCGCAGCGACTTGCCCGCCCGCTCCGGCTGTTCCTCAACGTCGTCGGCCTCTTCCAGTTTCGGCTCGCGCGGAGCCCGGTTGGCCTGCGCTTCCGTCGGCGGCTGTGGCTCGTTGAAAGGCGTCCAAAGTTGGTATTCGCGGCACATGACGTAGTGGACCGCCCAGTCAATCCCCGCGTGCAGTGCCTTGCGCAAATGGTAGGTCGCCCGCGACAACAGCATCCGCCGCGCCCCATCGCGCGCCGCCTGCAGTGCCGGCGCACGCTCGATCCGCTTGTACAGTGCCGAGCGGTTGATCCCCACCGCGATCGCCACATACGACAGGACTCCGAGATGAGCCACGATGGCGTGGTACAGCCCCTCGTCCGTCACCTTGCAATCCGCCCGCTCCTTCCGCGCCCGCCCTTCGCCGAGCGGAGCCACACCTGGCGGACTTTGGGGAGCCACCGAATCCTGAATAAAAACATCCATAATTCACCCGACAAAACAAAATGTACCCATGTATCAAATACATTATCCGCCTGTCGTGTCTAAGTCAAACACAAAAACGGCAGAATTTGTATTTCGTTGCGCGCTGCCCGAGTGGCGTCGGGTCGTTGCACCCGTGGGATCCACCTGCTGCCAGCCGACGAGAACCCCCATGCCCGTAGTGCACAGGCCAGCATCCACCGAGGTAAACTCGGTGGGGAGCCAAAATCGCGCCTCGGAGCAAAAGACGACTTCAAGCCATTCATTTGTAGCGGCACGGCGCGAGCCGTCCGGTGATGGACTTTGCCACTGCGTGGGGATTCACCGGATGTTTGCTTTGATTCGCGGTGAAGAATCGCGTCATCAAAGTGCCAGAATCTCTCGGCCTACTGTTGAAGAGGCGGTGACTGCTCCCACCTCAACGTCCCTTCAAGATGAAGAAGAAGACGACAGCCGCGATCATTGCCAGGAAAAACATGCCGGCGAGGCAGACGCCGACAGCGATCCAAACCCACGGCAAAGATTTGGACGACATATCCAATTGCTGACTATTCACTGGTGTCTCGCGCCGCAATACGGGCGGTTTCCGTGCTGCGGACCTCACTGATGCGGCAGCCAGGACGGCAGTCTCAGGCGGAAGTTCCGTTCGGCGAACTTCTGCCGGGGACTCGAACGCGGGCTGGGTTTCGAGAGGAGCAACGGCCGCCGGAAGCGCCTCTCGAGGGGTTGTTTCAAACAGGTCGAACTGCCCGACCCGCGGTTGATTGATGCTTCTGCCGGCGGTTGTGCCAGCGGGCCGCGCGGGGGCATCGCGCAGGATCTGGTTGACGCCTTCGTCCAGGCGACCGGGCGACAGGTTGTGGACGAGGCGCAGCCACTGGCGGATGGCGGACGGCTGCCAGGCCTCCTGGGAATCGGCGTTGGCGGCGAATTCCTGCCGGATTCGCTGCCAGAATTCGGCCTCGAATTCCGCGAGCAGCGTGTCGTCGTTGAGCAGATGTTCAGTCTGCCCCAGCAGCATCTGCAGCCGCCGGGCACGCTTCACCACCGCCGCGTCGGAGTGATTCTGGAAGTCGATCAGCTCCCGGTTCGCGGCGCGGACGGCGTCCATCAGACCACCGGGTGGGCACAGCCGTGGCTGGTCCAGGAGTTCGTAGACATCGACGGGGGGATCGTCCGTGTCGAGCCAGCGCTGCAGCGTGAGCAACATGGACGCGGTACCGGTGGCAGCAGGGGATGCTCAGGAAGAATGGACCATGCCCGCCCAGCCCGCCAACAGGTGCTTGCCCGGAGTGCGTGCAGGTTGTAGGCTGAAACGAATCGCCGGAAAGGAGCGGAACGGTCGAAGGATGAACGCTGATCGGTTATCTTAACAGATCAATTCCGCTGCGTCAGGAAGTTCACGCGCAAAAGGTCAATTGGTTTCTGAACGGACAGGGCTCATGGCTCGCAGTGAAAAGCGGATTGTGTCGGTGCCGCTCCAGCCACGGGTGACGTGTTCGCATTGCTGGAACGTGTTTCCCCCCGAGGAGACCCTGTGGATTTCGGCGCATCCAGATCTGCGGAATGACCAGTTGCTGGGAGCCGACCATCAGGCGCGGTTCATGCCGACGCGGTTCACGGTTGACGGGCTGGCGATCGACACCAGAGGCGTGACCTGCAAGCAGGTGGCCTGCCCCCGCTGCCATCTCAGCCTGTCCCGCGCGGCGCTGGAAATGCCGTCGCTGTTTCTGTCGATTTTGGGCGCGCCGGGCTCCGGCAAGTCCTATCTGCTGGCCTCGATGACGTGGCGGCTCCGCAGCACGCTGCTCAAGCATTTTCAACTGGATCTGACGATGCCAGAACCCGAGGCCTGCCAGATCCTGATCGACTACCAGGAGAAGCTGTTTCAGAGCACGCAGGAAGACCAGTTGGTCTCGCTCCCCAAGACGGAAAAACAGGGCGATCTCTACGAGTCGGTGTCGATTGGCGGCCGCGAACTGCAGTGCGCCAAGCCGTTCATCTTTTCGGTCCGGCCGCGTGAAGGACACCCGTCGTATGCCTTCCGGCAGCAGATTTCGCGGGCGATCTCGCTGTATGACAATGCCGGCGAACATTTCATGCCGGGCGGGGAAGACACCAGCAGCCCGGTCACGCAGCACCTGTCTCTCTCCAAGGCGCTTCTGTTCTTGTTTGACCCGACGCAGCACCCCAAGTTCCGCCGCGCCTGCAAGGGGAAAACGAGCGACCCGCAGATTGAAAAGCAGCTTTTTTCGCACCAGCAGCACACGGTTCTGGATGAGGCCGCCCGGCGGATCCGCGAGCAGACAGGGCTTGGACACCAGGACAAATACGCCCGCCCGCTGATTGTCGCCGTGACCAAGTACGATGCCTGGTCGTCGCTGACCAGAGGCACCACATTGTCCATCGACCGCCTTGTGCGGCCGATTTCGGAGACGATGTCTTCGCTGGATGTTTCCCGGCTGCTCCGGGTGTCGGCAAAAATCCGCGAAGTGTTAATGGAGCATGCGGACGAAATTGTGGCCGCCGCCGAGGGATTTTCACGGGAGGTGATCTACGTGCCCTGCAGCGCCATCGGCCGCGGACCGGAAGTGGATCGCAAAAGCGGAAAACTGGGCTTCCGGCCGGCGGAGATTGCACCGATGTGGGCGGAGGTGCCGCTGTTGATGGCCTTGCACCGTTCCGTGCCGGGCCTCATCCCGGCCCATCAATCGGCCGGTGAGGCGGCTGAGGCGGGTTAATTGCGGGGCATGCTGGAATTGGGACTTAGGAAATCAAGCGGTTCTTCGTGGTGGTCACGGCGGAGGGCGAGCGGTGAGTCAGGAAATTCTGTATACGTCGGCTCCGCAGGGGTTGAAGCCGGGCAGCCGGGGCTTCTGCACCGTCATCAGCACCCCCGGCATGTCGGCGGGGTTGACCGAGAAACTCGAGTCGCTGAGCGGCTACCGCCAGATGTTTTCGGGGGAGCACGCGTCGCTCAACCCGGTCAACTATTCGCATCTGATTCTGAACATTGCCGGTCGGCCGTACCACGTGCTGTCGTCGATCCGCGATGCCGGCCAGGACTACACGCAGCGGACGAACAAGCTGGCGCACCATGTGGCGCTTGAGCCACAGGAACTGCGGGCCGGCGGCCCCGCCTGCGCGCTGGCCTCGCCGGGGTTTTGCGAGAGCGCCTTCGACGGCCGCCCGCGGTATTTGCCCACCGGCCGGCTGCCGCCGCCGGATCTGCCACGTTTGACCCCCTGCCATGCCTGGAAAGACGCGGCAGGCGATGCCGGGTGGGCGGGAATTCTGGCGGAAGCCGCCTGCCAGGGCGGCAAGCCGGTCACGGTCATCTATGCGCCGGGCGCGGAGATGCTGCCGCTGGTGGAAGAGGCGCTGCGGCTGGTGCCCGAGGCTCAACGCTGGAGGGTCACCTTCAGCACGTACTTCACCAAGCTGCCGATTGGGGTCGACTGCCTGTGGCGGTTCATGCCCGACGGGTCCCCCGAGGCCCAGTCGATCCGCCGGACACCGCATGTCACGGTCATCGACCTGACCCGCCCATTGCCACCGCTTCAACCCAGCGACTTCGTGCTGGCGGCCCGCACCGGCACGGCGCCGCCAGTCGCGCAGTCGATGGCGTTCGCGCAGCCGGATCTGCGGCCCGCCGCCGCCCCGCGACACACACCCTTCGAGCCCGCCGCTTTTGGCGAACCCACGGCAGCGGCAGACGACTACGACGAGGCAGACGAAGATTCTTCGGGCGAACCACCCCCGATGGAGGAGTACCAACTCGAGCGGCCGAATGTCGCCACGTTGTCACCGGCGCGGGGACCCAAGCCACCGTTTCCCATTGAACTGCACCCCAAGCGGTCCGGCCTGTCGCCCGCGATGATCGGCATGATGGGAGCGACGCTGTTTCTGCTGGTGACCGGGGGGATCGTGCTGGCCGTGGTGTTCCGGCAGAATCGCGTGGCTCCTCCAGCCGAGGCGCTCTCGATGGCGGTGGAACCTAGGCAGGTGGCTGTCGTGATCGACGAAAAGGCCAACGAGGAGGCCGAACGGAAGGCGACCGAGGCACGCAACGCGGAGGCGGTCCGCCTGGCGGAGGAGAAAGAATCCAGACGCCTGGCCGAGCTGAAACGCCAGCAGGAAGAAAAGGAAAAAATGGAGGCGGCCAACGCGCTGGCCGCTGCCATCGAGGTTGTTTCCCGCAGACCCTTCGAAGAGTTCGACGAGACACACAAGGACCGGATCCTCGAAATTCCCCGTTTGGAGCGGTCCACGGTCCCCTTCAAGGATCTGACACAGATCTTCGTGGCGTCCACCGACGACCTGCTCCTCGAGTTGCTGGGTGGCGACGAGATTCTGAAGGAGGGCTACCGCTTCGTCATTGATCGCAAAAAGAAGACCAAGGATGGTGACGTGGAGTGTGTCGAGTTTCCCGTGAAACTGGCGACAAAGACAGCCGGTTCATCCCAAGTGGCGGTATTTCGTCTGCGGAAAAACGCCCTGCAATTCCGCTGGGAGTCGAACGCGTCGGACCGTGGGGCGAATCTGCGTTTGTGCGAACTGCAGATTCGCGGTGGCAGCGAGAAACGCGAGTGCCGTTTGGGAAAACCCAGTGTTGTGGACAAGCCTGAACTCAGCTTGGAGAAAAAAGGCCCGGATGTGACTTTGGACCTGCCGGGAATCCAACATTTGGATGAGTCACGGCTGCAGGTGGAGGTCAAAATCGGAGATCATCCGGCGGTCGCGATCTCTTTTGGCAAACAGGAGACTCTGGTCCTCGCCAAGTCCAATTCGCCCGAGAAGCTGGAGGAAATTGAACTAGAGCTGAAGCTCGTACCGTCCAACGGCGGCCTGGCCTTGAGCTACCGTCCCTTTGTGTACCCGATTGAGCGTGGCAAAAATGTGGAACCGCATCCCGAGCGCACGGAGATCTGGGGAACTGAGTTCAAGGGGCGGAAAGAATCGAATCAGGGTTCGATCAACTCTCTGAATGGAAAAGTGGTCAAGCTGGATTCTCGCCGCAAAGACCACAACAGACGGGCCGAACCGGGCGAGCGTGAAATTGCCAGTCTGCTGGCCACGAGGTCGAACGCCAACAAGGACCTGGTGGACCAACGGGTCACGGCCATCAGAAGTCAGATCCAATCGTCCATGGATTTGATCAACAGGGATCAGGCGGCAATCGACGCGGAGATCAACTTTTTCAAGGGCCGCATGGAATGGTGCGACAAGATGGCTGCGAAGTTTGAAAAACTCGACGGCAAGTCAATTCAGGTCGTCGTGAATCTGCAGTTGGGGATGGACAAAGTTTGCCTGTTGAAAACAGAGTAGGCAACCACCACCCTCGGCTCCGAATCGTCGTGTTTCGTGCGTCCGTCGCCAGTCGATCCCCCTCCCGACCGTTGTGTGTTCGATCATGAACCAATGCCCCTACTGTGGCTCGCCGACGCGGATGTCCCCCGCGGATGTCGTGCAACGACGGGGATGCTCCGTTGCCTGCCAGCAGGCGTTTTTGCACGCACAGACCGGCTCGTCATCGGTCCAGGTCTGCCCCCTGCCCCGCAAGCCTCCGCCGGTGATCCGTCCCGAGCCAGCCATGCGCCAGCCCGACCGGCCCGCGTCCGCGGTTGCCGACCCCACTCCAGAGACCACGCGTGTTTCAGCCTTGGCGATCGCGTTGGGTTCCGTGGGGCTGCTGCTGGTCTTGATGACGGGTTTGGTGACCATCTTCGTGATGGGGCGAAAGACCTTCGCACCAACTCCACCCGTGGCGGAAACCGTGCCCGTCCAATCGCCGGTGTCCAGCAATCCCACAACGGTTGCCGAAGCGCCACCCGTCGCGGCTGTCCCGGTGCCAGCCACGACGGCCGCTCCTGCCGTCACTCCACCAGCAGCAACACCGGCTGCCGCGGCCACGGTGAGCGTGCCCCCGCCGGTCAAGGCATTCACGGTTTTCGAGAGCCTGGACCTTGAGCATCCCGGCGGCGGGCTGAAGCTGCCGGCACAGGCGCTGACGAAGCTGCCGTTCCGCGATCTGGCAACGCTGCACTTGAAGTCGCCCGACGATCTCACGGTGGAGTTGCTGGGAGGGGATGTGGTCTTTAAGGAGGGCTATCGTTTGGAACTGGCACCGCCGCGGAAGACAAGCGATGGCGACCGGGAGTTTCCCGTCCGGCTGGCCCTGACAAGCGCTGGGGCATCTGCGGCCGCGCTGTTTCGGCTCAAGGGCAACAGCCTTCAGTTCCAGTGGAACAATCTGGCCTCGGAGCGTGCGGGAAACCTGCGTTACTGCCGCCTGCGGCTGCAGGCTGGCGACGAGACGCGAGTCTGTTCCTTGAGTGACCCAGTCGTGCTTCCCGCCTCGGGATTGGATCTGAGCGTTAAAGAATCGTCCCTGACACTGCCGGTGCCAGGGACGCACTACCTGGATGAGTCCCGCCTGAGCTTCAGCGTCCAAATCGTGAATCTGGCTTCGCCTGGCGAAGTCCTTCCCGAGGAGAATGTTCCCGCGAGTGGCCTCAAGCAAACGCTGGTGCTGGTGAAATCGGCGGAGCCGATGGGCATGAATGGCCTCGAACTCGATCTAAAGCTTGAACAGTCGGTCGGCCAGTTTAAACTCAGCCTCAAGCCCTTTTCCCATCGGGCGGAGCGGACGAAGGCCGGCACGGAAGAGATCGTCCGCACGGAGACATGGAGCGCCCGCCTCAAAAGCATTCGCGACACGAACACGCGCGGCCTGGATGAGCTGAAGGGAAAACAAGTGCGGCTGGAACGCAAACGCCGGGAATATCAAAAGGATGAAACCGCGGGCCAGGCACAACTGACCCAGTTGAGAACGCAGCAGGGCACGGTCAACGCAGCGGCAGCCACGCAGCGGATTGCCCTCATTGAAAGCCAGTTGGAGGCCGCCGCCGGGGCACTCGTCAAGGAACAGGAGGCGATCGACCAGGAAGTGGCTTATTTCGAGGCGGGCAAGGCGTGGTGCGAAAAGATGGCACTGGACTTTGAAGCCCTGCAGGGCCGGGAAATTCAGATTTCCGTGTATCTGTCCAACGGAAAGGATGCGGCCGACAAGATCTGCCTGTTGATGACCGCGATGTCAAAAGCCCCTGCCAAACCCTGAAGTGCCGTCGAGCCCCGGCCCCTTTGATATAACCCTTGAGACGACTTGTCAGCTTTCAAAATTCCGGTCAACCCATGATCCCGTGTCCCTTTTGCGGTGCTCCCACGCAGCTTTCGGCCGCTGATGTCAGCCGGCAGCGGGGATGCTGCGCGGCATGCCAGCAGGCCGTGGCGGGTGACACGCGCTCAAAGCCAGCCCGGATCGAGACCGTCATCCAACCCGTCAGCCAAAACCTGGGCACGCTCAATCAGTACCGGCTGCTGGCAAAGCTCGGCCAGGGAGGAATGGGCGAGGTTTACAAAGCCGAGCATGAGCTGCTGCGAAAAGTCGTGGCACTCAAGGTGCTCAAACAACAACTGACATCCGACTCCAGCTTTGTCACCCGGTTTCGCCGCGAGATGCAGGCCGTCGGCCGGCTGGATCATCCCAACATCGTCCGCGCGCTGGACGCTGGCGAATCGAATGGCACCCACTACCTGGCCATGGAGTTTGTCGAAGGCCAGGACCTGCAGCAGTACCTCGTGGCTCGGGGGCGGCTGCCACTGCACGAGGCCTGCGACTATATCCGGCAGGCCGCCATCGGGCTGCAGCACGCGCACGCCAACCGGCTCGTGCATCGGGACATCAAACCCGCCAACTTGCTGCGGACCCCCGAGGGACAGATCAAGATCCTGGACCTTGGCCTGGCCCGGCTCACCGGCGAGGAGCGGCAGGGGGCGGACATTTCGCAGGGGATGCAGCTCGGCACTCCCGACTACATGGCCCCCGAGCAAATCGAACTGCTGGTGGAGATCGATTCCCGCGCCGACCTGTACGCGTTGGGATGCACCCTGTTTGTGCTGCTGGCCGGCCGCGTTCCCTATGCCGAGGCGCAGTCGTTCCATGGCAAATGCGTGGCTCATCTCAGCGCGCCGATCCCCGACATCCGCACGATCTGCCCCTCCGTTCCCGCTCCGGTGGCCGCGCTGATCACGCGCCTCCTGGCCAAAGAGCGCGATCAGCGGCCCGCCTCGGCGGGAGAAGTCGCCGCGGCGCTCGATCCCTACTGCGGACACCAGGCACCACAAGTGGTGGTGAACGAAAGACCCAGCGAGCAGCGACCGACCCCGAATCCCCCGCCCTTGTCGCCGGCGGTTGCCCGGCCCGCGCCGACTCCGCTTCCAAGTTCCGCATTCCCCGTCCAGGCACCGGTGTTGACGCCCCCGGTTGTTTCACAGACTCCGGTTGCATTGCCCGCCACCCCCCGGCCGAGGACGGAGTCTCCAGTTCGCAAACCTAGTCCTGTCCCCCTGCCTCAGCCGAGTCCTTCGCCAGCAAAAAAGCGCGCGCCATCGCCTTTCGATTCGCGGCGACAGCCCCCCACCGAAGGTGTCTCCGTGGTGGCCATGTGGGTCATCGGCCTGGTCATGTTCGTGGCTGGCACGACGGCCCTGGTGGTCTGGCACTCCTGGAGCACGCGGAACCGTGTCACCGTTCCCGCCGTGGTGCCTTTCGAACTTCCGCCCGAGGTCGACAAGAAACCAAACACCAGCAATACGGAAGAACACACTCGGCAACCAGTCTTGCTGCCCGTGCCCCCAGAGTCCAAAAAAGCCGTGGTCAGCGCATCCACCCCGCCCCCCCCACAGGCCGC
>JAKFUF010000218.1 GCA_021732845.1 Planctomycetaceae bacterium | reverse complement strand
TCGCCGACCGCCAGACTTCTGGCTCCGGGTTCGTCGGTCGCCACCACCCGTGCAGGGTCCGCATCCGGCCAGACATGGACAGACTGTGCGCCGACGACCCACAGCCGGCCGCCCGGCCCATAGCGGATGTCCCGGATGTCCGCCGGGCCTTGAAAGTTCACACTCGCACCGCCGGGAATCTTAAAAAGGCTGTACTTGTCGCCATTCACAACGATCCGGCCGGCATCCGGAGAAAGGGTCACGCGCCGGCCCATGCCGAAGGCTCCAAACGGAAAATCCTCACTGACCGGCCGCGTCAGATCATGCAGTTGTAGCTCTGTGGCCTCGCCGTTCATCCACGCCAGGGTTGCCACATGGCGTCCGTCCGGAGCCAGGTCGGCATCCTCAATCATGCAGGGTTGCATGGCAATTGCGCTGACGACCTGTGGCCGCGAGATTCCAAAGAGCAGCACGCGCTGGTCTTCCACCACCGCCAACGGGCTGCCGGAGGGATGAAAGGCCAGGCGCAGGCTGCCGGCTTCCAGTGTTCGGGCAGAAAGCAACTTGCCGCCCGCGAGATCCCACAGCTTCAGGTGGCTGGGATCGGCGCTAGCCGCCAGCAGCGTTCCGTCCGGATTGACGGCAATGTCCCGAATGGCGCCCGTGTCCGCGTGGTTGGTGTCGGACAGCACGAGCCTGCCGACAGGAACGGAGAACCCGGAAGGTAACGACGTGCGATGGATGACAAGGTCGAAGGAGTTCTGGATTTGGATGTTGATGTAGCCCTTCGGGTGCAGGGCCGAGGGACAGGCGCGGACCTCGGGCGGGAAGGCGGATCTGCCGGCGATGGCATGGGAGAGATGCCCCTCCTGGCGACCCGCTTCGCGCCATTCGTTCTTGGGATTCCACACTGCGGCGGTTCTTCCATCCCCCGACCAAAGCCGCCCGTCCGGGCCGAAAGCCAGCCGTGCCACCTGGTCGAGAAGGGGGCCGGGAGCCTTGGCCGGCGGAGCATGGCGCCACTGCGCCACCGGTTGAGGTTCGGGACGGTTCAAGTCCCAAACGATGACCCATCCCGAGCCCGTTCCGGCTCCCAGGCACCTTCCATCCGGGCTGAAGGCCAGCGAATGACAGCCATCACGGCGTCCTGCTGCGCGGAGCTGTTCCCAGTCGTGGTCAACCGGGATGCTGAGAGCACGATTTTCGGCACCCTTCTCCCAGTCGACAATTCGCACGCCAGCGTCCGCACGGTCACTGGCACAGCCGCCAATCGCCAGCAGTGCTCCCGTAGGATCGAAGGCCACAGCGTGGGTGCGGAAGTCTGCTGCAACCGCCTCTGGGGGGCCAAGGTCAAGCGTCGCGGCTGCCGCGGCGGCTTCGCAGCGGAGGTGAAAATCCTTATCCACTGGTGCTGTCACGAGCCGAACCAAATCGCTTCGGCTGACCTTGGCCGCTGGTTTGGCGTCCGCCACGACCGCCTCTTCCTTCACGCTGTCGTCCAGTGGTCCGTCGGACGGCTCGGCCGGAATCGTCACCAAATCAGGGAGTCGGTCTTCCAGGCCCAGGCGGAGGAATTCCGCCTTGAGGGTGTCGATACGCCATTGCCGAATGCCGCGTTCGCCGACCGCCAGCAGCGAGAGCAGGCGGCCGTCGGAAGACCAGAACAGCCGTTGAATGGGACGGGACTGCGGCAGGGTCACAACCGCCACCCCCGCAGGATCCCAAATGGTGACGTTGCGGTCCGCCGAACCAGTGGCAAACCAGCCCCCGGGGCCGACCGCAATCGCCCCGATGCTCTCCGCATGGGCGCGGGAAATCCTGTGCACCACACGTTCCGCGTCAAGAATGAGGACATCCCCCGCCGACGTGCCCGCAATGATCCGGCGGCCGCCATCCCAGGCCAGCCCCTTGAGTTCGCCGCCGTTGAGGGGAACCGAACGAATCCTCTTGCCGGATGTCGAGTAGAAGGCGATTGATCCGTCATTCTTCCCGACCCAGGCACCCCCTTCTCCGGCGGCCAGGCAGCTCACCCCAGGTTCTTCCGTCTCCGCCATCTGCCAGGTCTTGGCTGCATTCGGCCATGTGTGAACCGACTTGGAATTGAATACCCAAAGCTGATTCCCAGGTCCGTACCGGATGTCCTGAGTGTCCCGGGGGCCTTCGAATGCCAGCATTCTGCCCGGTGGAAAGGAGGCCTGCTTGTACGAATCTCCGTTCATGACGGCCTGGGCTGCTTCTGGAGAGAGGGCCAATCTTTTTCGCTCCCCAAAGGCGGGGAAGCTTTGTGGCTCCGCCACGAGACTTTCAGATGGCGTCCGGGTCAAATCATGGAGCTGCAGCACTGTGACAAATGGCGGGGGGGTGGACACCGTCGCCCGGATCGCCACATGGCGTCCGAGCGGTGTCACGTCGGCATCGTCAATTGGCCGGGGCTGAATCGCAACTGTGCTCACCACGGGCGGTGGTCGGATTTCGAAGAGCAGGACCCGGTGGTCCTCCACAACCACCAATGGACTGCCGGCGGGATGAAACGCCATGCGCTTGCTGCCGGCCTCGAGCGTTTGGGCGGAGAGCACCCGGCCGCTGGCCAGATCCCAGAGCTTCAGGTGTCCGACATGCTCCGACGAGGCTGCCAGCAACGTGCCATCGGGGCTGACCTTGAACTCAGAAACCGTTCCATCGTCTGCATGGTCGCTGTCTGGAAGCGCCAGCCGCCCCTCGGGGATCGTGTCCCGGCAGACCAGAAGATCAAAAGAGGTAAGTGGGCTTTGAATGTTCAGATACCGGACGGGATGCATCGCCGACGGGCAGGGCCGGACCTCGGGATCGTGCAGGGGCTTGCCGGGCGCGACATGGGAGAGGAATCCCTCCTGGCGATGAATTTCCCGCCATTCGGTGTTTGGATCCCATCTCGCGACCGTTCTGTTGTCCCCGGACCAAAGCTGCCCGTCAGGACCGAACGCCAGCCGCGTCACACGATCAAGATCCCACGCGCCTGGCGGCCCGACGTATGGGAGATGCCGCCATTTGGCCGCCGGAATGGTGTCGGCGCGGCTCAGTTCCCAGACCATCACCCATCCCGACCGGGTTCCAGCGGCCAGAAGGCTTCTGTCGGGGCTGAAGGCAATGGACCAGCAGCCGTCCGAGCGTCCTTCGGCGCGAATTTCCCACTCGCGGTCAACGGGAATGCTGAGCGTGCGAATGTCAACACCCTGCTCCCAGTCGACGATGCGCACGCCGGCCTCCGCCTGGTCGTTGGCAAGAGCACCAATCGCCAAGAGGCGCCCTGTGGGGTCGAAAGCCACATCGTAGGGCCGGAAGTCCGCCGAAATCGTCTTGGGGGTGCCGAGATCAACGCCGGCGGCTGCAGCGGCCGCTTCGCAGCGCAGGCGGAACTCCTCGCCGCGCGGCGATGCGGCGAGCCGGGGCAGATCGGTTCGGTTGGCTTCAATCCAGCCTGGGAGACGACCGGCACGCCGGTTTTGGATCCGCTCCAACGTCGCGTAAAAGTCCGCTGTTCTGGCCCCGGTCTCCGCCGCATCCGCCCTGGCTTTCTCCGCCGCTTCCCGTCCCTTTCTGATGGTCAGTTCGGCCTGTGACCGGTGCTCCTTCCACCACCGGTCGGCGGCAAACCCGAGCGCAGTCAGCACAACGAGCCCAGTGGCGACGAGGCCGGCAGCACGGGAGTTGCGGGCCACCCACCGCCAGGCATGCTCCCCGCGCGACACCGGGCGGGCTTCAATGGCGTGCCCATCCAGATAGCGCTGCAGATCCGCCGCGAGCGCCTTGGCCGAGGGGTAGCGGCGCGGGATTGGCTTTTCCAGGCACTTGAGGCAGATGGTTTCGAGATCGCGCGGGATGACGCGGTTCAGCTCCCGCAGCGACACCGGTTCACTTTCCCGCACCTGGCGCACGGTGTCGAGAATGCTTGGGGCCCGAAATGGCGGGCGCCCGGTCAGGCAGGCATAAAGAACGGCACCCAGTGCGTAGACATCCGAAGCCGGTCCGACTTCCTCAATCCGTCCCGCCGCCTGCTCCGGCGGCATGTAGCCCGGCGTGCCCAGGATCTGCCCTGTCTCAGTCAGGCTCAGATCCGCGTGCGCGAACTTGGCCAGGCCAAAATCCGTGATGCGCGGAGAATAAGGAAGTTCAGTTGCCGGTCCCTGGCGTGGCCCCAGCAGAATATTGCTGGGCTTTAAATCACGATGCACCACGCCGCGTTCGTGGGCATACTGCACGGCCAGCGCCACTTCACGGATCAGTGCCGCCGCCACCCGTGGCTCAAGCGGCCGGTCCAGCAAATGAGCGGACAGACTTGACCCCGTCACGAATCCCATCGTGAAGTAATGCTGGTCGCCGTCGATGCCAATTTCGTAAATCGGCACGATGTTCGGGTGCTCCAGCCGCGCGGCCGCTTCTGCCTCCCGATGAAAGCGAGCCACCTCCTCCCGGCCGGCAAGCCGCCCCGAAAGAATCATTTTCAGCGCGACCGGCCGGTTGAGACTCCGCTGCCGCGCCTCGAAGACTACCCCCATGCCGCCCCGCGCGACTTCTCGCAACAGTTCGTAGTCGCCAAAGTACCGCACCCGCCTCAACTCGCCGGTTGAGGTCTCCTCTCCAGCCGCCGCGACAGTCGCCGGCGAAAGCATCGTCTGCAGTTTTGAATCGACGCCCGCCCCGATCGGAGTGGGAGGTGCTTTTGCAGTTCGCGCCGCCAGGTCGAAGAGGCCCTCAAGCCGCGCAGTTGAGAATTCGGGGAACCGAGCCGCGTACTCGGCAATGTCTGGTTGTTGTCCACGCGCGAGGCGATAGTCAAGTTCCAACCCCAACAGTTCGACCAACAACGCCGCCCGCACTTCAGGCGGCAATTCCTCCAGGAAAGTCTCGATGACAGGGAGTTGATTGGCACCCAGGGCGCATTCAAATTTGTCGCACAAGGCGTCAACGACACGGGCCACTTGCAAGTCAGAGGCGTCGGCCGGCATTGGAGGTCCAGTGGCAGCGTTGTGGGATCAACGTGGATTGCCGATTGTGGCTCGGCAATTTCCTGTTCTGATGGCCGGATTGGGGCTGAGTATTTCCCGGCTTAACAACCCGCAAGCGTACAATACCACGCGAACTCTGTGTGTGGCACATGTACGCCACCGAATTTGAGTTGTGCATTCGTGCTTGTCGTTCCCTCCGCGCCATGACACCCGCTCCCACTCAAAGGAGTGCTTGAGAACACCACCAACAGACGCCTGCCCATTATCACCCAGACCGCGCCAGCCAAAATGGGCACACCCTTGACGTGCTGAGAGTCAGACCGCGAATTCGATGGCCGCGTTGGTGAGGAACGCCGTGCGGATCGCTGTGAAGTCGTCGTCCGCTGTGTCCCAGACCATCTCAAACTCGAGGCTGGCGTCCTTGAGCGTGGCGATATTGGCCCGCCACCCGCCGTTGCCCCGGGTCGTGACGTCCGCCGAGCCCGCTTCGAGGTTCAGCGTCACGTCTTTGACGTTCTTTACCTCGTTCCAGACGGGAGACGCATAGCTGCCGGTGTTCCGGTACAGCTTCGCGTCCATGCCGAGTTTCACGCCCATGATGGGGTCCTCAGGAATCCAGCGGGAGAAAGGACGTTACAAAGCCGCCGCAGGGGGAGATGCAGGCGGTCCAGCCTTGCGCTCTTCAAGACGCTGGAGTGTCTGAATCAATTGCTGAAACGCAGCGTCATTGAGCAACGTGGCTTGTCCGGCCTGCTTGCGACGGGAGCGCCAGACACTCAGGCCCCAGATCGCCAGACCAGCGATGGCTGGGATGCTGAATCCGGTCGTGAGCAGTGTCAGTACCGACGACCACGGCAAGTCAGTCAGTGTTGTTGGTTGCGCCGGAGGATCGACGAACGGCAACAGACTGGCGGAAATCTTGTCCTCGATCCGGCCGTTGTTCGTCACCAACACCACGGGGACTTCATCCCGCTGAAGCGGATAGCGCGCCGAAGCATCCTGCCAGTCAATGCGACGGACCTTCAATTGTTGTCCGCGTTGCTTCCGCAAGCCCTGGATGACTTCGCGAATTCGCGTCTCCGTAGCGGCGTCGATCGTTGCATCCGAATCCGTCACTACCACCGCTTCCAGTCTAAGCGACGGCTCATGGTCATCCGGTTGGGGTTGCGGCGGCTCCGAGGTCGGGACAGGTGCCGGAGTGACCGGTTGAGGGGCAGGAGTCGGTGCCGGCGTGGGCATCGGCGTGAACGGCAATGGCGGTGGGATCTGGACCACGTCTACGGGAGGCGTGGGCAGGACCGGAAGCACTGGATCAACCTTGGGGGCCGGTTGCCACGGCGGGACCGCACCGAAACCACCGATCTTGACCGGCTCAGCGACCGCATTGGCTTGATCCAACTTGACCAGATAGCGGCGAATGGCCGACGTGATTTCAGTGGCCAGCTTCTTCGGATCGCCGCCATACGTCCCCTGAAACACCACCGTCGTGGGATCACCGTACTTCTTACTTCGGGGCGGCTGGACGACGATGGTGGGGTAGGCTATGATCTTGAGTTTTTCGAATCGAAAGGCCTGGCTCCGATCCTGGGCGTCGTAGACGTTGAAGTGCGACCACGACTTCTTCGGATCGTTGGGGTCGGCGAGGGCCTTGAGCCACGGGTCGGTTCCGAACGCCTGCTTGAGTTCGGCCAGGATCGCATCGGCGTCGAACGCCGTGGGCTGGTTGTCGTGGGCGTGGTCGAGTTCCGCCTGCAAGGCGTCGCGTTGCGTTCGCCATTGGGCCAGCAGGGCGCTCGCCGCCGGGACGTCGGCTGGTGCGAGCAACAGCAGGTTCTCGGTGCCCTTGGCAATCTGCTGTTCGACCTTTACCACCTGGGACAGCAGCGCGTCGCGTCGCTCGGGCCTCGTGCGGAGCGTTTCGTCGGCCAGTGACGCCAGGGCCTTTCGCAATGCGATTCGCCCGGCATCGGTTTGCCACACCGAGCGGAAGTAGGCCACCATTTCCGGTTCGATGAAGTCGGCCTGGACGGCGTAGTTGTCGCAGGTCCCGAAACGCGGGTCCGCTTGCACTTGTAATAGACGTATGGCTTGGCCCGCTTCGCGCTGCCGGGACTCCCCGCGCTGCCCACCAGAATCCCACCGCAATGCCCACACCGCAGGATCCCCGCCAGCATGTGTTTGCGGGGTGGCCCACCACGCACAATTGAGCGTTCCTTGAGTTTTGCCTGCGCGGCATCGAACGTGGCCTGGTCGATCAACGGTTCGTGATTGTCGCGAACGATGATCGGGGCGTAGTTGCCGTGATGGTCTTGCGGTCCACGCGCCGTGACCAACTCGCCATCGGCCCCCACATGGTGGTACAGGCCCACCCCGCGACGCCCATACGTCTGCCAACCGAGGTAGACCGGTGAGCTACGACGCAGTGAAGATCGCAAAAAGGCGGTATCCAGATGGGTCGAAACAGGGGTCGGGTCAAGAATAATTTTGACATCGAATTATATCGACGATTTAATCGTCACGTTGATTGCTTTGGGCGTTCCCTCGGGCAACGCGGGGCTGAAGTGATCGATGTTCGACGAACCGAATGTGCTCTTACGTTTGGCATCGGCCATTTGAGTCTGCTCCTTCCTGCGGCATTTTTTCTACCGGGAAACCCTTCAATACTGTGACCAAACTATATATAATGAGACTCGTTGATACAGACGATACGTATCAAAAGCACCGTAAATACCGTGCTTTCATCAGTGTCGAATCGGGTTCGTGCGTTGCTTGAGGGCCGAGTTCCCTTGACTGGGAGTGCAGGTTTAAATCCTGTCTTGGGCACTGAAGTTACGTCGAATCTTAACACCAAGAAAATTGCGTGTTAATCTGCTTATGACACGCTCGACCTCGGAGCGTATCCATGCCCGGCCTGCCATGGATTTTTATCGTGGTGCATGGGGGGCTTGTGGAGAGTCGGGTCTGCCCCATTCTCGGTATGGCGGTCGCGTTTGCCCCCTCAAGTGGCCTCAAGCCCAGTTTGAGGCCTTGCCCCAACTCCCTTCTTAAAGTGGTTGCGGCATGCTGAACCCTGTTCCTGCCGGTTTCCCCCTGCAACGGTCAGAGAAGACAGGGGAGTGGCTCAGCGGGGGAATTCTGATTCTTGCATTCGCGGTCTTCGTCACCCTGAGTTGGCGAACCTGGCCCGATGTGATTGTCGACTTCGGCCAAGAGTTGTACGTCCCTTGGCGGCTCTCGGCGGGCGAGGTGTTGTATCGCGATATTGCGTGGGTTTCTGGCCCGCTGCCGCAGTATGCCAATGCCCTGTTGTTCAAGTTTTTCGGGGTCTCCCTCACGACACTGGTCGTGGCGAATCTCGTTTTGCTGGCCGGCATCGTGGCGATGCTGGCCGCAATCTTTCGGATGTGTGGCACACGCCGGTCGGCGACGGGCATCTGTCTGTTCTTTTTGGCTGTGTTTGCCTTTGCCCAGTACAGCCTGATCGGAAATTACAATTACATCTGCCCCTACCGTCACGACATCATCCACGGTCTGGCATTGGCGCTCGTCAACCTGCTCTGCCTCATCCGCCACCGCAATACGGGCCGCAGCCGGTGGATGCTGTGCTGCGGAATCCTGCTCGGCCTGTTAAGCCTGACAAAGATCGAAATGACACTGGCTGCCGGGTTGACGATGGCTGTGGCACTGCCCGTGTTCGCCTGGCAATGCCACGGCTCGGCGCGCTCAAGCGAGGTGTCGATCGGCATGGCGCTGCGGAAAAGTCTGATGGAGGTCATGCGGCACTCGGCCCTGGCGGTGATCGGTGCCGCAGGTCCCATTCTGTTGTGCGTGACAGCATTTGCCTCGGTGCTCGGATGGCGCGAAGCGTTCAGACAGGTGTTTCTGCAGTACATTCTGGCGTTTTCGTCCAATCTCTCCAGCAGCACCGGCTTCTACCGCGCGGTCATTGGAACGGATGACATCAACGGAAATCTGCTCGACATCCTCATGATGACCATCGTCATCAGTGGCGCACTCGTTGCCGCTTTCGTTGCCGACGTGTCAGTGACTGCGATTGGTGGCTCAAAGCCGGCACCAATCCGATCCCTGTTTTTCGGGCTGGTGGCCGCCGGTTGCGGACTGTGGTTCGGTTCGCCACCGGTGTGGCACACGCTCTCCATCACCTTGCCGGTCGTGCTGGTGCCGATACTCTTAGTCGCCGCGCGGGGGGCATTGCGTGGCTCAAATTCCGACACGGTCCTGCTCCTGGCCGCAGTATTCGGACTTGGGCTGCTGCCCAAGGTGCTGCTCCACGTGCCCTGGACGCATTATGGTTTCGTGCTGGCGATGCCCGGCACGCTGGTCGTGGTCCATTTTCTGTGCCAGCACCTGCCCGCACTGTGGTACGGCGCGCAGCGTGGTGGCGGTCAAACCTTTCGCGCACTGGCTACCGGAATGTTCACCGCCTGCACCATGTCGCTGGCGTGGAGTTGGATCCGGATCGACATGATCAAACAGGCGGAGGTGGGAGTGAGGGGCGACCGCTTCTATGCCGATGCCAGATCCGACGAACGGGTGCCACCGACGGTGAACACATTGGAGTTCCTTCGCGGTGTGCGAAAGCCCGACGAAACGCTGATTGTGTTTCCCAACGGCACGATGCTGAACTACCAGTTGCGGATGCGCAACCCGACTCCATACCTGATGTTCAGTCCGTGGGAGTCCGATGTCCACGGCGGAGAAGACAAGATCGCCGATGCGGTCATCCGCGCCGCACCCGATTATGCTGTCCTGGTGACAATGGACCTGACGATCCACGGCCGCGGCAACTTTGGCAGCCCCGAATTCGGCGGGCGGATCGCCGAGTTTTTGAGCCACAATTATGAGGTGGTGTTTCAGGACCGCGCGCAGGGCGTGGGAGGAATCTACGTGTCGACCGTCATGAAGCGTCGTCCTCGGGCGAAATGATGGGTTTTTGCGGCTTGTGACCGGGTTGACACACTCGTATAATCCACCGGAGCCAGACATCCTGTCATGGGTTGCAATCTGTAATCCGCATGACACTGTCCGGCCTCTTCAAATGTTTTGGGAGTTGCGGCCATGGATCTCCCCCAGACAAAGCTGTTATTGCGGCGTGTGTACAACCGTCTGCGGCTGCGCTCCATTGGCCGGGCGACCTTGTCTTCGCTGATCCTGCTCAGTCTGCTGTTTTTCACGGCGGTCGCCGTGACCCGGTTGTCTGGGTTGCCCGGGTGGTACGAACGTTACGTGATCGCCGGGGTGCCGCTCGCGGCGATTTTGTGCGGCTGTTTGTTCCATCGCCGGGTCAGTGCCGATACGGCTGCCCGCGTTGTCGACCAACAGGCAGAGACCGACGACCTGTTTCTGACCGTTTCCCTGCTCCAGGGAAACGTGGGTGAGTTCAAGCCGCTCGTCATGCGCGAGGCCGAGGCGCGAGCTACGCGGCTGGTTGCCGATGGTGCCATCGCCACGAGCATTGTACCACTGGGATTCAGCCGTAAAACATCGCATGCGCTCGCCATCGCCGCGATGGCCGGGCTCGCTCTGCTGCTGCCCCGGCTGGACCCGTTTGGGCGGGTGCAGGCCGAGCAGCAGGCACAGCAGAAGAAAGTGACGCTGGCTCAGGAACGCAAGGCGGTCAAGGAGCGGATTGAAGAACTCAAGAAGGAAAAGGTCGAGGGCGAGCACTCCGAAGCCGTCGATGATGCGTTGAAGGAACTGCAGACTTCGCTCAAGGAAATGAAGCCGAAGCTGAAGGAGGCCAACTTCAAGGAGCTGGCCAAACAACAGAAAACAATGGGCAAACTGTGGCAAAAGCTCAGTGCCGAGCAGCTCAAGCAGATGGGCGAAGAGAACCAGGTGGGCCAGCAGTTTGGCGCGGCCGACGGAGAAAAATTGAAGAAATGGAGCCAGGAACTGCAGGAAGGGTCGACCGAGGGGATCAAGAAGGAGCTCGAAGAATTGGCCGAGGACCTCGAGAAGTTGAAGAAGGCCACTGATCCGGCGGAACGCGAAAAGATCGCCAAAGACATCAAGAAACGGATGCAGGACATTTCCGACTTTGCGGCGGAGAAACTGCAATCGCCAAGCCTGTCGGCGTCCATTGACAAGGCGCTCCAACAGCTCGACATGGCCAAGTCCGATGACCTTTCGGCGGAAGCCACGGAGGCACTGAAGGACTCGATGAAGCTCTCCAAAATGGAGCTGCAGCAGATCGAGCAGTCGGCAAAAGACATGAAGGCGCTGGAAGAGGCGCTGAAGGTCATGCAAATGGCCAAAAAACTGAATGAGAAGGAACAACTAGATGGCGAAGCCTGCCAGAAGTGCCAGACGATGGAAGACTACGAGGCCCTGTATGCCCAACTGATTGCCGAGCGCGGTCTCGCTGACGGCGAAGGGGCGCAAGGCCTATGCCGGCACGATGGACGGTCTGCGCC
>JAKFUF010000205.1 GCA_021732845.1 Planctomycetaceae bacterium | reverse complement strand
GGTCAATCATCTCCCGCTGCTCCCCACCCCGCCTCACGGCGACGCAGTTGCGGTCGACTACAGGATCAAACTTAAACCTCCTGGCTGGGACTTTCACCCGCCGATTCAACAAACGTGCAAGCGCACGAGGGCTCTGGTCCTCCAGAGCCGCGAGCAACTGTTGACCGCGGCTCAGCAGGAGCTTCGCCCTCCCGCCACGTCGACCTGTGGGTTGAAACCCACGCTACGTTCAGGTCACCGTCGGGTAATGGGTGGCAAACCCAGCCGGCGCTCCAAATCTGTAAGCGCATTCTGAGGTACTATCGGAAGAGCCGGCTCAGGGACCGTCGAATTGTCTCCGCACTCAACGAGTGCGGTGCGATCCGACCCAAGGCTCACCGGCTCACTCCCGGGCAAGATCCTTGGAAAAGCCTGATGAGTTGCTGCGGTTAAGGCTAACCCTCGATCGGGTGGTTTCATGATTGGCTTCCATGTTGCTTTCAGATGGCCACTATGAGATTTGAAATCTGAGATAGATCGGAGATTGCTGCACGCGCCCTTCGCTCCTCAAATCTGGGACACCACTTGCCGCTTTGCGGCCTTCGCCGTTGCCCGTGTCACCAGCGTGCCACGGCGTTGCAGGCAGGGGAGCAGCGCGGCGTCGCCGGGGGACATTTCCGCCGGGTCGCGAGGGTCGCTGTCTTCCCAGCCGGCATGCCGCACGGCCCGCATGATCATTTCGACGCAGTGGAACCGGTCGGGGTCGGTGTCCATCGGTTTGCCGAGCCAGTTCATCAGCCGCCGCGTGAGCCACGAAAACGAGCGGATGAACTGCCACGGTGACGCATACCGCGAGCCCCAGGCCGAGAGGGCGTAGCTCACGAGTTTGCCGCGGTCCAGCACCCGGCCCTCTGGTGCCGCGACGACGCTGAACCAGTCGACCGCGCCGTCGCGGGCGAGCACCCGCGACATCGGCAGGATCTGCACTCCGCGGCCCTCCAATGCCTCGATGCAGCACAACCGGCGGACCCCGCCGGCTTCGAGCCACAGCGCCACGCCGACATGGGAGTAGACCGACCTCGTCCACACCTGGATGACCCGCGAGAAACAGCGGTCGCCCCGGAACAGCAAAAAATCGCCGTCCTGGATCCGTTCCCGCACCCGTTCGTACATCAGTGGCATGACCTTCCTTTCGATGGAACCGAGACTCTGAATGAATGTTCACCGGCCAGTCTATGCAACTCATACGATTAAGTCAAATAAAAATTAATACATTTTCATTTCTATTTATCGATGCATCATCGGCCCGTGGCGGACGGCCGTGCTTTCTGCCGGATCTGCCTGCGGAAAACTTGATGGCCCTGCGTGAATCCGGCACACCGCCAGCGGATCCGCGACAGGCATGCCGGATTCACGCAAACTGAAACAGACAAATCCAGCAGCGTTCGCCGTCAGTATTCCCAGGGGCTGCGCCCACGGTCCGTCTCGGCAACCGGACACCCGGTTGGGTCACTTCGCTTGGCGCGTCCCAGCCTTTACCATGCAGCCTCTCTCCTCCGCTCGCCCAGGATCCACAGCGCATGGCCAGTGTTCCCGTCACCGCCAAGAAGATCATCGCCAACATCGAAGAGGTGATCGTCGGGAAGCGGCAGGAGATCGTCCTGGCCCTGGTCGCGTATCTGTCCGAGGGGCATGTGCTGCTGGAAGATGTGCCGGGCGTGGCTAAAACCATGCTCGCCCGCGCGCTGGCGACCAGTGTCGGCTGTCACTTCAAGCGGATCCAATGCACGCCGGACCTGCTGCCGACCGACATCACGGGGGCGTCAATCTTTAACCCCAAAACGACCGAGTTTGAATTTCGCGCCGGGCCGCTGTTCACGCAGATCCTGCTGGCGGACGAAATCAACCGCACCACGCCCCGCACCCAGGCCGCGCTGCTGGAGGCGATGGCCGAACGCCGCACCACGGTCGATGGCCAGACCTACGAGCTGGAGCGTCCGTTTCTGGTCATCGCCACCCAAAACCCTGTCGACCACGAAGGCACGTTTCCGCTGCCGGAAGCCCAGCTTGACCGGTTCCTCGTGAGGCTGAGCCTGGGATATCCCGCCGCCGAGGAAGAGAGCAAGATGCTCGACCGGATGAAGAAGGCCCATCCGATCGACAGTCTGAAGCCCGTGGTCAGTGCCGAGGATGTGATCGCCTGCCAGCAGGCCGTCCGCGAAATGCACGTCGACCCCAAGGTCCGCGACTACATCGTCGCGCTGGTGCGGGCCTCGCGCGAACATCCGGACGTGAGCCTCGGCGGCAGCCCCCGCGCGTCGATGGCCCTGTACCGCGCCGCCCAGGCCGTGGCTGCCATCCGCGGCCAGCAGTATGTGCTTCCGGACGATGTCAAACGAATGGTCCCGCCCGTCCTGATGCACCGCCTCATCGTTCGGCCCGAAAGCCGCCTGCGCCGCGTCAACGCCGCCGCCATCGTGGCTGAACTGCTGAATGAGGTCGCCGTGCCGGTGATCAGTTGACGAGTGCTGGCCCAGTGATCCACCATTGGATGGAGGGCGGTGGCTCAAGGTTCGAGGTGATCGCGAAATGGCTGATGGAGTCCTGGGCTCGTTTGTGGGACTGCTGGTCGCCAGCGGATTGCTGTCCCGAGAAGAGATCCTGGATTTTGTTCGGGTCCACAAGGAACAGGTTGCCGGCTCCCCCGAGAAACTCGCCCAGGAGTTGGTCCGCACCCGGCGGTTGACTCGGCAGCAGGCGTCCGCATTGTGCCAGGCCAAGACAAAAGGACAACTGTTTGGCGAATATCTGGTCCTGGAGGAAGGCACCCTCGGATCCCCACTTCGATACTTTCGAGCCATCCATCGGCCATCGGGGCGAATCGTCGCCTTGAAAGTGATTTCAACCGCTGAGATGGACTCGACGAGTGGAAATCGCCTCTTCGGGCGCGAGTGCGAAATCTGCGCGCGGCTCGATCATCCCCACATTCTGGCGTTTGTGGAAACGGGGGAAGTCGACTCCCGGAAATATTTCGCCTTGCAGGACTTCAATCGCGATGAAAATTTGGAGAGCCTCGTCAGCGCTCGCGGGCCGCTCCCCATTCAGGAAGCGCTGCACTACATCCGCCAGGTGATCAGCGGGCTGGAGTATCTGCATGGCCAGGGTGTGCTCCATGGCAACATCAAGCCACAACTGATGCTGGTCGACGCCGCCGGTCACGTGCGGATTCGCGATTTTCATAGCGCTTCACTGCTGAGCGATGAGCCAGGCACCGCGCATGGATGCACGCCTGCTTATATGCCTCCCGAGCAGGTGCAGCACTCTCGTTCGCGACGGACTGTGGCATTCGAACTCTATTCTCTGGGCTGCTCGCTGTTTGAGCTGCTGACGGGCGCACCGCCATTTCCGGGCGAAAACATTAAAATGACCATCAAGATGCATGTCGAAGCCCCGGTTCCGCTGCTGCGATCCCGCAGGCCAGACGCTTCGCTCGAATTGGAGGCAATTCTTTGCCGGCTGATGGCGAAACGTCCCGAGGATCGATTTTCCTCAGCCACGGAACTCCTTGGCGCAATCAAGAATTTGTGAGGCCTGAAACGGCGACTGGCTGGGATCGCAGAACGTGCCTGGTCATTGGTGTGGGGTCAAAATTGACAACGGTCGATGCCAGAATTCCGATCCAATCCCGCGAAAACGCGGGCACTCAAAATCTGGCAAGATTGGTGTTTGGCGGTTTGGGAGGCAGAGGCGAGTCCATCAGCACAAACCGATTTGAGTGGCAGGCGGGCTTTCGGGGGGGTAGACTGGTTCCATCCCCGTGGCGCTTCACGATTTCGCGAGAACTCGTGGTGACGAGCTGTTGCGTCACAGGTAAGTTTTTGCTCGCTACGGAACCCCTGGCGCGGATGGGCGGGTTGCGCCACCTTGTTCATCCGCTATCGGGGTTTCTCGCTCACTGTGCGTCCCGCGAGGTGCGACCATGCTGCTTCGTCTGCCTGTGGCTCTGCTGATTCTCATTGGCTGCGTCACGGTTGCGTCCGTTGTGCCCGCTGAAGACAAGCCGGCTGAGGCAAAGCCAGCCGTCGCGCCGGGGCATTCGCTGCATGGCGAAACCTTTGACGAGGGGCCGCGGCAGCGGGCCTACCTGATGGGCTCGACGGGAGCCGTCAATTTCCCGATCACGACCAAGGTGCCGCTGGCCCAGCAGTTTTTCAACCAGGGTGTCGGGCAGCTTCACGGGTTCTGGTATTTCGAGGCCGAACGTTCGTTCCGACAGGCGGCCGCGCTGGATCCCTCCTGCGGCATGGCGTATTGGGGCATGTCCCTCGCCAATACCAACAACCATTCCCGGGCCAAGGGGTTCATCGCCGAAGCCGTGAAGCGGAAAGAGGGGTTGAGTGAACGGGAGACGATGTTCATCAACGCCCTGGATGCGTTTTTCAAGGCCGACGCCAACAAGAAGAAAGAGCGGGCGGAAGCCTATGCCAAAGCCCTGGAGCGGATTCTCTACAAGTATCCGGATGACATCGAAGCCCGGGCGATGCTCGCCCTTCAACTGTGGCTCAACCGTTCCGACGGACTGCCGATCACGAGCCACCTGGCGATTGATGCCCTCATTGACCAGGTGTTTCGCGTCGAGCCGATGCATCCGGCACATCACTACCGGATTCACCTGTGGGATCATGAACACGCGGAGAACGCGCTCAAGTCGGCTGCGCTCTGCGGTCAGGCAGCCCCGGGGATCGCACATATGTGGCACATGCCCGGCCACATCTATTCTGACGTGCAGCGCTATGCCGATGCCGCCTGGCAGCAGGAGGCCTCGGCCCGGGTCGACCACGCCCACATGATTCGCGATCAGATTCTTCCCGATCAGATTCACAATTTCGCGCACAACAACGAGTGGCTCATTCGGGATCTGAGCCACGTTGGCCGGGTGCGCGACGCGGTGGAGCTGGCAAAGAACATGATCGAACTGCCCCGGCATCCCAAGTACAACACCCTGAAGAAAGGCAGTTCGTCATTCGGCCGGCAGCGGCTGCTGGAAAACCTCAACCGCTATGAACTTTGGGGTGAACTGCTGGCCCTGGCGCAGACCCGTTATTTCGACGCCACGGACGATGAAGAAGAGCAGGTGAACCGCCTGCGGCACATGGGGCGGGCGGCGTTTCGCCTGGGTGACAGCACGCAGGGACAGGCCCTGCTGGCGGAACTCGAACAGCGGCTGAAGCCACTGTCAGCGGAACGGGACAAGGCTGGGGCCGAAGCGGAGAAGAAGGCCCGCGACGAGAAGAAGGATGACAAACAGGTTGGCGAGGCGAAGGCGGCGGCCATCAAGCCGTTCGAACAGCGGATCACGCGGCTCAACAACGCCGCGACCGAGCTGCAGGGGCACCTGGCGGCCATGTTGGGAGACCATCAGGCGGCCTTGCTGAGTTTTGAACGGGCATCCGGGCTGGATGAGATGTCGATGGCCGTGGCTCAGTTGGCCGCCGGCAAACTGGAGGATGCCGAGAAGAAGGCCCAGAGTTCCGTGAATGGCCACAAGAACGAAGTTCGTCCGCTGGCGATGCAGGTCTACATCCTCTGGCAATTGGGGAAAAAGGATCTGGCCAAGGCAGCGTTCGAGAAGCTCCGCGAGATTTCGACCTTCATCGACATGGCTTCGCCGGTGTTCACGCGGCTGACGCCGATCGCCAAGGAGCTGGGGTTGCCCGAGGACTGGCGGATCGTGAAAGCCGCGCCGGCTGACGTGGGAAACCGCCCCAGCCTCGATTCCCTCGGCCCCTTCCGGTGGCATCCCTCGCCCGCACAACAGTGGGCTCTGAAGGATGCGGACGGTGTTGACGTCACCTTGGAGCAGTACAAGGGCCGGCCGGTCGTGGTGATCTTCTTTCTGGGTCACGGCTGCCTGCACTGCGCCCAGCAGTTGCAGGCGTTTGCCCCGAAAACCAAAGAGTTTGCCAACGCCGGGCTCTCGATTGTGGCGGTCAGCACGGATGATGCGACAGCGCTTCGCAAATCGGTGGAGGCGTTCAAGCCTGACGCACTGCCGTTCCCACTGGCTTCGAATCCCAGCTTCGAAGTCTTCAAAAGCTACCGTTGTTTCGATGACTTTGAGGATCGCCCCCTGCATGGGACATTCGTCCTGGATGCCGCCGGGCAGATCCGCTGGCAGGACATCGGTGCCGAGCCGTTCATGGATGCAGATTTCGTGTTGAACGAAGCGCAGCGGCTGCTTTCGTGGGACAAAAAGCCGGTGACAACCGTTGCGACCCAGGCGGGCGGCGATTGAGCGGGACGCGGCCCCCGAAGAGAGTTGGCAGTCACGGCAGTGCTTCAAAGTTAGCGCTTCGGGTAGGTTGTTACCGTAACTTTCAAAAAAAGTGTTGCAAAAACGAACGACATCTGGAGATGTCGTCCGCTCTAGGGTATGCTTGACTCACATTCATCACCCCAAAGCCGAATTCAGAGCGGCATCACGATGTCGCCAGTACTGCCCTTGGACCAGTGGCCGGTGCCATCAGCGTTCGACTGTGGTGAGTGCGAAGAATTGGGTGAGCGCGAGGACGGGCGCTGACGATGGGCGTCAACCAGACACGCGGCATTTGTTGTTCGAGCGGCGAGTATGTCCCAACCTGAGCTGCCGCGAGCGACGACCGGCACGCCCCCTACCGCCGGGGGGAAGGCTGAGGATCCAGCGAATCGCGCTTCCAGTGCTTCGATCGCGCGCGACCAGACCGTCAATTTCGAAATTGACAGCGAGGAAGACTTCGATCTCGAACCCAAGGAGCCCAAGCCGCTTGAGAAACGGGCTCCCGAGGTCGACCTGCCGGTGGGAATGGTTTTTGGCCCGTACCGGTTGCTGGCGAAGCTGGGTCAGGGTGGCATGGGTGCCGTCTACAAGGCGGTCCACATCAAGCTCGACAAACTGATGGCGCTCAAGATCCTGCGGAAACACATGCTGCAGGAACCGGATGCCGTCGCGCGGTTTGAGCGCGAGATGAAGGCGGTGGGCCGGGTCAACAACCAGTACATTGTCCAGGCCCACGATGCCGGCGAGATCGATGGCAGCCACTACCTGGCGATGGAATACGTCGATGGATCGGACCTGCTGAAACTGGTCCGAACCAAGGGGCCGCTGTCGGTCCATAGCGCCTGCAAGGCGGTGCGACAGGCGGCACTGGCGCTGTTGGCGGCCCACGAAGCCGGCCTCGTCCACCGCGACGTGAAGCCTTCCAACCTGCTGGCGGACAAGAAGGGGCAGATCCGCCTGCTGGACCTGGGGCTCGCACTGCTGGGTGAAGACCCCAAAGGCGGCGCGGCCGGCACCGAGCTGACGATGGTCGGCGAGTGCTTCGGCACGCCCGATTTCATGGCACCCGAGCAGTGGGACGACTCGCATGGCGTGGACGGTCGCACGGACCTCTATGCCCTCGGCTGCACGCTGTACTTCCTCCTGACCGGACACGCCCCCTACGAGAACCAGAAAACCGCCGTCCGCAAGATGACGGCGCACGTTCACGATGCCATTCCCGATCTCAAGGCCGCCCGGGGAGCGGTGCCCGACGGCGTGAACGCCATTTACCGCAAGCTGATGGCGAAGGCCCCGATTGACCGCTACCAGACGGCCTCCGATCTGGCGGGGGCACTGCTGCCGTTTACCAAGAAGCAAGATGGCGGCGACGTGCTGGACACCTCCGAGCCGGACAAGCCCGGCAGTTTTGTCGTGGGGGCTTCCGGTGTCAAACTCTCCCTCTCCCCCAGTTCCAGCAGCCCGGCCCTGCCGACGTTTCAGCTCGCATCGCAATCGGCCGCCCCCGTCGCAAAGGCGGTGGAGCAGGTCCCGCCAGCACCCCCGGTCTCCGCGCCGCCGCCATTTCCCGAAATTGTGATCCACACCGATTCGTCGGCGCGGCTCAGCCAGGTCCGCGATGCGTTGTCGAATCCGCCGCAGTCACCAGGGATGGCGGCAGCCACGGCGCAACTGCATTCCCAACAGCGTCCGCTGCAGCCTTTGCAACAGCCGCAACCGATGTCTTCGCAGCGCTGGAAGTTGTGGATCGGGCTGGCGGGGGGGCTCTCCGCGCTCATCGTCGTGATCTGCATCACGCTGTTTATCATGATTCTGAACCCTCCGCCGCGACGGGCGGCAGACCCTGACGCGGCGGATTCGTCCAATTCCGGGAAGAAGTCAGCCACTGAGAAGAAGGACCAACAGGGCACGGACGCCGGAACCGCAGAGGCGGGTCCGCCCGTCCCCGCCAAAAGCCGGGACGCCATCGCCGCGGCGTGGGCGCTGAGCGTGCAGGGTTCGGTCGAGCTGCGCGATGCCAAGGGCGAGCCGGTGGCATTGCTCGGCGCCGCCCTTCCTGACACACCGTTCCTGCTCAGCACGGTGAGTTTGAATTCGCCCTCGATTGGCGACAGCGGACTGGAAAACCTGGCCGGAAGCGCTGTGACTTACGTCGATGTCAGCGGGTCGATGGTGACCGACGCCGGCCTCCAGAAGCTGGCCGAGGGCTGCAAGGAGATCAAACTGCTGAACATTGGCGGCCGCCGCGAAGATGGGCGAACGCCAGCCAGCCTGAAGCATTTTTCCAAACTGGAAAGCGTCTCGATCTCGGGCGAACAGACGACGGAAGAGGGGCTGACCGCCGTCAACGAACTGCGCGACCTCAAATCTTTGACCATTGAGCCACCGTTGTCGGTGGCGGCACTGCTCGAACTGCACCGTCTCCGCCGGTGTCAGCAGCTCGCACTGCGGTCGGCCTACCGCGAAGATGCAGTCACTCTGGCCGATGGCGACCTCGGCGCGACCAACTGGCCGAACTGTGTCCAATCGCTGGAACTGAACGGCCAGGGAGTGTCCCCTAGCGATCATGACCTGCGCAAGATGGCCCGTGCCCTGCACTTCAAACGGCTGACTCTGACCGGGGGACCGCAGGCCCGTTACACCAACGCCGGCGTCGATGCCCTGCGTAAGCTCCGCCCGGACCTGTGGCTCATCGTCGATGGCCAGGAATTCTCCCCCACGGGACCGCCTCCCACCTCCATCCCCGACATCCCGGAGACCTCCGCGCCAGCCACACCCCCCGGGACTGGAGGCCCGCAGTCGTCCCGCGGGTTCTCCGAAGGGAACTCACCCGTGCCCGTCGTGGGGCAGCGGCTGTTTATCGCCCCGCCCCCCGTGCCGGCGATGAAGGCCGGCACGCCGCTCAGCCCGCGGGCATTGGTTGGCCGCCCCACAACCATCCGCGACCTGCGAAGCTGGTCGTTGGAACTGACCGGACACAGTGGCACGATCTTCAGCGTGGCTTACAGCCCCAGCGGGAAATTCATCGCCTCCGTGGGGGCCAGCGACGACAAGATCATGATCTGGCGGGTCGACCTGACCGGAGACAAATCTGAACTGCGGCTGGATCGCGTCCTCATTGGCGAAAGCGGACAAATCACCGATGTCGCCTGGTCCCTCGATTCACAGACGCTCGCTGTTTGCACACAGCATGGCCAGGACGTGACCCTGTACGATGTGAACACGGGGCGACAACTGCGAAACGTGAGCCTCGGCGGCGGTGCCGGACGCAGCCTCGCCTGGTCGCCCAACGGCAAGGCGCTGGCCGCGGCCCACATGCGGCGCCTGGCTCTTATTGAACCGGCGTCGGGGGCGATTCAATTCTCCAAAACGAGCGTCTCCTGCGCCGCTGGCTGCTGGTCTCCCGATGGGTCGCAGTTTGCCACCCTGGATGAAGAAGGGCAGCTCAAATTCTGGTCGCCTGCCAGCCTTGACGTTGAAACGAGCCTGCGCGCCCAGAACGCCAGTCTTGGGATGGGAATCGCCTGGTCGTCCGATGGCGAGTGGATTGCCACCGGCGGACAGAACGAGGCGGTCAAGGTCTGGAACGCCAAACTCCGCCGCGTGGTGCGCGACCTTGGCCAGGAGCAGGGTGGCTCCGAACAGGACGACACCACCAGCGTCGCCTGGGAACCCAAGCCAGCGGACGCACAGCCTCCGCGGCTGCTGATCACCGGCCGGGGCATGGCGACCATCTGGGATGCGGTCAACGGCAAAAAACTGGTGACACTGCCGGTCAACGCCCATACCGTGCGCGGATCCTGGTCGCCCGACGGCCGCCAGGTGGCGTTCGGCGCGTTTGACCGCGTGCGCATTTTTGACGCCACGACCGGGGCGCTGCTCACGGAATCCAGCCTGGAGGGGCGTCCGCTCATCCAGGGGACCGAGGCGCATGCCACGCCCGACGGCAAGCTGTTCCGCACGCTGTACGGCACCGACCTGTTGATCTTCAACGGCGAAACCGGCGAATACGTGAAGCGCGTCGGCAACCTGCCCAACATGCGGATGACCCCGTCCCCCAAGGACGACTGGCTCGTGTTCTCCGACAACACCCGTGAAGTCGTCGAGAAGCAACTGCTGCTGGTTGACACGGCCACCTACGAACAACGCGTACCCCTCACAGGCCACACCGGTCCGGTGACCGCCGTGAGCTGGGCCCCCGACGGCAGCCGGCTGGCCACCGCCAGCACCGACAGAACCGTGTGTATCTGGAAGCCCTCCGGCGAACGGCTGCAAACCCTGACGCACAAGTTCGGCGTCCGCAACGTCACCTGGAGCCCCGACGGCAAGCAACTGGCCACCTGCGCCGAGGATGACATCGTTCGCCTGTGGGACGCCAGCACCGGCAAAGAGAATCACCAGTACGACTCCCTTTCCTCCCCCTCCTCGTGGGGTTCCAACGGCATCGCCTGGTCGCCTGTGGGAGACCTCATCGCCATCGCCTCACAGGACGCCCAGGCCCGCATTCTCGACCTGAAGAGCGGCAAGGTCAGCGCCCTCGACTTCACCTTCTGGGCCTCCATGCAGTCCATTTCCTGGTCGGGCGACGCCAAGCAACTGCTGGTCTCGAACGGCGCCGAAGTCGGTTACCGCGTGACCAGCGCCAAGGCCGGACAGACGCTGTACGGCTACGGCCTGCCGATCCAGTGGCTCGCCGACAAACGCCGCGTCCTCACCGGCCAGGCGATGTCCCTGCCGCTGCAGGCCGTGGACACCCGCAAAGGTACGCGCATCGGCGTGCTCTACCCCCGCCTGCACAGCCCCGAGGGCCACGAATGGCTCTGCATCGGCGGCGCCGGCCACTATCGTGGCTCGGAAGGTGTCGAAAAACACCTCGTCTACGTGGCCCTCCACAAGGACGGGTCCATGCTGAGCTACTCCCCCGCCGAATTCTCCGCGAAATTCGGCTGGAAGAACGACCCCGCCAAGGCGGGGCTGCTGGCCCTCAAAGAGTAAGCCGCAGTTTCGCCAAAGCCACCGTGCCATTACCGGCACGGCACAAGCCGTCTGGTGATACGCTGGGACAAACCGGTTGTTTCCACTTGTCGATCGGCGTGGCGGATAGGGGTAGGGAGGGCCGATTGGTTTCGGCTCCCCCCTCCCTCCGAACCGGACTGGCGGATTTCCCGCATCCGGCTCTCCAGTTGATGGTCTTACCTGGGACAGGGTTGAAGTGCGAGTTTGTGG
>JAKFUF010000178.1 GCA_021732845.1 Planctomycetaceae bacterium | reverse complement strand
AGACCCCATTAGAATGCCGCATTTCTGGCACCACTCCGTCCAGCAGATCCCGGCAGTTGTAGACCTCGACTTCGAAGGAGGCTTCGGGAGAGGTCACATAGATCAATCCGTCGCGCAGGGCGAATCCCAACGCCCCGGGCGACACCTGTTCGAGAATCAGTTCCAGGGCTGTCCGCGCGGAGATGGTCGAAGCGAGGTCGAGGTTGATGGGCGTGCTCAGATCAACCCCCTCGTCTTCGGCCCACTTTTTGTTGACGAGGATGTCGGCTTCGAGCTGCGTGCCAATGAACAGGAGTGCGTCGCTGGCGGGAGTGTCCACCAATTTGACCACGATGCGCTTGTCGAGCCGCGCCTCAAGGGCGGCCCGCAAATCGTCAGCCTCCGATCTGGCGGCAGCCGGTTCCGCCGTGGGCGTGGCGGGGGCCGCGACCTCTGTCTTGGCCGGTTGGGCACTCGCCAGCGAGGGTGAGACGCCAGGCCGGATCGGCCAGAGGGCCGTCGTGACCAAAATTGTGGCTGCGAGCGTGGCTACCGTCCCAATGGTACACCGCATGATCATCCTCCGTTTGCGCAGGGTGGAGATGTGAGTGAAGTCCGAAGCCAGACCGGCGGCATCGCCGAGGTCATCCAGTGCCAGCCGCACCGCCTCGTCGCGGCTGTGCCCGGCCTGAAGAAAATCGGCGAAGCGTGCTTCCAGATGGTCCCGCAGTTCCGCGGCGATGGCCGTCCGCTGCTCTGGACGCAGCCGCAGCAGTTTCGCCATCAACGACAAATACAGTTCGAATTCGCGTTCAGGCACAGCCCTTCTCCATTCAACATGGGGAACGCAAGATGTGAAGATGTGAGCTGGTCAGTCTTGCTCGCTCCGGAACCCCTGGCGCGGATGGGTGGCTACGCCACCTTCTCCATCCGCTGTCGGGGTTCCTCGCTCGCGGGTTGGGTTTTGCTCGCTGCAGAACCCCTGGCGCGGATGGGTGGCTGCGCCACCTTCTCCATCCGCTATCGGGGTTCCTCGCTCGCGGGTTAGTGCCCGGGTTCAAACAACCCCGTCTCGCCTGAAAGGCATCGCCGAAAGTGATCGGATTTTCGATAACCCGCAGGTCGCAATGAAGTTGCCGTTCATTTTTGTGATAATTATTTCAAATTTCAGATTTCATATTTCACAGTCTGTCGAGTTGCGTCGAACTGTCAGCGTCATCTCCGCGGTGCGGGACACAACTCTCCCCTCGCCAATTGAATGTCGCCAAAAGACATTTTACTGTGAAATTTGAAATCTGAAATTTGAAATTCCATGAAACTGAGACTCCCGACTTTTGTCGGAGACATCAAAATTGAAAGTGCATCGAAATCACCGAACGACATTTGTCAGATCGAACCGGCTAAACGGCCGGTTTAGGCATCCGTCCCCGTACCGGATCCAGCAGGCTCCGGATGCAATCGACGTACAGGTCCCATTCCGCGGCCTGTGATGACAACCGCCGATCCCCGGCTGCGGTCAGTTCATACCATTTCCGCTTCCGACCGGTGGATTCCTCCCACCGGCTTTGAATCAGCCCGTCCGCCTCCAACCGATGCAGCAAGGGATAGAGGGTTCCCGCCTGCGCCTGCACCTGTTCCCGGCTTGCGTCGCGCAGGCTTTGCTGGAGCTGATATCCGTATGTCGGGCCTTTCGCCAGCACGGAGAGGACCATCAAGTCCAGGCTGCCGCGCAACAGGTCCGGTCCAAATCGATCTGCCATGAATGGTGCCCTTGCTGTATCGCCTTTCTATGTATAGCGTGACGACTCATGAGATGTCAACGAGAAAAATAGGCGAATTTGACGATTTTTCTGGCGGCCCCCGAGGTGGAACCACCACCAACCCGGGCGACGACGTTGCACCACGGAGATGAACTCGCCGGTCCCAGTGGGGAGCAAAATTGCCCCATCGATACATTCCCGGTGCCCCCAAATCAAACAATTGATTCAAACAATTGATTGACATAACTCCGCGAGGTGCCTAGAATGAAACAAGTGTTTGATTCAGTTGTGTCGATCACGTGAATGACTATGGATGACACGCGCCACCGATTGATCAATGCCGCAGGCTATCTCTTCGCCGAAAAAGGCTTTGAGTCGGCCAGCGTCCGGGAGATCTGCCAGCGGGCCGAGGCGAATATTGCCGCGGTCAATTATCATTTCGGGGACAAGCAGAAGCTCTATATCGAGGCCGTGAAGCAGGCGCAATGTGCGCGGGTTGAAGAAGTTCCGGCATTGGATCTGCCGCCGGGAGTGCCCTCGACGGATCGGCTGCGGCTGTTCATCCGGCTGATGCTGGAGCGGATGTTGCATCAGGAGCGGCCGGCATGGCACCTGGAACTGATGCTGCGGGAACTCGCCCGCCCGACCGCTGCCTGCCAGGAAGTTGTCGACGCCTACATCCGGCCCATGGCCGATCAATTGCGGTCGATCGTTGTCGAACTCGTTCCGAACCACCCGCCAGAACGGCTGAATCTGATTGGCTTCAGCATCGTGGGGCAGGTGCTGTTCTATTACGTCAATCGGCCCATCATCCGGCTGCTCATTGGCGACGAGGCCCATCAGGCCCTGACCATTGAGCAGCTCGCCTCGCACATTGCCCGCTTCAGCCTGGCAGCGTTGGGCATGGCCCCGCCAGTCCAGGACCGAGCCGCCGAAGACCTCTCCACCGGGGAACAATCATGAACTGGGTGGCTTGGAAAATGCTGACCGGTGACCAGGCGAAGTACCTGGGAACCGTCTTCGGTGTGGCGTTTGGCGTGCTGTTGATCTCACAACAGACGGCCATCTTCGTCGGCCTGATGCGGCGGACGGCAAGCCAGGTGATTGATATTCGCGAGGCTCCGGTCTTCGTGATGGATCCCAATGTTCAAAACGCCGATGAGATCAAGCCTCTGACGGACGGGGATCTGCAGCGGATTCGCGGAGTTCCCGGTGTCAGTTGGGCCGTGCGGATTTTTAAGGGACTGGCCCGTGCCAAGGTGGAAAACGGGAGTTTTCGGCAGGCGATCCTGATGGGGCTGGATGACCACACGCTGGTGGGAGCGCCAGCCGTCATGGTCCATGGAGATCTGGCCGATCTGCGGTGGCCCGATGCGGTGATTGTGGACACTGCGGGCTACCAGTACCTGTGGCCGGGCGAACCGGTGCGGCTGGGACGAATTTTAGAAATGAACGATCATCGGGCGGTGCTGGTGGGGGTCTGCAAGGCGACGGCACCCTTCCAAACCTTCCCCGTGATGTTCACCCGGTACTCGCAGGCGATGCGGTTTGTGGCCGGAGAACGCAACCAAATGTCGTTTGTCGCCGTGGGTCCACAGGCCAGTGTGACAGACACTGAAGTGTGCGGCCGGATCAGTCGGCAGACGAACTTGCTGGCGCTGACACGCCAGCAGTTCATGTGGCGGATCATCGGCTATTACGTCCGTTCGACAGGAATTCCCGTCAATTTTGGAATCACCATCGCGCTGGGTTTCATCGTTGGCACGGCCATCGCCGGCCAGACGTTCTATCTGTTCACGCTGGAAAACCTGAAGCAGTTTGGTGCCCTCAAGGCGATGGGCGTCAGCAATCTGCGGCTGATTGGGATGGTGCTGCTGCAAGCCACGATTGTCGGATTGATCGGTTACGGTCTGGGAATCGGCATGGCGGCGGGCTTCTTCGAGGCGACGAAAAACGTCACCGCGCTTTCGGGATTTTACCTGCCATGGCAGGTCGCCCTGGGGGCGGCGGGAGCAGTGGGGGTGATCATCGTGCTCGCCAGCTTTTTGAGCTTGCGCAAGGTGCTGGTGCTGGAACCGGCAGTGGTCTTCCGGGGATGACGCAGTGCCTTCGCACCGAGAGAGTTTTTTTTCCGGCAGGTCTCGAATTCGGCTTATCATGAGCGATGCTTCCATCAATTCGATCGGCGTGGAGTGCCGCCGTGTCGTCAAGGAATTTGGCGATGGCGAAACCCGCCTGCGTGTCCTGCACGACATTGATTTGCAGGTCCTTGCCGGGGAGATGACGCTTTTGGTGGGTCCCAGCGGATGCGGCAAAACGACGTTGATCTCGATCATTGCCGGGCTGCTGGACCCAACCGCCGGGGAGGTCAGCCTGTTTGGCGTGGAGCAATCGCGGCTCTCGCGGCGGGCGTTGGTGGCCTATCGTGCCAAGAATATTGGCTTCGTCTTTCAACAGTACAACCTGCTTCCCGCGCTGACTGCGGCCGAGAACGTCTCGATTCCCCTGTTGATCGGCAACATGCCCCGCAAGCAGGCTGTGGAACGCGCGCGGCAGGTGTTGGCAGAGGTCGGGTTGGCGAACCGCGCGGACAGCTACCCTTCGCAGCTCTCTGGCGGGCAGCAGCAGCGGGTGGCGATCGCCAGGGCGCTGGTGCATGAGCCACGGTTGCTGGTGTGTGATGAACCGACCGCCGCGCTGGATGCCCACTCTGGACAAACGGTGATGGAACTACTGTGCCGCGTCGCTGTCCAGCCCGACCGCTCGGTCATCGTGGTGACGCACGACTCGCGGGTGTTTTCCTACGGCGACCGAATCGTCTCGATGGCGGACGGACGGATTGAACGCGTGGAGACGAAGGGTGAACGGCAATCGAAGCCTGGGCAGGTTGTTCATGTCGCATAATCCCGTTGTCATCAAACTCGTGTCGTCGAACAGCCTTTTGGGCCTTGGGACTTGGTCATCGGGTCATTCGCCAAGCGGCATTGTCCGCTCCAGGGAGTCATCGCATGTCTCGTAACCTGCTTTTGCCAGCCATCGCGGCCATCGCCTGTACGTTCATGGGTGTGCATGTGGCTCGGACGCACCAGCCGATCCCAGACTATGCCCCACTGATCGAACCGAGCCGCGCACCCTTCAGCAAAGTGATTGCCGGATCGGGGATCGTGGAATCCCGCTCCGAAAATGTGGCGGTGGGCGCGCCGGTGGCCGAAGTCGTGGTTGAAGTCCGCGCGGTCGAGGGAAAAACCGTGCAGACGGGGGAGATGCTGTTCCGCCTGGATGACCGCATGCTCCGCGCCGACCTCCAGGTTCAGCAGTCTCTGCTGAACTCTTCCAAAGCTGAGTTGAAGAAGCTCGAGCAGCAACCGCGGCCGGAAGACATCCCGCCAAGCGAGGCGCGGGTCCGCCAGGCGCGGGCCGATCTTGTCGCCCGCAGGGATACGCACACCCGGCATGTGAATCTGTTCAAGGGCAGGTTTATCAGCGAAGAGGACCTGATTCAGCGGAAGCAGGCGGTGACCGTGGGGGAGGAGATTCTGGCCAATGCCGAGGCTGACCATGCCCGGCTGCTGGCCGGAGCCTGGGAGCCGGATCTAGCCGTGGCCCGCGCCAAGGTGCAGCAGGCCGAAGCTGCCATCGCCAAAATTCAAACGGAACTGGAACGCCTCGTGGTTCGGGCACCGATTTCAGGGACCCTGCTGAAAGTCGACCTGCGCGTGGGAGAGTACGTCGGCACGCCTCCCAACCAGACGCTGATTGTGTTGGGCGACTTGGGCAGGCTGCATGTCCGGGTCGACATTGATGAGGACGACCTGTCGCGGTTCCGGCCGGGACTGCCGGGCAAAGGCTTTGTTCGCGGGGAGGCGGCAAAACCGGTTCCCCTCGAATTCGTGCGGATTCCGCCCTACGTCGCCCCCAAGAAATCCCTGACCGGGGCGGGAAACGAGCGGGTCGACACGCGTTCCCTGCAAGTGATCTATGCGTTGCGGGAGCCACCAGCGGGAATTTACGTGGGTCAGCAACTCGACGTGTTTTTAAATGCGGAATGACGCGCACAGCCGCCGCCTCGGCAATGCCAGACCAAACTTCGTGGAAGCACCAGGTCGTGCGTTGCGCGCATTCCACTGCGCTCTTGCCTCGGCATGAAACTGAGGCACTTCACCGCCGAGCGATTGGAGTGGCTTCACGATATTCCCGGCTCGTAGATCCGGCATTTCTCGTGTCAGAGTTGACCGACATCAATCCACTCTGATTGATGACGCGGTCCGTGGAGCACCATCCTGTCTGCCGTGTATCCTCACCTTCTCAATGACACAGAGCGCACAGATTTGTCATAATTTATGAGAAAAATTCGAATTTTCACTTGACGATCATTATGAACGTTTCCTTTCGATTAAGTGCCATTCAACTTCAGTCCACGGCCAGTTTCGTGCCGGTGTCAATGGATCCGACCTATTCCAGAATTGTTGCCGCATGCTTGGCGCAAACCCCTTCCAGCAGTAGAACGATCCTTCATTCCCCGAGGTGGTCGTACTGGTTTGGAGCAGGGTTTCACATGCCCAATGTGGCGCAATTGGCGGTTCAGGCACTGGGTGAAGGCAACGGAATTTTGCGGCTCGCCCCGACATGGGTTCCCCGGTCGTTCCTGCAGCCTGGACGACGTTTGAAGCTCCATCCCGCCGACTACTACGCCCTCGGCACGCACCGCGGCGGCATCGACGAACGCTGGTTCGCCTCCACGACAGTCGCCACGAACGAAGGCGCGCCTCCAGACGAAGGCTTGAGCTACGTGGTCGTGGGCAAGGACAAGTTCACCCTCAAAGACGCCGTGGCCGAACTTGGTGCCGACATCGTCGGCGCGAAGATTTGGAAAAAGTACGCCCGCTGGCCGGTCTACTCCAAATTCTTCGACAACATGGGGCCGATCCCCCATCACATGCACCAGAATGACAAGCAGGCCAAGCTGGTGGGCCAGGAAGGGAAGCCGGAGTCGTATTACTTCCCGCCACAATTGAACGCCATTGGAAACAACTTTCCCTACACGTTCATGGGTCTGGAGCCCGGCACCACCAAGCAGGACATCGTCCGCTGCCTGGACCGCTGGAACGACGGTGACAACGGAATTCTGGACTACTCGAAGGCGTACCGCCTGAAGCCTGGCACCGGCTGGCTGATTCCGCCCTGCGTGCTGCACGCACCCGGCAGCCTGCTGACGTATGAGCCCCAGTGGGGCAGCGATGTGTTCGGCATGTACCAGTCGATGGTCGAAGGCCGGGCCGTTCCCCGCGCGCTGCTGACCAAAGACTTTCCCAAGGAAAAAGCCGACAACAACAAATACATCGTCGACGCCCTCGACTGGGAAGCCAACGTCAATCCGAACTTCAAGGACAGCCATTACCTCGAGCCCGTGGCCGTGGCCAACACCGAGAAGGAAGGCTATGTCGACCGCTGGATCGTGTACGGCAAGTTCGCCGGCAAGCAACTGTTCACCGCCAAGGAATTGACGCTCAATCCGGGAGTGAAGGTCACCATCAAGGATGGCGGTGCCTACGGCTGGATCACGGTCCAGGGCGAAGGCCGGGTGGGCAAATTGCGGCTGCAAACCCCCGCCATGATCCGTTTTGGCGCGATGACCGAAGACGAAGTCTTCGTCACCCACAAGGCGGCGAATGAAGGCGTCGTGTTCGAAAACACCGGCAACGAACCGCTCGTCGGCCTGCGGTACTTCGGTCCCGATTCCTGCCCGGACGCACCGGACGTCGGGGCGCACAAGTCAAAGTGAGCCACGGATCGGTGCATGATGCGCGGGCTGCACATCATGCACGTTCTGGTCTCGGCGAGCACCGACGGAAGAATTTCAAATTTGACGTGTCCGACAAAAGTCCATTCGCTGGTTTCAATCCAATTTCAAATTTCAGATTTCAATTTTCACAGTCTGTGCAGCCGCATCGAACAGATGGCGAAGTTCCAGCAGCCCAAAACGCAATCTCTCTCTACAGTGTGACAGTTGCAAAAGTCTTTTACTGTGAAATTTGAAATCTGAAATTTGAAATTGGATTGAACAAACACGCCGGGCATTTATCATAAACACCCGATCTGAACTTGCCCAAGTTCAGTGTCTCGCGAAACCTCAAATGTCCCCTGCGCGATCGCTCCTCAAAGCCTTCGCCCTGAATTCAACTCTCGCATCCCCGCTTGAAAGTTCTTCTCATGCCGAACAACTTCCCGAAGCTTCACAACGCAGCCTGGCCGGGAGTCGTCGGCAAGGGCAGCCCCGGGGCTGAGCCACTGATCGAGCTGGACACCATGCTCGAATACACCGCCAATGCCGAAGTGAACGGCGTGAAGTTCGATGGCGTGGACCTGTTCCTGTTCGCGCCGCATGTGGACATTGACGCCAGCGACGACGAACTGAAGCGGCTCGCCGACCGCGTTCGCGCCAAGAACCTGACCATCGGTTCGGTGGTCGCCCCCGTCTGGCCGCCCACGGGCGGTGGCTCGGCCATGGGCAATGCCGCCGAGCGGAAGCAGTTCGTGGAGCAGGTTCGCAAGGCGACGCGAATCGCCAAGAGGCTGCGTGAACTGGGCGTCCGGCCGTACGGTGTCATCCGCATCGACTCGGCCGGCGGCCCTGGCGACTGGCTGGCGAATCCCGAAGAGAACCAGAAGACGATCGCCGCCACGTTCCGGGAAGCCTGTGATGTGGCGGCCGATGGCGGCGAACGCCTCGCCGCCGAAGGGGAAATCTGCTGGGCGGGAATGCACAGTTGGCGGCGGATGGTGCAATTGCTGGAACTGACCGACCGTCCCGGCACGCTCGGCTTCCAGGCCGACATGGCTCACACCCTCCTCTACACCCTGGGTTACAACGCCCCCGAAGACCGCATTCTGCCCGAGCCGTGGGACTGGAAGGAACCAGCGAAGCTGGACGAAGCCCTGAAGACGCTGACCGCCGCCCTCCGTCCGTGGACCATCGACTTTCACGTGGCTCAGAACGACGCCACCGTGAAGGGCTCGGGCTCGCACGACAAGACCGGCCGCCACTGCCTGCCGAACGACCCAAACGGCAAGCTCAACATCGCCCATCACGCTGGCTACTGGCTCCGCGACAACTTTGGCAACGTGACCAAACGCATCCGCCACATCTGCTGGGACGGCTGCATGTTCCCCAACGACGTCATGGCCAAGCCGGACACCTGGAACAGCATCCTCGCGTCCATGATCGCTGTGCGCGAAGCGCATGGCTGGAGTGAATGAGTCTCCAACAACGTAGCCCGTGGAGTCATTTGTCATGGCCACAGGTCGAACGCATGAACTGAACGGCGGAATCTTTCCACGCATGGAATTGTCCCGCCGTGACTGGTTGAAGCGTTCGGCCCTTGGCTTCGGCCATCTCGCCCTGCTCGGTCTGGCGGCGCGGGAGGCGGATGCTGCCCCTTTGGATGGCGGTCGCACCACGCTCGCGGCCCGGCTGCCACACTTTCCCGCGAAAGCGCGGCGGGTGGTGTTTTTGTTCATGCATGGCGGGGTGTCGCACGTCGACTCGTTCGATCCGAAGCCGAAGCTGGCGGAGATGAACGGGCAGCCACTGCCGATCGCCAAGCCGAAGTTTGAATTCGCGCCGACCGGCAATCTGCTGGCTTCCCCCTGGAAGTTTCAAAAGTATGGACAGAGCGGCATTGAAGTCAGCGACCTGTTCCCAAAAATTGGGGCCTGTGCGGACGATATTTGCGTGATGCGGTCGATGAACGGCGGGGACCAGGTGTCGCACGGCCCGGCGCTGCTCAACATCAACACCGGCAGCGGTGTCTTTGCCCGTCCCTGCCTGGGGGCCTGGACCCTCTACGGCCTGGGAACCGAGAACCAAAATCTACCGGGTTTCATGAGCCTCAGTCCCTCGCTGTACCACGGTGGCACACAGAACTACGGGTCGGCTTTTCTGCCGGCGACATTTCAGGGGACACGAATTGGCGACGGTGGACTGAATTTCAAAGACGCGAAGCTGTCGAGCCTGGCGCCTGGCGACGATCCCGCCCGGCAACGGTTGCAGCTCGACCTGCTTGCCCGCCGCAACCGCCGATTTCAGGCTCAAACCGGCGATGACCCGGCTCTGGAAGCGCGGATTGCCGCCTTTGAAATGGCGTTCCGGATGCAGGCCGAGGCTCCCGGCGTGATGGACATCGGCCGCGAGTCGGCAGCCACACAGGCCGCTTATGGTGTCGGCCTGGAACCGACTGATGAATATGCGCGGCAGTGCCTGCTGGCCCGCCGCTGCCTGGAAGCCGGCGTGCGGTTTGTGCAGGTGAATTTCAGCTATCCGCGCAATTATTGGGACGCCCACGGGGATCTGCGCAACAATCACACCAGCAATGCCGCCAAGGTGGACCAGCCGATCGCCGCGTTGCTGGCCGACCTGAAATCACGGGGACTGCTGCAGGACACACTGGTCATTTTTGCCACGGAGTTTGGGCGGACGCCCGCCGCGCAGGGGACGGATGGACGCGATCATCACCCCCACGCCTTCAGCATCTGGATGGCTGGGGGCGGTGTCCGGGGCGGCATGACCTACGGGCAAACCGACGACTTTGGCTATTACGTGGCCGAAAACAAGGTCACCATGCCGGACTTCCATGCCACGGTGCTGCATCTGCTGGGGTTGAACCACGAGCAACTGACGTTCCGCCATGCCGGCCGCGACTACCGCCTGACCGATGTCCATGGCCGCGTGGTGCAGGACATTGTGGCCTGAAACCGCGGAAGCCGGCGGCTGATCCTGCGCGACAACGCCAAGTTGGTCTCCGACAAAAGTGAGTCTCAAATCATCCTTCCAATCCTGTCCCACAAATCCTCACTCAAGACAACCGCTCGGCACCCCAAAATCCGTGACGGTCAGCAATTTTCAAATTTCATCGTCTGTCGAGCTGCGTCGAACTGTCAGAGTCATCTCCGTGGTGCAGGACATCACTCGCGCCTCGCCAATTGAAAGTCGAAAAACGATATTTTACTGTTAACTTTTACTGCTGACATTTGACATTCCATGAAATTGTGGGACCTGACTTTTGTCGGAGACCCCCAGGTTGAGATTCTCGGCAAAGTGTATCTGTACATTTTTCCACACATGATTTGCCGGACAGTGGTTTCGGAGTTGCAAAAGCCGTGGGAGGCCGTCATGATTGGCGGCTTGAGAGCTTCCGCGATGCATTATTCGGCAAAAGAAGGAGAGACGTTTTGTCCGCCCCGACCACATCCCCGGTGAATGTCGCGACGTACGAGGGGATGTTCATCCTCGACAGCAACCGTTACGCCTCGAATCCTGAAGGCATGTCCGGCGAAGTGCTGGCACTGCTCCAACGCGTTGGGGGAACGCTGCTTGCGTCCCGTCCCTGGCAGGATGGCAAGCTCGCCTACGCGATGGACGGACATCGCAAAGGCATGTACTACCTGACCTACTTCACGCTCGACACCCAGAAGCTGCCCGAACTGGAGCGGCTGGTCAAGCTGAACGAAAACATCATCCGTCATTTGATCATCGCCCTCGAACAGGCGCTGATCGAGCCGATGGTGGCGATGGCCGCCGGACGTGGCGAGGTCATTTCGACCTTCAAAGACACCGATTCGACGGCGGACCTGATGAGCGGCGGGCCTCGCCGACCGCGGGCCACGGCCGCTGCCGCAGAATAAACAGTCTTGCTCACCCGGACACCCAGGGGCGGACCTGCTTCGATGGCGAAGCAGGACGTTTTGGGTGCCGGAAATCCTTCCAGGAGTTGGCCCATGGCGGCGAACTTCAACAAAGTCATTCTTGTTGGCAATCTGACCCGCGATCCCCAGGTCCGTTATATCGGCTCCGGGACGGCGGTGTGCGAGATCGGTCTGGCCGTTAACCGGGTCTGGTTCGACAAGGCCAGCAACTCCAAGAAGGAAGAGACCACCTTCGTCGACGTGACGCTCTGGGGCCGCGACGCCGAGGTCGCTGGAGAATATCTCTCCAAGGGAAAGTCGGTCCTCATTGAAGGGCGGCTGAAGCTGGATACATGGGATGACAAGGCCACTGGTGCCAAGCGCAGCAAGTTGGCTGTGGTGGCCGAGTCCATGCAGATGATGGGAAGCCCCGGGCAAGGGGGGCAAGGGCAGGGCGGTGGTCAGCGCGGCGGCGGCG
>JAKFUF010000260.1 GCA_021732845.1 Planctomycetaceae bacterium | reverse complement strand
CGTTTTCGAAGGACTTTCGAGTCATTTGCGAATCGTTCACACACCCAAGCAGCGCCCACCGTTCACCGTGGCTCAGCAGGAGCTGGAGCCCTCCCGCCGCGTCGCCCGCAAGCTTCACGTCGTCCTCACTCGGGCACCGCAAAGTTGCCGAGTCACTCCGTGACTCGAACCCGGCCGGAGTGACTGGGCGACTTTGAGACTCACCAGAGGGCTTGTGCCCTGTCGCTGTCTCTGAATTGCAAGCCGTCGAGAAAGCCACGATGCGAGTCACGGAGTGACTCGACTACTTTGCGGTGCCTCTCGCTCCGCGAGAGGACGCGAGCGAGGTCCGGCGAGGCCCAACACGGTGACTCAAGATTCGCGCTGTCGGCATTGTCGCCAGACGTGCGCGTTCTTTTGCGGAGCAAAAGACGACATTACGCCATTTACTTGTAGCGGCACGGCGCAAGCCGTCCGGTGAGCCGCTGGGACAATCCGGTTGTTCCATTTGTCGATCGGCGTGGCGGGAGGGCTCTGGTCTCCAGAGCCGCGGGCAACTCGCAAGCTTCACGTCGTCCTCTCTCGGGCACCGCAACGTTGCCGAGTCACTCCGTGACTCGAACCCAGCCGGAGTGACTCGGCGACTTTGAGGCTCACCGGAGGGCTTGTGCCCTGCCGTTCGCTTTGGAGGGCAAGCCGTCGAGGAAGCCACGATGCGAGTCACGGAGTGACTCGACTACTTTGTGTTGCCTCTCGCTCGGCGAAAGGACGCAAGCGTGGTCCGGCGCGGACCAACACGGAGGCTCTGGATTCACGCTGTCGACATTGTCGCCAGACGTTCGCATTCTTTTGCGGAGAGGCTGTGATTTTTTCGAGTGGGCGGTTTTTTGACCTCGCGTAAAACCGTTTTGGCGAATCCCAACGTTTTTCGCCGAGTGGACGTCAATCGCCCTCCGAACGGCCTAGGAGGGCGATTCTACCTAACATTGCCGTGTTGTTGCTGCAAATTCAACGGGCTTGGTTGGGGCGCTATGGCACAGAGAACTTGAGGCAAAAGCAGGTCCGGTCACTTTCACGGTGCCAGGTCAGAACACCGTGATGGTCCAGTGCCACCTGCCAGGCCAGCGACAAGCCGAGCCCCACGCCTTCTGATTTCGATGTCACGAACGGGTCAAACAGGGTGTTGGCCACATCCGCCGATGGCCCGGGGCCATTGTCCGAGACTTCAATTTCCAGCGTGTCCGCCGTTCGGCCCACCCGTAGCTCAACCACACCTCCCGGGCCGGCCGCCTCGATTCCGTTTTGAGTCAGGTTCAGCACCGCCGCCCGCAGGCTTTCCTGATCTCCCGTCAGCGTCAACGGCGGGTCGAGGGGCAGGCCGGTTTCCTGCAGGGTCACCCCGGCGTGCTGGCAGATCGGTTCCAGCAGTTCGGCCACCTCGCGAATGAGCAGTTTCAAGTCGCATGGCGTTTGTGGCCGGGGCTCATTTTTTCCCAGCGATAGCAAGCCACGTAACTGGACTTCCGTCAGCGCCAGTTGCCGCAGGGCAACGGAAAGGGACGAATCGTTTTCGAGCGGACAACGGCGATGATGCAGTTGCAGCGACAGCTTCGCTCCAGTGACTGCGTTGCGCAACTGGTGCGCCAGCCCCCCGGCGAGTTGCGCCAACAGCCGCGCGCGTTCGGTCTGCAGAATTGTGTTTTGCATTCCCTTCAGCCGGCGGCTCATGCGGTTCACATCCCGCACCAGATCCTGGAACTCGTCGGACTCTCGCGGCAGGCCGATCTCGCGGAACTCGCCGTCGGCAATGGCCGCGACCTGCGACTGCAGCAGGTTCAACCGCCGGCTGAACCGCTGCGACAAACCGACGGCCACCAGCATCGTGAGCAGCACCGCCCCGATTCCCACCAGGAGGGGAGGCAGTGCCGCCTCCCACTGCGTCTGCCGCAGGTTTTGCGCCGGGTACAGCACAATCAACCGTTGCCCCTGGCGATTGCCGGTGCGAAGTTTGACCGCGTAATAGCGCGTCGCATTGATTTCCAAGACGCCCCGGTCGGCCGTCCGCGCGAGCCGCTCGTTCCAACGCTCAAGCGTCAGGTCCGCGGTGTCATGCGGCAGAGTGGTGGCCACCAACTCGCCATGGATCGTTTCGACGACAAAGTGTGCACTGGTCAGCCCGCGCATCTTTTCCAGAATCTGGTCCGTGTACGGCAGGGCCGACTGGTCGAGCGTCTCCACGATCCCCTGCAACTGCCCCAGCGCCTGGTTCTGCCGGTTGCGGACCGCGATCAGTGCGGCGATGCCCGTCAGCAGCGTCACCGCCAGCAGGACAATGGACGCAAATGGGATCAGAATCTGGTTGCGCAGCGGCCAACGCATGGAGAATGCCGAGTCGGGAAGGTGCCGGACGATGGCTGAGTTTATCGACTCGCTGTCAGAGATTCCCGGTACACTCGGTGCCGAGCGGTGTTAGCATCTGGACGACCTAAATGGCCTTGCGTGATTCAGGGACACCGCCAGCGGATCTGGAGTGAGCGCCAGCGAGCGGATCCGCGACAGGTGTCCCAGAATCACGCAATATTATAGGTGAAACCCGACTGGAGTAAGTCATGTCCCTCTCCAAAAACACCTGCATCCGACTGGGCGTGGGGATCTGTGTGATTGTCGGCGTCTTGCTTGTGGTCAAGTCGCAGCGCGATGCGGCCTTCGAACGCAAGTACCGTCCGCGGATGGCGGAAAAATTCGACGGGGCGGAGAATCTTGACATTATTTCGAGCACAACGCGAATTGAGGCTTCTCGGATTGGCGAGTTGCCGAAAGACCATCTCTACACCAATGGTCACGGGTATCAAGCACCGCTAGGCAACTACACCATGCAGAGCGGGCCAACGCCTGTTTCTCCAGAATTGCAGGGTCGAATACTCAACACGCTACTTTCACCCACGTCCTACGAGTGGGATCCGCAATGGGTCAAGGCGTGTTGCTTTGCGCCCGGTGTTCGTTTGAGACTGATTTCTGGAAACGAGTCACGGGACATCCTGTTCTGCTTTGGTTGCGCTGACTTCGCGGTTTTTAAGAACGGCAGACCAGTGGCTTGGAATGATTTTCACCTCGCCAGACGCCAGCTTGCCAATATCTTCAAAGCCTTGTATCCGAATGATGCCGAGATTCAGGCATTGTGATGGCAGGTTGTCAGCCGCGCGGGTGCGTTTCGTTGCGCTGCACGCATGTTACAGCCAGTGCTCAATCAGGGCTTGGGTGCCCGCCTGCCAAGATTCGATCGCCGTTTCATGTTCCTGGCCCGACCAGTCAGCTTCGTCAAACGTCAACTCCAACTGATCGCTCACGAGGCCGTGAGCCACGAAGGCGTGTTCGGCGGAGAAGTCGTTGTTTGAGGTGGAGAGGACAAGGACATTGCAGAGGCTGCGGCGGGCAAGCTGGGTGCAGAGGGGGGCGACGGCGTCGGCTTTGAGCCACTGGGTGGTCACGGTGCCGTTGGCGATCTGTTCGCGAAGCAGCAGTTCGAACAGTTTGCATTCTTCGGACAGCGAGTCTTTCTGGTCGTCCACGAAGACCAGATGGAAGGCCAGCGCGTCGTCGCTGAGCCACTCAATCAGGCGGCGGACGGCGGCGTAGACCAGTGCCTGCGTCAGCACGATGCGCTGCCACGGGAGGTCGCCATCTTTCACGCGGGCCGCGACGAGGTCCGGCTCGAACACGATCACAAAACTGCGGCGGCGGCGCAGAAACTGGTTCTCATCGCGCGAGTAGTACAGCAGTTCATCCCGCAGGAACTTGATGTCAAACATGTCGGGACGCTCGTCCCGCTCCATGAACGCCAGTTGCGAATGCAGCAGGCTTTCGATGCTGCCGCGGGTCGAAATGGAGGTGAAACCGCCGACCGGGTACGTGTCTTCATCCAGAATGTGCGTGGCCACCTCGCGCCGCGGCGCGACATTCCTCCGTGGCTGCCGTGGCAGAGTGCCTTCCAGCAGTTCCGTGGCCTGCAGCACCTGCCGCAGTGCCAACCGTTCGCCGAATGGCATCAGGGCGGTGCCATGTTCCAGCTCAAACACATCCTCCGGCCCCAACGCCGAACCGAGATTCCTGGCCGCGTGGCTCAACTCGACATATAAGTCGACGAGCCCCGGCAGGATGGGAGTCTCGGCGGCAAGCCACGCATTGGTGAGAAACTCCTCCGGCTTCTGCTGAAGCGTCTTGATCACCGCCGGGCTGAAATTCGCACCGCCAAACCCGGCCCGCTTTTGAAACGTGCCGATCAGATAGGCCAGCCCGCGAGCCCGGTCGCGTCCCTGATAACGGCAGAGGGCGGCGGCACCTCGCTCAAAACTGGAGTCGCTGTACAACTTTCCCAGCACGAAATCTTCGTAGGTTCGCGTTTGCCCCGACGGCCAATCGGCCAGCACGGGCGACTCACGCGGCGCGTCGGCCTGCTGAGTGCCGAACACCAAGTGGCCCAGATCGGCAATCATCCCGAGCGGCGGCACCGGTTCACCCGTCGCGGCGATCTCCATCGCCCAGTCCAGCACCTCGGCCACTTCCGCAGCGGAAGGCACGAGAACCGACTGACGACAGAAGCCCTGCAGCAGATACTGCCGGGCTTCTTCGGAGTTGCGAAGTTCGAGGATCATGGCAACGCATTACATGCGCAGGGGCAACATGGGTTGAGCACAGCCTCTGCCAAACGTTCTGGGAACTTCGAAATTGCACAACCACCAAATATCGGCTGCCTGCTCACCCGTAGCGCTGACATAAGAACAGCGGTCGTTGTTACGCCACCTCACACCCGACCTATTTGTACGCAAAAAGAGCGAAACCACGAATCTCACGAATTACACGAATTACGGCTGTTACCAAAATCACTCGCAGCGCGGATGAACGGCTTTTATTCGTGAAATTCGTGAGATTCGTGGTTAAATCATGGGCGTCCGATCAATGTGACGTGTTGTCGACACGAAAACGACGGTGGCCAGCAGCATGATTGTTTTTGATGCAGAGATCGATGGTTCACTCTTGGTCGCACCAAGTCACTCCCAGACCCGCCGCAAGAATCCGATAAAGTTCTGCGACATGATCCCTTCGATGTCCGCCTGCGAATACCCACGGCCGCGGAGCAGGTCCGGCAGCTTTTGCAGGTCGGCGATCGAATCCATATCCATCGGCGTTTGTTCGTTGCCGTAGCCACCGTCCAAGTCGGTGCCGATGCCGACATGCTTGGCGTTGCCGGCGAGCTGGCAGATGTGGTCGATATGCTCGCAAATCCGCTCGATCTTGAGCTGGAAGTCGGACGGCTTGCTTTTGAGATGCGTCCACCCGGGCACCATCATGATCGCGTCGAACGCCATGCCCAGCACGCCGCCGCGCTCGATGACCGCCTTGATCTGGTCATCGGCAAACTGCCGGTTCCACGGGGCCAGCGTCCGGCAGTTTTGGTGGCTCGCCCACAGCGGCCCATTGTAAATGTCCAGGGCATCCCAGAAGCATTCGTCGCACAGATGCGTCACGTCGAGAATGATCCCCAGCCGCTCCATCTCCTTGAGGAGTTCCTTGCCCTTCGCTGGCAGCGGACCGGTGGCGTCGGTGCCGTGGGCGTAGACACCCGGCCCGTAGTGCGCCGGCCCCAGCGCCCGCAGGCCGCTTTCGTAGCTCCGTTCCAGATGCTTGAGCGTGACGATCGAGTCGGCCCCCTCCAGGCTCAGCATGAACCCGATCGGTGGCTTCGCTGGCTGCTTGCGGGACTCGACGACATACGCGGTACCATCCTCGGCGGGTGTCTTGCTCCACACGGCGAGATGGGCGTCGAGTTCCTTGCGGTTGCGGATCTGCACCATCTCACCAGCCTCGATCATCTCGTGATACCACGCGAGCTGACCCTGCGTCTGGGCCCAGGCTTGTTCTGGCGAAGCCCAGCCAGGCAGGCGGTGAAAGTACCCCGAGTGCCGGCCGATCTGCGTGGCCACGCACAACCCGACGCGCCCGCGGCGCATTTCCGGGAAACAGACAGTGTTGCGGCCGCGGTCCACCCGGTCTTTCATGTGTCCTTCCGACCGGCGGATCCGCTCCTGAGTCCAGCGCTGGTCGCGGTTCCACTCCAGCGCGTTCATGCTCAAGTCCAGATGCACATCAAACACGAACACAGGCTCGCTCATCTCGTTCCTTTCGCGGGGCAGATTGACACGAGCCGATTCTCGCGGATTGTCTCCGGGTTGTCATGTCTTCACACGCATCAATTTGTGTTACTATGAAAAGAAATGTGCAACAGGTCAGCGCAAGCGGGGGATGTCCCGTGACTGGCGGGAACGAACGACGAGGGTCTCTTGAAGCGCAGGTGCGTGAGGAATTTCCGTCCGACCGTTCTCAAGCAGTCTTGGAAGACCTTTCGGTGCGATTTGGCGACCCCGATCACGACGAACTCTGCGCGCGAGTGATGTCAAAAGAATGGACGGAGATTGATCCACAGGAGTTTGCCGACGATTATATTTGGTTCGACTACCTGGGTGAGACTGCGACATGTTACTACTTGCCGGTTCTGTTGATGGCCGCAATCCGCGGGGATGACCATGCACTCCATATCCTCGTCGACTACTCGCTTCTGCCTCCGAAAAAGCCTGAATTACTCACCAAATTATGTGAACACTTCCGCCAATTGACCCAGAGGCAACGCGAAACGGTGTGCGATGTGCTTTTATACTTGAAAGACCAACTGCCTCCTGGAAATGAGCGGCTGCCGAAAAGGATCATCGGCTCAATTGAGAGATACTGGGGCACGGCCTGGCAGGGATGACAGAGGGACGCCGAGAGTTCATTCAGACGCAGGATTCGTTTTTTTGTCCTAAATTCCAAGAGCCCGTCGATCAGCGCACCATGCCTTCAAATGAACTTCAGACTTTGGCCGCGCGCAGGTTGTTCCTACAGTCGGCTGCCGGCAGCATTGGGTCGCTGGCGCTGTCTTCGCTGCTGAGCCAGGACGGGCTCCTGGCGGCGGAGACAGTCGCCGCTGATCCACTGGCTCCGCACGCCCCGCACTTCGCCCCCAAGGCCAAGGCGTGCATCTTTCTGTTCATGGAGGGTGCTCCCAGCCAGTTGGATCTGTTTGATCCGAAGCCGAAACTCAACGATTTGCATGGGCAAAAGCTGCCGGAGAGCATGACCAAGAATGTCCGCTTTGCCTTCATCCAGAAGGAAACGGCGGTGCTGATGGGCTCGAACCGCAAGTGGCAGAAGTATGGCGAGTGCGGGATGGATCTCTCCGACCGCCTGCCGCACCTGTCGACCTGCGTGGACGACATCGCCTTCATCCGCTCGATGCACACGGAGGCGTTCAATCACCATCCGGGGCAGTTGCTGATGATGACCGGAGCCACGGCGTTTGGGCGGCCGAGCATGGGCTGCTGGATGTCGTACGGTCTCGGCAGCGAATCGAAGGATCTGCCCTCCTACGTGGTGCTCAATTCCGGCCGTGGCACCAGCGGCGGGGCGTCGCTGTGGTCCAGTGGCTTTCTGCCCACCACGTATCAGGGCGTGCTGTTCCGAAATCAGGGCGAGCCGGTCCTGAACCTCGACAATCCACCGGGGCTGACTGCCGAGATGCAGCGGCTGGGTCTGGACGCGCTGCGGGACTTGAACCAGCACCGGCTGGCGGAAGTTCACGATCCCGAAATTGCCACCCGGATCGCGTCGTACGAACTCGCCTACCGGATGCAGACCGCCGCGCCGCAACTGATTGATTTCTCGGACGAGACGCCGGAAACGCTGGAAGCGTATGGGGTCAACCGGACCGAAGGGAAGCTGAAAGGCGGACGCGGTGGCGGGGCGGGGACCTTCGCCTCTTATTCCCGCAACTGCCTGCTCGCCCGCCGTCTGGTGGAGCGCGGCGTGCGGTTCGTCAATCTGTTTCATGCTTCGTGGGATCATCACAGCGACATTGACCGAGAACTCGAGTTCAACGCCATGATGGCCGATCAGCCCGTGGCTGCGCTCCTCAAGGATCTCAAACAGCGCGGCCTGCTGGACAGCACCCTCGTGATCTGGGGTGCGGAATTCGGCCGGACACCGCTGGGTGAGAACCGTGCCGCCCGCGATTCCAACACCGGCCGCGATCATCACCCATTCGCCTTCAGCCTGTGGATGGCCGGCGGCGGCGTGAAGGGCGGCCAGATCATCGGCGAGACCGACGAAATCGGCTGGAATGTGATCAAAGACCCGATCCACGTCAACGATCTGCAGGCGACCATCCTGCGCCTGTTCGGCATGGACCACCTGCGTCTCACCTACCGCTTCAAAGGCCGCGATTTCCGGCTGACCGATGTGGGAGGGAAGGTTGTGCCACAGTTGCTTGGGTGAGTGAGGAAATGACTCAATGACCAATGAAATAATGACCAATGCAGTGGACTCGATGTCCCTTGGTATTTGGTACTGGGCAGTTGAGGTTTCGGCGGCGGCATTTAGACTGCGGCGATGGCCGAAGCCAGCGCCAGGAGGTTAAGAAATACCGCCAGACACATTGCAGCCACGGCGACGAACAATGACCACCAGGAAAACACCGGCAACCGACTTCGCGTGTGAATCGCAGCAACTGTCAGCAAGAAGCCTGAGGGCGCGAAGAAGATGAAGAACGCAAGCAGATTCCACGGCGGATGGATGACGCCGCTGGCTGCCATCAAGATGCATGTGAAGTTCACGATGCCGTAGCTCAACAGGGCGAGCATGAGCCACAGGTCAGACTTTCTGCGAGACCGAGACGCAGAAGTCGTTCGATCTGTCATCGCACTGCCTCCAATTGTAGTGGACCAGGCTGGTTGCAAGGTTGACCGGTCACTCCGTGACCGGGTTCGAGTCACGGAGTGACTCGGCAACTTTGGTCTCACCCAAAACCTCAGCCGCCCGCCAATTCACGGTCCGCGGCGCAGATCAATTCATACGTGGCCGCACTGGTGTCGGCTTCCCGCAGGCTTTCGATAAAACCGGGATGATGCAGCATTCGGCCGAGCCGCGCGAGGACGCGGAGATGGGTGCGCGAGTCGCGGCAGACGACAAGAAAAAAGATGTCTGTCAGCCCTCGATTCGGTGCTCCGCAGGGAATGCCGGAAAATGTCCGGCCAAAGGCGACGACCGATTCGCCGAGTGCCTGGGGCATGGCGTTGCGGGGATGCGGGATCGCCACGCCGTTTTCAAACGCGGTCGAATACACGGATTCACGTTCCAGCACGGCCTGAAGGATTTGTGCCGGCTCCCAGATTTGCCAGGTACGGCCTGCGACCTCCAGCAGCGTCTCGAAGACGGACCGCTTGGTGCGGGCTTCCAGTGGCACCTCCACGGTTTCCAGTTTGAGCAGGCTGGACACGGGAATTTCCGCGTCGCCTTCCGTGTCACCCTGGGAGTTTTCGACGACCACCAGCTCTTCGGAGTTGAAGCCACGCAGCTCCTGTTCAAGCCAGTGGGTGATCTCGGTGGGGTGAAACCGCCACTCGCCGTCGATTTTGTGGCCGGGAATCCGCCCGCGGCTCACCTGTTTTTCCACTTCGCGCCGGTCGCGCCCCAACTGGGCGGCCAATTCGGAGATGGTCAAAAAGCCATGAGCCACGATGGTCTCGATGCTAAAGTCGGAAAACGACGCAATCTCAAGCATCAATCTTAGGACAGGCCGCCGCGGGATGCCATGTCACGCCCAATGGTGTCAGCGACCAATAGAAATGTCACATTTTTGCCTGCGTTTTGGGGGTCAGGCCGGCGCAATGGAAGTGAGCACGAGCGAACCGGGGCGGAGCCGGCCTGGCACCCCAAACCGGCGCGGCGGGGTGGCTCGGGACTTCGGCTTGGCGGTGTTGATTGGTCGTCTCCACGGATGGTCTGCCGGAGGCTTGTGGCCTCCTCCCTACAAAATCATTCCCAACCGCCGTGGTTCCGTGGTAGCATTCACCCCGTGCCGTGTCGTCCGCGTCGCCGTCCAGCAGGGCCGCCTTACCTAACAAGCGGTTCAACTCAACGTGTACCGCAGTCGGCATTTGCCCGTGAAGTCAATCCCGCCCGCGCCACACGCGCGTTAACCTAGGCGTTGGGCGGCAGCATACCACTTGAAGAAAGAAGCTCGCGTGAACAAAGCACCGACCCGCATCTGCATTGGTCATGACGACTACCATGCCAAACTCGTTGGCCGAACTCGCGACGGCCGACAATTCTTCGTAACGCAGCCGTTCGTGCCTTACGGCCACGACTTCGTGGCCCGCTATCTATTCGATGCCGACGGACAGTTTCTCAACGCAACGATTCACGATTTGGGCAAACGCTCTACGAAGGAACCCCCTGGAAATGCATTATATAACAACAATGATGTTGAATCGTTGCAACAAAAACTGCTCCATGAACTCGGCGAAGTCGAATTCTGTGACATCAATGTGGTGCCATTCTCACATGAATCGCACGGCACAAGGTTTGGACTGATGGCGGCCCCCCCGGAAGAAGACGATGACGAATGGTCCGTTATCGCAGAACCCGGAAACTATATGGCATTCTTTCCCCCATGGGATGGCGAATATGACACATAGATCAAGAACGACGCATGACAGACGGTCCAACCGGAGAAAGAATAAGTGTACGTTTTAAGGATCGCGGCAATAATAACATGGTGAAGTTGCTTGGGATGGACGCTGATTGAGGGCAGATTCATCAGCCGGCACGCGTTAGCGTCCGGTTCGTGGCGCTGGCGCCTTCCGATTATCCACCAACCGGGGTCGGCGTTTTCTCTGGCAGTCAATCCCGCCCGCGGCATACGCGGGCTAACCTGGTCATTCGGCGGAGGAGAAGCACGCGATGAAGAACATTGCCTGGATTGGGATCGCGTGCTTGGGAGTGTCGGTCGCTGCGCTATCCTGGCAACTTGCCTTTGGCCAAGCGCCAGTCGCTCGGGGCGGGACGAATATTGAGTCGGTGAGACTCGCGGGCGCTCGTCAGCCTGGAGGCAAGCTCAGCGACCAGATCGGAGTGTATCGCACCATCGAGGGCATTCGGGCGACGGGCGGAAAGGTCGAGACTGGGACGCTCCTGGTGGATACTGTCGATGGCGAGAAACTGGAGAAGCCAATTCCGCTCCTGGTCCGTGGCGCTGTCGTGGCCAACCATAACCTTCAGGAAGTATCTCTCCGGCTGACAGCAGGTCAGCGATTCGTCTTCAGGGGATTCGAGACGGGAGAAATGGTGGGCGTTCCGCCAGCGGTCACCATCGCAGCGCAAGAGCAAGGTTGGACTGAAGTTCCCCAGAGTGCGGCAGGCTGGCATTGGCGTCCGTATTTCGTTGCACTCGTAGCTGTCGAGCCAAAGGGCTTTGAACTCAGCAAGCCGTAGAGCCGAACACTCGGTTCAACCGGAGCCACGGGCCGCGCGGTATCTGAAGTCAATCCTGGTTGGCGGCAGCCTGGTCAACCGTGTCGTTATCTGGCACAAAGTGACTCGATGGGCACATCTGGACCGGGCATCTTTAGGACCGGAGAAAGAATAACTGTCGCCTTTTTACAACGGATCACTTTCGCAGGCGACGATGCCAAGAGATCATCCCGGAGGGATGAAAGCTCTTAGCCGGGGGGTGAGCGAAGCGACACCCCCGGTTAGGAACCAGGAAAAGATCCGATCCCGGAGGGATCGCAGCATCTGGCGAGGAACGGTGCTGGCACCCCTGCCGGGGTGCGTTCGTCACTCTTGCTTTTCCGGGGGTGTCGCTTCGTGTCTGTCGACACTTCGCTCAACCCCCGGCTAAGAGCTGTGATCCCTCCGGGATCATCCTTGGTCACGCCGTCCCTGTTAGCATGTGCCGTCTTCAACGCAACGACATAAAGTTCATTTTTATTGATGCTGCGGTCCTTCTTGATGATGTTGCTGCCGATGTTGGGAGGACAATGACTCTCTCCGGGTCTCGTATCCGAAGGCCGTCCGTGCGAGCGAACAAATCAAAGGAAATGCGGTTGGCGATTATGATCGCACCATCACAATTGCGTTTCATATTACCCCGGCACGCAAATTCCGCACGTTGTCCATCATAACGATGCATTGGCGAAGCGATGAGTTTAGAATTGTGGTTATGTTTGGTGTGAGGAAAGCCAGCATTCACGGAGGAAATCATGGGAAT
>JAKFUF010000192.1 GCA_021732845.1 Planctomycetaceae bacterium | reverse complement strand
GGTCAATCATCTCCCGCTGCTCCCCACCCCGCCTCACGGCGACGCAGTTGCGGTCGACTACAGGATCAAACTTAAACCTCCTGGCTGGGACTTTCACCCGCCGATTCAACAAACGTGCAAGCGCACGAGGGCTCCAGCTCCTGCTGAGCCACGGTGAACGGTGGGCGCTGCTTGCGTGTGTGAACGATTCGCAAATGACTCAAAAGTCCTTCGAAAACCCCGGATCGTCTGTTGCCCGCTGCTCTGGAGACCAGAGCCTCCCGCCACGCCGATCGACAAATGGAAACAACCGGTTTGTCCCAGCGGCTCACCGGACGGCTTGCGCCGTGCCGCTACAAGTGGGCGTAAAGTCGTCTTTTTATCCGCACAAGAACGCGAACGTCTGGCGACAATGTCGACAGCGTGAATCCAGAGTCACCGTGTTTGTCCGCGCCGGACCACGCTCGCGTCCTTTCGCGGAGCGAGAGGTAACACAAAGTCGCCGAGTCACTCCGTGACTCGCATCGTGGCCCCCTCGACGGCTTGCAAGTCACAGACAGCGGCAGGGCACAAGCCCTCTGGTGAGCCTCAAAGTCGCCCAGCCAGTCCGGCTGGGTTCGAGTCACGGAGTGACTCGGCAACGTTGCGGTGCCCGAGTGAGGACGACGTGAAGCTTGCGAGTTGCCCGCTGCTCTGGAGGACCTGAGCCCTCCCGCCACGCCGATCGACAAATGGAAACAACCGGTTTGTCCCAGCGGCTCACTGGACGGCTTGCGCCGTGCCGCTTTGTTTGGCCCGCCGGTCGTCGAGAATGCCAGGCTTCGAGTGACGGAGTCACCGTTTGAAAGAATCGAGACCGACGGCGTCTGACCGATGACTCCGTTGTGGGCACCATCCACGGACGTTCGCACTGGCAGCGAACTGCTCAGTGGCCCAGTGCCACACAACGCCGGGAACGATTTTCGAGTCGTTACTTCAAGAAGTTCTCTAGCCTGAGGTTATGAAAAACGCCAGACTCCTCTGAGTCGGGATAAATCTCTTTCACTTTCAAAAGCGAACTGGCGATGCCGGAGTCGGTGAGACTCGAGCCAAAAACAAACTCGGTGGCCTGGTCGCCGGTGCTTGAATTCGCGGCAATTTTGAACTGCACGTTGCCGTCGGCGGTGTAGCCGGTAACTGTGTCAACGTTGGTGTCGGCGGGTGTGTTGCATCCACAGGTGCCGGAACTGCAAGAGGAACTTGAACTGCTGCTGGAACTGATCACATCGTGGGCATTGAGTCGCCGTAGCAGTTCGCGGCCCCTCGCATCGTAGAAGGTCTTGTCGGTGCGGTCGGCGGGGTCGGTAGTGGCGTGTTGCCGGCCGGCCGCGTCGAAAGTCTCGCTGGTGACGAGGCAGTCGTTGGTGCGGGCGGGGATGGTGTCGGGTCGAGAGAGGGCGGTGCCGCCGTTTGTGCCGTAATCGGCGGTGGCGATTGTTCGAGCCAGCGTGTCGGCGTACCGCGCCGCATAGGTCACGCGGGCCTTCGGCTGTATGCTGGAGGGGTGCCGAGTTCTCCGGTGCCAGTGGCATTGTGATATCGGTGCCGGATGTTGGTCTGGATCACATTCGACGCGGCGTCGTAAGTTATCTCGGTCTGCTGAAGGATCGTGTCGCCGGTCACATTGAAGATGTCTTCGTAGTTGGTCTCATCCAGATCGTAGCCGATGTACTGTCTGGTTTGGCGGCTCGCGCCGTCGATGACCACCTTGGTGAACGCCTTAGAGCCGGAGGGCAGTGACTTGATGACGTTTCCTGACGCATCGCGCCAGGTGTTGTCGTTCAATCCATAACCCACCGTGCCGGTGGCAGGATCGACGGCAAAGGTCCGCGTTTGATAGACCTGACTGCGGTCGTCGAAGCTGGTTTCGCTGCGCGCGATCAGATTACCGCTGGCGGCGGTGTCGCGGCGCTGGCTGCGGTATCGCCGATCGAGGTTGTCGAAGCAGGATTCCTGATAGAAGTCGATCTCGCCGTCGACTGCAATCCGGCGGTTGCGCCAATCGAAGATGTTGACCGTCACCCGCATGGTGCTGTCATCCACAGAGGCGGTCTGCGTGGTCGGATTCCCATCGCCGCCCGCCACACCAGCATCGTACTCCGTGGAATTCACCTGCACCATATTGTTTCCCGGCGCGCCGACCAGAATCGCTTCATCGACTGCCCCGCCCGGTTCCACGCCAATCGCGTAAAGACTTCTTTCCGAGTGAATGTCACCGCAAGGGTGCGCGACGGGGGTTGTGAATTATAGAACCGACTTTGCGGACCGGTGGTAGCCTGTGGCTTCGCTGGCCTGGCGGTCCCAGTGGCGGTCCAGCGGGCGGGAGTCGCAGAGCAGGTCGGCGGAGAGCTGCAGCAGGGCTTCGGCACCCTCGTCGGTCCAGAACATTTCCGATCCCTTGACCCTGTGGTTCAGTTGCTTCACGGTGGACTCGACATGGCAGGAGGTGATCGGCAGGCCCTTCCGGCGATACTCGGGATAGTCCATGCGGGACTGCTGGTTCTTAAGATAGGTCAGTGAGGCAGCGACAACTTTCCGGGGATGCGACTTGCCGTCCTCCGCCTGGGGCAGTCCGATTTCCCGTTGTCGGGCCTCCAGGCTGGCGATCACCGTGGCGACTCCGCCCTGCCAGACCAGCGTGATCCACTGCAGATAGATCTGCCAGCCCTCCACCTGCGTGCGGCCGGCCACGGCGGCGTTGTAGATGTAGGTCAGCGCATGAATGAAATCCAGAATCGGAATGAAGCCATGTGGCTTGAAGTGTTTCTCCCAGATCGTCCAGTTGGCGGCCTCCCGGGGGCGCAAAGCGCGGCGACGGCAGGCAAGCTCCGTTGCAGTCACGGAGTATCTTTAACCATCACACCTCTGAATGGTCGCATGCAGGCTAATTCTTCCATCAACTTCGTCACTCACTCACTCACTCACTCACTCACTCACTCACGCACCTGCTTCACGAGCTTGTGAACCGTCGCGGCGATGATGTTTTCCACCTCGCCGCTCCAGCGGTAGGCCGGGCGGCCGTATTCGTAGAGGTTTGAGCCACCCTCGTAGCCACCCTCGAGCCACACACGTTTCGAGGGGATGTACGAGATCATGTCGTCGGCATACCCCATGACCCACGTGCCTGGACCAAATTCCTGCTTGAACCGCAGGGCGTAATCGACGACCGTCTCGGCTCCCTGCCCGATCACCAGCATTTCTCCTCCCAGACGCCAGGCGTGGATGGGGTAGGGGTAGGCTGTGGGAAACTTCTCTCCGGCATCGAGTTTCTTCAGCATCCGCGCGGCCCAACGGGCCTTGACCGCATTGGCATTGGTCGAATCTGCGACCAGCTCTTCCCGCGTGGCGACCGTGAGGTAGGGCAGATCCACCATCTCAAACGCCGTCCGCAGCTTCGGTGAGATCGGTTTGAACGGCTGCGTCAGTGCCTCCTCCACTCCCACTGCCAGCATATGTCCATATTTCTGGCAGAGTTCCACTGTCCGCCGCGGGAGCGGATTCTGATCGCCCCCGCAGGTGTTGACGAACATCGTCATTGTCCCCGGATGGGCCGTTTCCAGTTCGACCTGGGCGAAGCCGGGATAGTCGCCACACCAAGTCAAGAAGCTGAGGGTGGTGGGGTGGCAGGCATAGCCGAACAGGATCGCCGCCAGGCTTTTGTCGGGGCGGGTGACCGTCAGCACGGGGACCGAATGATCCACCGGCCCAACCAGCGGCGTGCCCTTTTCCATCAGCATGGGGACATCCGCCTCGCGGTTGTTGCGGCGGTTGACGGCGAACGTCGCCGTCCCCTGCCCCTGCTGCAGGCTGGCGGGAGCCAGATTGGCGACCGCCGCGCCGATCATCGCCACCATCTTCTCGATCATCTTGGCGGTATATTCTTCAACGAGCTTCACCTGCCCGTCGTCGACGGGATAGTAGTCAACCAGGTCATCCCCCAGCCGCGGCCCGCAGTGGTTGTGTGAGAAGGTGATCATCACCTGATGCCGTTCCAGCCCGAACTTCTCCTTCACCTGCTGAAACACAGGGTCGCTCATCACCTTGGGCACACCCTGGAAATCGCTGGTCACCAAGACGGCGCGATGGCCCGCTGTGTCTTCCAACGCCAGGGCCTTCATCCACAGGTCGTGCAGCTTGCCATCGGGGGCGCGCCTGGTGCCGTAACCCGCCAGCCACACCGGGGTCTCCGGCGTGATGACCGCCTTGGCCAGCCCGGCTTTCCAGGTCCCCTCGGTGGCCTGGGCGACAACCGGGCTCAAGGCCCCGGCACCCAGCATGGCTGCCAACAATCCGGCCGCTTCACCGGCAAACTGCCGCCGACTGATTTCAAACGCCATCGTGGTCGCCCCGGGTGTCGGATTTTCGATTTTCGAAGAAGGATTTTCGATTGCTTTTATTGAGTCGCCTGGCGAACCGTCAATCGACAATCTCTAAATCGAAAATCGAAAATGCTCATAGGCTTTCCAGTGCGTCGCAGGCGTTCTTCACCCCGGTCTCCTGTCGGATGGCGGTGCCCACATCCTGTGCCTGGGTGGCGTAACGCGAATCATTGAGGAGTTTGCCCAACTCGCGGGTGGCGGTGTCGGCGGAGTAGCGGCGGCGGCCGAGGACGCGAGCCACGCCCAGCTTCGCACAGCGTTCGGCATTGTCTGCCTGATCATGAGCGTAGGGGACAATCAACATCGGCCGGCCCGACTGCAGGGCCTGTCCGGTCGTGCCAATGCCCGACTGATGGACGATGGCCGCCGCACGCGGAAACAGGGCCGAAAACGGGGCGTAGTCGCAGGCGATGATTCCCGGCGGCAGGTCCGGCAGGTGATTCTTGGTCTCCTTGCCGACCAGCAGCACTGCGCGGCGGTTGAGCCGTTGAGCAGCCTCGGCGCTCTGCTGAAAATAGGCTCCCGCCGCATGCACCGCCGCCGAACCGAGCGTGAACACAATCGGTGCGTCACCGGCCTCTAGAAACCGGGCCAGATCCGTCGGGACTTCGGCGCTGCCATCCTGGTCAAAGAACGGAAAGCCCGTCACCGTCGTTTGTGGCGGCCAATCGCGCTGTTTTTGTGCCAACAGCGGCGAGAACAATGCCAGCACCAACTTTGGAGAATGCTGCCCTGCAAACAGCGGGTCGGGAGCGGGTGGCAACCCAATTTCGGCCCGGAATTGGTGGATCGGTTTCGTCCAATTACGGACGCTCCAAGCCGCCATGTTCCACAGCGGGCGGTAAAAAAACGGCCCCAGAAATCGCAGACGGGAAAGAAACGGAGCGGGAGCCAGCGCGGGCGGATCGTACGCGGAGAAAAACCCCAGCGGCGCAAGCATGGTGGACACCCAGGGAAGCCCGCGCTGTTCGGCCACCATTCGCGTCGCGAAGGTCAGCATGTGGGAGACCAGCAGGTCGACCCCCTCGGCTGCGGCCAGGGTGTCGGCGTAGGTTTCCCGCAGGACCGGCACGATGAACCCCTCAATGACGTTCTGCGGCCCCTTCTTCAGGTCCATCATGCGGTGCATGAACTCGGGATCGGCCTCCAGGTCGGGCTGATCCGGCCGCAGGGGGCGGAATTCAATCCCCAACGCCTCCACCTTCGGACGGTAAAACCCGCTCGTCGCAAGGATGGGAATGTGCCCACGGCGCTTCAGTTCCAGCGCGAGCGCGATGTAGGGATGAATGTCGCCCAGAGATCCAAACGTCGTCAGCAGAATGCGCATGGATCTCTGAAACACCAACTGGAGGACGTATATGCCGTGCGTTTACGGAGCCTTCTTCGGCGTCTCCGTCTTGGGCACGAGGATACTGTCCACGAGGGGCGGAATCGAGGTCGGGATGCTGTTCAACGCCTTGTCCATCGCCTTGGCGGCATCCCGGTCGTGTTCAACCTCCAGCAGCCAGACGTACGCCTCGTTGGCCAACTGCCGCTGTGGCTCAGGCAGGTTCTTCGCTTCCTCAATGACTGCCCGCAGCTTCGTGGCCGCAGTGTCGAGTTCCCGATTCAGGAATGCAATTCGTCCTTCAAACAGCGTTGCCTGGAGCGGTTCCTTGATCGCCGCCCGATGCCTCTTTAACTGCTGCGCCGCAACGGCTCCGTTCCGGGCCTCCAGCGGAAGCAAAATCGACGCCTTCAGCCACACGGATTTGAGGGCCTCTTTCTGTGCCGTGGCTGCCGCCGATTCCAGAAACGCCACTGCTTCGGGAACCCGATTGGACCGCGCCAGATACTGGCTGTACTGGGTGATTAACTCTGGATTGCCGGGAAATTGATTCAACAGTCCGACTATCAGTTTGTCGTTCTCTGGGGTGGGCTCGCTGGCCGCCAGCGTCCGCATATACAGCGTGGGATCCTTGCTCTCGCCGGCTTCAAAGTCTGCCTTGGCCAGCGTGGCGGCCTTTTCGGACTCGTTCAGGAGTGTCAGGACGACAATCCGTCGCTGCCGCAATTCAGGATCATTAGGCTTCATCTGTTCCAGCTTGTCCAGAATCGCCATCGCCTGCTCGGGAAGCTCGGATGAAATGGCAAACTTGAGCATGTCCGGCATCAGTTCCGGGATCTCACTGCTGAGCGCGATTGCGGTTTTCAGGGCTGCTACAGCCGCGTTCAAATCCCCCTTCTGGGCATATCCCCAGGATGCGAACAGGCAGAGGGCGGCTGATGACTTGTGTTCGACATGCGTCTTGATGACCTCGTCCGCACTCTTGGGGTCGGCAATCAAGACCAGGCGATAAATGTGGTACTTGAGTTCTGCGGGTGCCTTCTTTTCCGCTTGCGCCAACTTGTCAATTGCCGCGTCACGTTGGTCCAGGCGATTCAACGCCACCGCCTTGAGATAGAGCGCCTCAGGCGTTTCCTCGGCCCCAAGCGCATCAATTGCCGCCTGGGATTCCCCCACCGGCAGCAACTGCCGCGCTTTCAACACTTCCTCGGAGGGTCCCTGGGAACAACCGGCCAGGGCTGCACATCCGATGAAGGCGGTGAACACGATCCGCTTGAAGCAAGGATGCATGGAGGAGCCAGTGGGTGAGGAGCGGCAGTTCGCGACGAAAGGACCGCAGGGCAAAAACTGTGTTCTCTCTGCCGATCTTGAGCAGCGGACGACGAGTGAAGGTGTTGGTGAAGTCGGATCGTCCGCGCGGGTCCCATCCCGGAATCGTAGGCCGGTTTTCCCGGATCGTCAAATTTGTCGTCCGCCCCCGGCCCGCTGGACGAGTTCCACCAGTGTCCGCACCATCACGCCGGTCCCGCCGCCTTCACGGTGGGGCTTGTCCGAACCTGCGAAGGCTGGCCCGGCGATGTCCAGGTGGACCCACGGCTTGTCTTTCACGAACCGCTCCAGGAATTTCGCGGCCGTGATCGCTCCGCCCCAGCGGCCCCCGCCGACGTTGCGAATGTCGGCGACGTCGCTCTCGATCATCCCGTTGTACAGGTCGAACATCGGCAACTGCCACATGTCTTCGCCCGTGGCTTTGGCGGCGGACAGGACGGCGTCACACCAGGGTTGGTTGTTTGACATCGCGCCGACCACTTCTTCCCCGAGAGCCACGACACAGGCTCCGGTCAGCGTGGCGAGGTCGACAATTTTTTCCGCGCCGCGGCTCAGGGCATAGTCCAGCACGTCGGCCAAGACCAGCCGCCCTTCGGCATCAGTGTTCTGCACTTCAATCGTCACGCCGCTGCGGGCGGTCAGCACGTCGCCCAGCTTCATGGCCAGGCCGCCGGTCATGTTCTCGACCAGCCCCATCAGGCCGATGACATGCACGGGCAGCTTGAGCCGCGCGATGGCGACAACCGCCGCGAGTGCGGTCGCGGCACCGGCCATGTCGCACTTCATGGTGAGCATGCCGTCGGTCGGCTTGAGGGAGAGTCCTCCGCTGTCGAAGGTGACCCCCTTCCCCACGATTGCCAGTACGGGAGCGCCCACGGGGGCCTGGTTGTACTCCAGACAGACCAGCCGCGGCGGGCGTTCGCTGCCCGACGAGACTGCAAGTAGGGAGCCCATTTTTTCCGCTTCCAATTCGGGCTTGCCGAGGATGTCGATCTTCAGCCCGAACTCCTCGGCGAGAGCCGCTGCCCGATCGGCAAAGGTCTCGGGGTACATGTCCGCGGGAGGCAGATTGACGAGTTCCCGCGTCAGATTTACCGCCTCGCCCAGAATCTGGCCGGTGTGGAGCGCCGTCTGCAGATCCGCCTCCGCCGCATTGGCCACCAGCAGTGTCACTTCCGCGATGGGAAACCGCTTGCGTTCCTTGCGATACAGATCCTGCCCGACACAGCCCACCTGCACCGCAGCGGCGGCGACCTGGATCCGCCTGGCTGCCGTGAATTCGGCAGGTCCAACGGTCGGAATGGCCACCGCCACCTGGTCCACTTTGCGCGTGGAGACCTGGCGGATGGCAGTTGTCAGCGCCCGGTTGAGTGACGCATCGCCCAGCTTTTGCTGGGGACCCAGCCCGACCAGCAGCAGCCGCTTGGCGGCAATTCCCAGTGGTGTCGGCAGCGTGACGGCTTGCCCAAGTTTGCCCGTCAGATCCTGTTGTTCGTTGAGGCGGGCGAGCTGCCCTCCGAGGACCGCGTCGAGTTCGCCCAGTTCGCCGGTGAGTTCGAAGGCTTCGGGAACTCCGACAATCAACCAGTCTCCCGCGGCTTTGGTCGTGTGGGTGGAATCGAGTCGCAACTGCATGAAGAGCCGCCTGCTTTCAGATCACTGGGCCGGACGTGGAAGGTCTGGCGTGAGTCTACCGGTCACGAGCCGATGCGCAAAGAGCGTGCCGGTGTTCCTGCCGGCTCTGGCTGAGTTCTCGACCACGGAGTGGTATACTCGCGGCCCTGCGTTTCCGCTCCGGTTCAGGAGAGATGCCGATGCGCTCAAGGTTCTCCACGGCTTGTTGGTTCGCTCTGATTTCTGTCCTTCTGTGCATTCCGGTCGGAGCCCAGGCGGCGAACTTGAGCAAGATCGAAATCGGGAAGTTGGGAAAGGCCGCCACGGCTTTTGTGGAGCGCCCGGATGGTGCCTCCGGTACGGCGTTTTGCATCCACCCCTCCGGCTTGTTTGTCACGAATGAGCATGTGGTCCGCTCGGCGGAGCAGGGGGAATTGACGCTCGTTCTTGACCCCACGCTCAAGACACAGCGGGTTCTGCGCGCGAAAGTCGTCCGGACTGACAAGGAGCGTGATCTCGCCCTGCTGCGCGTCGCCGACGTCCGTGAACTGCCAAGCCTGCAGATTGGCTCCGTCGAGGGGATTGCAGAGCTGATGGAGGTCGTGGCATTCGGATTTCCGCTGGGCCGCGCCCTGTCGCCGGACAGGCGAGAGTACCCGGCGATCAGCGTCAATGCCGGCCGGGTGACGGCCCTCCGACGCAAGGGTGGAGACTTGCAGCAGCTTAAAATCGATGTGGCTCTGACGTTTGGCAATTCGGGCGGTCCGGTCCTGGATGATGCGGGGAAAGTCATCGGCGTTGTGGTCTCGGGTGTGCGCCTCGCGCCGGGACTCAACCAGGCCATTCCGGTGAGCCACCTGGATGACTTTCTGAAGGCACCGGAAATTCAATTCACGCCGCCGGTACTGTCGCTGCCTGATCTGGAGAAGTCCGTGGATTTTCAGGCACGCGCGGTCTCCATTCTGCCCTCCAGCCAGCCAATTGCGCTGCAACTCGTCCTGAAAACGGACGACGGTGTCGAAAAACGCCATGACATGCAGCTCGACGATGGTGTGTATCGTGTCTCCACCGTCGTGGCTCAGCCGGACCGGGTGAAGACGCTGCATTTGGCGGCACAGTTCGAAACAGGGATGGTCAGCGGCCGGGTGGCGGACCGGGAGATTCGCGTCGGAGAAACCACCATGAAGCTGAGCGAATGCCTCCGCATTCAAGGGCCGCCCAAGGCCGCGGTCGAGCTTCGCAGCGGGAAGTCCGTGGAAGGCATGGCCACCGGCCTCAACCCAGTCGCGATTCAAATCGGCGGGCAAACCGTTTCGATCGATCTGAGCATGGCCAAGACAGTGGAAATTCAAGCGCCACAACCGATTCGCTCGATCGTCTGCACGATCATCGCCAGCCAGGGCGGTCAGGAGACCGGCCGGGTGGAAGCCACCATCGCTCTGGGAACTGCGGCCGCCACCTCCGAGCCGGGGAAGATCGTGATCAAGCCGCCACAGACCATGGCAGGCGTGGTCACCAAGCTGCTTCCTGAAACAGCCGCCGACATCCAGGTGGGCGGAGGAGGCCGGTTCTTTGTGCTCCATCTGCCGAAATTGAAGAAGCTGGCGATTTTTGACGTGAATGAAGCCAAAATCGTCCGTTACATTCCGCTGTCCGATGACCAGATCGTCTTTGCCGCAGGCTTGGAAAAAGTCTTCATTGGCCTTGTCGCCAAAGGAATCATCGAACGCTGGAATCTCAACTCGGGCGAGAAGGAACTGTCGCGGGCGCTGCCAGGCGCGGCGGATGTCATTTCTGTCCTGATGGGTTCGGCATCCACGGGACCAGTGGTGATCAACGGCGGGTTCTTCGATGCGGCGAACCTCAAACCTTTGCCCATCACCACCATGAATGGCGTTCCTGCCCCCTGGAGTCCGGTCTCCGCGGACGGCACGGTCTTTGGTGCCTGGAAATCAAACCAGTCGCCTGCGGAAAGCACCTCGTTTGTTCTGGCGGGGGACCGGCTGGTCCGCAGCGATGCGGCCGGTGTGGGACATGTGGTCCCGGGTCCGGACGGGCGGGTGCTCCATACGGCGAAGGGGATCTGCACCAGCGACTTCCAGGCAATTCGTGGTTCGGCCTCCAAATCCAGCTATTGCATCCCGGCCACGGAGGGAGACTTCTACCTTGCGCTGGGCACGGCCGACGAGAAGAGCGGGGGAACAGTCACGGTTTTCATGCTGGGCAATGAACTGCCGCTGGTCAAAGACGCGGGGATTGCCCACGGCGTGCGGTTCGATTCCTGGGATCGAACGACCTTCGGTGCCTGGAAGCGGGTCTACTTCATCCCCCGGGCCGAAATGTTTGTCATCTTTCCGCCAAGCAACGACCGGTTGGAGTTGCACCACTTCAACCTGTTGGACGCGATGGAGAAGTCGGGGCTGGATTATTTGCTGGTCACCTCGCAGCCGCCCCGGACCGCGCGGCCGGGGACAAAACTTGCATACCAGGTGGCGGTCACGGCGAAACATGCGGGCATCCGCTACCTGCTTGATGCCGGGCCGCCAGGAATGGAAATCTCCCCGGAGGGCACACTGAGCTGGAATGTTCCGGAGAGTTTTTCTCCGGGGGACGTGGATGTCATTCTGACCATCACCGACGGCATTGGCCAGGAAATCTTCCACACGTTCAAGGTTCGCGTCGGACCGTGACCGCGCCGCGCGCTTCACGTCGGGCGGTTCAGGCGCGGACGAACCTCAAGCGAGGACCAGAAATGCCAGGGTTTTTGCCGCGCAAATCCTCTACCGGCTGCGAACCAGTCCTAAAACGGCCCAAGATGCTCCGGCACCCGTGATCGGGATCAAACTCATCGATCCGGCTCCACCTGGCTTCGTGGGGCGGGAAGTGATGGGCCATGAGCCGTCGGGGCGCTGCGACTTCACGAGAAACGACTGCGAACGCTGGATGGCGGGATCGTCGGGTTTCACCCCGGCATGCGACAGGGAATACATCGCCTGACCGGTCGCCCAGGGGTCGCTCGCCAGGTCCTTGGCCTGGCTCCAGCCACCATCGGCGTTCTGCCGCTCCCGGATCTTCTGGATCAGCGGCTGCCATTCCTCGGCTGGGCGTTCAAGTTTGGTCCACAGCAACAGGCGGATGGCGACGGACTGGGGATCGTCGTCGGTTTTTGTGGTTGTGAGCCACTGGATCCCTTTGTCGAGGGCGGTTTTGGCGGCCACATCACCCGCCTTGGCGGCAGGCACGAGGGCCAGTGCGGCGAGGGCCGTGAAATTTTCGTCGGAGTTGCCGAAGAACGGCGGGCGGGTTTCCGGCCACGAGGCCCACGAGCCGTTTTCCAACTGGTCTTCAATAATGGTGGCCAGCTTCACCTTGAGGCCATTCTGCTCGACTGCATTGGGCTGAGCGAGGGACTCCAGCGCCAAGGCGAACCAGATGGCTTTGGCGTTGAGGGCCTT
>JAKFUF010000111.1 GCA_021732845.1 Planctomycetaceae bacterium | reverse complement strand
CAGCTTTCGAGCGGCCTTGACAACGATCTCAGAGCCACTTAGGACATCGGAACCGACTTCCAGAATTTTTCTGGCGGCGTGAGCCACCGAGAAGCGGAATTACGAGGGTACTTTTGTCGGACACGTCAGGTTTGTCTTTTCCGAAACCGCGTCAACTCGTCATTGAACCAGGTACGCGGGCGTTGATGATCGAATCGGGGGGATTTGTCGGCGAAGTTCCGCCCGGGAGCTATTCGCTGGAATCGTTCACCGAGCGGTTGCAATTCTGGAAGAAGAATCAGGTCACGGTCATTCTCACGAGATGTGAGGAGACCATTTTTGATTTAGAACTGTCGAACATCCCGTCCGCCGAGGGGGTTGGCGGGTCGCTTGCGATCCAGTGGTCGATCCAACTCGCCGACCCGATCCCCTTCCTCGACAATCTTTTCGGAGCGCGGGATGCGATCTCCCGCGACGAACTCGAACAACAGTTGACGCCACTCGTCACTCAAGGCGTATTCTCCGCATGCGGCCGGACATCAATTGACCAGCTGGCAGGTCCGGAGGCGGCCCCATTGCTGACAGCGGCCCTGTCGTCCGGGCTCTCCGTCCGATTGCAGCGTTACGGGCTCAAATTCATCGACGTCATGTCCGCGAGGATGAATTGCCCGGTGCTAGCGCGGCAGACGGAGCGGGCGGGCGAGAACTGGCTGGCAGCCCGTGAGAACCAGCTCATGCTGGCGGCAGGCCAGATCGAAAATGACGAACTCAAAAATCGGCTCAAGGAGTTCCAGGAAAAGGTGCCGGTACGCCGCGCCCTGCGCGACGCCGTTCATGCCGACAAGTTTGCAAAGGTGGAATCCGCCGAAGGGTTCCGGAAACAACTGGAAGCGATCGACAAAGACCGCCTGCTGCGACAAGAGGAAAAAGAGACACTGGTGGCGGCCTATGTGGCGCGGAAGGAAGACCACGAATCCGCCCGAGAACACGTTTTGGCGGTCCTTGAGATCGACCGTGAGCGGGAGTTGGAAGAACTGCGGACACAAATTGAATTTGCTGTTGAGCAAAAGGCGTTGGAGCGCGAGATTGAACTCGCCAATCTGACACATGCAAAAGACGCATCGCGGTGGCAGCGTGAACTGGAACGGGAACGGGAAGAAGCCACACATCGTCAGCAGTTGCGCCAGGCGAAGCGTCAAGCGCAGTGGCGGGATGCGCTGGAAGCCAGGGAATTGAAACGGGACGATTCCTGGAAGATGCTTGTTCACCAGCAACGGATGGAGAATCTTCAAACAGAAATTGCCGTTTCCCAGGCAGACCGTTCCCGCCGCGTCGCCATTCTTGAAGTCGAGACCAGGTCGAGACTGGCGGACGAACAATTGCAGGTGGATCAGCGGCGCCAAGCCTGGGAACTGGATGTCCGCGACAAGAAATCGGCCAGCCAGCTCGACCGGCTGGCCAAACTGCAGGAACTGAATGTCCAGTTCTCCGAACGTCAACGACGGACACAGGTTGAGCTGGATAATCTCAAGGATGACGGCGCCCACCGCCGTGAAGTCGAAAGAATACAGGCGATGGCGGGACTCGGTGCCGAAGCCTTGATTGCAACGGCCAAGATCGACAATGCCAGCTTGCTGCTCGATCTCAAAAAACACGAGGCAAATCAGTCTGCCAGTCGTTCCCAGTCGGAACTGGCGCAGGCGCAGCAGTTCAATGACGAGCGGCGGCGGGCCTATGAACAGCTCAATGAAACCGAGCGGGCCAAGGCCGACGCGATCGCCGATGCCTACAAGCTGGCACTTCAGGCGCAGCAGGGGACCGTGCAGCAGATGATTGGAGGTCTGACACAGGCGGCGGCACCGCAGACTGTGGCATTGCCGGTTCCGCATTCGGCAACTGCTCCCGCCGCCACCCCCGTGTCAACGGCCTGGTATGCGGCCTTCAATGGCCAACAGTCAGGGCCGTACACTCCAGAACAGCTTCGGGGGTATGCCAGCGCCGGTCAATTCCCGAATTCGACCTTGGTCTGGCGGCAGGGCCTCGCCGCCTGGACTCCAGCGGGACAAGTCGCGGAATTGGCGGGCATGTGGGCGTCCCCCGCAGCCCCACCACCGTTGCCTCCGACCTTTGGCTGAGCCGGGAGCGTGCGCGGGTAAACTGGTCAGAGTCGATTCTGGCGGGCGAGTCTCATGGCGACTGACGATCAATTGGAGCTGCTCTATCAAATTGTTTCGGCGCAGCTCACCGCCGAAGACGACTGCGATACCGTCACGCGCCGGGTCATTGCGGTTGGGGAGCATGCATTGATTGATCGGGGGATTGTTGATCGGGTCGTTGAACGGCTGGTTTCCGAGAGGTCGGCCGTGGCGGCGAAATCCGCTGTTCCGCGACTCTTTGTCGACTGGGGGGAACTCCCTCGGATCGGAAGCACGGCGCGGCCGCAATTCAGCCTGGTTTGCCCGGCTTATGCCTCAAAACCAGAGTTACGGATCATGGTCGACCGCGATTTGGACCACGAGAACAGGGAACATTGGCGGGGTCTGCGTTGTGAAGAAGCGGGACTGTGGACATTTCAAGTCCCCTTTCGGTTGACGACAACCGGCATGAATTGCCGTCCAGGCCAGTACATCGTCGACGTGCAGGTCGCATTTCCCGACGCGGATCCTGGCCAGCAGCGGTTTTTCGGAACACGGATTCGATTGATGGTCGGGGGGGCTTCCGATGACGAACCGATCCTGGAGATTTCCGGTGAGGGACAATCAGTCGTCAATCTTCAGGGCTGCGATCTTCGCGCCTTCAGCAAAGTCATTTTGCGGGCAAGCCAGGATGGGATGATCAATCTCCAGGAGTTGTTTCCAGTGGCGAGGCCTGAAGCGCCTACCCCCGCCCGCGAATCAGCGACGTTTGAATATGGCCTGAAGCCAGACTTTGAACGCGAGCGCCGGCTGCCGCGGTTGAGCCAGCGGTTCGTGGAGCGTGGTTACCTCGAGCGGGCGGGGTTGTTTTTTGAAGATGGACGGCGAATCCTGCTGCTGGCGAAGCGCCGCGTGACGCTGGGCCGCAACCGCGAGAACGATGTCGTGATCCGATTCCTACCCCGGTCCACATCAAACGACGAGTTCTCTCGCGGCGTTTCCCGGACGCACATTGCCTTGGAACTCGCCACTGAAGGATTGATCCTTGTGGACGAATCTTCAACGGGAACCGAATTGAATTCCTCATTGGTGGAGAAAACCCAAACCCTGCCACAAAGCTTTGCTGGAGAGTCCCTCCGGCTGGAGTTCGGGTGTTCGATCACTGTCAAGAAGCCGTTTGAGTTGGCTCTGGAGATTTTTGGGGCTGACCACGACATTGACGCGGAAGACACGCGGCTCTGGGACCAGATCTACCTCAAAACACTTGGGGAGCGGATGCCCCGCATATGGCAGACGGCCCTGGAGTCCGGAATCAACGCCGTGCAGCTGGATCGTGTGGGAAATCTCGCGGCCAAAGAAGGCTATGTGATCTTGTTCCGGGAGGTTTTGATTGGTGGGTCGCGGAGCAGGTGCGCGATTCCATTGTCCACACGGGCGCAGCAGCCAGTGGCACGGCTGCTGCATGCTGGGCGCTGTTTCTGGATTGAACGGCTCCATGCAGGCGGAATGGTGGAGTTGAATGATGTGGAGCTTCAACCCCTTGAGTTGGCACCTCTGGCCGTTGGGCAGCGGCTAAATCTGGACGGTGTCCGATGCAGGTTTGGCGGTTGTGAACAGATGTTCTTGGATGAGCCGATCGAAGAGTCGATTGACAGGAATTGAGCATGGCTGATGAACGAGACCACAACAGCCTGGGTGGTGATGTCACCCGCGAGGGTCGTATACGGTTTTCCACCCCGGTGGACTTGAGTCTCGGTGATACGCCGACGCTGCACGGTGTTGCAGGGGCGGACGATGGTCCGCCGGCGGATGACCTGGAACTTGTGGACTTGAGCTCCCGCTACGCGCTGGGGCAAGTGCTGGGGACTGGCGGGATGGGTGAGGTTGTCCTTGCCACCGACCTGCGGTTGAAGCGACAGGTGGCGATCAAGCGTGTCTTGGGCGGCGCCAAAACGGCAACTGCCGTGCGGCGGTTTCTGACCGAGGCGCAGTCGGTGGCCGCGTTGAACCATCCGAACATTGTCCAGATTTACGACTATGGCCGTGACGCGGACGGTCCGTTCCTGATTCTGGAGTACGTTGGCCGCAGCCTTCTGGATCTCTGTCAGGGGGGGCCGCTCCCACTGGAAGACGCGATCGAGCTGGCCTGCCAGGTTTGCGACGGCCTGGGGCGGGCGCACGATGCCGGGATCATTCACCGGGACATCAAGCCGGCGAACATACTGCTGACACAATCCGGCTCACCCAAGCTGACGGACTTCGGGCTGGCAAAAGACCGGGCCGCCGACACAGGCCAGACCATGGCGGGCGCCGTTCTGGGAACCCTGGATTTCATGCCGCCGGAGCAACGCCAGGACGCGGCGTTGGCGGATGCCCGGAGCGACCTGTGGAGTCTCGCGGCCACGCTGTACCAGATGGTGACGGGCAGGAGCCCCCGGATCATCAATCTCAAGCAGGTTCCCGCAGCCTTGCAGGAGGTGCTGGCCAGGGCGTTGGAAGAGGCTCAGGCCGACCGGTACCAGACCGCCCGCGAATTTCGAGACGCGCTGCGGGGCTGCCTGCATCAGCACGGTTCGCCGGATCTGGAACTGGAGGAAGGCCAGTGTCCCCACTGTGGGACGAAGAACGAATCTCGGCGCAAGTTCTGCCGAAAATGCGCGGGTTCGCTGGAGGCCCCCTGTCTGTCGTGTGCGGAGGGGATGCCGCTGTATGAGGATGTTTGCGGCAACTGCGGCGGAAGGCAAAGCGAACTCCTGGAACAGCGCCGTGCGGAAATGGCGTCGCGCCGGCAGCAAGCGGAGAATTTGCTGAATGACTTTGAGTATTCCCAGGCGAACGAGATTGCCACAGCTCTGCTCAATGAGCCACACCTCCGGCTGCAGCATCTGAAGAATTGGGCCGAGGATTTCCTTGAGGAACTGGACCGACACCGCCAGCAGCAACAGGACCGGATTCACATGCTTCTGCACGAGGCGCTGCAGCACGAATCCGCCTATGACGATCTGGCCGGAATCCACACGCTGGAGCAGGTTCCAGTGCCCCTGCGGGAGGATCCCGTTTCGGGTGACAACACATCGACGGTCGCGACCGTTCTTGCACGTTTGCAGGAGCGGCAGGACCAATCCCATCACTTGGACCAGGCCATTCGGCAGCGTGTCAAGGAGCGGAAACTAACCGGGCTCCAAAGCGAGGTTGATTCTCTCCTCAAGCTGCGTCCAATGCGCACGGACCTCGCAAGGTTGCGGCAGCAGTTGATCGAGCGTGACAGCAAATTGCAGACGGTGCGGGACACCGCCCATGCCGAAGGGAAGCGACTGTTCAACGTCCAGCGCTATGAGGAGTGCCTGTCGGAGCTGGCGAAGATTGATCCGTCGGTCATGCGGCCAGAGGATTTGGCTCTGCAGCAGCAGGCTCAGGCGAACCGGGATCGTCTGGCCGAGTTGCGGTCAGCAGTTCTGGCAGATGTCCAGCGGAAAGAAGTTTACGGGCTGCTGGAGCGGGTGGACGAGTGTTTGCAACTTCGGGGTGATGACCCTGAAATGCAGCAGTTGCGGGGTCGATTGTTGGCGCATGAAGAGAAGCAAGCGGCAAAGTTCCAGGAGATTCTTGAAGAAGCGACAGTGAATCGGGCTGCCTGTCGATTCGAGGCCGCGATCATGATCCTCGGCAGGATTCCGGTTGAGTTGCAAACCCCAGACGCCATCGAACTACTGGAGGACTGCCGCCTGTTGGTTCGACAACAACGAACAGTTATCGCCGCATTGCAGTCGAAGTCCTATAGTGCCGCATCTGCGGTCTTGGAAGAATATCGCAAAATGTTGCGGAAAAAATCACTGACAGACGTTGCCATTGAATTGCTTTACCGCAATCGCGAACAAATGGCTTTGACGGTCCGTCAAGCGACCGATCGGTGGAAATTGCTCTTCGCCAAGAGACTGGGAATATTGACGGTTGTCGTGCTGGCATTCACCGCAATATTTTCATTCCGAAACTCTGACCGGGCTATGCAGCAACCGGTCAGACCCTTGGGCACTATGGGGTCAGATGTCATAAACGTTCCAGTCGCGTCCAGTTCTAAGAAACTCGGCCCGGAAGCGGAATCGCCCGGATTCCCCATGAAGCAGCCCGAGCGCGCGACACCGGCCGAAGGCCTCGCGGCCAAGACATCCACAACGCCCTCCGCGGCTGGAATTGATCGCAAGCGTCCGCCGGATCCTCCGGAAGACCCCACGCCGACGGAAGTGGCCACCCTCGATGGCGGTAAGGCACCGAAGACGCTGTCCACCAAGCCGACACCAGAAAAAATGCCGGCTGAACCTGCCGTGGCCCCTATGCCACCGGCGGAGCATGCGGAGGTCACGCCATTGGCACCGTCTGTCATTAAGAAGCCGGCATCCGCTGGCCCCCAAAGGCCGGCGGCGACGCCCGGCAGACCTATGGCCATGGGTGTCGAGGTGGCCACCTATCGGTCGTTTGAAGGTCTGGTGATGGTGTTCGACTCCGCACAGCGGCACTGGTTCCCGCTCGCCCGCCGGACCATTGTCCGCGCCGGGGATGTTCTGGCAGTTTCCGAACCATTCGAATCGCTGTTTGAATTCGATCAGGGAAAGGGAACGGTCAGGCTGTTGGACGGAACCCTGGTGGGCGTCATGGGTGCCAACCCGCTGGCGGCCACGGGTTGGGAACTTGATCGGGGCCGGATGGTCATGAAACTGACTGCCGGTGCTTCGCGGAAGCCGTTTGCGCTGAAAGTGAGGCCAACGATGTGGTTGGTGGAGTTGCTGAGCGATGACACAGTGATGGGCGTGGAAGTTGTGCCACGTCTGCCGCACGCTCTTGAAGAAGATTTGACGGGCCGGGAGTTTACCGGCGGGATTTATGTCGAAACTGGCAGCGCCCGCATCACGGGTCCAGACAAGATGGAACAAACCCTGATCGCCCCCAATTGGTACCCATTGACCGCCGATTCCCAATTCACGGCAGCTCCCAAGTGGCTCGGAGAATCGACGCTGTCGAAGGTTCAGCGGCAACAGGCGAAGCTGTTCGAAGAATTGCTGGTGGATCCGACGGCGACCTCACGGACCGCCATCGACCTGATCGCCCCAGGCGTGGCTTCCGACCGCCGCCCGCAACTGGCGCAACTGGCAGTGGCCTGTCTCGACTTGATGGGGGCCTACGTGCCGCTGGTCGACGCACTGAAGAGCGAAAATGGACATGAGGAATCGCGGCTGACGGCCATTCATGGCCTGCAGGCGTGGCTGCCGCGTAATCCTGAAAATCGCGACCTGCTGCGCGACGAATTGGCAAAGCGCTTCCAACCTGCGGATGTCGAAGTGATGTACCGCCTGTTGTGGGGGTTCAATGAAACCGACGCAAAAAACAGCGACACGTCCAAGAAGCTCGTGGAGTGGCTGGGACACCCGGAAATTTCGATCCGCGAACTGGCCTTCCATCACGTGCTGACGCTGACAGGAAACGCGAAACGGTACAACTACCGCCCGAATGACGGCCCCGTCCAACGTGAGTCGTCCTTGAGAAGCTGGCGAAACCACATCAAGAATGGGACGCTGGTTGCACCATGACGCGGCGTCCATAATTCAACCAACGTAATCGGGGTATCTACAGTCGGGAAGTTGGTGCTGCTGCAACAACTGCACGCCCCTGCACGCCCCCAGCTGAGCAGCCCACCCTTTGATGTCCAGCAAGGTACAGTAGGCCGCCAGGCAAGGGTTCGCTGTGCAGATGGAGTGATTTAGCCCGTGGCCGCCGCCGAGAAGTGACTGCGACAGGGGAAAGGCTGGCACCAAGTGGGATCCGGCGGCACCATCGATGGCCCACCAGAGCGAACTGCCCACGGTTCCACACGGTAACTGCGGCCGTATGGACAAAGGGTCTCGTGCGCAACACTGCTGGCGAGTCCCCAACACAAAACCCTGTCCACACGGCCGTGCGAAATGCGCCTACGAAATCGAGAACCAGCTTCCGGCGATGTGCATCACATAGAAGGGACTCGCTGGGGCCGCCAGCCACGACTGCAGTTTCAACTTCATCCCGCCGGTGACAATTTGTTTAATGAGGTCGACTGGAACGACCGCCCCTCGCCGGGCCTGCTTGTCGAGGATTACCGCGACCCGACGGGGATTGATGACGACCAGCGTGTCGGTCCGGTCCCGGTATGCGGGTAGGATCTTCAGGGCGTCGCCGATGACGGCCTCGACGTATTCCCTGGCAAAGGAATTGGCAATGGCTCCATGCACCTCAACTGGCATTGTCTGGTCAGGCATGCTGGTACCTCTGTGCCGCTGGATCAAGGCCGCCCACAGAACCATCGTACTGGCGGAATGATTCAGGTGGCCATCGTGGCAGAGTCGGCGATGATTGGGCGGAACTCTCCGGCGAGGTCGAAGGCTAACGAGGGTCGGCCGCAGTGCGGGCGGTGGAAGAAGCCGAGCAGACCGCATGAGGCAGGTTGTTCCTCCGTGAATCGCCGCCCTTTCTGGACATTTGTAGCCGGCTCCAGCTTGGGACGCAGGAAATTGCCGACCGGGCCAGCCCGTTGAGTCAACGGACTCGGCACCACCAGAGGATCTGGCTGCTGTCCACTGCGGGACTGATCAAAGCCGACGCCGGATTCCAAGCCGACGCCGCCCAAAACTCGGCCCCGATTCTCGCTCAGTTGCTGTGCCTTGTCATGCAGCGCCAATGTGCGATTCGTACAGATCGATGACTGGGGCACTGTGCTTTGAATGAGAGTATAGGCTAAAACAATGACCTAATCACGTCATAATACATGATGTGGAAATAGCTCTCGGGAGAACCGCACCAAAGACCTTGGCTTCATGGGCGTGGACGGTTTACTGCTGGCGATCGCCGCCCGTCAGGGTGACCACGACTTTCGTGATCCTGCCCTGCCTCTTTGCTTGCGTTCCCAGGCGGCCTGCTGCCGCAATTCTGCGCGGCATCGCCAGCGCGTGCCATTCCCTGCCGCATTGATGCGGGCACAAGCTTGACAGTCCCGATCATCGGGCCGCCGCCCGCGCCAGCGTGGCACCGACCTGACCTGGATCGCCCGTGGTCTCTGCAGGCACCGCATGTGCCACTTCGTAATGTGGCTGCTGCGAATTGCAGGATCGGCGCATGCGAACTCAATCAGGCAAGCGGCCCGTGATCGGGCGGATCACGCTTCAACCTTCCGTCCCTTCCGAGCCGATTGACGCAGCGTTGCATACCTGCGGCGGGCCAGCCCACATCCCTATCGAGGCACTATGCAGATCAACACCCTGGACATCCGAGTCCAACTCCCGGAGGGCACCGAGGCTGCCGCCAAGGTGCTGGCACTCCAGCAGAGATTCGTGGCGATGGTCAGACATTCGGGCGGAAAAGCCACAGTCAGTCCACTGCCGCCGCCCATCGAAGCTTTGCAGATCAAACGCTGGATCGTTGATGACTGCGACACGCATGCCAGCAATGGGATGGATCTGCTGCTGGCCCTCGGAAATGTGGCGGACGGCACCGACAACATCTTCGGCAACATGGTCTTTGAAGACGCGCAGGGCGTGATCCACAAAGTGATCACAACCTATGAGATCCTGCGGATCATTGATCCCACGGACAGGGCAGACTTGCTCCGCCGCTTCCCGACAGAGATCCCTCAGATCGAAATGGCACCATCCACCGCTGGAATCGGCTGACAGATTTCGGCGGTGGATCGGGTCCGTGCCTATCGGCCTCTTCGTCAACACCTTCAACCATCCGCATCGGAGCCCCTCATGTCGCACATCGTGCAGATTCAAACCGAAGTCCGTGACCCCACTGCGATCTGTTCCGCCTGCGAACGGCTCAGGCTGCCGGTGCCGATGCGGGGCACATTCAAGCTCTACAGCACCTCGGCGACCGGGCTGGGCGTGAGGCTGCCGGACTGGCGGTATCCCGTTGTGTGTGACACCACGTCAGGCACCGTGGCCTATGACAATTTCAACGGCCACTGGGGACCACAGCACCGCCTCGACAATTTCCTGCAGGCGTACGCCGTGGAGAAAACCCGAATTGAAGCGCGGCGAAAGGGCCACAGCGTGACGGAACAGACGCTGGCGGACGGCTCGATCAAGCTCGTTGTTCAAGTCGGCGGCTGACAAACCAACGGGTTCGACAGCATCGGTCTTCCTTCCCGGCCACACTCACTCCAACGGAGTCATTGCTCCATGAAGACGATCGAAATCATTGTGTCCCCCACCGGCCAGGCGCAGGTCGAAACCAAGGGCTTCACCGGCAGCAGCTGCCGCCAGGCCAGCGAGTTGATCGAGCTGGCCCTCGGACGGCGCACCGGGGAACAGTTGACCAGCGAGTTTCACCAGACCCAATCCCAACAGCAGAACGTCCAGCAAATCACGTGAGCTGGACTCGCCCGCTGGTTTCATCGGCGGTCCCTCCGGATCACTCGTTCCACGACATCACGAGTCATCGCTGACGCCAGTTACTCGATCGGCTGCCGGCGGTCGCGTTTGACGGCCCCTCTCTGCCGGTCGCCCTCCAACCCAAACACATTCTCTCAGGAGATCGTCTATGACGCTCATCGAGCGCCTTTCCGAACTGATCCGCGCCTGCTTCTCGGGCTTGTGGATCGAATCCCACGAACATCAGGACGCACTGCTTGAAATCACCACGCTGTGCCACAGTGAAAACTGGCGGCTGGCGACGTGGGACATCGACCGGGGCCTGGCGATTGTGGGCCAAACCGACACCGCTCAGGCCGGCGGACAGGATCCACTGGCGGCCATTCGGTCCCTGGAAGCGATGGCAACGCCCGAGGGAACTGCCGTGCTGGTGCTGCAGAACTTTCATCGGTTTCTGCAATCGGCAGAAATCGTTCAGGCCCTGGTCCGGCAACTCACCACCGGCAAGCAGACCCGGACGTTTGTGGTCATTCTCGCGCCGGTGGTGCAGATTCCGATTGAACTTGAAAAACTGTTCGTCGTTCTGGAGCATGATCTTCCCGGCCGCGAACAACTGGCGGAAATCGCCCGCGGCATCGGGACCGAAGACGGGGATCTGCCCGCTGGTCCAGACCTGCAGACGCTGCTGGATGCCGCCTCGGGCCTGACCCGTCACGAAGCGGAAGCGGCGTTTAGTCTGTCGCTCGTTCGGCACGGTCGGATCACGCCGGATGCCGTGTGGGAACTGAAGTGTCAGACGCTCAAGAAGAGCGGTCTGTTGTCCCTGTACCGGGGCCAGGAGTCCTTCAGCAGCCTGGGTGGCATGGCGGCCTTGAAGGCCTTCACCAAGCGCGCCCTGTTGCAGCCCAGCCGCGGCAATCCACTGAAGCGGCCCCGGGGTGTGCTGCTGCTCTCGCCGCCAGGCTGCGGCAAGTCCCAGTTCTGCAAGACGCTGGGCAACGAGATCGGCCGACCGGTGCTGATGCTGGATGTCGGGCAGCTGATGGGCTCCCTTGTGGGCCAGTCAGAGGAGCGAACCCGGCAGGCGCTCCGGATCATCGACGTGATGGCCCCGTGTGTGGCGATGATTGATGAAGTCGAAAAGGCGTTTGCCGGCGTCGGCAACGCCAGTGACAGCGGTGTCTCGGCCCGGATGTTTGGGACGTTTCTGTCGTGGCTCAACGACCATGAATCGGACGTGTTCGTGGTCTGCACCGCCAACGATGTCTCCAAGCTGCCGCCGGAGTTCTGCCGGGCCGAGCGGTTTGACGGGATCTTCTTCCTCGACCTGCCCGGTGCCAGCGAGAAGGAGGCGATCTGGAACCTGTACCGCGAACAGTTCGAGATCGACCGCACCCAGCGGCTGCCGGATGATACTCAGTGGACGGGAGCAGAGATCCGTGCCTGCTGCCGTCTGTCGGCCCTGCTGGATGTGTCGCTGGCGCAGGCCGCACAGAATGTAGTGCCCGTGGCAGTGACCGCCGCGGAATCGGTGGAACGGCTGCGGACCTGGGCCAGCGGACGCTGCCTCTCGGCAGAACAGCCCGGCATTTACAGCCGCGAAACCCAAGCCGTGTCTGGACCCCGCCGCCGGGTGAACCGCGATCCGTCCGCCAACT
>JAKFUF010000262.1 GCA_021732845.1 Planctomycetaceae bacterium | reverse complement strand
GCGTTGGGGTGTGGCATCGGGCGATTCGGCGAGAGGTTCTGCCGGAGAGTGACCGGTCAGCGGTTCCGGATAGCCCTCGGCCGCCGGTGATGGCTCAAGATAAGGTGCATACTCAGACGAGGAATTTGGTCGCACGCCGAAGGCGTCGGCGGGATCGCTGTGCAGAACCGATTTGACCGGGGCACTCGCTGAGCGGCGAATTCCGTTGGGTGCCGAGAATTCCTCCTGCGCCGACTCCTCGTCGGGCGTTTCCTCAGTGGATTCTTCCGGCTCGTTCTCTTCGATTTCGGGGGCCAGGACCGCCGGCGCGGCGGCCCGGCGCAGGGGTGTGTCGGCGGCGCACAGTGGCAGGCAGGTGCCGAGCCACAGCAGCACAGTGGTGAGGACTGTGAAACCATGGCTGGTCATGGTCGTTTGGACGAGACGGAACAGGGTCATGAATGGAGGCGGGCCACCGCTTGCCGAGGAGAAATTGGTGAGGCGATGACAAACGCGGTGCCGAACTGGCCTCTGGTGCCAGCCGCCAGCGTTACTTCACCTGCACCCCGTTCACCAGAATCCCGCCAGCCGTGGTGCCGAACGGGCTGAAGAACGTCGTGCCCGCCCCGCTGATCACGTTGTTCTTGGTTCCCGACAGCGTCAGCACCCCACCGGCGGTGTCGATGCTGGAGAATATGATGCCACGGTCCAGCAACACCCCGGTGTTGGCGAAGGTCATGGTGTTGTCTTCGATGGTCACGTTGCCGGGACCCTTGATCGAGCTGAACAGCACGCCCGTGGCTCCGTCGACCGTGTCGACAAAGGTGTTGCTGGCAATGTTGACCGTGGAGGAGGCGGGCAAGGTGAGCTGCAGGCCGGTCCCACCGGAAGAGTTAAACTGCACTTCGTTCCCGCCGAACACCACCGTCGAGGCACTGGCCACGTTGACCAGGGCGGCGGTGTTGCTGCCGCCAGTTCCCAGGAACGTCGTATTGGTGATGCTCACCGTCGATGGGGCCGTGGTCGAAACGTTGTTGAAGACCAGCCCGTTGGTCGTGGCCCCGCCCATGGTGAAGGCCGACTGGTCAATCGAAGCGGTCAAAGTCCCATTCCAGTCGGTGCGAATTCCTGCGGCTCCGGCGAGCGTCGAGGCGAAGCCAGAGCCACTCGTGCTCAGGTTCAGAATCGAACCCTCACCGCCGGCCAGGGTGGTCAACTGCACGTTGTTGGCGGTCGAGGAGGTCAGGTTGGACGAGTTGATCGAGTAGGCGTACGACCGGACCTGGTCAAACTGGCCGCGGATGTTGCCGAGGGTGTTGCCGTTCATGGTCGTATTTGCCACGACCAGCGCGGTCACGTTGCGGGTGTCGATGCCGAAGCCGGTGTTGTTCTGAATCAACGCGCTCTGCACCTGCAGGTAGGCGACATTGTTGGCGTTGATGCCGTTGACGTTGTTGTTGAGCGCCAGCCACTGGAAGCCGACGGTGCCGGCATTCTGCAGCAGGATGGCGTTGGTGGCTCCAGTGATCGTGCCGCCCGAGCCGTCGGTGCCGTCGCCATAGGTGGCAAAGGTACCGGTGGTGTTCACGAGTCGGATGCCGTTGACGGCGTTGCTGCTGTTGATCGCCTTCAGGCTGACATTCAGATTCGAATTCTGGATGTCCACGCCGGTGCCGTTGACCGCCGTGATGGAGCCGTTCTTAGTCAGGTCCGATACATTGGCGACAGTGGGATTGATGTTCAACTGCGTGATGCCGTCAGCCTTGAGCGCGGTTCCATTCTGGCTGGTGATGTCCAATCGCTGAATGGTGGTGGTGCCGGCGTTGTTCTGCAGATTGACGCCCGGCGCGCCGGTGGTGTTAGTCACAGTCACCCCGGCGAAGTTCAGCGTCCCCGGAGAATTCCGGATGTCGATGGCGGAAGCCACGGAGTTGGATTCGTTGGTGATGGTGGTGAGGCCGTTCACATTCAGGGTGCCGGCAAAGGCGTCGAGTTCCAAGCCACGGCCCTGGCGGTTGTTGACGGTGATGTCGCCAAGGGTGGCCACGGCGTCCGTGGCAAGATTCTTCATCGAGACTGCCGGGCCGGTGGTGTTGGAAATCGCCAGCGGTCCGGTGAACCTGAACTGACCGTTGCCCCCATTGATCGAGACGCCCATTCCCGAGTTGGCAATCGACGTGCTGTCAATCAGGTAGCTGCCGCTGGTGTTGGTGAAATTCAGGCCGGACATGGCGGCACCGCTGATCGCCATCTGGTTCACCATGATGTTCTGGACGCCGTTACCAGAAATCGCATTGCCGCCGGAATTCGTGATCGTAAAGCCCGAGATCTCGCTGTTGTTGGCGAGCGTGATGGTGTCGCCGGGCGACCCGTTCAGAACCGGCCGCAGGCCAGCCGCGGCTTGCGGTATGAGCAGCGTGCCCCGGTTGAGCACCGGGATGAAGTGCGCGACATCCGTACCATCGCCGAAGATCCGCTGGCCATTGCCGGCGACAATCGTCGCCGCGGCCCCATTGAAGGTGCTGCCAGCCTGAACAATCACGATGTTTGACCCCGCGGCCTGGGCGGCGGCGATCGACTGAAAGGGGCTGTTGACTGTGCCCGTTCCGCCGGCGGCGGCACTGCTGGACACGTGCGCGAAGGTGTATGGCGTGCCATTGTTGGGATCGATGGCCACCAGGCGTTCCACGGAGTGCCGGCCGGGGGCCACCGTCGTGTAGTTGCGGGTCACGTGCTCGCCGAAGCGGCCACGGGCGTTGTCCTGCTGGAGTTGCGACCGGTGCAGCACGCCAAACGTCCACGAGATCCCGGCGAACGCGCGGGTCTTGTAGAAATCGTCGTAGGTCACCTGCACCGAAGCGTCCAGTCCGGCGACAATGTTCGCCTGCAGGCGGGTCGAGGCGCCGGTAATGTTGTCGACATCGCTGCCCTGAAAGTGGTAGCCCCCGACATACGCGCGGATCCCATGATCCGCGGAGAACTCGCTGGGCAGTGGCGCACCGACCTCAAAGTCGACGCCCTTCATGGCCACGAAGTAGGAGCGGGCCTGGTCATAAATCAGGCTGTTGCCGTCAAACCGGGTGGAGGCCGGCAGGATCGTGAGTGAATCGGTGATGGTCGTTTTGCCGACCGGCAGGTACATGTTGATCCGCGCGTCCAGCGGGCCGGCGTACGTTTCCAAACTCAGCCCAAGCTGCTGAAAGTAGGGGCCGCGCGTGGCATCGGCATCGTACCAGCCACTGATGCCCACGATCCGGTCAAACTCTTCAAAGTACTGCCGGTAGCCCGCGCCGACGTTGCCGCCAAACTCCCCCTGATTGGTGGGGAACACCCGCAGATCGCTGAAGATCAGCGATTCATCCAGCATGATGTACGGAAACAGCTCAACGGGGGTAATCGCCCGGTATTGGGGGATCCCCTGCCCTTCGACGTGCCCGATGCGGCCCATGATCCCGCGTCCCGGCTCGATGTCCTGCGCGACGGCCGAACTGCCGGCGACGGTCGCCAGAGTCAGCAACAGCCCTGTAAACGGCCGGCGACAGAAGCGCCACAGCCGGTTTGGATTGCGTCGACCGGAAGAGGACGGACCGGTACTGTTGAGCATGGTATGAACCATCCTTGGCAAGTGTGCGCCACGAACCAACAAGGGTGCGGACGCGGAAAGGCCACCGGAGGCATGGACCTGCCAAACCGGGCGGCTTTCGTCACGAATTAAGCGGAGATTTTTGAGAGAGATTGAGGAAATGCGTCATAAACATTCAAGTCCGATGGGTCAACATGGGTTTGGCCGCCCCGGACGAGAATCTGGCTATTCAGGACGCGGTGACAGGTTCGTCGAGCTGCTGGCGGAGTGTCGCCTCCTCGCTCCGCGAGAGGCCGCGGATGTCTGGCGACGAAGCCGACAGAGGGCACCCGTCATGGACGACACGGCGGGATTCTGGGACGAGGTGCGGATGACGGCGTAGTGTCGTCTCTTGCTCCGCAAGAGACCACGGACGGGAAACCGCGGTGCCAATCGAGAGACATCGGCGGACCATGCGCAGGTGTTGTCGGACCACGCTCGCGGCCTCTCGCGGAGCGAGAGGCGACACTACGCCGTCGATCTCGCCGCCCGCCATCCACGACCCCACCGAGTTCAACTCGGTGGTGAACGGGCCTGTGCACTACGCGGCGCGTTCCGCCATCCGACGCAGTACAGAGGCGAACTCAAAAAATCACAGGCGCGCTGCGGTCACTCTTCGAAGCGGCGATGCAAGAACTCGCCTGGCCGCAGGCCGGCCTTTGCAGGGTTGTCCGCGATGTACTTTCGCAGATAGGCGTACTGCTCGCCGCTACGGACGAGGTGATCGAACGGTTCCTGCTGCCAAAACCTTCCCCTGCCACCCGTGGACTGATTGATCTGGAACGCCGTGAAATGCAACCATGAGTCGCATTGCTTTTTTGAGTGCGTCTGCTGTGGGGAAGACCGCCAGCAGATGGACATGATTTGGCATGACGACGAAATCTCCCATCAGATAGCGCTGGCGGTCAAAGTGCAGTAACGACCGTCCGACTATTCCTGTCAGCTCGGGATCCTTGAGCAGGCACCGACCCTGGCAGGTGTCGAGATAGTCTTCGCGGCAACGCTCGAATTGTTTGCGGAAGGCCTTTTGTTCGGCGGAGCTGAGCCTTGAAAGCAGCTCCGGCACCTCACCGGAAGTCTGGCCGCGCTGGGCGAGCCACGCACGCTTCTGGCGGTCCCACAGCCTGACGACATTCGCTGGTATGGAATCTGCCGTGCGAAAGGTGATGAACACAACCGTCCCGGCCTGCGACCAATGCGGCCGGCAATGCTCGTAGATGTTCGTTTCCGCCTGCGGGTCAAAAGCGTGCCCGAGCATCGAGACGCTCCACGGGAGACTGGTGTTTTTGGCGGATGTTCGTTTGCGGCAATTCAACCCATATTTGATACCCGGACCTTTCGCCGGGAGAAAGGCGGTCTCTTGCGTCTCGCGTTCTTGCCGGCGGAGTGTCGCCTCCTCGCTCCGCGAGAGGCCGCGGATGTCTGGCGACGAAGCCGACAGAGGGCACCCGTCATGGACGACACGGCGGGATTCTGGGACGAGGTGCGGATGACGGCGTAGTGTCGTCTCTTGCTCCGCAAGAGACAACGCACGGGAAACCGCGGTGCCAATCGAGAGACATCGGCGGACCATGCGCAGGTGTTGTCGGACCACGCTCGCGGCCTCTCGCGGAGCGAGAGGCGACACTACGCCGCGGATCTCGCCGACCTGCAGAGCAGGACGAACCCTACTGAGGGAAGCTCAGCGGCCGGTGCTTCGCCCTACCGGGGACGCCACCAGCCGCCCCGGACGAGATTGCTCCTTTTCAGGACGCACGGACAGGCTGTCTCAAAAGTCGGGCGTGACTTCGCCGCCGGCGATCGAACCGAGGGCGCGCCAGACGGACAAGTCCACCGTCTCGTTGATCATTCGCACACCGCCGTCCGCGAACAGGACGTTGACGCCGCCAGAATGCACCGATCGGGCGGTGAACGCGCCGTGTCCCATCGGGCCGCCATCGACACAGTCGGGGATGTCCGAATTGGGAGTCAGCACATGGTTGTACCAGGTTTGTGTATAGCCACTGAGAATGAAGGCGGTCCCTCCGAAGGAAAAGTGCTTGGGATTTTTGTCGTTTTTTCGCTGACAGGCATGCATGGCGTCATCGGGGGTGGCCAGGCCCGGTAAGAGTGAGATCACTGACGCCAGGTCTCGGGACGGCGTATACGTGGCGGGGTTGCCATCACCCACCGTCTTCTCCGCGAATGCCGTGGTGTGTGATTTGCCGTCGCGAAAATCGGCATCCCGGCGTCCGAGCCACGACCGGAACCCCTGGAGCGCTCGGTCATGGCTGGGCGGCGAATACTGACGCGTTGTCTCGTGAATCCACGGGGAAGAACCGGCCGAAATGCGATAGTTGCACCGCGCAGCCGGCCCAGTGTCAGACGGGCAGATGAATTCAGCCACGGTCATCGCCATCAGCTTGCCATTGGATTTGCTGGTCGGGGGATCCTCATCCGCTCCCCGTCCAGTCTCCGACTTATCAAACAGTTGGTACAAGTCTTTGTGGTCCAAAAACGGGAGCAGTTCCACCTGGGCCGACACGGCATTGCTCGTAATGTTGCTCTGTGCGTGGCCCGCCGGATATTTCTGGTGAGCCGCCTGGAAGGCCTCCATCGCGGTACCGAGTTGGTGGAGGTTGTTCTTGCAAAGGGTCTTGCGGCTGGCCTCCCGCGCGGACTGGACGGCCGGCAGGATAAGCGCCACGAGCATCGAGACAATTGCCATGGTCACCAGAAGTTCGACCATCGAATACCCCTTGCGTCCGGCCGTTGTTGGCCTCCCCATGGCCGTCGAAGCGACGGGGCTGCCCGGCAGCATCCAGGTGTGCGAGGGCGGCCTGCGGACTTGGTTTGGCATTGTGACAACCCTCTTCCCATGATTTCACAATAGGGATCTGCGCGCCCATAGAACCGCCGCTGCCTACCTGGCGCGCTGGCTCCGCCACCGCGCGCCCGCGAGGACGAGGAGGACGACGCTGGACAGCATCCAGTAGGACGAAGCCCCGTGGCTCACGGCTCTGGCGTGATGCGTCACCCCATCCTTCTCGAGGCGAGCAATCTGCATTCTCCGCGCCTCGTTGATCTCCTCCAGTTGCTTCTTATGTGCCGCCTCGCCACCCACCAGCCAGCTGCGCTCTCGGCCACCTGGCGGGTTGGACTCCTCGCGCATTCTCGTTCCAAACGGAGGCTCCTCGTGCGCGAAGCGAGAGTCCGGCACCAGGCCGTTGATCTGGACCGAAACCACATCCATCGTGGTGACTTGTTTGCCGGACAACATATGGGCTCGCAGCGGAAACCAGGTCATTCCGCCCGTGGACAGGTCAGGGACTTGCTGAAACTCGTCGACGGTGACTCGCCATTCCGAGAGCAACTTGCCTTTCGTGAAATGTTTGAGGCCCAAGGTGCGCAGATGGCTCCCGTGCGGCAGGTCCACGGAGAGATCAACATCCCTCAGGGCTCTGTTCACTGTGTGAGAGCCCAAAGTGAACGCCACCACACCATCGTTGGCACCCGTTTGTGTGACGGTCTTGCCTTGAATTGCGGCGGCGATGAAGGACGCGGGAGTGCCTTCGACATCAAACAATTCAAGGCCCAACGCGTGGGTCAACGGATTCTTCCACGACAAAACAATCCGGGGTGGCCCGTTTGAGATATACACATCCGCGAGCTTTCCCGACTCCGGGTAGTAATTCCATTCGTGGGTCGTCGTACCGTCGTAAGCCCATTTGGAGATCGTCGTCTTGGGCTCAGTCGTGTAAGAGACCGAGCAAAACTCCATCGCCCCCTTGCGGAGCCACGTCACCTCCAATGCTTCTCCCGAGCGCGGCGGGAGTTTCAGTTTCGAGTCGGCCGGAGACTTGCTTTGAAACTGATAAACCACCTCCATCGTGGGCCGGTTGGCCAAGTGCTTTTGCACTTCGGCGAGCGCTGTCTGGGCTTCCGCTGCCAGGGGAGCGGGAGAGGCCGGCTGGGCGAAAAGCAGCGCGATGCCAATAAGCAGGCACATCGGTCACTCCAAGGAAAACGACCGCAAACAAGCAAGTAACGATCAGCGGGGTGGCTGCATGGCAGTTATTGGACGACCACGGGAATTGGAATCAAGTCGAATGGCGGCGAGAATCGCCCATAGAACGGTGGCTCAGGATCGAACCCATTTCCCGCGAGTGTGGGCAGACCATCCTTGGGTTGTCAAGGAAGCACGTTAAGTCAGTTGAGTTGGAACGCCACAATCAGAGCTGGCCAGCTTTCGAAAAATCAGCCGGAACGCGTTAGCGCGCGTTAGCGTCTGGTTCCCGATTCTGCGCGATCGCCGCGAATTGGCACGGCCTGAACCGGGGCCTAATGGCCTCCGGCTGATTCAGCGTTCGACAACTTCAAAAACTGGCCAGCCCTGTTGAGTCCGCAACAATCTTCGACCTTGCAATTCTCCCCCAAGCCACGATGCTGGAAGTTTGGCAAGTGATCAAATTCAGAGGGAAGCTTGGTTCCCCTTCTATTTAACATTGCGTGAGGTGGAAGTGCGGTGGATTCATCAGGCGATCGTGTTTGGGGTGTTGTGCTGTGTGCCGAATGGCAGGTCGAAATCAGCCCCGTCCACAACTTCCCGCTGATGAACCCCGAAGGGCAACTGGTTGGATGGGAACGGCGGGTGTATGAGGACACGGTGGTGATTCCGCAGGAGAAGCATCCCCACTGAGCTGGCCTCAGTGGAATCGGGCCTCCAATTCTCACAACTTCCCCTGAACCTCCCCACCACTTTCCACGTTCTCCCCGCAGAGGACCGGATCTTTTCAAAATCCTCCTCGGCACTTCTCCAGAGGCAGCTCAATATGGACATCACACTCGGTGTGGTTCTCGGGTTGATTGCGTGGTTTGTCATGCGCTACTTCGTGGCCGGGTTCTACGTCATCGACCAGAACCAGCGGGCGGTGCTCACCACCTGCGGGCGGGCCGAGCGGCTGGCGGGGGCGACGACACTCGACCTGCCGATGTCCGAGGCCCTGGATGAGCACGAACGCGAGCGTTACGCCTATCCCCAGGTGCGTGTCATTCAGCCGGGGTTTTATTGGAAATGGCCGTGGCAGCAGGTGCATCGCGTTTCCATCGCCACCAATACGATGAACATGGCCTACGACCCGGATGAGCCACGGGCCAATGAGGGCGGCACCATTCTGGACGCCGTGACCAAGGACCAGCTCAACATCGGGCTCGACGGGCAGATCCGCTTCCGCGTGGCCGAGTCCAACCTCTATGCCTATCTGTTCGGCGTCAAACGGCCCATCTCACATGTCATGGGCTACTTCGTCTCGGTCCTCCGCGAACGGATCGCCAACTTCGAATCTCCACCGGTGGCTCACGTGGGCACCCCAGGCGAATTGTCCTCCGCCGAGGCCGCAGCCACGTATGGCGTGTCGATCAACGACCTGCGGAAGAACCTGCGGGACCTCAACGAGCATATGGACCGCGAATGCCGCTCGTCGGTGGCTCGGTACGGCATGGTGCTCGACGCTTCGCTGATCACCGGAATCGATCCGCCATCCGAAGTGGAATCCGCCCTGGCGGCGATCAACACCGCCCACAACCAAGTCTCCTCGGACATCAGTCTGGCGCAGGCGGCGGCCGACCAGAAAATCGTCCAGTCGAAGCGCGCCGTAGAGATTGAGACCCTGAAGGCCCAGGCGGAAATTGAGCCACTGGACCGCATGGCCACGCAGCTCGAGTCGCTCAAGCAGAGCGGCCCCGGCGTGCTGAAGGCTTATGTCCGCAATGTGAGAATGTCCCTGTTCGGCCGCTCCGACCGGGCTTTTGTCGAGGTGAACACATAATGAATACACTCATCGCGTTCGGCATCACGTTTTTCTGTGCCTTCTTCGTCATGCCCATTTCGCTGGGTCTGGCTCGCTTCTTCGGCGTGTATACCATCGTCGAGGAGCGCCGCTGCCATGTTTACGTCCTGTTCGGCAAGGTCGCGGCGATCATTGAGGAGCCCGGCCTGCACTTCCTCTGGCCGCTCATGGATTGGAAGGCCCTGATCGTCAACTGGCTGGGCACCTGCTACGTCCTCGACATGCGGCTGGATCAGGTCTACATCCGCAGTGCCCCGGTGAACTCCGAGGAGGGTGCCCCGATGGGCATCGGCATCTGGTACGAGATGTTCATCAGCGACCCCGTGGCTTACCTCTTCAAAAACACCGACCCCCGTGGCTCACTCGCCGCCAACGTCAGCAACTCCACCGTCCGCTGCCTCAGCAACCTGCCGCTGGCGATGATGATGGTCGACCGGCACGCCATGAGTTCCACCGTCCGCGACGAGGTCTCCCCCAAGTCCCACGAATGGGGCTACCGCCTGGGTTCGGTCTACATCCGCAAGGTTCATTTCCGCGATGAAGAGATGATCCGCCAGATCGAAAGCAAAGTCGTCAACCGCCTACGGCAGGTGACCTCGGCGATCAAGCAGGACGGCGCCAACCAGGTGAGCATCATCACCAGCACGGCCGACCGCAAAGCCGCGATTGAATTCGCCAAAGCCGCCGCCATCCGCCCGCAACTCGTCGGCGACGCCCTGCAAAACATCTGCCAAGACCCCGAAACCGCCGACGCGATGTTCACCATCCTGGAAACCCAAAAGCTGCTGGACGGCAAAACCAAACTGACCCTCGTCCCCCACCACAGCGCCATGCTCACCGACCTGCTCGCGTCCCGCGAAGTGCCGGCGGCATGACCCGCATCCGCATCCCCCCTGCCCCCGCATTTTTAGCGGCACGGCGCAAGCCGTCCGGTGCGTGATGACAAAGTCGCCGAGTGACTCCGTGACTCGAAGCCCCGCCTCCTCGATAGCTTCGCCCCTTACCTGTTAGCGGCAGGGCGCAAGCCCTCCGGTGAACCACGAAGTGCGAAAGCACTCACCGGACGGCTCGCGCCGTGCCGCTACAAAGACGGCGTAACGTCGTCTTTTGCTCCTGCAAAAGAACGCGAACGTCTGGCGACAATCCCCGTCGGACCACGCCCGCGGCCTCTCGCGGAGCGAAAGGCGACAATGTTGCCGAGTCACCCCGTGACTCGAAGCCCGGCAACCCCTCCGGTGCATCGCAATCTCGTCCAGTCACTCCGTGACTGAGTTCGAGTCACGGAGTGACTCGGCAACTATCCGCTCACAACGGCTGCCACCCTCACATGTTAGCGGCAGGGCGCAAGCCCTCCGGTGAACCCCCACGAAGTGCGAAAGCACTCACCGGACGGCTCGCGCCGTGCCGCTACAAGGACGGCGTCAACTCGTCTTTTGCTCCTGCAAAAGAGCGCGAACGTCTGGCAACAATCCCCGCCGGACCACGCCCGCGGCCTCTCGCGGAGCGAGAGGCGACAAAGTTGCCGAGTCACTCCGTGACTGAGTTCGAGTCACGGAGTGACTCGGCAACTATCCGCTCGCAACGGCCGCCGCCCTCACATGTTAGCGGAAGGGCGCAAGCCCTCCGGTGAACCCCCGCGAAGCGCAAACCCATCACCGGACGGCTCGCGCCGTGCCGCTACAAGGACGGCGTAGAGTCGTCTTTTGCTCTGCAAAAGAACGCGAACGTCTGGCGGCACCCCCCGTCGGACCACGCCCGCGGCCTCTCGCGGAGCGAGAGGCGACACAAAGTTGCCGAGTCACTCCGTGACTCGACACCCAGCAAGCCCTCCGGTGCATCGCAATGTCGTCCAGTCACTCCGTGACTGCGTTCGAGTCACGGAGTGACTCGGCAACTATTCGCTCGCAACGGCCGCCACCCTCACATGTTAGCGGAAGGGCGTAAGCCCTCCGGTGAACCACCACGAAGCGGAAGCCCATCACCGGACGGCTCGCGCCGTGCCGCTACAAGGACGGCGTAAAGTCGTCGAGAGCGCCGTCACGGTGTGGCTCGCGCGGGGAAAAGGGCCAGTTTTCGACAAATCAGCCGGAACGCGTTAGCGTCCGGTTCCCGAGCTTGCGCGATTTCCGATTTTCCTGCCGGGTCAGAACCGGGGCCTAACGGCCTCCGCTGATTCCGGCTTCGCCCACTTTAGAAACTGGCCAGCCGCATCCCCCCATCCGCCCGTTTGAACCCCTGCCCTGCCTCAGGTACGATAGCTCCAATCCGGCACTTCATTTCGACGGGCGGACTCTCCGCCCTGGCGGCAGCGTGCAGTTTCTTGGGAGTTTTGTCGTTTTTCTTGGGACTTGTTGAGCCACGGAGACACGATGGCCAGTTTTTTGACGACCAGTGCGACGAATGACATCCTTGAAGAATTGATCGAAAACGCCCTCGACCGCCTCGTCACCTCCGGCCACCTGGAATTCCGCGAGGGCAAGCACTACCTGACCCAAAAAGGCAAAGACGCCGGTGGAGAGTTTCGGATGAGCCCGAAGTTCGGGCCGTTCTTTCTGTGGCCGGATGGGGTGACGGTCTAGTTTCCAATTGATGTGGCACGCATTAAGCATAAGATCCGCTCTGCGACGGTCCGCAGAGCGAATCCTACTGCCGCTTCGTTGACCGACGGCGGCTTGGCTTTGCGCAGGCCCTGATTCCTGGTGGTCCGCGCACCGGACCCTTTTCTAGGCTGGTCAAGGGGTCTTTTTTCGGAATATTGGTTTGGTGACAGAGGTTCCTGGTGCGCACCGGAGGCATGGTTCTTTCGCGCTGCGCGTTAAAGAACTGTGTTCCGGCACAGGTGCTTTTTCCAGACTCGGACGGAGTCATT
>JAKFUF010000249.1 GCA_021732845.1 Planctomycetaceae bacterium | reverse complement strand
TCGAGATCTTCTACCTGCCCTGCGGAGCCCCCGAACTCAATCCGGACGAATACCTCAACCACGACACGAAGGCGGCGGTCAACGCCGAAAGACTCCCCTCCACACGGGAGGAGCTCCAGTCCAACCTGAACGCCTTCATGCAGAGGCTCGCACGGCTCCCCCAGCATGTCATGGCCTTCTTCCAGCACCCCTGCGCCCAATACGCCGCCGAACTTAGGTGATGTTGTTTCAGGCCGAGGTAATAACGAATTCAGCAGCCGAAATCTCCTCATCCACCTCACTACGGCTCACTGGAGTTTCAAGAATGATCGGGATCGATTTTCCGAACAAATGAGCAACCTGTCGAAAAGCCCGAATACTTTCAAAATTCAGACGTTCGTGCTGGCTCTGTGAGTTGACGTAGCTCATGTGGACTTGACGAAGCCGGCTTTGAAAACGCCTTAGGATCGCTTCAGCCTCCTGCATCGTCGAGTCGACTTGATGGGCTTGCCCGATATCAAAGCACAAGGTGGCTTCGGGCAGTTTGTCGAAGACTTGTGCCAGTTGCAGCGCAGTCCGCCCTGTGCGCTTTCGCTTGTCCATATTTTCGATGCAGACCGCCGATCCCAGCGTGCGCCAGAGTGAGTAATCTTCCACCAGGTTAGTGGTAGGTATGATAGTCCAACCGCCCAGAGATACCAGTACCGACTGCGGTAAGACACCAAGCCACTGAAGTCGTAGAGGAGAACCGGCAATGAGACTCCATCGAGGCATGGCGATGCTGGTGGTTTCAGCGGCCGTTGTGCTTGTTCAGGGGCAGGAACCACCTGCGAAGATTGACTGGACGCTCACGGTGTCGGATGGGACGGATATCGCCCCCCGGAAACAGCCCAATGCGGTTGGCACGGAGACGCCACTGCCCGGTGGCTGGCGGTGGAACGCACACCCCTCCGAGCGTCACTATCGAGTTGGGCTCGACCGTCAAGTCTTCCATGGCGGCAAGTCTGCTGGATCGCTCGAAAGTCAGGAAGCGCAGTTCCACCAGAACCACTACGCATCGATGGTGCAGTCGCTCGACATCCGCAGTCACCGAGGCAAGCGTCTGCGGCTGTCGGCGTTTCTAAAGACCCGGGATGTCAGGGAATCGGTTTACCTGAAAATCAACATTCCACACTTGTACGCGGATTCCTCGGACACGTTCTGGCTGAAGCCAACCATTCAAGGAAGCACGGACTGGAAGCGTTACGAGGTCGAGTTCACCGTGACAGATTTGGAAGGGACTGCGCAAATTGATTGTAGTGTGGATCTTCACGGTCCAGGGCGGGTTTGGATCGACGATGTCTCGTTGGAACTGGTCGGCGACTTGGAAAGCGTGCGGACCACGCCCCCGGGAAACAAACAGAATCCACAGACTCCGTCCGGTCTGTTCGATCAGCTTGCAAACACGGGTTTTGAACAGACACTTCTCGAATACGACCTCACCCTGTTGCAAGGGCAATGGGAAATCACGTACCCCACGAAAGGTAAAACGAGGTTCTTCGAAATCACGAGGGAAGTTTTGGAGGTCGACGGCAACAAGATCACTTTCACCGACTACAATCGGAATCAGGACCGAAATGAAGCGGTTTGGCAGCAGCACACACAGGATTTCGAACTCGAACGATCGGGACGCATTTCGCTGATCACGCGGCGAAACTTTGAAGTCACAAAGGGCATGGCCAAAGGATCGCGTTCGCCAGCAGGCTCCGCCAGTTCAAACCCTTACACCGTCAACCGCAGACAATTCGTGGAGGTTTTTGGCGTCTTGGACAGCGACAACGGGCCACCGATACTGAGGCAGTGGGACCGCGTTGCAAAGTAAGAACACCGAGTTCCATGAAATACAAGACGAAGTTCTGCGACCATAGGCCGCCGCATAACCTCGAAATGAAGTTGGAAGCAAAAAGATGCAGGTAATCAGCGGTGGATGATGTCCCAGTGGCGAGAGAGTTTGAACGGAGTGCAGAGCCCTCCACTTGTTTTGACGGTAGCGAAACTCGCCGACCGTCGGGTTACACGAAAGGCCGTCATCTTCGGATGGCAGCCTTTTCGCGTTCTATCGCCAGTTCTGGCAACCACTTCGAGCACAGACTTGCGTCTCGAAGTCTCCGTCTCGCCCCGACACGCGACTGACTTGCGCCACGCTCGCGCCGTCGTTCGGCCCCGATCTCGCCCGAAACTCTCGGTTGTCTCTGACTCTCGCCTCGTTTGGGTTAACGACCGTTGCGAGCGCTCGACCGGTCGCAGATGACATGGTTGGGAGTGGTGAGATCATCGAATCCGTCCAACCGTCAAGATTACATCGGTTCGCCAAAAGTAATGCTGACGATCAATACCGCGATTCCTAGCCAGGCGAGGATCATCGCGCAGCCGCAGATGATTCCGCACCAGGCGTAGGCCCTGTTGATTCGTTGCAAAGGCACGTTGGTTCGGCGCGACAGGATTCCCAGGCCGAGCGCCATCAGGCCGAGGGCCAGGCTGAAAAACGGAGCGCCGACAATAACATCCGACCAAGACGCATTGAGGTTGAATATCGTGAAGCAGACGATGGAAACCAGACCAGCCAGACAAGCGAACAGAGCCAAGCGATTTGGAGGCACGGGATCAGTCATCGGAAGTGTTCCTTTGGAGGGTAAATCGATCATTTCACGGCCTTTCCATCCGGTTCATTCAGTCTCTGTTGACGCTGTTGCCAGGCGTCGGCATTCAGGACCCGCACCAGACCATTTTCTTCCAGCTCCAGGCCGGTGAGGACCTGAATCCAACAACTCAGTCGCTCGGGTGTGCCGACGACGGGCTCTGGGATCTTCCGAAGCAGTACCGTGCCATCCCCGCTGGCCATCAGCATCGTCTTGCCATCGGGACTGAACGCGACCATCGCCCCCAAGCCTCCATGAACCCAGGCAGGACCGACTTGTTTCCGCGTCTCCACATCCCACAGCCGGGCGTCGCCGGCTGATTCCTTCCAGGAGCCTGTCAGGAGCAACCTGCCGTCGGGACTGAAGGCGAATCCAGCAAACGGCGATCCCAAGGTGAGGGGTGAACCGAGCGATTTTCCCGACTGCGGGTCCCAGAACCAGACTGTGTTGTCCATGTATCGCACGGACACGGCTTGGCTTAAGTCGGGATTGAACGTCAAAGAACCCCCTTCCACTTCGAGCGGCGGCTTCAGCGGTTTCGCCGTATTCGCGTCCCATTCTCGAAGGGCGATTCGCTGCGCAGGCATTCCGCTCGTGTTTCGTTGCGGGGCTCCCGTCCAGACCGATTTTCCATCCGGGCTGAAAAACGCATGCTGGATGCCGCTGTTGTCGACGCCGAGCAGCTTTCCGGTTTCCACTTCCCACAATCGAGCGGACTCGTCGCGGTAGCAACCTAAGAGTGTTTTGCCGCTGCGACTGAATTGAATCGACCATAAACCAAGTCCTTCCGGGTGCTTTATCGAAGAACCCACACGTTGTCCTGTCGTGGTGTCCCACCGCAGGACAGTCCCATCGTAGCTGGCCGTCGCGCAGGTCTTGCCGTCCGGATGATAGGCGACGGACATGACCATATCAGGATGTTCCATCGGCGCGCCGATCGGCTCTCCCGATTCGACTTTCCACAGCCGAGCAGTGCCGTCGTTGCATCCGGTGAGTACCGTCTTGCCGTCGGGACTGTAGGCCAGGGCCCAGATTTGTCCAATGGCCTGGATCGCGGGGTGCTGCAAAGTCGCTGGCAGCGGTTCTCCCGTGGCAGCATCCCAGAGGCGGGCCTTGTTGTCCTGGCTGCTGGTCAGGACGGTCGTGCCATCGGGACTGAAAATCGCTCGTATCAGCAGTGGGTGGTGCCAGCACACCCCAAGTTCGCCACGAGCGGCGAGTTCCCAGACGCGCACCATGTATGACGCGCCGCTGACGACAATCGCTCTGTCGTCGGGACTGAAGGCCAAGGACGAGACTTGCTCGCCGGACAAACTGAATGACTCGGAAAGGCGCATGGGGAGTCCGAGCGGTTGACCCGTGCGGACGTCCCACAGGCGAACCGCTTGCGAATCACCCGCCGCCGCCATCTTGCCATCGTGACTGAAGGCCACAGCAACGTTCGGTTCAGACGGGCTACTGGCGGCAAACGGTATTCCCGTCCAGCGTGGCTTCCAGGCCTCCAAGTCCCAGAGACTCACCTTCTTGTAGTGACCGGTCAGCAGCATCTTGCCGTCGGGACTGACGGCCATTCCGAGAATCGCTTCCCCCAGGTCTCGGACCGGGCCCCGTCGCTCTCCCGTACGGCCGTCAAACAGCTGGATGCTCTTTAAGTCGTACGCCAGTAGTACGGTCTCGCCGTCGGCCGAGAAAGTTGCGGCCTGTTTGTTGGTGAAGGCGGTATTCCCCTCAGGTACGATCTCAACGAATTTTTCCGCAGCGATGTCCCAGAGTCGAGTCGAGCCATCTTCGCTCGACGTTACTAACCGCTTACCGTCTGGACTGAAGGCCATGATTCGAATCATTTGCCCACGACCCTGATCGGGATGTTTCAAGGGAGAGCCGATTGGTTTCGCGGTGGCCACATCCCATAGCTGGGCCGAGTTGTTGAAATACGTGGTGACTGCGATCTGGCCATTGGGATGAAAGGCCAACATGGCGCATTTCTGACCCTGAAATTCTAAGGTGGCTCGCGAGCCCAACGGTTTGCCGGTCTTGCTATCCCAGCGCTGGAACTGGGTCTGGTCGCCGGCCAGGAAAGTCGATCCGTTCGAGCTGTAGGCTACGACCGGAGAATTCAGGACTGGGGTCGTGATGCCGGACGGGAGCACAAAACGCGGCGGATGCAAGTTACGGCTCCAGGCGGCCAACTGTCTGCGGCACGATTGTTCCAGGTCAGGTGCGCCGATCTTCGTGGCTTCGTCCAGACTGCGAACCAGCCAGAGCAGACCGACGCGGGGATCCTCGGGCAGGCATTTGGCGAGACTTTGCTCGAACAGGCGATCCGCCGCCTGCCGTTCGGCCTTCTTCCTGGCCGCTGCCTCGTCCCTTTCGGCCTGTTCCGCCTTTGCGAGGGCACCCTTCGTTAAATTGTGGGCAGTCTGCGTCTGCTCAACCTGACCTTCCAGTGCATCCGCCAGTGACGCGCGTTCCAGCGTCGACAACCAGAGGGCGCCGCCGACGTACAGCAAGCAGAGAATCGCCACGGCGGTAACTCCGAGGACGGTCATCGTCGCTGGCCGGCGCTTGGCCCACTTGAGCGTTCGCTCCCAGACTCCCGCAGGTCGAGCCTGAATTGGCTCGCCGCGCAGCCAGCGCTCCACGTCGTCTGCGAACGCTTTTGCCGAGCCATAACGTCGGGCCGGATCCTTTTCGAGGCACTTGAGACAAATCGTTTCCAGATCGCGGGGGACTGCCGGGTTGAGCGATCTCGGTCCGACGGGGTCTCGTTCGATCACTTGCAGCAGGGTGTCGAGCGGACTGGCGGCCTGAAACGGTGGCCGGCCCGTAATCAGGCAGTACAGGACCGCGCCGAGTGAGTACACATCGGCAAGAGGCCCGATCTCCTTCGCGCCTCCTCGAGCTTGCTCCGGTGGCATGTAGCTCGGTGTGCCCAGCACCTGGCCAGTGGCGGTCAGATTTGACGCGGAGTCGCTCGCCTCGCCTGTGGATTCGAACGTCTTGGCCAGGCCGAAATCAGTGACGTGAGGATCGCCGGATTTGTCGAGAAGAATGTTGGCTGGCTTAAGGTCACGATGGACCACACCCTCGACATGAGCGTAGGCGATCGCGAGAGCGACTTTGTGCATGATCTTCGCGGCTTCTTTGGGAGCGATTACTTCGCGCACGACTCGCTGTGCAAGGCTTTCTCCCTCGACGAATGACATCGAAAAGTAGTGTTGCGATTCGGCCTGACCGATTTCAAAGATTGGGACGATGTTCGGGTGTTCCAGCTTCGCCGCCGCCTCGGCCTCGGCGTAAAACCGCTTCACGTCATCACTGCCGGCGAGTTGGCCTGTCAAAATCATCTTCAGCGCGACGATCCGCTTGAGCGTCGATTGTCGGGCCTTGTAAACGACACCCATGCCACCCCGTGCAATCTCTTCCAGTAATTCATAATCGCCGAAATAGCGCAGCTTGCTGCCGATGCTGGGCACCCTGGTGGACGTAGCATTTGATTGCGCGTCTGACGAGAGGAGCGTTGCATCAACGCTCGCATGTTGCGGACTTGGATCAACGCCAGGCTTGAACGGCTCGGCCATGTGGTCGAAGCGAGCCTTGTCTCCGAAGAATTCCTGGAGTTCCTCGGCAAATTCAGGGTGCCGAGCAATAAACTCTTGCGGATCGGGATTCATGCCCGCTTCGGTCTGTTGGATGAATTCCGCCAGAATGATGTTGAGCCGTCCATCCCCTTCAGAGGCACCGGTGGATTCAGACGTCATGGCTCTTGTCCTTCATTCCAACGAGTTCCAGGCTGATAGTTCACTCAGCGTCGGTTAACAATTCTCGCAATCGTTTCAGTCCCCGCTTCAGAAGTCCGGCCACCGCTGCGGGGGTTCGGCCCATGTGATCAGCGATCTCTGCCAATGTCCAGTTATTCCAATTCTGTAAAACCAGCGCTTCGCGTTGCGTGTCGGGCAGTTGGGCCAAGGCATCGGCGAGTCGGATCGCCTGTTCGTGCTGTTCGAGGTTTTGGCTCGGTGTGGATTGATCTGCGGCCAGCCACTTCGCGAAACGTAGCGACGATTGCTCGATCTTGAGTTCCAGCGACTGTTCACGTGCCACATCCCGCTTCTTCCGTCCGACGGCTCGCAAGGCATCTACCAGATTGTTAGCCAGGATCTGACGCAACCATGCTGCCTTTTCCGCGCCTGACGTACCGCGAAACTGGTCTCGCTTTTGATACGCGTCCAACAATGTCTGCTGTACCACGTCCGAAGGATCCAACTTCTCACGCAGCAACGGAGCAATCTCAACACGCGCCAGCAGCAACAAGTATTGTCGATACCGGTTCAACTCCGAACTCTTGTCCAAGATGCAGTTTCTCCCATGTCCCCATCTTTATGGACGATATTTGCGCCGACACAGGGCGCTGGGAGTTTAGAAAATTTCTTGGGAGTTCGTCCTTGGGATCAGGATTCCGTCCATTCTCCCCCGCGCGTGTCGGCAGATTCGATTGTAAATGAATGCACTCGATGACGCTTTGGCGAGTCAGAACTCGGCTTTGATCCTCCCCGGAAAGGACCCTCTTCGTAGCATGCTCGACTGTTTTCGGACCGTCGAATTTTGACGCCAACCTGTCAGATCGCCACGCCGCCCGGCACTCGCCCCTCGACCTTCAAGAGATCGGTCTTCACGTAGACGATTTGGTGTTCGCGGTGCCATTCGCTGGGGAAGAAGTTCTTCAAGCGGTTCGCCTGGAACCAGACGGGGCAGTCGATGAAGCGGTTCTGGTCGGCGCGGCTGTAGTACCAGAACGAGTTTGAGTTCCAGAACGAGACGTGCGTCGGGTCTTGGAACGCGCCGCGGCCGTCGGTGCTGGGCGTCTGCGACAGAAGCCAGCCCTGCGGGGCCAGGCAGCGCGAGGGGCCGCATTACCCTGCTGTCGCCGATCCGAATCCCGTTCCCGCCACTTGTTTTGACGGTAGCGAAACTCGCCGACCGTCGGGTTACACGAAAGGCCGTCATCTTCGGAGGCAGCCTTTTTGCGTTCTATCGCCAGTCCTGGCAACCACTTCGAGCACCGCCGCCCGTCTCGAAGTCTCCGTCTCGCCCCGCCGCGCGACATTCCCGTCGCCCGCCAGCGTTGGGTTTCGGCCCCGATCTCTCCCGAAACTCTCGGTTGTCTCTCGGTCTCTCCGCGTCTGGGTTATCGGGTGGTGCGAGCACTCGACCGGTCGCAGATGACATGGTTGCGAGTGGTGAGATCATCGAATCCGTCCAACCGTCAAGATTACATCGGTTCGCCAAAAGTAATGCTGACGATCAATACCGCGATTCCTAGCCAGGCGAGGATCATCGCGCAGCCGCAGATGATTCCGCACCAGGCGTAGGCCCTGTTGATTCGTTGCAAAGGCACGTTGGTTCGGCGCGACAGGATTCCCAGGCCGAGCGCCATCAGGCCGAGGGCCAGGCTGAAAAACGGAGCGCCGACAATAACATCCGACCAAGACGCATTGAGGTTGAATATCGTGAAGCAGACGATGGAAACCAGACCAGCCAGACAAGCGAACAGAGCCAAGCGATTTGGAGGCACGGGATCAGTCATCGGAAGAGTTTCTTTGGGGATTGGGGTCAGCCCACGGACCGGCCGGCTCACGTCGACCGCTCGCCACGGTATTGCTACAGTCTCTTGTGGAGATCCTCGCCCTGACGGCGAGCCATCGGAGCGGCTGGGACTCGGATTCGCAAAGTACGTTTTGCTTCGCCGGACTGGCGAGTGACGGACGCAATCCATCGCGCAGTTCATCAGTGTTTCGCAGTTAATTCCACAGTCGTTCCGTGGATTCGAAGTGAAGACTGCTGAAAACCCTGAGCCACGACATCAACCTGAACATGCAATCGCAGGCGGTTGCCGTCCCGTTCGACGGCAAAACCGACCAGCCGATGCGCAATTGCCTTGCCTGCAGCCCTGACGCCAATGCTGTCGACGCCGGTGACTGAATTCCATCCGCCCGGGAGGTCAACGATCAGGAGTGCCCGATCGTTGAACGGAGCCTGCGGGTTCAGATCATTGTAAAAAGTGTCGGTGAATGTGCTCTTGAGATTTGGGTTCGTCAGGGTCGCGGTCACGCGCAGAGTTCTACCCTCTTCGGCAGTCTTGACTGAAAATGGCGCGGGTAGGAATCCATCGCAGATGATGAGGGCGGGATCACCAAGGAGAATCCGGGCCGCGGTGCCTTTGAGCATCACGTCGGCCGGTGATTTGAAGGACGCGGGCGTCCCCGCCGCCAGTGTCTCAAAGGTCGGGAGTTTTCCGCCCGCTCCAACAACGACGCCGTCGTAGGTGTGCTTGATCACGTCCCCCAGCGATGCCCGTTCGCAGGCGAGGAATTCCATTTCTTGATAGACGGGGATGCCGTGGTCGGGGTGGAGCGCCGCAAGGTAAGCAGCCACATCTTTCTCCAGCAATCGCAGGCAGAACGAGTCATCCGGGTCGACGGATTTCTCGGCTGTCACACCGGTGGTCTGATCATACCAGCGGTGCGTGACTCCGGTGTAACAAGCTCCGTTGAAAACGATGCACGGTGAGAGCTTCAGCCCCGACAACTGAGCAGCACGGAGACCGTCATCAATGCGGTCGGGATGACCGTGGCCACCGAAATGCACCAGCCCGGCTCCGTCCAGCGTAGTCAGACGATCCTCCGTGAATCCGCCCTTTCCGTGTGTGATCGACCGTGCCGTGAACCGTTCGTTTAATTCCGCGGGTAGCATCGTGGCACCGGAAAACGTGTTGAACGACGCTGATGCCGCCATTTCCGCAGGCCCCAAATTGTCCACACAGGCACCCGGAATCCGTACCCGCCCGCTCGCCGCAGAGGCAATTCGTTCGACAAAGGCTTCGACCGCTTCTGGCTTGGCGCCGGTGATGAAACCGGTGCGGACATCGACGAAGGGGTCGTCGTCAACCTGACTCGTCATAGTTAGCCATCGCCACCCGAAATTGACATCCAGTTCATTGGGCTGGAGAAATACGAGCGCATACCGCGGCTGGATTCTCTTCAACGCATCAAGTACGTCGTCCAGATCGTCGGGTTCAAAGGGAATTCGTTTTGCTCCGGGATGCAGGACGACAGCCTTCTCGATGGCAGAGGCATACGATGTCTCCGATCGCTTTGTCGCCAGAATCACATACGGCCCGGCGGCGTCGAGTTGAAGTGCGAGTGGTTCCTTCGGCGCAGCCGGCCGGAGGAACCACAAGACACTGACCGCCGGTAGAATGAGTCCAAGGACCGTCCCTCCAATTCCGAAGAGTAGTCCTACCTTTCCTCCCCTTTTCATGGCGAGATCTCCAGTGCGATTAAGGTAACTGACCGGGCGAAACGGCTTGGGCTGCGTCCGCAGGCTTCTCAATCACCTTGCGCACAGCTTCGATCGAGAGAATCGGGCGAAAGCCGATGTCCACCCACTGATGATCGCCCGTTGTCGAGTAGGTGCGGTCGGCTGAACGGCACGCCCGGGCAGTCCAAAACCAATAACCGCCACGAGCCAATCGACGCCCCGTCGGCTCCACGGGACCGAGTGGATCAATCGCGGGCTGGTTCTCAAATTGTCGGTACGTGTCGGCGTGAGACCAGTCATGGCACCATTCGGCCACGTTTCCGCACACGTCAAACAAACCGAAGGGGTTCGCCCGCAGCGTTCCCACATTGGTTGTTCGCTTCTGCTGAGAGATCGGAAAGCACCAAGCCGCCAGGTTGATGTCGGCATCCGAGTCTCCAAACCAGAATCGCGTCTGCGTTCCCGCCCGGCAAGCATATTCCCATTCGGCTTCTGTTGGTAATCGGTAGGAGTCCTCAGCATGCCCTTCACGCTTGCTCAACTTGGTGCAGAACTCAACCGCTTCGCTCCACAGCACGGATTCGACGGGGAACAGACTGGTGTCCATTCCTGCGACTTCCTTCTGAAACTGTCCCGCTGGTGACACGCTCGACGGATTCTTTCCTTGAATCGTCTCGTAATCCTTCTGTGTGACCTCGTGGCTTCCCAGATAGAACGGCCTGGTGAGGATCACTTGGTGCCGAGGCATCTCGCTACGGATCGCGCCTTTGCGCGCCTGGTCGTCCGCATCCCCCGCGAGACTCCGTAGCGTCTCGTCGATCTCTATCTGCGTAGAGCCCATCATGAATTCACCCGGCGGAATCAGGCGGAATTTCATGCCTATGGAGTTCGTATACTCCACCGGCACGCCAAGATGTTTGGCCCAGGCTTCTTGGTGTTGCTTGGCTTGTTCGCTGTCGAACGGTGCGACGGCTGGCGCAGGCGCGTCCTTCGGCCAACCTTTCCAATCCTGAACGGCGCTCTTGATTGCTGGTTTCTCGATGGGCATTTCAATGGCCTGACGCACGGCAGTGATAGGCAGAGACACACGAAATCCAACATGGTGGCGACGGCCCGAGGCGCTGTCAGCATACCGATACGCCGAACGGATTCCGGACATGGCTGGCGGCCAAACGCCACCACGGATCACACGCTCGACGCTGCCGGAAAATGGAAGGCTTGGATCCATGGCGGGCCGGGGTTCGTATTGCGCGTAGTAAGTGGGGCTCCACCCATCCTGCACCCATTCCCATACATTGCCGTGGATGTCATGCAGACCAAATGGATTGGCCGCCAATTTGCCAATCTCAAGGATGCCTGCGGAATCTGCTAGACAAACGGCGTGGCTCGTATCAGCATCCCGATCGCCGATCCAGGATCTGGTCGTGGTTCCCGCGCGGCAGGCAAATTCCCACTGCGCTTCGGTGGGCAATTGATAGCCGTTGCCTTGCAATAGCTTTACGGTTTCGCCAGACCGTGCGTAGACCGGCTTGAGTTTCTCCCAATCGCTCAGGTTTGCACAGAATTCTGCGGCGTCATACCAGCTCACCATTTCCACGGGACGGCGGGACGTGTCCTTGCCCAAAACTTGGTCTTCCGCTTCCCCCATCGGACCCATGTACGACGGATTTCGCCCAGTCATTTTTTCAAATTGTGACTGCGTCACTTCATGCACACCCAAATAGATCGGCTCCGTGAGAATTGCTTTGTGTTTCGGTCCTTCGCTTTTCACACACGCTTGATCGTGGTCGCTTTGGGCGACAAACGTGAGTGCCTCCGCAATCTCCTCAGGCGTGCTCCCCATCGTGAACTCGCCCGGCGGAATGAGTCGGAACTTCATGCCGATGGAGTTCGTGTACTCGACCGGCACGCCCAGATGCTTCGCCCAAGCCTCCTGGTGTTGCTTGGCTTGCTCGGTGTCGAACGGCGCGATGGCCGGCGGCGGATCGTCTTTTTGCCAGCCTTTCCAATCCTGAACGGCGCTCATGATTGCTGGTTTCACCTCTTCCACGGATAGCGCCACCCGGAAACCGAAATCGATGACACGGTCGCTAGGAACGTGGTAGCCACGACAGGCCGATCGGCAGCCAGCAGGAAAGCCGATCCACGAACCACCACGCAGAACCCGCTGGTTTCCCGCATCCGCTCCTTGAGGGTCAACAACGTCGTTTTGGGGATAATCTCCATACCAGCTCTGGCACCACTGCCAGACGTTGCAGTGCATGTCATGCAAATCGAAAGCATTCGCCGGGAAACTGCCTACCGGCGTTGTTTTCTGCCGACGTACACCGGTCTTGCCGTTGCCGTAGACTCCATTGCCGTCATAGTTGGCCTGTTCCGTCGAAATAGTTTCGCCAACATGAAACGGCGTGGTTGTGCCGGCACGGCAAGAAAACTCCCACTCGGCTTCTGTGGGCAATCGAAATGGCTTGTTATCTTTTTCCCGCAATTTCTTGATGAATTCCTGGCAATCGTCCCAGGTCACATGTTCCACGGGAAGATTTTTGTCATCCACAAAATGGCTCGGATTGCTTCCCATTACGGCATGCCATTGTTCCTGGGTTACAGCGTTAGAGCCTATGTAGAAACCCTTGGTCAGAATGACCTTGTGTTGGGCCTCATCGGGGAACCTGCCTTTTTCCTCCTTTGGACTGCCCATGAGGAACTCCCCCGGCGGAATCAGGCGGAATTTCATGCCAATGGAGTTCGTATACTCCACCGGCACGCCGAGATGTTTGGCCCAGGCTTCTTGGTGTTGCTTCGCATGCTCGGCGTTGAACGGAGCAATGGCCGGCGGCGGGGTTTCTTTCGTGATCGTGAGTTCTTCAAACTGCACGCGTAGTTCGTCGGTGCTGCGGTTATTCACGGCGACGCCGACTTGTACCTTTCGCG
>JAKFUF010000224.1 GCA_021732845.1 Planctomycetaceae bacterium | reverse complement strand
CACGTCCTGTCGTTCCAGGAAACGCGCGTGGTTCAGAACGACTGGACCATCAGTTGGCGGAACCGCTTCCTCCAACTGACGGAGGCCAACCGCCGGCTGGCCGTGGTGAAGAAGCCAGTGCTGGTCTGTGAGCACCTGGACGGGACGATTCACCTCTGGTTTCAGAAGCGGGAACTGGCCTGGGTGGAGCTGACGAAGCGGCCCCCCAAACCCAAGAGGCAAGCCCCGGCAAAGAAGGCCGACGGCAAGCCCCACAAGCCTCCGGCAGACCACCCGTGGAGACGACCGATCAACACCGCCAAGCCGAAGCCCTGACGCACCCCAAAACGCATTCAATTCCCCCGTCCCCCTGACATCCAAAACGCAGGCCAAAATGTGATATTTCTATTCATGCCAAAACGGATGACATTTCTATTGGTCGCTGACACACAATTCGCCGCTCGTTGAAGTCGCCCAGCTCACTCAATACTCTTACATTCTTGAAAATGTCGACCTGATCCGTCTGAGCTTGACCCGTTTTATGAGTGAACTTGCCGTCACCCTCCCGGCACGCTCGGTTCTGTTGCGGCTGCCATTTTACTATGGTTGGGTGATGTTGGTCGTGGCTTCGCTGACCATGACCGCGACGCTGCCGGGCCGGACTCACGGTCTGGGACTGATCACCAAGCCGGTGATGACAGAACTGCATATTTCAGAAGTCTCCTGGAGTACTCTGAACTTCTGGACGGTCATTCTGGGCGCGGCGGTCTGCTGGCCGGTGGGCAAAATCAGCGATCGCTACGGCACGGGAACCGTTCTGACGCTGGTCGTCGCCGGTCTGGGGCTGTCGGCAATCCTCACCGGCGGCGTGCAAAGCTGGTGGGGCTTGTTCGTCTTGCTGGTGTTGACCCGCGGGTTGGGGCAGGGAGCCCTGTCCGTGCTGAGCACCACCCTCGTGGGCAAATGGTTCTCCCGGCGCGTGGTCTGGGCCATGGGGATTTATGCCATCCTCCTGGCCTTCGGCTTCATCGGGAGCATTGTGTGGCTTTCGGCGGCCATCGGAACCGAGCAGGCGACGCAGGTGGCGATGACATCGGGCACAGTTCATGTCGGCGTCATCACGGAACAAACGGCTTCGGCTGTCGTGCTGCGGGATGCCAAGAATCAGCAGCTTACGCTGCCAGTTTCCGAGATCGCGTCGCAGTCCACACTCTCCGCTTCCGCGGCTCCCAAGGGGCTGCTGAGGTCTGGGAACACCTGGCGTGAGGGCTGGTCCGGCATGGGCTGGATCCTGCTGGCGGGCCTGGCCCCGTTGTGCGCATTGACCGTAAGATCAACTCCAGAATCCTGTGGCATGACGGACCAGAGTGCCACCGCGGAGGACGAGGTCGAGGATCCTCGCGAAGATCTGTCGTTCCGTGACGCGCTCAGCAGTCCGACGTTCTGGATCTTCAGTGCCGCGTCGTGCCTTTTCGGTCTCGCCTGGTCAGCGATCACCCTATTCAACGAGAGCGTTCTCGCCGACCGTGGCTTCACCCCCGACCGCCTCAAAATGGTCATGGGAATCCTGGTGGGTGTCGGCCTGCTGGCGAACATCAGCGGGAGCTGGCTCTCCTCGCGGTGGCCGTTGGGCCGCGTGCTGGGGTTGGGGATGCTGCTCCTGGCCGTGGCGATGCTGGCCTATCCGTTCATCAACAACGACGGGCAACTGATCAGCTATGCCGTGGCGTTCGGCATCGCTTCGGGGCTGGTCACCGTTGTGCATTTCGCGTTTCATCCGCAGGCTTTCGGCCGCACCCACCTCGGCAAGATCCAGGGGTTCTTTCAGATCTTGTCGATCTTCACGTCCGCCTCGGGACCGGTCTTGCTGGCGCAGTGCAATGCATGGACAGGCTCGTACACTCCGCTGTTCCTCACCGTGGGACCAGTCTCGCTGATCCTGGCCCTCGCGGCGGTTTGGGTCCCGATGCCGGTGCGCCGCCTCAAGGCCGAAGTGGTTTGACTGCCGCCAGCGTGAACCTTCGACTTCGCCTCGAATCAGCCGCGCAATTCGGACATCTGGAGCCATCTCGTGAGGACGCGTCGACCTGCATCCCGCGCGGCCGTGCGGCCAAACGCGAGAACCCCGGCAAAGTGACCGGGGTTCCAACGGCAGCAAGGGAGACGGCAGCAGCCGGCGAATCAAGCGGCTTTTTCGCGGGCGGGGAGCGGTTCGTCGCGGCGGCGCTGGAACTCGGTCAGGAGGTTGAGGTCGATCGACCGCGCCTGGGCTCCGAGCTGCCCGACGTGGAAGCTGAAGTACATGATCATCCCTGAAACGAACACGCCGCCGAAACAGAACAACAGCGCGATCTGGTCATCCGTGGCATGTCGAAGCAAGTCCGTCACTGAATATCTCCGGGCGATGGAAGCGGGACGAAGAAGGCACGTCGCCCGAGCGTGTGAGGCGTCGCTGCCGAGCCATTGCGGGGGGAGTCACGGCTCATTGAATTTCTTCGGACCAACGGCGGACTTCGCTGCATTCCGATCGGGTTCGAGACCGCCACTTTTGAAAACGGCCCGCAGAGCCACCGGAAATCCGGCACATGCCCACTGTTTGGCAAGCGACTTCACCGAAAAATCCGCCTTTTCGCGGCGGCTCCCACCGCTCTGCCGCTGTCAAACCGACCTGAGGGGTTGGGACGGTTCGAACGGATGTTCCGATTCTTTGGATCGGCACAGCATTTTTCTGTCAGATTTGGATCTTCGCGGGAGAGAAAACTCTCGCCTCGCCAATTGAATGTCGCCAAAGGACATTTTACTGTGAAATTTGAATTCTGAAATTTGAGATTCCATCGAATTCAGAGGCGGGACTTTTGTCGGAACCTCAAATTTGAAATTCCCACTCCACGACCGAGTCCTCGTACCCGAGATTCACGCCTCCAGCGCCGCCCGGCACACGCGCAGCACATTTTCGCCAAGGATCTGGCGGATCTGGTCATCGCTGTAGCCACGCTGAACCAGCCCGACGGTGAACAGCGGCCAGTTGGTCCAGCCGAGACTGCCGGCGCGGGGCCAGTTGCCGCCTAGGGCATCGGCGGGCCACAGGGCTTCGAAGCGGGTACGGCGGTAGCCACGGCCGGGAGCATTGGCGGCCGGAGCGGCCGCATATTGCGATGTGTGGGAAACGTCGGTGCCGATGGCGACATGCTCGACGCCGAAGGTCTTCACGACATGGTCGACATGGTCCAGCAAGGCAGCAATGTCGCCGCCGCGGCCTAGAAAATTGGGGATGCAGCAGATGCCCGCCAGTCCTCCGGTGTCGCAAATGGCCTTCAGGACTTCATCGGGCTTGGCCCGGATGTGATGCTGCAGGGCATCGCACGCCGTGTGGCTCGCGACCATCGGCTTTTTGGAAACCTGGGCCGCCTCCAGGCTGGTCCGCCAGCCGCTGTGAGCCACATCGACAATAACGCCAACGCGGTTCATTTCGGCGATGGCGGCCCGCCCAAAATCGCTGAGTCCCCCGTTGGCCAGTTCGGCACAACCGTCACCCAGCATGTTGCGGCGGTTGTACGTCACATGCATCATGCGGATGCCGAGTTGAAAGAAGGTGCGGACGTACTGCAGTTCGTCTTCGACCGTGTTCCATTGCTGGGCCAGCGGGATGCCGTTGCCCGTCAGATACAGGCAGCTTTTCCCGGCCTTGTGCGCGGCGGCGATGTCATCCGGCAGGGTGGCCCGGACCAGGGTCTCGCGAAGCATGTCGCCCAGGTGGGTAAAGCGGGCCAGCCGTTTCAATAGCCGCTCCGGGCTTTGTCCTTCTTCGCCCGCATTTTGGAAGATGCAGGAGACCCCCGCACAGCGCATGGCCTCTTGGAATTCCTGCCGCTCGGCCGGATCGCTGACCGGCCGCAACATGCCCATCTCTTCCCGCAGGTCCTGCAGTTCTGCGTCGGAAGCACCCGCCTTGTCCGCCGCGGCCAGCGCCGCACCATCGGGAGCGGCGCGAGGGGCGAAACCGTAGGAGTCAAACACCAGACTCTGACGGTGCAGTTCCAGGCCGTGTTCCAACTGGGCCGGCGTGGGTTTGAGAATTTCCAAGGCGGCATCACGGGCACGCCGGATCACGGGGTTCTCCGTGATCAGCAGCGGGTCTTTCCCCGGAACCCGGGGCTCCTTCTCCGGCGTTGACGCGGCGTCTTCGGCGGCGGATGTGCCAGCAATCCCCGTCCCGGCGGCCAGCGTGCCGGCGGCGGCAGCCAATTGCAGGAACCCCCGCCTTCCAATTTCGGCAGTCTTTTCGGGGTTTTTCATGGGGTGCATGGATTGAGGGCCAGGGTGAGTGATGTTGAGGGCGGCTCGATTTGCCCATCATGCCGGGAGAGCAACCATGAAGGAAGCGTGCAGACGGGCAACCTCATGCATGGCAAGCCAAAGCCAATTGCAAATCTCAAATTTCACACTCTGTACGACCACGTCAATCCATCGGCCAAGCCTCCACAGCGAAGGACGTAACTCTAGCCCGGAAGGTTAGATGTAGCGAAAAAGTATTTTACTGTGAAATCTGAAATTTGAAATTTGAAATTCCATCGAATTCGAGACGGGACTTTTGTCGGAATCGTCAAATCTGAAATGTGAAATTCTTAAACAGAAACCGTGCGACTTTGGCAGCCACACGATTGCGCCCAACGGGCGCAACCAGACTGATCTTGCCGCAGGGTTTGGAGATCCGATAAAACCCGCGGCGGGACGCCCACGGTCCGGGCGTTCTTATCTTCGCAGATCGGCTGGGATGCCATGCAGCGCCAGGATGGAATGGTTCTTCGTTCGTGGACGGCCCTGTGCTGGTGCGGCCATGCGCTGCGCGGCGGAGTGTCATGGCTGGCCGCTTCCGAAGCGGTGAATACCGGTTGGCAGGGAGCATTCGCCGCCGGATCCATGCTGCTGGGCGCACACTTCTGGCAATCATTAGTTGGCAACAGCAACGCGGTCTGTGTCGCAAGCGGCGCGGCAATCCTGCTGGGGGCCGTCGGCGCGTGGCTGCGGCTGCCGGAACGCACGCTCGGATGGCTGAGCGACGCTTCTCGCAATTTTGCCCTCTGCCTCCTGCTGGCGGCGTGGCTCGTTCTGGCACCGACCTGGGTTGAGTTTTGTGCCCAAACATTGTCCCACGCCGGGCTGGGTGTCAATTCCCCCAACCGCAACGCGCTGGTGATCGGACTGTTGGCGATCGTCACACAAGGCCTGCCGACAATGCTCGCGCTGTCGGTGGTTCGAGTCCCACGAAAGTCCAACGAGACTGCTGAGAACGCGCCACTGGCGGCGGCAAGCTGTTTTGGTGCCGCCTGCGGCATCGTGGTGCTGCTTGTCCTCTGCACGTGGCTCGGCGACTTCTTCAGCGGCGTTCTGCTGGGTGTCTGCGGTGTGGCCATCGCGTTCCGGACATGGTGGATCTCACTGGAAGGCCTGGCATCACAGCCAGCCACTCTGGCAACTTCCGCCACTGCCCAATCGATCAAGAGCCGTGGGCCAATGTTCCCGCTGTTGCTCGACGCCACGCTGTGCGCGTTGCTGGGTGCCATGGTTGCCTGTGAAGGCTGGGTCGCGCGGCAACTCTCGATCTCCAGCGTCCCCGCGCACTGGGGTGAGATTTTCGCCCTGTGCCTCGGCTTGGGAGCAGGGTTGTGGAGAGCACGGCGGGCACGCGGAACACATCCCGCCGGCACTGCCGCCCATGTCGTCTTCGCCGTCGGCATCGCCGCCGCGTGTGCTGCACTCCTGCTGGCCGGGTTCGGAACTCTCATTCAAACCTCACTGTGGCTCAGCTCCCATGTTCAATCTTCGGTTCTGTTGATCGCCCTGCGGACCGTGGCGTACGGTTGGCCACTGGCTGCGGCCGCCTATGCGGCGGGGATGGTGCTGGGAACGGCACGGTCGCCGGCTTCGAGCGAAACCGGTTCACCCGTCGACTGGCGATTGCTGATGCTCGGCAGCGGCTGGTGGCTGGGGCTGCATGCCCCTGTTCACGCGGTGAACGATGTCGGCGGGTGGCTGCTGGTGGCGGCGGCGGTCGCGCTGATCGTGACGCTGCTGCGACCGGGCTTAGCCACGGGTTCGGTGGCACGCGTTCAGACGGCCGCAATTCTCGAGACCTTGGCGAATTTGCGGTCAGGTCGCTGGCGGCGGCTCTCCGCGGCGGCGCTCATCACCGCGTTGGTCGTGGCTCCGTGCTTCCGTCTGCAGTACGACCCGGCCTGGTCGGCACGGGTGCTGTTCACCAGCAACGCCTTCGTCGCCTATCGCAACGGCTTTGAATCCAATTTGTTGACCTCACTCGATGACGCACGGCTGGTGGCCTCCCGGCAGGGAGAGTTCGGAACGCTGACGGTGTGGAAGTCGAGCGGCTTCCGGCACCAGATTCGCGAAAACGGCGTGCCGCGTGGGATCGTGAGCACGGATCCACTGCAACTCCCGCACTACACGGCCGAAGTCTTGCAGACGGTCTATCCCCTGGTCCTGCACGACAAGCCACAGAGTCTGCTGGTGCTCGGCGCGGGGAGCGGAGTCAGCCTGTCCACAAGTCTGGAATTCCCGCTGAAACGCTGCGTCTGCGCCGAGGGCGACGTCGGCATGCGCGAACTGGTGCTGAGCGACCTGAAACGGCTGGCCGGCAGCAGCGTGCTGGAGGACGAACGCGTGGAACTGTGGCGTGCGGTGCCCCTGCAGGCCACGGTCGCCGCCCGCGAAACCTTCGACGTGATTGTTTCCAATCCGGGCCATCCCGCCTTGGTGTCGACTCTGCCTTATTTGACATCACAATTCTATCACTCCGCGGCCGACAAGCTCACCGCCGACGGCATCTTCAGCCAGCGGTGGGAGGGGATCGACCTGGGCCCCGTGCCCATCCAGACGATCGGCCGTCACATGCGGTCGGCCTTTCGCGATGTGATGGTCGTGGAGATTGCCGCCGGCGAATTGCTGTTTCTGGCGACCAATGCCGAGCAGGGACTGATCCGCGAGAAGCTGTATGACCGATGCCAGGCGGACCAGGTGCGGCGGACGTTGGCACACATCGGGTTCGACTGGAGCATGCTGCTCGACCTGCCGGCCTGTGGCAGCGAAGAGATGGAGGAATTCTGCCAACCCGCTTCTCGGCTGGCGGAGTTGATGGAGTCTGGCCGGCTCGCCTGCTCGCTGCCGGTCGAGGTCATGCGGTGGGCTCCCAAACAGCAGGAGATCCAGGCGGCACTGGAACCGCATCGTGGGCGGTTTCTCAACTGGCTGGGTGAGGACTCCGGCGACCCGCTGCTGCTGCGGCGATTCAACGAGGTCGCCAGCCAAACAAAACTGAAATCGACCTATTCCACGCAATACTGGGCCTACCGGGCCAGTGTCCGCGAACAGGTCAGTGCCCATCCCAAAACTCTCATCCAACGGACGAGCGGCGGACCGGCCGCCCAGGGACTGGACATGGAGGACCGGCGGCGGCTGGCTTACTTCAGCACCCTGTCGCGCACGATCAAGTCGCAGCAGACGGGCGATGTGCAGAAGCTGCTGTCGTTCGCGGCACCGTATGACCCGCTCCTTACGGATTTTGTCTATTTGGAAGCGGCAGAACTGGCGAAGAAGGCGCAGCCACGGGATCTGGAGCTGGAACTGCGCTGCCGCCTGCACAGCGTTTACTTCGCCTCGCCCGCCGACACCTCCGTCCGCACCGTGGCTCAAACCCTGCGCCTGCTGCGGGATCACCCGGAAGCCGAAGCCAACCCACGCCAGCGGTGGGATCTGACGAACTCCATGTTGCAAACACTCCAAGCCCGCTGGTCCGCGCGGACCGGAGTGCCCGCTCAGTCGACCACTCGGCAGGTGCTGCTGGACATCGACGAAACGCTCAAAAACGCCAACCTGTCGATGAAGGAAATGGTGGCTCTGACCGCCGAAGCCGGCTATCCGCCCTCAATGTGGACCACCCGCCGGCAGGTCCTGGAACGCACCCTCATCGCCCCAGTTGAGGTCTACAAAACGCAGGTGGCGCGGTATCACCGGGAGATTGAACTGAAGGATGAGTAGACATTGGATTTGATTCTATGGCAACGTGGCGAGAGGGCGAAGCTCTTGCTGAGCCGCGGTCAACAGTGCAGGGCACCACTGGTCAGCTCGCTGCCAGTGCGGGCGTCTGACGACTTCCCACTCCGGAAGTTTGTCTTCGTAAGATCGTCCTGCTGGCAAAGTCGTTCCCCGTTCGCACTGGCAGACATGCTGGCCAGTGGCACACGAGCGCTGCTTTGAAACGCCTCACTTGCTCTTCAGCGCCATCACATAATCCATCAAGTGGTCGATGACCTTTTCATCGAGCGTGGGAAGCAGTTCTTCCAGTTCTGGCAGCGCGGTTTTTGGCAGGTCGGGGATCAGCCGGCCGATCCAGTAGGCACCCCACATGTTCTTGCCCTTGCCGAGTTTCTTCAGCACGGCAATCACTGACGCGGCCGCCTTCGGGTGCTGAATGTGCACCATGGTCTCCAGCACATGGCCGGCGTCGTAAAAGTCCTTGGCTTTTTTCAGGTTCTCCTGAAATGCCTGCTCCAGAAAGTCATTGGCCGCCGCATGCTCCGAACGGGCGAGCACCTGCACGAGGCCAAGATTCTTCAGCGTGACGGCAGCATCGAGCCACCGCGGGTCGAGGTCCTTGAGCTTTTCCTCACTGTAGCCACCGCGGTAACCCCAGTAGCGGTACCGCATGTTTTCTGAAATCCCCTCCTCGATGGCCGTGCGTTTGGCCAGATTGGGGTCGGTCTTCTTTTTCTTCTCATCGACTTTGGCCAGCAGATACGGGCTGAACATGTCGTAAACTTCCGCCGCGGTGCGCGCCTGCCGAGCGGCTGCGAATGCATCGGACAGTTGATAGTCGGGCAGCGTCGCATGCACGGCGATCAGGGCATTCTGCAGCTTCTTGGTGCCGTAGGCCATCAGGTCCGTCAGCAGAATCAACAGATCCTGGCCGGATGGCTCGCCTTTGATGGCGGCAATCTTGTCCCGCTGTTCAAACATGCGAAGCAGAAACGCTTCCGACCCGGAGGAATGCTCAACGCTATCATTCGGGGCCTCGCCCAGCCCCTGCGTGTCATGCCGGCCCTGCAGGCAATGCATCAGCGACCGCATCCGCTCGACCTGCTTGCCCACAACCTTCTTGTCCTTCTCCTTGGTCTTGAGCAGCGCTTCCATTTGGCCGTCCAGCTCGCTGATGACGAACGCCATGATCTTCGGATCGCGGTTCGTGCGGACGGCATTGACCGCGAGGTCGATGTCGGCGGAGGTCAGCCCCTTTTGCAGCACGGCCACGGCTTCGGGCGCGGTCGATTTGGCGAGGGCGATCAAGGCCGCCTGCCGCACATCCTTGGCCTTGGCTTTGGCCTGCTCCAAGAGATACGACAGGTCCTCCGGGGAGTCACCCAGGCACTCGATGGCGACCACCTTGAGTTCCTTGGCCCCCCCCTCCAGCACGTTTTTGACGATCTCGCGCGTCCCCTCGGGGTCGAGGCGATGCATCAGCTTGAGCCGCCGCGGCGCACCCCCGGCTTTGCCTTTGGGGTCAAACTTTGCCCGCAGGTCCGGCAGGATCGCCTTGCCATACATCGGCAGGACATTGTCAGCGATGTAGTCGCCAATTTCCGAGTAGGGGTCGTCCAACCCCTGCAGAGCCGGCTTCACCATCCGCAGGTCGCGAAACGCGCCGCGCTCGTGCGAATCCTTGATGATCTCGTGCCGCCCGGAACCAGTGGTGCTCAACGCCTCCAGCAGCGGCTTCAACACCTTGGCCGAAGCCTGAGATTTCTGCTCACCCAGGTCAATCGTTTCGATCGTTTCCAGCTTACCCGCGCGGCCGGTCTCGCCCTGCGTATACAGAATGGCGTTGACGAGCGTGCTGAGTTCCAGCAGCGCCTCGGCCGAGGTCTTTTCGTTGCTCTCCACCAGTCCCTTCACCGCCTGACCGACCTTGGCAAAGATCGGAGCCTTGGTTCCCGCCTGTTCCAGCGGCGCGATCAGCTTCTTCAGGCGAAAGTCGCCGGCGGCGACCACGCTGCCCGCCACCGCCAGCCGCCGCACTTCGTCATAGACCTGCGTGAGAACCGCGATGCTCATGGGGATGTTCGCAATAGCCTGTTGTACCGAAACACCAATAGTCACACACTCTGCCGCAGAACTTGAACCGACGCGATGACCAGACTTTTGTCGTGAAACCTATTTCAACCAGAAGATGCTTGAGTTGCTGTCGTGCAGACGCGCCAAGAACTCAAAGACGTTGTTGGCAATGATGGGAGGTGGGTGATCGTGTGCAAACGATTCATGCCAACAGTCAACGACAACAGGGTTCCCGGCATCAACTTCGCGCGCGATGTCAATCCCAACATAATCCGAGTCCCCATAAGAAAAGAAAGCGTAAACAGAGGGCACTCCATAGTCGTCTGAACCTTTGCCGTAAATTGCCGTCCGCGCTCTTTCAATTTCTTCGACCGAAAGAATTCGGAAGAGACTTTTCGTGTCCGACATCCAACTGGCACCATTGCACACTGCGTAGACTGACTTCAATTGTGATCCCAGATCGATGCCGAGCTTCGAAACAACGGTTGCAAATTCCTCATTTCCGAGAGGGGGCCGATGTTGGTGAGTTGCAATCCACGCCAGCAAGTCATTCATGGAAAAACGAATCGAGTGGCGAGTTTGCCGGTCTTCCAACGGCCTTTACGTTGTAACCACGAATCTCACGAATCTCACGAATAAAAGAAAGGTGTTACGGCAACCTTTTTCGAGTCGCCTCTCCCCGTAGTTGGAATTCACTCACTTCGTTACCGAGCGATCAGAGTGGCGGCACGGAGTTCCTCGTATTCACTGTTCGTCGTTGCGAAGTGTTCTCGTGCCAGGTCATGTCGTTCGTCCTCACGCGTTTTCGTGTTCTTCGTGCCTTTCGTGGTAGTTCAAAGAACCCAGAGAATGCGATTTCGACCCAGCGAGTACATTCGGAAAGCGAATAACCACGAAAGACATGAAGAACACGAAAGGTCGAACCATCAGTCGCGTGCTTCTTTCGTACCAGGGTAATAGTCCCCCACATCGAGCAACCGACCTCATCGGTTTCTTATTCGTGTTATTCGTGAGATTCGTGGTTCCATCTCTTTTGCTGAACCAGGTAGGTGTGGGCCCATCTCGGAAAACTTCACTACAGCGTCAACCGTGTCAGGCTCGTATCCGTAATGATACTCAGTGGTTTCACTTGAAGTTTCCTCGTGTCCAGATCATGCCGGAAACGGACGACGAGCGACTGGTTCTCGAACAGGGCCTTCGGCAACAGTTGCAGCAGGTGGCAGCTTGCTGGTTCTTCGCTCATCCCCGTGTCGGTCAGCACCAGCCGTTCGCCTTTGGCGTCTTCCACGACGAGCGCGCCATCAACCTGGCCGATGCGGCGAAAGTTCAGCACGTAGATCGGCTGCTTGTCGGCCAGCGGACCCTTCAGGTGAGTTTTGACATCTTTGACTGTGGCGGCGAAGTCGGCATTTCCGAAACCACGGAGCTTTTTGAAATCGGCGGGTTCGATCGGCCGGGGAAGCATGCCTTCCCAGCGAATGCGAGGATTCACGTCGCCAGGATAGATACAGAGTTCTTTGACCTGAGCCACCTGGAAGAAGCTGTCGTCGGCCTTGATGTATTTGACCGCCTTGTACGGCCGAAACGTTTGTGTGATCTGGACGCGGCCGCTTTTCAGGTTCATCCACACGCCGGTGTCGACGTATTCTTTGCGAGCCACGTCGTCGTGGGTGTTGAAGGCGAGCTGGACCAGCTCGACATTTTCCTCGACGAGTCCAACCTGCTTGAGGTCGCGCAGTTGCCAGGCGTGTCCGAGCCACGCGGCGATGCTGGTTTCCGTCTCCGGCTTCAGGTCGGGATCTTCAAGCTGCTTGTTGAGGTACGCCCGGCCCTGCTTGACGATCGCACTGAGCCGCGTGAGCTGGTCCAGCGCCTCGCTGTAGACCGCCTCGCGGCGGCTGGCTGGCTGCTCGGTGTCGTAGTCGCCGGTTTCGCTGGCGAACAGCTTGGTGTAGTTGTGCAGAGCCGCCTGAGCACCGGGGATGTACGCGTTGCCCAGTTGTTTCGCCTGGTCTTCGATTTGTTTGGCGGACTTGGCGTTCATGTTGCCAATCCCCAGCCGCACCAGATCGTGCGTCAGCTTCTCCAGCAGCGTGATGCCGTCGAGCTGTTCCTGAATCTTCTTGGCCAGCGCGGTCTTGTTCACCACCCGGGGCTTGTCCGCATCCTCTTTCTTCTTCTCGACGCGGGTCTGCAGCTTCTCCCGCTTGTCCTGCAAATCCTGTGGCACAGGCGCAACCGTGAAGGCCTTGCCCTGCACATAGGCGTACATCAGGCCGATGCAGTGCTTGCAGGGGAACTGGCGACTGGGACAACTGCAGCGGTGGGTGGGAGTTTCGGGCCGGGCGAAGTCGCACGAACAGCGGTAAGGTTCTTTGCCGCTTCCCTGGCATTCCCCGAACAGCAGTGTGTCGTCGTCCGACTTGTGAAGCTTGCCAAACTTGCCTTTGACCACCAGCCCGCGGCCGTTCTTCATGGCGTCGGCGTTCGGCGCGGCGGAGTCCACATACGCTTCGTCGATGGAGATCATTGCGTCCTGCCACACGGGGATTGCGTACACGACCGTGACCAGCGAATGGAGCGGCATTATGTGACGTCCAAGCCGCCGTTTCAAGGAATCGGCCCGCGGTGTTCCGGCTGCTGACTTTGCCGACCGCAGCATCACTGGCCAATCCGTTGTCGCCCGACGCGTCCGTTATGAGATGGCGCGACCCTTTAGGCTTGGCAGCACACCGTCGGTGGACACAGCAAGTACGGGCTGACCATATGCTGATGGGTGGCGCGGCGGTGGCAGTTGACCATATGCTGATGGGTGGCGCGGCGGTGGCAGTTGACCATGTGCTGATGGGTGGCGCGGCGGTGGCAGTTGACCATGTGCTGATGGGTGGCGCGGCGGTGGCAGTTGACCATGTGC
>JAKFUF010000222.1 GCA_021732845.1 Planctomycetaceae bacterium | reverse complement strand
GCGCCGCCTGTCTGCGATCAGCGCGCGGCGGCGGAAGAACTTACCACGTCGATTGAGACTTTGAACGAAACCGCTTCGCCCGCGCCGGTGTTGATGTCAGAGGTGGCTTGCCAGGAAGAAGCGATGATCTCTTCGACAGAAGCACAACAGCCCGAATTTTCCGCGCCCACCCTCGAAACAGAATCAGCGCCCACTGTTTCGATGAAAGGACAGAATCTGAGCCACGAGTTCGCGCCCACCTTGAATGGCAGGTTCGCCGACAGCCCCAATCACCCCATTTCCGCCATGCCGACCGCGGCTCCACTCACCCCAGTAACCCTGCCTGAACCGTTCGCGCCCACCCTCGACCCAGCGCCCACTTTGCACGCCGCACCGCCTCCAGACAGCGCGCCCACCAAACCCGCGAAGTGTTCGCCATCGCCGAAGCGCAAGCAACCAAAATCTCAATCCCGCGACCGCACCCGAAAGCGGCGCGTGCGGCCCCTTTCAACGAAAAAGCGCAGCCACGTGCGCAGGTCACATTCGCCCATCGGTTGACTGCGGGCATTTTTCGCGTTCTTTTGCGAAGAGGCTGTGATGATTGGCCCCCACCCCGCTTAGGATTGCAGCAACAATAACATGGGGATATTGCCTGCGAGTTGGCTGGCCGATGCAAATGCATCCATGAGCCGGAACGCGTTAGCACGCGTTAGGACCGGACAAAGAGTAAAGCACGCTTCAAGATGCTAGCCGAAGGCCGGTCTTAGGCAACGAGAAGGGGGAACCACGAATTTTCACGAATAACAGCGCGCAGGATTCCATCACCCGCGAAGCCATGCCAGTTGATCATTCGTGATATTCGTAAGATTCGTGAAAATTCGTGGTTAATTTATGACCGTACGATTCCCGCACCGTTTTGCCAGCCCTGTCGACTTCACCACCAACTTCATTCGATGTCCTTGATGGCGTTCGCTGCTGGAGAGGGAGACAAATGTCACAGTTAGTTTTGCTGCGACCCTAAGAGCTGTGATCCCTCCGGGATGATCCTTGGTCACGCCGTCCCTGTTAACGTGTGATGCTGCGGTCCTTAGAGATTCTCTGAACGGAAGCAAACGAATGTAACCAGGATAAAATGCCAAGGGCGGATGTCGATCGCGGATTCAGGGCTGAATTGTCGATCGGTGTCACCGAATTGCACAATCTTCTATAGTCTGCCAAATTGAGCCTGCGTGCCACTCTTTCGCCCTTCGGAACCCTTCATCATGCGCATCGGTCATTGCCAGTTGGATTCTCAGTTGGGCGACTTTGCGGGGAATCTCGCGAAAGTGGTGCAGGGGTTGGAGCGGGCCGACCGCGAACGTGTCGAGATCGTCTGTTTTCCGGAATGCTTTCTGACCGGCTACCCCGACAAGGGTGACCTGGCGCGGCAGGGGGCGTTCGCCGTCAGTTCGCCGCAGATGATGCAGCTCCTCGATCAGACCAGCCGCTTCGAAGCCCTGTTCATCGTGGGCTTCAACGAACTGCGTGGCTCAGACCTCTACAACACCGCGGCCATCGTCCACAAGGGCCATCTGCTGGGCACCTACAGCAAGTGCTCGGCCTACATGAAATTTCACAAGCAGGGCCGCGAGTTCCCGGTCTTCGAGCACAAGGGGCTGAAGTTTGGCGTCATCATCTGCTCCGACGGCGGCTTCATCGAGCCCGCGCGGCTGCTCGCGTTCAAGGGGGCGAAAGTGGTGTTTGCCCCGCACTTCAACTACATCACCAAGGAGGGGCTGATCGGCCACTTCATGAAGGTGCGGGCTGACCACACCGCCCGCGCCGTCGAGAACTGCATCTACTTCGTCCGCGGCAACAATGTCTCACTGGGCAAGGAAGAATGCATGTCAAATCCCGATGGAGTGGGATATGGCGACAGCTACATTGTCGACCCTCATGGTGAAATCATGGTCCAAAGCCGCCGGCATCAAGAAGATTTCATCTTTCTCGACATCGATCCCAACATCGTCGACCGCAGTTGGGGCGTCGGCCGTTCTTTGTGGAGTGCCCGCGAGTTCGGTGAAATGCTGCGGGACGTGGCTCAGGACCGGGGATAAAGAGATGTGCGTTTTGAGTTGCTGAAGAATGGCCGATCCTGGACAACGAGAAAGGGAACCACGAATAAGATGAATCTCACGAATAACAATGAGAACGATTCCATCGCCCGCGATGCGAAGCCGATTGATGATTCGTGCGATTCGTAAGATTCGTGGTTCAACTTCTGGCCGTACGATTCACTCACTCTTTGGTTCGTGGCGTTGGCGTCTTCCGATGATCCTCCAACCGGGGGCTAAGGCCGGCTAAGGCCGGCTAAGGCCCTCCGGTTCATTGGCTGTACGGCTTGTCAAAAGTCGACAGTTATTCTTGCAGCGGTCCCAACACCTTCGTTCGTTGTCATCGTGTCGGCCTCGACGGCCCGCTGAAAATAGCCCGCGGCCGACCAGTCGCGGAACCAGCGTTGGACTTCGATGGCGAGTGCGTCGAAACCACCCTGCCATCGGTCTTGGGCAGTTTCCAGGGCGTCTGCGATAGTCCCCCCACTCACGAGTGTCGCCAGGGCACAGTACTCCGTTTCGCTCACCGCGACGCGGCGCACGACATAGTCGCGACGGGTGACGACGAGCCACGTGGGGGAAGGTGCTGGCAGATCGGGGTTCTCTTGGCGACGAACGCTGCTGGCATATTCGTGAACGGCAAACCGGAATGTCATAAGCCTGAGGCAGGGGACTGGAGTGAGCCGGACGCCGGGCCAGCGTTCGAGCGTGATGGCGCGCAGGTCGTCCGCGTTCAGCAGCGCCTGGCCTTCGACACCAGGGCCGTCGAAGATTTCGCTGTAGGCACGCTCCAACCTCGCCAGATCCGCCAGAAAATCCGCCCAGTCCGGCTGATCGTCCACGGCTTCTCGCGGCGGACGCGTGTTTACGAGATACTCGGGGAACTTCACGCTCAGTTCACCGAGCGTGTAGCTTCGCGAGGGATACTGCTGCAGATATCCAAACGCGAACTCCTGAAACAGTTCTTCTCCCAGCGTGTGGACCAAAGCCGGGAATTCAGATTCGAGGACTTCGCGCAGCCGCGCGAAATAGGCGTTCGCGTAGACATTCAGCCGCTCAATGCTGGACTGAGACGCTGAGCGGCAGATGACACCCTCGACCTGATCGGTGTCAACATCCATCAGCATTCGGGACTCAGTCGCGTCAATGCCGGCCTCCACACCCAGCGGGTGCATGATGACAACCTGCATCCAGCGTTGAATCTGCCCGAGTTCCGCGGGTCTTAAGGGGAGATTCATTCGGCCTCCGCGACCATGTGGGTGGCCGGCTGGGGCACACTCGCCCCTTTGTCAAAATCCTGCCATGTGCCTTCCCGGGCGTGCGGCGGGAATTGTAAGACTTCCCGCGTCATGTACTGCCGGGCCTTCAGCACCTCGGCATGAACGACGGGGAACTCGGGAATGTTCGCATCCCATTCAAGCAGCGTTGACGCCCCGCCAGTCAACTGATGAGCCAGCCGGTACATCTCCCACACGGGGTCAATGACATGATTGTCATGGGTGTCGATCAGATGTGTGCCACGATCAGTGTGTCCCGCGAGGTGAAACTGCACAATCCGATCGTGGGGGACCGACCGGATGTATGCAGCCGGGTCAAAGCCGTGGTTCACGCTGGAAACGTAGACGTTGTTGACATCCAGCAGCAAGCCACAGCCCGTCTCTTCGGTCATTTGTGTCAGGAACTCCCACTCGGTCATCGTCGATGCGGCGAATGTCACATAGGTGCTGGGGTTTTCGAGGATCAACGGGCGTTCCAGCAGATCCTGGACGACGCGGATCCGTTCCACGACATGCCGCAGGCTGGCCTCGTTGAGAGGGATCGGCAGCAGGTCGTGTGCGTTGATTCCCGCGACACCCGTCCAGCAGACATGGTCCGAAACCCACACCGCCCCCACCTCGTCGGCCAACGCTTTCAGCCGGCGCAGATAATCAATGTTGACCGGATCGGTGCTGCCAATGGAGAGCGACACTCCATGCAGGACGATCGGATACTGCTCGGCGAGTTGGTCCAGGACGTATCTGGGTCGACCGCGAGAATCCATGAAATTCTCAGAGATGACCTCAAACCAATCGACCGCCGGACGGTGCTGCAGGAGGTAGGGAAAGTGCGCGCCGCGCAGCCCGACCCCCAATCCGAGATGCGGAAGTCCGAGTCGTGGCGGCGGCATGCGGTCATCCAAAGTGACGGGTGAATCGGCTTCACGAGCCGAAGTGAATCATACCGAATCGAGCCTCGGACTTCTCAATTCGTCCCACGCTGTCGACGAAATTTGATCTTTGGTGACTGATTGCAATTCGCGCGGTCAACGCGCCCCCTCAGGATGGCGGCAAAAATACCATGGTGAAGTAGATTGGAATGGACGCTGATTGAGGGCAGATTCATCAGTCCGGTTCGTGGCGCTGGCGTCTTCCGATTATCCTCCAACCGGGGGCCAAGGCCCTCCGGCTCATTGGCTGTACGGCTTGTCAAAAGTCGATAATTATTCTTGCCGCGGTCCTCACTCATTGCGACGGACAAATGAGAGCCACAGATTGAACACAGAAGAACACGGATTTTGGACTCTTGTACGACCATGAACTTCACGGTGCGCGCCATCCGTGGCTCAATTCAGTTTGACAGCCAAGTTCTCAGTGGCGGTCACCACAGTTTCTTTCCGCGTCTGGTTATAAGATCATTTCGGGTGTGCAGAACAGTTTGTGTGTCTGCGGGCAGCATGTTTGTGTTGAGGGCCGGATCTCGTGGCGAAAGCTCCAGCGTGGATTTCCTCGGGATCGGGCTCCGCGCCGCGGGTGGCCTGGGCGATTGCGTTGGAAGGGCCGCTCGTCTCGCTGCATTTGGCCCGGGAAAGCGGCGAGGTGGTGGCCACCGACCAGATCGGCGGCCTGTACCGCATTGATGCCGAGGGAAAGTTGGCCGGAGTGACGCATGGCAAGCCGATGAAGGCGTTGGCTTGGAGCGACACCGGCGAACGCGGCGCCGCCCTCGTGGGCCACGACCGGCTCGCATTCTATTCGCGGCAACTCACGCAAGAATTGACGATCGACCTGCCCTATGAAACGACCGCCGTCGCCTGCGACAGCCACGGAGAATACATCGCTGTCGGGCTGCTCTCCTGCCGCACATTCCTGTACGACCGCCGGGGAAAGCAGATTCGCAGTTTTGAAACCCTGCAGCCGATGTCGCGGCTGCAATTCTTGGTGACGGAGCCGGCCCTCGTGGGCACTGGCGAATTGGGGTTGCTGGCCTCGGTCAGCTTTACCGGCAAGGCCCGCTGGCAGGAGAAGCTGTTCGGCACCGTCGGCGATCTGGCAATTTCCGGGGATGACCGCAGCATTTTACTGGCAAGTTACGCCATGGGAGTCCAGTGCCACGACCACGAAGGGAGCCAGTTGGGTTCGTACCAGGTCGGCGGGACCGTCGCCCATGTGGCGACCAGTTTCTCTGGAAAGCAGATCGCCGCCGCCACCATCGAACGCCACTTCTACTGGATGGACTCCGACGGCAAGGTTCATTGGCAGGTGGAACTGCCCGAAGATGTCGCCCGGCTGCAGTGCGAACCCTTGGGCCGCGGATTGGTGATCGGCTTCAAATCGGGAAGGATTTTGCGCTTGGAATGGAGTTGAGGGAATGACCCACTGACATTGAAATCTCAAACTTGAGGTATCCGGCAAAGGCCTGGATCCTAGACAACGGTTCACCTGGTCGCCAAGGTTTTTTACCTCGCCGCTGGCATGGTACGAGCCGGGTATCAAGCATTTTTTTGCAGATTGGCACGACAATCGAACGATTGTTCTGGTCGCGGGATCAGTTTCTGCCTATACTTCCCGATCAATCGCAACAGAGCCTTTGGGCGCGACCGGGTTGGCGCGTCCTCTGTTGCACATCCCCAAACCTGTTGAATGTGGCTCCCCAACACGCTTCGGATGAGGCTGGGGCGGCTGGGTTCAGCAGAGAACACACGTGATGCGTGTGCAGGAAATTGCATGGTCGACAGGAACCTTCTCCGGGAATTTAACGTAACAGAAGACGAACTCGATTTCGCATTCGGCGATGCTTTCGAAGGCGAACAGGGCGAGTGGGACCTTATCTATCAGGATACGCAGTCCTACAACACCGGACAGATCCTCCAGGGTGTGGTGCTGCGTCGCGAAGGGGATGACATCCTCGTCGACGTGGGCTACAAGAGCGAAGGCATCGTCCCGTCCAACGAATGGGAAGAAACAGAACCGCCACCGGAACCGGGACAGCAGATTGAAGTTCTGCTGGAAGAGGTTGAGGGCGCGCAGGGGCTGATTCTCCTCTCCCGCCGGAAAGCCAAGCGCATCCGGGATTGGGAACGGGTCATTTCCAGCCACAATGAAGGCGATCTCGTCGCCGGGCCGGTCATCCGCAAGATCAAGGGCGGACTGCTGGTCGACATCGGCGTCAACGTCTTTCTGCCGGCCAGCCAGGTCGACATCCGCCGTCCGGCGGACATCGGCGACTATATCGGCAAGACGATCCAGTGCGTGATCCTCAAGATCGACGAAACGCGCCGCAACATCGTCGTCTCCCGCCGCAAGATGATCGAAGATCAGCGCGAGATGATGAAGAAGAAGCTGCTGAGCGAGATCAAGCCACAAGAACTGCGCAAGGGTGTGGTCAAGAACATTGCCGACTTCGGCGCGTTCGTGGACCTCGGCGGCATCGACGGCCTCCTGCATATCACGGATATGAGCTACGCCCGCATCGGCCATCCGTCGGAAATGGTCAAGATCGACGACGAGATTGAGGTCATGATCCTCAATGTCGATCACGAGAAGGAAAAGATCGCCCTCGGCCTGAAGCAAAAGTTCCCCAGCCCGTGGCAGCTTGTCGAAAACAAGTACCCGGTCGGGACCCACGTCAAGGGCGAAGTCGTCAACGTCATGTCGTACGGGGCCTTCGTCCGCCTGGAAACGGGCATCGAAGGGCTGGTCCACATTTCCGAAATGTCCTGGACGAAGCGCGTCAATCACCCCAACGAACTGGTTCAAATTGGCGACCAGGTCGACGTGGTGGTGCTCGGCATCAACAAGGACAAGCAGGAAATCTCGCTGGGCATGAAGCAGACCCAGCCGAATCCGTGGGACACCGTCGCCGCCAAGTACCCGCCTGGCACGACCGTCACCGGTACTGTCCGCAACCTGACGAACTACGGTGCGTTCATCGAGATCGAAGAGGGGATCGATGGCCTGCTGCACGTCAGCGACATGTCGTGGACCCGCAAAATTTCGCACGCCAGCGAAATGCTGAACAAGGGCGACAAGGTCACCTGTCAGGTGATCTCCGTCGACCAGAACCGCAAGCGGATTGCCCTGGGCCTCAAGCAACTGCACGAGGATCCCTGGGAACGGCAGATTCCCGAAAAGTTCCACGCCGGGACAGTCGTCACCGGCACGGTCACCAAGCTCACGAACTTTGGCGTGTTCGTTCAGCTTGAGCCAGGGCTCGAGGGCCTGCTGCACATTTCCGAACTCTCCGACCAGAAGGTCGAGAATCCGGAAGCGATCGTCAAAGTCGGCGAAGCGATCGAAGTCCGCATTCTGCGGGTGGACATCGCCGATCGCAAGATCGGGCTGAGCCGCAAGACGACGGGGCCGTTCGAAGACGAGGAAGTGGCTGCCGATGGCACGCCGCAGGCTGCTCCTGCTGTCGTGCGGGAAGAACTCAAGGGCGGCATGGGTGCTGGCGGCGGTCCGCTGTTTAGCATGGATACCGGAGCCGCTCCGGCAGTCGAGGAAGAAAAGCCCGCGGAGTAACTTCCGCGAGACGATGATCGAGTGATTCAGAGCCCGGCTTCAGTAATGAAGCCGGGCTTTTTTACGGCCCGGCAAATGCATCATGCAACGCAGTGCAAAAACGCCACTGGCCACCGAGTAAACCTCAGTGGCCAGTGGGTTGGTTGCTTGCTGCGAAATCTCAGTGTTCCACGGCGTCCTTCGGTGGTTCTGGCAGCCATTGTGTCAGGATCGCCCCAACCAGGGCATACGCCCCCGCCACGAAGGCCGCCATCAGGGCGATCTTCGAGGGGGAGGGGGGAACCGAACTTGAGAGCGTCAGGGTGATCGCCGCTGCGGCGGTACCCAAAATGCGGCCACCGATGTTGGCCGCAAAACTCTCGCCGGTACCGCGCAGGTGGGTGGGGAAGACCAGCGGAATGTAGTTGCCCCAGAAGCTGAATTGAGCCACAGTGAGCAGGCCCACAAAGAAGATTCCAATCTGAATCAGCAGCAGCGAATTCGGCGCGATGGGCTTCGGCGTGGCTGTGGCGGGTACCTTCCCGGCTGGCTTCTCGCCCGCACTCTCCGCCGGTTTCTCAGCGGGTTTGCCGGCCTCGGCCGGTTTTCCGCCGGTCTGTTGCGTCGCCGCGGCCGGTGGGGGACCTGTCGGAACTTGCGTGGAGATCCAGTAGAACAGCAGTGGCACAAGGATCAACGCGGGGATCTGGAAGACCCGGAGCAATGCGCGGCGGCTGAGAATCTTGACGGCCAGGATTGCGAGGAGAATCCGGCCGACCAGCCCGCCCACTTCTTGATAGAGCGTGACCTTCGCCACCTCTTCGTCTACGCGGTTGCCTTTGATTTGATTGATTTGCTTGGGCGTCAGTTCTTTGCCTTCTTTGGCAGCGGCAGCTTTGGCCGTCTTAATGTCTTCTTCGGCACTCTTCTTGGCAATCGCGGCGACTTCCTGATGATCACGCAGAATTTGCGGCAACTGCTGAATGGCACCGAACGCGATGCCGTAGCTGGCGGCAAACACCAGTGTCGTCAACAGCGTGGCTCGGATCAGCGCAGGGCTGAACAGCTCACCGATGCTGGCCCGGCGGAGGCTTCCTGCCGCCTTCTTTTGAGCCCAAATTGGCGATTCGGGGAGGAACGGTCGCAGGATGATCAGCGGCATGGCCGGGATCACACCGGAAATCAGAGTGTAGCGCCAGGCCTCGTGCGCACCGTGAATCGCCGGGAAATGAACAGCATACTGGGCAAGCAGCACGTTGACGGTGCCGATCATCAGCCCGCCGAGGGACGAGAATGCCTGCGTGTATCCGAGAACGGTTTCACGTTGGTGCGCGTCGGGAAACAGTTCGGCGAGCCACGCCACGGCGGCAACGAACTCCACGCAGACGCCAATAAACACGAGGCAGCGAAGGGCCAGCAGCATCGGCAGTGATGTTGAATAACCTGCAGCAAACGCCGAGAACGCATACAGCAGAATACTGAATGTCAGCACACGGCGGCGGCCCAGCAGGTCAGTCAGGTAGCCACCGAGCAGTCCAAAAATGCCACCCGCCAGGGCTGGCAGAAAGAACAGAGCCCGTGCCCACCAGACATAACCGGCACCACCCGGAGAGTACATCAGCGCGGCTTTGTCTGCCGGAATCCCTTGAGCCACGAGTTGCTGCACGCTGGGAGCGAGCGACGCGATGGCCGGCTTGATGATCAGCGGCAGCATCAGCAGTTCGTAGATGTCGAATGCAAAGCCGATGGCGGCGATGATGCAGATCAGCCACTGGACGCGCGTCAGTGGCTGGGCAAGCGGCTTGATTTCGGTGCTCATGGGCGGGCATTCTCTTTTTGATTGCAGGATTCCAACCCACCGGTGGTGGATCGGCTCGCTGACGCTCACTGCAGATCCACGACAGGTGTGCCGGAAGCGTGCAGATTTCTCAGTGGGACAGACCGGCCAGCATAACACTCGTTTGAACGGGGATCAAGACAATGCCTTGATACTTGTGCTGTGGCGGTATGACTTTGCGGTTGTTCGCGATACCGCCTCCAGTGATCTTTTGCAGAAATGCACAGGCATCGTGGCTCCATCTGGCCTCTTTTGGTCACCCTGGAGACACGAGAATGAGGATTCCAAAACTGCGTGGAGCATACGGAATCGGTACTTCACCCACGCAAAGGCCACGCTGGCCGGATGCACGGGGACATGGCACGAACTTGTTCCTCGGCGACTTCACCGCGCACATCGGCAAGCCCATGACCGTGGGACTCCTCAGGCCGATCCACTTCACTGAATGGGTGAGCGATCATCCCAGTTGGTCGACGGCAATGTCTTTTTGGTGATACGCTCTGTCTGAGAGTGCGTATCGCAGCACAACTGATTGTGACATTTGTCTCCCTATCCAGCAGCAAACGCCATCAGGGACAACGAATGAAGTTGGTGGTGAAGTCGACAGGCCTGGCAAAACGGTGCGGAAATCGTACGGTCATCAATTGAACCATGAATCTTACGAATTTCCCGAATGATCAACCGGCATGGCTTCGCGGTGATCGAATCCTGCTCGTTGTTATTCGTAACATTCGCCTTAGCTTAGTTAGTAACGCAGTACAACAAAACTGTTCGACTTCGATTCGCTGATCCGCCAATGAGCCGGCACGCGTTAGCGCGCGTTAGCGTCCGGTTTTACGACTGCCGGAACCGGACGCTAAGGGTCGCAGCAAAAATAACTGTGACATTTGTCTCCCTCTCCAGCAGCGAACGCCATCAAGGACAGCGAATGAAGTTGGTGGTGAAGTCGACAGGGCTGGCAAAACGGTGCGGGAATCGTACGGTCATAAATTAACCACGAATTTTCACGAATCTTACGAATATCACGAATATCACGAATATCACGAATATCACGAATATCACGAATATCACGAATATCACGAATATCACGAATATCACGAATATCACGAATATCACGAATATCACGAATATCACGAATATCACGAATGATCAACTGGCATGGCTTCGCGGGTGATGGAATCCTGCGCGCTGTTATTCGTGACATTCGTCTTATTCGTGAAAATTCGTGGTTCCCCCTTCTCGTTGCCTAAGACCGGCCTTCGGTTAGCATCTTGAAGCGTGCTTTACTCTTTGTCCGGTCCTAACGCGCGCTAACGCGTTCCGGCTCATGGATGCATTTGCATCGGCCAGCCAACTCGCAGGCAATATCCCCCTGTTATTGTTGCCGCGATCCTAAGCGGGGTGGGGGCCAATCATCACAGCCTCTTCGCAAAAGAACGCGAAAATTGCCCGCAGTCAACCGATGGGCGAGTGTGACCGGCGCACGCGGCTGCGCTTTTTCGTTGAGAGAGGGCGCACGCGGCGTTTTCGGGTACGGTCGCGGGATTGGGCTTTTTGCTGCTTGCGTTTCGGCGATGGCGAACACTTCGCGGGTTTGGTGGGCGCGCTGTTTGGAGGTGGTACGGCGTGCAAAGTGGGCGCTTGATTGAGGGTGGCCGTGAACTGCTCAGGCTGGGCTGTCGAGGTTGGCGAAGTCGCGGCGGAAAGCGGATAAGTGGGGTTGTCGCTGGACTTGCCATCCAAGGTGGGCGCGAACTCGTGGCTCGGACTCTGTCCATTTTCGGAAACGGTGGGCGCTGATTCTGTTTCGAGGGTGGGCGCGGAAAATTCGGGCTGTTGTGCTTCTGCCGAAGAGATCAGCGCTTCTTCCTGGCAAGCCGCCTCTGACATCAACACCCGCGCGGGGGAAGCGCTTTCTCGCGCGGTCTCGACGATTGCTTTGGGCTCTGCCGCAGGGGCGTCAGAATCGCAGACAGGCGGCGCAGCTTTCTTTTGACGTTGGTCTGTCCCAAGTCCGCGTTCCGCATCAAAGACCGCCTGCGCCAGCTCGGCGGCGACTTCATCAATGACGACTGGCGGTGCCACGGGCGCGACCTGTCCAACCGTGGCTTCCGCTTTCCGGCCACGGGACTTCTTCGCATACCGACCGCGCGGGTCCAGATGGTTCAAACAGTACTTGACCGCCCACGGCTCCCCGCGCTCCACCGCGCGGATCAGCCGCCGCAGCGACTTGCCCGCCCGCTCCGGCTGTTCCTCAATGTCGTCGGCCTCTTCCAGTTTCGGCTCGCGCGGAGCCCGGTTGGCCTGCGCTTCCGTCGGCGGTTGTGGCTCATTGAACGGCGTCCAAAGTTGGTCCTCGCGGCACATGACGTAGTGGACCGCCCAGTCAATCCCCGCGTGCAGTGCCTTGCGCAAATGGTAGGTCGCCCGCGACAACAGCATCCGCCGTGCCCCATCGCGGGCCGCCTGCAGTGCCGGCGCACGCTCGATCCGCTTGTACAGCGCCGAACGGTTGATCCCTACCGCGATCGCCACATACGACAGGACGCCGAGATGAGCCACGATGGCGTGGTACAAACCCTCGTCCGTCACCTTGCAATCCGCCCGCTCCTTCCGCGCCCGCCCCTCGCCGGACGGAGCCACCGAATCCTGAATGAAAATGTCCATAATTCACCCGGAAAAACACAATGTACCCATGTATAAAATATATTATCTGGCTGTCGTGTCAATGTCAAACACAAAAACGACACAATTTGAAATTCGTTTCGCGACGCCGGGTCAAGTAGGCGAGTCACTCCGTGACTCGAACCCAGCCGGAGTGACTGGGCGACTTTGAGACTCCCCAGTTTGCTTGTGCCCTGCCGCTCGCTTTGGAGGGCAAGCCGTCCAGGAAGCCACGATGCGAGTCACGGAGTGACTCGACTACTTTGTGTCGCCTTTCGCTCCTGCGAAAGGACGCGGGTTTGGTCCGGCGTGGACAAACACGGTGACTCAAGATTCGCGCTGTCGGCATTGTCGCCAGACGGTCGCGTTATTTTGCGGAGCAAAAGACGCCTTTACGCCATTCACTTGTAGCGGCACGGCGCAAGCCGTCCGGTGATACGCTGGGACAAGCCGGTTGTTTCCATTTGTCAATCGGCGTGGCGGGAGGGCTCTGGTCTCCAGAGCCGCGGGCAACAGACGATCCGGCGTTTTCGAAGGACTTTGAGTCATTTGCGAATCGTTCACACACCCAAGCAGCGCCCACCCTTCACCGTGGCTCAGCAGGAGCTGGAGCCCTCGTGCGCTTGCACGTTTGTTGAATCGGCGGGTGAAAGTCCCAGCCAGGAGGTTTAAGTTTGATCCTGTAGTCGACCGCAACTGCGTCGCCGTGAGGCGGGGTGGGGAGCAGCGGGAGATGATTGACC
>JAKFUF010000108.1 GCA_021732845.1 Planctomycetaceae bacterium | reverse complement strand
GCTCTTCAAGAGCGGCATCAAACAGTCGGGCACCAATCTTGTGCATCATGTCCCGCACCACGAACTCCGTCGCACCGAAGAACTCCGCGTTCGGCTTGCTCGCCAGCAACTGGGCCGCCATCCGCAGCTCCACCTTCGCCATCCCCAGCACCTGGTCGAGAATCTCCTCCACCCGCGCCTGGTCAGCCGCACTCAACTCTCGCGTTTCCATCGCACCCTCCTTGAACTAATGCATCGATTTCCGTTGATGCCACACCACACCCGCCATTCTCCCAAATTTTCTACCAAGATTCGAGATGCTCACGCCCAGGTGCCCAGGTGCTCCCAGCCTGACTTCAGGCTGGTTTATCGCTTCAAAAACCAGGATTATTGACACGCCGCGTTCCCAGGCTGCCTGGCAACCGGTGCAATCCACACGGGGTGTTCCATGCCAAGCCACCAGTTGCGACACTGTCAGTTTCTGGTTGTTGTGGCGTGCGGCCTGCTTCTGGCAGCCAGCGCGCGGGCGGAGGAGAACTGGCCGCAGTGGCGCGGTCCGTTGGGAACCGGGGCGGCATCGCACGCCAAGCCGCCGATCGAGTGGAGCGAGACGAAGAACATTCGCTGGAAGACGAAGCTGCCCGGCAAGGGCCACTCGACTCCGATTGTGTGGGGAGACCAGATCTTTCTGACGATAGCAGTGCCGTTTGGCGAGACCCTGCCGCCGAAGCACAGTACGGCACCCGGGACGCATGACGGCGTGCCTGTCACACAGCAGCACGACTTCATTGTACTCGCCGTCGATCGTCGCGACGGGAAGATTCTGTGGCAAAAATCCGTGCTGAAAAAGGTCCCACACGAAGGCGGCCACTACACCGGAAGCCTGGCCTCGAATTCGGCTGTCACGGATGGCACGCATGTCTATGCCTTTTTCGGCACGCACGGGCTGTATTGCCTCGACATGAACGGCGGGTTGAAGTGGCAGAAGCCGTTCAGCGAAATGCAGACCAAGCATGGCCACGGCGAAAGCGCCTCGCCCGTGCTGCATGGCGACCTGTTGTTCGTCAATTGGGATCATGACGGGCCGTGCTTTGTGGCGGCCTTCGACAAGCGGACTGGACAGCAGTGCTGGAAGGTCGACCGCGACGAGGAGACCTCCTGGTCCTCGCCGATTGTGGTTGAGAATGATGGCCAGGCGATGCTGGTCGTGGCTGGCACCAACCGCCTCCGCGCCTATGAACCGGCCACCGGCAGGGTGATCTGGGAATGCGGCGGCCTCTCGTCCAACATCGTGGCCACACCCGTCGCCGCACAGGGTATGCTGTTTGCCGGGAGCAGCTACGAGAAGAAGGCGCTGCTGGGCATCCGGCTGGACGGCGCGAAGGGCGACATCACCGGGACCAACCGCATCGCCTGGACGCGAAGCCGTGGCACACCCTATGTCCCTTCGCCGCTCCTGTACGGCGACTCGCTCTACTTCCTGACCCACTACCAGGGGATTTTGACGCGGGTCGAATCCGTCACCGGAGTCGACAAGCCCGGCGCGATCCGCCTCGGCAGCCTTGGGAACATCTATGCCTCCCCTGTCGCTGCCGACGACCGGGTGTATGTGACAGACCTTGATGGCCGGACTGTCGTCCTGAGCCACGGTGACAAGCCAAAGGTGCTGGCGGTCAACACGCTCGACGAAGAGTTCGCCGCCTCGGCGGCCATTGTCGGGCGGGAACTCTTCCTGCGCGGCAGATCACATCTGTATTGCGTCGCCGAAGCTCCCGCTCCCTGACGGTCCCTGACGGTGCCGAGGCAGCCAGCTTTCACGCCATCTGCGACGGTATCAACCCGCTGTGGCTCAACCAACGCGCAGTTTTTCCCCCAGCCGCAGCGACTCGCCGCTGTGCGGTCCTGCCAGCTCCAGATCGCGGAAGGCTTCGAGCCGGCCTTCGTCCAGCCGCACCACGCGGTCGGCCTGCTGGGCGATCCGCTCGTCGTGCGTGACCATGATGATGGTCAAGTCGTTTTGTTCATTGAGCTGCTTCAACACGTCCAGAATCTCGCGGCCGGTTCGGGCATCCAGATTTCCCGTTGGTTCGTCCGCCAGCAGAATTTCCGGATCCGAAATGAGGGCCCGGGCAATGGCCGCCCTCTGCATTTCCCCACCAGACAACTCGCGTGGCTTGTGTGTCAGACGGTGCGACAGACCGACGCGTTCGATCAAATGCTTGGCTTTGTCCTGCATCTCGCGGCGGTGTTTCCAGTACTGCCAGGTGGAGTAGCGGATCATCAGCGGCGACAGCACGTTTTCCAGCAGGTTCAGTTCCGGAAGCAGATGGTAGAACTGGAAGATGAACCCAAACACACGGTTCCGCAGTTCGTCCCGCGAGCGTGTCGGCAGGTCATCGATCCGCTGTCCACCCAGCGTGACCTCGCCAACATCCGGAACGTCGAGCAGCCCCAATAGATGCATCAGCGTGCTTTTGCCCGACCCCGAAGCGCCGACGATCGACACGAACTCGCTGCGATGAACCTGAATGTCCACCCCACGCAGCACCGGAATCTTGTGCTCGCCCTTGCGGTACGACTTTTCAACCGCAACCGCGGCGACGTGTGGCGAGGTCGGCATAGAGATAACGTCCCGCGAGGGCTTTTCGGTTTTGACCATTTTCGATCTTTGATCTTCGATTGTGAGCTTGTTCGATTTCGTTCACGGTCGCTTCGTGGCCTTCACGTCAGTCGAAAATCAAACATCGAAAATCACCTCATTCGTAGCGCAGCGCCTGCACCGGGTGCAGCATCGACGCCCGGCGGGCGGGGAGGATGCTGGCGAGGACGGCGATGAAGACGGCCCCGACCGCCACCCAGATCACCATCGATACATCGACGTGAGTGGGGATGGAGGGGAAGTAGTAGATCCGTTCATCGAAGACCTCGATCCCCGTGACCTTTGTGAGCAGGGCCTCGATGTCGTTGATTCGCCACACGAAGAGCAGTCCCAGGACCACGCCCGCTCCGGCACCCACGATCCCCAGGCCCAGGCCGTAGGAGAGGAAGATCGCCATCACGCCGCTGGCATGCGCGCCGAGCGCCTTGAGGATGCCGATGTCGCGGGTCTTCTCCACGACAATCATGAAGAAGATCGCCAGGATGCCGAATCCAGCCACGGCGATGATCAGAAACAACAGCACGTTGAGGATGGCCGTTTCCACCGAGACGGCGGCGAGCAGGGGACCCTGCTTTTGTTCCCAGGTGCGGACCGTGAAGTGTCCGGGGGGGAACGCCGCCCGCAATTGTTCGACAACTTCTTTTGACTTGGAAAAGTCCTTGAGCCGGATCTGAATCGTGGTGATCGACCGTTCGCCGGTGGATGGGTCGACCATGACCCGGTATTCCTGCAACTGGGCCAGATTCATGAACACGAGGTTTGAGTCGTATTCGCTCATCCCGCTTTTGAACACGTCGACGACGGTCGCTGGAAAGTGGACGGCCTTGGGGGGCCGGCCCGCATTGACCGTGCTGATCGTGACGTCATCGCCAGGCAGCACCATGTTGACCATCCGCACCTTCCCGTCCGCGTCCTTGTAGGGGAAGCGGAACAGGCCGGCTCCCAGATAGACTCGGGCCGGGTTCAGGGCGGCGGGATCAGCCGCAACGACTGGGGCTTCCGTGACCGGGACGCCGGGTTGGTCGAAAGGGTTCACGCCTGCCTCGGCACCCTGGACCAACTCATCGTGATGCGCAGCATCGGTGACCGCTTCGGCGGCCACCTCAGGTTTTGGCAGTTCGGCGGTCACGGTTTGTTCTGCTCCCGCCTGCAGCACCTGCAGCGCTTTAGCGGTCTTTGCCGGATTGATCTCTGCTTCTTCCTCGGGCGGCGGGTTGTGAGGATTGACCGCCGGTTCTTCGAGAGGAACCTCATGGGCCGAATCCATCATCGTGTCGTCAAAAATCCGCTGCTGTTCAGCCCGGCGGCGGCGGTATTCCATGTGTTCGTCGATCAGTTCCCAGTTGGGAACCTCGCCGCGCTTGCGGGCGGCTGCACGGACGAACTTGCCGTCGTCGTCGCGCACTTCCTGGTAGTTTTCCAGGTTGTCTACCAGGGTCCCGACCTGCGCCTTGCTCTCGGGGTCGATGCCGATCAATTGGATCGGGCGGGTGATCCACTGACCCAGATATTTGAAGCTGAGCATCCCGTAGACTTCGACGGTGGGGCTCATCGCCTCGATGTTATCGCCCGCGACCGCGCGAATGCGGGCCATCAGCTCTTCAGGATTGGGGTGACCGTCCAGGTTCACGGATTCACACACGACATCCGCGAGAATGCCGTGAATCCGCTCCTTCATCTGTGTGCTGAACCCCGCCATCACGCTGTTGACCACAATCATCGTGGCCACGCCGAGCGTGACGCTGATGATGCTGGCGAGCGCGATGTAACGCGTCCGAAGGTAGCGCTGGCAGAGCAGGAGTTTATACATGGCCAATCCTTTGGCAGACGCGGCAGTCCGATTGCACTCCAAGATCCGGCCGCCGGCCTGCTTGCCGCTTCGGGCAAACGGTTTTGGCGCAATGTTGAACCTTCACGGGGAGTGTGGAGAAGATAGCGGGAAGGCACGCCACCGCATATAGCAGAATGTGCGTTTGTCGCCACCAAATTGGTAAGAACCACGCCCCAAGACGAAGGCCTGCGGCAATTCGCAACAGACTCGGCGCACCGCTGCCGGTGGCGTGGCCTGCAACACCTGGTGCGATACGAGCGCTGCTTACAACCACAGCCACCGGCGGACGAGATCGACGGCATCGCCGAAGAGCACGTAGCCCAGCGAGTGTTGTCCGCAGTCGACCCGTGCCCGGACCTCCGCGCCAATGCGGCGCTGCGGCAGGGCCGCGGTCTCCGTGCTGATGATGACCGGCACGACCGTTTCCTGTTGCTGCGAGATCGCCGTCCGCGTGGACATTTCCCAGACCTGCCCCGTGTAGGACGTTTCGGGTGCCGTGGCCATCACGAACTCCACCGGCAAGCCGGCGGGCGCGTCGCCGTTGGCCGGAACTGGCTGCCGTTGGCTGGCCCGCAACAGGTGTCCCATCCGGCGTTCGGGAACGTCGACTTCAAGCTGCCATGGCCCGCTTTCGTCCATGATCTCCAGGAGCAGTTCGCCGCGGCGAACGGGACGGTTGCTGAGCAGTTGGTCGAGGTGGAAGGTCGTGACCGTGCCTGCCTGCGCGGCGTGGATTGTCAGGCCGGCGGTTTCCTCCTCCAGCAGTTGCAGTTGCTGGTCAATGCCTTCAATTTCCGCCTGCGTCTGCTGATGCTTGCCGTGCAGTTGAATTTCCTGATCGGGCGCGGCTCCTGGATCCAAAGCCTCCAGTTCGGCTTTGGTTGACGCGAGCTGCTGGCGTTTTTCATTGAGCGAATTCTGGGCCTGTTGAAGCTGCTGCTGCAATTCGTCGTTTTTCAGAGTGATCAGCACCTGGCCGATTTCCACCCGGTCGCCGCTTTTCACGTGAATGTTCAAGACGCTGCCGTCAGACGGGGCGAACACCTGCCGCCGCAGGACGGGCATCAGTTTGCCCTGAGCCTCGACACGATAGGTCCAGGGGGTGACGGCCAGCGCGACACCGCCGCCGATCAGTGCCGTGATCACGGCGAGGGTGGCCCACAGCCGCCGTCCGAAGAGCCACGCCAGACTTTCACCCAAGGTCAACCAGAGCGACCGCAGAAAGATCCGGCCGTTCGCCAGGGAATGCGCCAGCACCGGACCGAGATGTTCGGCGACAAGTTCAGCGCGCGGCCGCAGTTCAGGATCAGGCAGGCTTCCGGCAAACTGTTCAACGATCAACACGCCCCGCACACGGTTGCGCGAATCGTTGGCCGGCGCCGTTGTCTGGTCCGGCCGCAAGGGAACTGCCGGCTGGCACAGCGGCAGCAGCATCACCCGCCGTGCGCCGGAGGCCTGCAGAAATTCCACCAGGGGCTGCTGGATCTGCGGTGCGAACTCGTCGACCGCGCCGGTGCAGACCAGTGGCTCACCGGTGGCCAGCACCCGCGCCGCCAGTGCATTGAGACTGCGGACGACGTTGGATCGGCGGTTGATGCGTTCCTGTCCGCTGATGGCCAAAGTTCGCGCACCAGAGCCCTGCCGCACCACGAGGCTCAAGCGGTCGCAGCCGATGACCAGGCGGCCATCATTCACTGCCGTGCGGGCGACGTCGCTTGTCACGAGCGTCCGCTGCAGGCCGAGGGTCAACTGCCGCAGGCTGCGGGAAAAATCGGGCGAGTCGATGGCCGGGGGCCGGGCTTCCTGCTGTTCCAGATAGCGCGAGGCGTAGCCACACATCTCTTCGACGAGGGCCAGCGTCTCCATGGCCGTATGCGGATTGTCGGGGTGGTCGAAGACCTCCACGACTCCCGCGCAGCCCTGCTTGTAGCGGACGGGAACAGTGAGCACCGGATTCCGCAGACCCACATCCTGGCCAGCCTGTTCGGTGGGCTGATGAACGGAAGACTCCCCGGTCTGCAGCACATTCGTCAGGCGGCTTTGGTTGAAGGTGCCGGCGGCCCGGTCGGTCAGGCCAGTGTCCTCCAGCCTCACGTGACACAGCAGGTCGAGCCGGTCGCCCTTGCCGAGCCACACCGCGCCGCCATGCACGTCGAGTCCGTCGACCAGATGATTCAGGAACTCACGAAAGAATCCATCGATCGTGGCTTCCGACGCCGCCAGGTTCTCGATCTCCCGTGCCAGCCGTTCCGTGGGGACCCGACCCTGGTGCGAACTCAGCCGGTTGACAGGTGTGGCGGGAGCATCGGTCGAACTGGGCATCGCATCTCCTCTTAACCAGCAGCCGTGTTCCGCCCGAGCGTGTCGCAGGTGAAGACGGTGGAATCAACTTCAGCACGAGGAAACTCGTTTCCTCAGCGAATTGCTCCCACGTAGAAACTGAACAGCCGGTTTTGATCGAAGTCTTCACGCAGGATGGGAACCGACCAGTCGAGGGCGATCGGCACGGGACCCAGGGCCGGGACGGTGACCCGCAAACCGGCACCCACGGCGAGGCGGAAGTTGGTGAAGGACGTGTTGTTTTCGACCGTACCGAAGTCCGTGAAGGTCACGATCTGAATGTTGTCGTCGACAGTGACCGGAACCATGTATTCCAGCGAGCCGGTAGCCAGGAACTGACCGCCGATGCGGACATTGGTGTCCACCGGTGACACGCCGCGGAAGGCAAAACCACGGAAGCTTTGGAAACCGCCAGCGAAATAGCGTTCGTAAATGGGCGTGTCATCGCCGGTATAGTTGACGTTGCCAGCCAGGGTGATGATGTGCCGGCCCGATCCATCGGGACGCTCATGCACGGTGAAATACTGCTGGCCGTTGAACTCCGCCCGCGGGTAGGAGAATTCGCCAAAGGCCTGCTCGTAGGCGATTTCCGCGTAGTGTCCCTTGCCCGGCAAGAATGCGGTGTCGCGGGTGTCATGAGCCATGCCGACCCGGAAGGTTGACAAGGTCGAGTGACCCAGGGCATCGGTCAAGATTTGCGGGGAGGGAACCGTCGGGTTGTACAGGTCGACATCTTCCAGCCGCAGCGCCATCGAGGCCGAGATGGTATTCGTGAACTGTTTGCCGAGTGAAACGCGACCGCCGAGGCGATCTTCGGCCCAGTCGTTGAAGAACCGGTTGTAGTAGAACGCGCTCACGCCCAGGCTCACATCCTGGTCGAACAGGTACGGGTCGCGGAAGCTGATGGCATACCGGCTGATCTGGCTGCCGGGCACAGCTTCCAGGCGGAACTGCTGTCCCGCACCACGCAGGGCGGTGCCGTCCCACAACTGGCGGAAGCTCGAGGGGAAGCGGCCGATGTCGAAGTTCTTTTCTTCGAGCACAAATGAGCCGACCACGCCGACGTCGGTGTTGAACCCGGCACCGAACATCAGGCGTCCGGTCTGCGTCTCCTGCACATTCACATCCAGGTCCACGGTGGGATCCTGCAATGCCTGCTCGAACTCGCTGGAGCCGCCGTACAACGGGTTGTTCGGATCGGCCTGGCCCTGGCCGCGATAGACGGTGCGGCTGGCCTGAACGATTTTTTCCGGGTCGTTTTTGGAAATGGCGATCTGCGGACCTTCGGGATCGCCTGGACTGCTGCCCTTGAAGATTTCTCCCCGGAGCCGCGCCTGGCTCTTCTTGATCATCGTCGGATCCGCCAGGTCGCCCGGATGGATCAGCAGACGGTTGAGGACGACCGACTCACGGGTGTGGGGATTGTCGCCGCCAATATGCACATTGATGACACCGATGCGGCGCGGCACGTCCTCTTCAATGTTGAAGACGATATCGACCGTTCCCGGCTCTTCCAGGAACCGCGGGACGGCATCCACCTTGGTGAACAGCCGGCCGAGTTTGCCATACTGTTCGTTCACCTTGTTGATGTCGTGCGACAGCGCCCGCTCGTTGAAGTACTGTTCGGGATGCAGCCGGGCCTCTGCTTTCAGATCGTTTTCCTTGATCACCCGGTTGCCGGCGAAGATGACGTTGCGGATTTTGTACCGCAAGCCCTCTTCCACCTTGTAGACCAGGTCGATTTTCGACCGGTCTTCCGACTCCTTCTGTTCTGGGGTGATCTGGACATCGAAGAAACCCAGGCCCTGGTAGTAGTGCTTCACGCCATCAATGTCTTCGGCGATGTTCGCCGGATCGAACTGGCCACCAATGAGCCACAGTTTCTGGGAGGAGCTTTTGCACTTGAGGCGAAGCATGTCGTCGCCGGCGAACTGGTTCCCCTCGAAGGAGATCGACCGGACCTTGACCTTGGGACCCTCGGTGATCTTGAACACCACCTCGCGGTCGAGCTTCGAATCGCCTTTTTCCAGTTCCACCTTGGCGTGAATGTAGCCTTTTTCCCGGTAGTGGCTCTCCAGCCGGCGGGCGGCCTCGCGGTTCACGCTGACATCATACGCGCTGCCTTTGGTGAGGCCGGTCAGGCCGATGAGGTTCTTTTCCTTGATCTTTTTGTTGCCCTTGAATTCGACCTTCTGCAGGATGGGCCGTTCGCGCAGCTTGAAGACCAGCACCAGCCCCTTTTCGGAACGACGGTAGCGGGTCTCGACGCTGAAGAACCACCGAGTGTCGTACAGAGCCTTCACATCCGCCTTGACCATCTGCTTGGTGGCCGCGCGGCCGGGCCGGGTCTTGATCTTCTTGGAGATCTCCTCGGTGGCAATGGTGGTGTTGCCCTCAACAACCACGTCCGCCAGTGGCTCATCCAGATCGGTCGCGTCGCCTTCGTTCTCGGGAGCCCCGATCTCCTGCGCATGCAGCCACGGCACGACCGGGCTGGCCGCCATGGGAGGCAGCAGCAGGCTCGTTGCGGTCAAGCCCGCGGACAGCCACACCCGCCAACGGCGTGGCGCACGTGGCCGACCACAGGTGTCCGATTTGACACCGCTCATATCGTGCGTCCGAATTTGAACAGGGAGTGAGAGAGGTCCGCGTCAGAAGGGGGCGTACAGATATCCGATCCTTGCTTTTACGACAAGACCGTTTGAAGGCGAACGTTCTCCGCTCAAGGCCATCAACGCAACCGCTTCGGCAGAAATATGTTGCGCCCCCGCATCGTAGGATGGGCTTCCTGGCCCGTCCTCGAGCAACCCGCGTCAATGGAGTAAACCACGGCTAGAGGAGGCTGTGCTCCGTAGCCAAAATCACTTGACGTGCCGCCCGACTGAAGGCTGGTTTCACACCGCGGACTTCACGATTCCGGCAAAAACTTTCGCACAAAGTCGATGTCCCTTTGCGCCGCCGCCAGGGAGTTGTCGATCTGTTCGACGCGGGTTGAGCCACCGGGGTTGTATTCGATGTGAATGGAAAGCGGCCCGGGGAAAGGAAACCGCGCCAACATCGCGAAGAACTCGGTCCAGTTCACCATCCCCTCGCCCAACGGGCACCAGCGCGTCTGCCAGCCCTTGGCCGTTTTCTCCCAGGTGTAATCTTTGACCGCCACCATGCTGAGCCGCGGGGAGATTCGCTGGAAATTCAACTTCCAGGTGTGCTTGGGGCCTTCAATCGAGGCATGCGACGGGTCAAAGAAGAAGCCAACATCCTCCGGGCTCAGGGGCTTGAGCATTTCCCAGGCGTCCCAGACCGCGCCGCCAATTCCCGCCCCGGCATGGTTGTGGAAACCGGCATGCGCATGGTGCTGCCGGGCGAGCGTGAGGAGGCTCGCCAGTTCCTCCCGCTGTGACTCAATGTCGGCTTCCCATTTGGCCAGGTCATGATAGTGGTAGTAGCCCAGCTTGAAGTACTTGATGCCCAGTTGCCCCATCGTCGAAAGGATCGGCTTGGCGGTCTGATCCTTGGCCGAGGTCAGCGTGGTCGAGAGCATCGGGATCGACATCCCCGCCTCACGAAACGCCGCCGCCACCTTCGGCAGCTCCTCGGCGACACGTTCCGGCAACACCACGCCTCCGCCGCGCACTGTCAGGTCTGGCCCGGCGATGCGCAGCGGCGCGAACATCTTCACCAAATCGGCGTGGCTATAGCCGAAGTCATCCAGATGGTCGGTGAACAGACAAATGCGGTCCCGAATAGGAACCGCGGCCTTTGGTTCCGCCGACAACACATCCCTCTGTGCGGCGAAAGCGGTACCGACGAAGAGGGCAGATTGAAGAAATTCTCGGCGAAGCATTGGCGGACTCGCGGAATTGAGGAATACAGCTTGGCTGGACGATGTGGTCAGCGAATCTCTTCGAATGTCCTATGAACGGCATCGCCCCACTGAATGATGTCGTCAAGAGGCCTCAGACTAAGCACCTTGCCCCGCACCAAGGGATCGTATCCGTGAACTGCAATTGCGTGTTCGATGATTCGCCGGATGATTCGGTTCGTAATGACGATCTGATTTCCGGCAGACGACCGACTCCCATCGCCGTTGTCGATCCATGTCTCGTGATAACGGAGGTTGCCCACGATGAAGGGGCCGTTATCGTTTGCAGGCCAAATTCCAATCGAGATGTAACCATCATCACCCGTGGCTCGCCAGCGGTATTCGACGCCCCCTACCGTGATCCTGCGACTTCCCTTGTGATTGCGCATTTGGGACTCACAGATTCCACGGATATGTGCGGGGACGAAATCCCAGTGCAGTTATTGCACTCGGCCATCATTCGCGATGGTGGAGCCAATTGTAAACAAGTACCTGTAAGGGTCGGAGAAAGAATAACTGTCGCATTCTTGGAACGATTTACTCTCCCGGGCGACGATGCCAAGAGATCATCCCGGAGGGATGAAAGCTCTTAGCCGGGGGTTGAGCGAAGCGACACCCCCGGTTAGGAACCAGGAAAAGATCCGATCCCGGAGGGATCGCAGCATGCCTTGCGTGATTCCGGGACACCGCCAGTGGAGCCAGAGCGAATGGCTTCACGATAGGTGTTCCGGAATCTCGCAATTTGATACAGCGAGGAACGGTGCTGGCACCCCTGCCGGGGTGCGTTCGTCACACTTGCGTTTCCGGGGGTGTCGCTGCGTGTCTGTCGACACTTCGCTCAACCCCCGGCTAAGAGCTGTGATCCCTCCGGGATCATCCTTGGTGACGCTGCTCTTTCAATAAACTGCTGTTCTGTGCTCCTCAACACGCCGACATAAAACTCCCTTTTATTGATGACGCGATCCTAAACTGCCCTTCAATAAGTCAGTGCGAAATTCAGTTGGTTCTTCTCCGCGCGGACCTCCCGCTGCAGTTCGGCCACCTTCAAGGGCACCGTGGCGTCATAAAAACCCTCGGGTTCCCCGGAATCGGCGTAGGGGAGAACCTTGACCGAGACGCGGTGGCTGCCGATGACCGCACCCCATTCGCTGTCGCTGAACCGCAGGGTGAAATCGCCACTCGCATCGGACGTGGCAGTCGACGGGCGGCCCAACGGCTTGCCGTCCAGTGCCACTGGCTGGAAGACCAGTTGAGCCACGACCGGCCGGCCGTAGAACGTCACATTGCCCGTGACCGGTGCCAGCGGGACACCGCTGGACCTGCTGCAACCCTGAGTGGGAAGGACCATTACCCCGAGGCAGGCTACCCAGAGCCAACGCCGATGCGATGGATTGAACAAAAACCCTGGTGGCATCGCGGCACTCTGTCTAAGGTGGACGCTCGATCGTTGAAGCCGTCCAAAGTATAGCGAAGAACACCCGCGACGTGCCGCGAACGCCGCCGGACAGTCTCACAGGCACCCAGTCACTCCGCGTCTGAGATCGAGTTACGGAGTGACTCGGCTACGTTGTGGTTCACGACTGGCCCCAAGCCACAATTGTTCATAGCGGTACGGCGCAAGCCGTCCGGTGAGCGAGAATCAACCCGCGTGGCTCACCGGAGGGCTCGCGCCGGCGCAAGCCGTCCGGTGAGCGATCGCGGCAACAATAACATGGTGAAGCTGCTTGGGATGGACGCCGATTGAGGGCAGATTCATCAGCCGGCACGCGTTAGCGTCCGGTTCGTGGCGTTGGCGTCTTCCGATCATCCTCCAACCGGGGGCTAATAAGGCCCTCCGGCTCACTCGCCGAAAAACCTTGGATGCCAAATCGATGGGCGAAGGGAACATCAACCGTTCATCGGGACGGCCTCGGTAGGCCATCCTACGGCTTCGAGTGTGACCGGCGCACGTGGCTGCGCTTTTTCGTTGAGAGAGGTCGCACGCGCCGTTTTCGGGTGCGGTCGCGGGATTGGGGTTTTGGTTGCTTGCGCTTTGGGGATGGCGAACACGTTGAGGGCTTGGTGGGCGCACCGTTCGGAGGTGGCGCGGGGTCCAAAGTGGGCGCTGGTTTTAAAGTGGGCGCGAACGGTTCAGGCAGGGTAGCCGGGGTGAGTGGAGCCGCGGTCGGCGTGGCGGAAATGGGGTGATTGAGGTTGTCGGTGGACTTGCCATCCAAGGTGGGCGCGAAAGCGTGGCTCAAATTCTGTCCGTTCACTGAAACAGTGGGCGCTGGTTGTGCTTCGAGGGTGGGCGCGGAAAATTCGGGCTGTGACGAAGAGACCTTCGCTTCTTCGTGCGCTTGCACGTTTGTTGAATCGGCGGGTGAAAGTCCCAGCCAGGAGGTTTAAGTTTGATCCTGTAGTCGACCGCAACTGCGTCGCCGTGAGGCGGGGTGGGGAGCAGCGGGAGATGATTGACC
>JAKFUF010000102.1 GCA_021732845.1 Planctomycetaceae bacterium | reverse complement strand
GGGCGGGGCTGTGGGGACTTCATCCGCCATGCCGGAGCAGATTGGCCGGTATCGCGTGGTGCGGTTGCTGGGCGAAGGAGCGTTTGGTCGGGTGTTTCTGGCCCGCGACGACGAATTGCAGCGGGATGTGGCGATCAAGGTGCCACAGCCGGGGCGCGTGGCTCGGCCCGAGGACCTGGCGCAGTATGTCGCCGAAGCCCGGACGCTGGCGCAGTTGGAGCATCCGGGCATCGTGCCGGTGTTCGATGTGGGCCGGACTCCCGACGGGTTGTGCTACGTCGTCTCCCGATACGTCGAGGGGGCAAATCTGGCGGCGCGGCTCAAGGGGCAACGGCTGAGCCTTGAAAAGTCCCTGTCGCTGGCGGCGGACGTGGCCGAGGCGTTGGGACATGCCCATGCGAAGGGGCTGGTCCATCGGGACGTGAAGCCCGCCAACATCTTGTTGGACACGGCAGGCAAGCCGATCCTGGCGGATTTCGGGCTCGCGCTGCGGGAAGAGGATTTTGGCAAAGGCGAGACGCTGACTGGGACACCGGCCTACATGAGCCCCGAGCAGGCGCGGGGCGAAGGGCACCGGGTGGATGCGCGGTCGGATCTGTTCAGTCTGGGGGTGGTGCTGTTTGAGATGCTGACCGGTCGGCTGCCGTTTCAAGGTTCCACGATCTCGGCCCTGATCGACAAGATCGCCACCGCCGATGCCCCGTCGCCACGGCAGTTTGAGCCCGCTCTGCCCGCGGAAGCCGAACGAATCTGCCTCAAGGCGCTGGCCCGCCGGGCCTCCGACCGGTATGCCACGGCCCACGACCTGGTGGACGACCTGCGGCATCTTTTAGCGGACCAGACCCATAAGGCGCTGCCCGAAGCCACGGCTTCCACAAGCCAGCCGATCGCCATCAAGGATTCCGCGCCGGCACCCGTGGCTCAGCCCCGCGTCGTCCCCAAGGGGCTGCGGTCGTTTGATGCCGGCGATGCCGACTTCTTCCTGGACCTGCTCCCCGGCCCCCGCGACCGGGACGGCCTGCCGGAGAGTCTGCGGTTCTGGAAGTCACGGATTGAACAGCCCGACCGGGCGCAATCGTTTTCCGTGGGATTGATCTATGGGCCCAGTGGCTGCGGAAAGTCATCGCTGATGAAAGCCGGCCTGCTCCCGCGGCTCAGCCCGGAGGTCCGCACGGTTTACGTGGAGGCCACGTCGGACGACACGGAAGCGCGGCTCTGCCGGGGTCTGCGGAACCTGCGGTTGCCAGTCGGGGCCGCCCGCGAGACGCTGCGGGGTGTCGCACCCGACGAGGCTGGCAGCGAACTGGTGCGGACACTGACGGAACTTCGTCGCGGGGCGGGAACCACCGCCAGTCCGCGTGTGTACCTGTCGTCCAGCTATGTGGACCTGGTCGCCCACCGGGCCGGGGTGTTGCAGGCGCTAAACACGGCGGGGCTGGATTGCAGCGCGATGGAGCATTACGGGGCGGCGGATGAACGGCCCGCCGAGTTCTGCCTGGCCGATGTCCGACGCTGCGACTTGTACGTGGGGATTTTTGCCCATCGGTACGGCTATGTGCCGGAGGGCGCGGCGGCGTCGATCACCGAACTGGAGTATCGGGAAGCCCGCAAGCTGGGCCGCCCCACGCTGATTTTTCTGGTCGCGCCCAAAGCGGCCTGGCCGGAGACGCTGCGCGAGACCGGGCCGGGTGCCGAGCGGCTGGTGAAGCTGCGGCAGGAACTCGAAGCGGACCGGATGGTGGCCTATTTCGAGACTCCCGAAGACCTGTCACTCAAGGTCACGGCCGCCGTGGCCCGCTGGCTGCAGGGCCGGGGGCAGACAGGAGCCACAGCAGCCGGCTGTAAGACGCTGCTGGTCATCGACCAGTTTGAACAGTGGCTGTACGCGCATCGCGACCTGGAGGCTGAGCCACTGGTGGCTGCACTGCGGCAGTGCGACGGGACGCATCTGCAGGCGGTCGTGATGATCCGCGACGATTTTTACATGCCCGTTTCGCGGTTCTTTCAGCGGCTTGATATCCCGTTACAGGATAACCGCAACCAAACGGCGATCGATCTGTTTGACGTTTCCCACGCCCGCAAGCTGCTGACCGCTTTCGGCCGGGCGTACGCTCAACTTCCCGAGGGAGAACCCACCGCAGAGCAGCAGGCCTTTCTCGATCAGGCGGTGGAAGGGCTGGCGGAAGAGTCGAAGGTGATCTCGGTCCGGCTGGCGTTGTTCTCCGAAATGGTGAAGGCGAAGCCGTGGACGGTGGCCACGCTCAGCGAGATTGGCGGCGTGTCTGGCGTGGGGGTGACGTTTCTGGAGGAGACCTTCAGCGCCAAGTCGGCACCCGTAGCGTCCCGGCGGCACGAACTCGCCGCCCGCGGTGTTCTGCAGGCACTGCTCCCGGAAGGCGGCACGGGGATCAAGGGGCACCGCCAATCGGAAGCGGACCTATTGGCCGCCTCCGGCTATGAACGCCGGCCCGCCGATTTCGCTGATCTGCTGCGACTGTTGAACACCGAATTGCGGCTGATCACGCCCATTGACGAAGCCGACGCAGGCGAGTCTGTGCCAGAGTCAGCCACGGCGCAGACGGGAGTCGGCCAGCGGTACTACCAACTGACGCACGACTACCTCGTCCCGTCCCTGCGGGACTGGCTGACACGGAAGCAGAAGGAAACCCGCAAAGGCCGGGCGGAACTGCTCCTGGCGGACCGGGCAGCGGTGTGGAATGCACGTCCCGAGAACCGGCAACTGCCGTCGCTGTGGCAATGGTGCCAGATCCGGTGGCTCACGGCGAAGAAGGCCTGGACGCCGACGCAGCGGAAGATGATGCGGACTGCGGGTCGCCTGCGTGCAGTCCAGAGCCTCGTCGTGACCGTGTTGCTTTTCACAATCATTGGGACGGGGTTCGTCATCCGCCAAACGACAAAATCGCGGGCGTTGGTGGACACGCTGCTCAAGTCGAAGACGGCAGCCGTTCCCGATCTCTTGAAGGAACTGTCTCCGCTCAAGGGCTGGGCTGGCAGTTATCTGCAACAGAAACATCAGCAGGCCACCACTGGCACTCTCCCGCGACTGCATGCCGCGCTGGCGTTACTTCCCGATGATCCTACCCTCTTGGACGAAATCCGGGAGGCGTTGCTGGCGGTGGACTCGGAAGGCGTGGCGAAGGTGGACCTGAACGACCTGCCGACACTGCGCGTCTGGCTCCAGCCGCATGCTGCCGCGCTCACGCTACGGCTCGAACAAGTGCTGAAGGACGAGCAGGCTGCGCCTGAGGAAGCTCTGACGGAGCGGCGGTTTCGCGCCGCCTGTCTGCTGGCCAAGTACGCCACGCCCAAGGCGTCCAGTTCCGCGTTCCCGGCCAAGTTAGTGGCCGACAAACTGCTGGTGACGCTGACTGACAACCCGAACCAATATGCGGCGGCGCTTGAGCTGGTCGGTCCCGCGCGGGCGGTGTTGCTTGACCAGTTGACTGCGGTGTTTCGCGACTCGAAGCGCAGCGAAGTGGATCGCCAGTTGGCGACGAGGGTGCTTTCCGCATACGCCGCCGACAATCCGGAACGCCTGGTGGACCTCGCCTGCGACGCCGATCCCGAGCCGTTTGCGATCTTGTTTCCCAAGCTGGAGCTGCAGCGCGAGGCCGCCGTCAAATTGTTCCAACAGGAACTGGGAAAATCGCCAGCGGACAATGTCGACGCCACCAAGGAAGCCCTGACGCTGCGGCAGGCGAACGCCGCCGTGGCGCTGGTCCGGCTGGGGGCCGCAGACACCGTCTGGCCGCATTTGGAGCATGCGGCCGATCCCCGACTGCGGACGGAAATCGTCCATCGGCTGGGGGAATACGCGGCGAAGCCGGAGCCGGTGATCGCGCGGTTGCGGCAGCAACTGGCGGCCCGCGTTCAAGCATTGGCGAAAACTCCGGGCACCACGCCACGGCTGACGGTGGCCGATCCGCTGGCCTCCGAGATTCGGGCCCTGCTCTTGACGCTGGGCGAGTTCTGGGGCGATGGTGACGATGAGCATCCCGACAGTCTCGACGAGAAGCCACCGGCGAATTTGCAGCTTGAGGAGCTGTTACTGACGCTGTATCGGGACGACCCCGACGCTGGGGTGCATGGGGCGGCGGAATGGAGCCTCCGCCGCTGGGGTTTGTCCGGCAAGCTGGCGGAAATCGACAAGGCACTGGCAACGGGCAAGGCTCGGGACGGGCACAATTGGTATGTCAGCACGCAGGGGCATACGCTGGTGGTCATTCCCGGCCAGGTGACCTTCACGATGGGTTCGCCGACAACCGAAGCCGACCGGGAGGGCGGGGCCGAAGGTCCATTGGAACAGCAGCACGAGAAGCAGATTGCCAGGTCGTTCGCCATCGGCCGGCACGAGGTGACGGTAGAGGAATTTCTGCGTTTGATGCCGGACCACCAGTACAACAAGCAGTACGCCCGCACACCCGAGAGCCCCGTGAACCATGTGACGTGGTATCTGGCGGCGGACTACTGCAACCGGTTGAGCAAGGCGGAGGGGTTGTTGGACACGGAGTGGTGTTACTTGCCGAACGACAAGGGGGAGTTTTTGTCGGGGATGCGTCCGGCGGACAATTACCTGGAGCGGAGGGGCTATCGGCTGCCAACGGAGGCGGAGTGGGAATATGCCTGCCGCGCCGGGACGACCAGCAGCCGGTATTATGGGGAGACGGACCGGCGGCTGGGCCGCCATGCGTGGTACACGAAGAACTCGCAGGACCGCTGGCTGCTGCAGCCGGGAACGCTCAAACCGAACGACCTGGGATTGTTTGACATGCAGGGCAACGTCCTTGAGTGGTGTCAGGACATCGCCCAATACTACAAAGCTGGCGAAGACTCCCCAATCCCCGAGGCTACCCAGAATGACGACCTGCGTGTGCTTCGCGGCGGGTCGTTCATCTATCTTGCGTCGAACACCCGCTCCGCCGGTCGCTTCAGGAACCGGCCGGACTACATCAGCAATTACAACGGTCTCCGCCTTTCGAGGACTTACCCCTGAGCCACTTTACTTCTTTACCCCTTTTTCTTTCTTTTTTATGGTGTGCAGGGCGGCTGGAAAACCAAAAACAGTTTTTCCCTGCGACCGCCTTTTGGCGGGCGCGCGAGTTTATTTTTTGAGGCGGTGGATCCGGCATGGCTGAACCAACCGAGTTGATCGTGATCACCAAAACGTATGACTTGATTCTGTGGACCTGCCAGCACACGGGGAAGTTCCCGCGACACCACCGGTTCGGCTTGGGCGACCGGATTGAACACCGGTTTTTGCCCAGTTGAAAACACTGAAGCAAGCCAACGTGACTTCTCGTGATTGGACAGCCATGCTTCCCTCGACGCCTACCAATTTCGATCTTTCGACCCAGTCGCTGATTGTTGTAGCGGAGGGCGAGGCTCAGACGGTCCTCGGAGGTTTTCCCGCCGCCGCTCCCGCAGGGTTTTCCGCGGGGACTCTGCTGCAGGATCGTTACCGGCTGGAACGGGAACTCGGCCAGGGCGGGATGGGGCTGGTGTTTCTGGGGCGGGACGAACGGCTGATGCGACCGGTTGCCGTGAAAGTGATTCGCCCCCAGTTCGGAACCGCTTCGCAACCGGATAGCGCGGATGCCGACCTCAAGGAACGGTTCTTCAACGAAGCCCGGTTGGGGGCCAATCTGCTGCATCCATCAATCGCGACCGTGTTTGACTTTGGAACCCATGAGGGCAACCCGTTTACCGTCTTCGAGTATGTTGCGGGAGAGACGCTGCGAGAGACACTGAGTTCCCGCGGCATTCTGCCACTGGACGAAGTACAACAGTTGATTACACAACTGGCCCAGGCCCTGGACTACGCCCATGCGCATCAAATCGCGCATCGCGACCTGAAACCAGAAAACATCCGGGCGGCGGTGACGGGGCAGCTCAAAATTCTCGATTTGGGGCTCGCGGTTGAGTTCTGCCGCAGAGAGGACTGGCGGTTCGTCGGGACGCCAGCCTACGCATCTCCCGAACAGGCCGCGGGAGAACCCTGCGATGGCCGTGCGGACCAGTACGCCCTGGCGCTAATCGCCTATGAAATGCTGTCCGGCCGACGGCTGTTTTCCGGGCGTACCCCCTTGGATGTCCTGGCCCTGCACCGCAATGCAATTCCCGACATCCGCGCAGCTGACCTGCAGAATTGTCCGCTGGCAGTCGTGGCCGCCATTCAAAAGGCGCTGGAGAAATCTCCCGGAAACCGCTTTGCCCGCTGCGAAGACTTTGCATTGGCATTGGGTGGTCAGTTCCTGAAGCAGGCCGCGGTGTTGCCGCCAATCTTGTGCAGCAAGCTGGCGCGGCATGCGTTTGAATTGAAATCGTTTCGCCTGGAAGTTCCCCGAAGCATGAATTTTCAGAGCCTGGGTGTCTGCCTCGTCCTGGAAACTGGCGGGCTCTGGTGTTCCTATGACGGCGAGATTTTGCGGTGGCCGATTGAAGTCATGCGCGAAGCGCGTCCGTCCGGAAGCTACCTGGCGCTGACCCTGCGTGTGGGCCGCCGGAATCTGACATGGAAATTTGATTTGGGTTCTGATGACACCGATTACCGGCAAAGCCGTTATCTGGCGGCGCAGCTGGATCCCATGATCGCCCAGGCGAAATCGCGTCAGATTCCGGCTACATCCAGCGATTTTCGCCAGCACCGGGTTGGGCTTGTCCGCCACTGTCCGGAAATGCGCTTCCAATTGCTGGGACGAGTGGAGTTTGCGAATCAAAGCCGATTCTTGGCACGCGAGACCGTGCGCCTGCAGGCCGCCATGCTCGGCGCGGAGGGAGTCGTCGATCTCCAGGAGGAGCGGTTGAATTCCGTGACGAAAACATGGCGGGCGAGTGGAACCGCCGTACGCGCCATTGATGACGCAGGCCGAATGGCACTAAACCTTCACTGGTTTGAAGAACGAGCCGGGGCCGTGGAAGGTTGGGCGGCGGCGATGGCCGTCTCCCAGATAGTAATGACGGCAGTAGTGACGGCAATCGCCATGTTACGCGAGAGTCCCGCCGAGGCGGCGGAATACTTCACGCCGTTGCTTGGCACACCGGTCCAGATGATCAGCAATGTCGCAGTGCAACTGTGGCTCATCGCCGGCCCTGTCGCCCTGCATGTGTTGCGCTGGCCACAGTTGCTGCCGGCGATCGCAGTCAACTGCCTGACCGCGTCGGTGCTGTTGTGGTCTCCCAAAATGGCGGTTTACATGGCCGTCATGACTCTGCCCATGAGCTTGATCGCTGCCAGAGCGGCCTGGCGCCTGCATCGGGAATGGAAGTCCGATTTTCAGTCGGTTCAATCCCGAATGCCTGGCAAACGCCAACTGATTGCCAGGGTGTTGTTAGTGCTCTCCATCGGATTCGCACTCGTGGCTCTTTGCACGCACTATCAACTTGCCGGAGAATTCCTTCGCAACTGGCGCTAACACGCCGCCAATCGGAGATCACTGCTCACCGTAATGTGAGTTCTGGAGGACACTGCCGAGCTGTCGGACGTCGCCATGGCTTCCAGTGACCGCACTCCTTTAAGCGGATGTGCCAGCAGGATCCTGTAGCTGCGCGGCGGTCGTCATCGTCCAGGGCTTCGATGATCTCACAGTTCACTCCCATGCCGGTCAAGTACGCTTACACAGCGTTCGGACGGCGTTGGATTATCCGACGGGGACGATCGACCAGCAGCCCGTCCAGCACCGACTGCGTTCCCGCCAGTTGTGTGACCACCTGCTGTCGTAGCGCGGAACTGTCCCGCAGCTCCTGTGGGGTGACTCCCTCGACCAGTTGCTGTGCCTGCTCCACCAACGCATTCAACTGTTCGTTCGACCCCACATCCAGCCAGCGGAAGCGTTCAAAGAACGTCGTCAAATTCTCGATCGCGCTGTCGTTGAGCCTTTTCTGCCTCCCGTCGGGTGCGAGAGTTCGAACGCCCTGCCGGATTTGTTTGGTGCTGTGCAGACTTCGGGTGATTCAACGCGCCGAGAACCCAAGCGCCGAAGGGAACCGGCATTCAAAGGCGGTCACGATCTCCAGTTGCTCTTGTTCAAGGCGACGGGCCACGTCCTCGGCGACCTGCTGCGGGATTCCCCAATACGCGCCCGCCAATGCGCCCGCCATGCAGGCCACGGTGTTGGGATCGTCACCGAGGGAGACCGCCGCCCGAATTGCCGCCTCGTGGCTCTCCGTCTCCAGGAAGGCCCGAAAGGCAACCGGGACCGTTTGGTCGCACCCGCTGGTGAAGGCGTAGCCACAACACCAGGTGTCGAGGGATTTCCCCAAGTCGTAGCCAAACCGGGCGTGGATCTCCTGCGAGACCGCCCCGCGTGGCTGCCGGTTGCGGACCAGAAGCACTCCCAGGGCCTCCGCGCCGGCGATCGCGTCCGTCGCGCGGGCAATTTCTCGTGCAGACAATCCTACAAAGAAGGCACCGCGCCCTGTGGGATTTCAGGAAAGCGGCCCGGTCTGTTCATCCGGCGGTGCGGGAGGAGGATCCTCCTCGACCCACGGCGTTGGAAGCCCGACCGCCGGGGCGCGCCCGGCTGGGAGCGCGGCCACCCGCGCCTCGAATGACCGCTTGTCGCGCAGCGCGGCCAGGAAGCCGACTGTCACGATCACTACGCCCAGCAGTTGGATGAGCAGCATCTCCCAGTAAATGCGGTACACAATGTACGATCCCGATTGATCGCTGGATGATCCCGCGGGCGGATCGGCGCAGAAGCGGTAGCCGGCAAACTGGACTTCCACCGTCTGGTCGGGCTTGCACAGGAGTGCGTCACATTCATGCACACGCACCTTTCGCACCATCTGCCAGGGCGGGAAGAAAACCATCAGCAGGAACAGGAGCGCCGCGATCGCCAACGTGATGACCTGCGGCCGCTCGTTGAGAAACTGGCTGGCCAGCCGAAAGGCCTCCTTCCTTCGGACGTCAAAAGGATCGAACCCCAACCGGGCCGTGACGGTCGCGGCATCCGAAACCGTGGAAAGTTCGTCGAGGATCTCTCTTTCACTGAGTCCGGCGAAGTAGCTTTGAAGGATGGACTCCAGGTACGCGGGCTCGCTCTCGCAGCGCAGCACGACCGCCTCGCTGGCTGCCTCCGCGCTGCCGACGTAGCTTTTCACGATCCGCACAAGATAGCCGGGATGCGTGCGGCACTTCTCGCTCACGAGGTCGATGGCGAGGCGTTCCACCTCGGCCGCCTCTTTCTGGGTCAGGTATTTCCGGTTATGCATGCGATTCTCCCAGACCACGCCCTGCCGCCAGCTCTCCCCCATCAAAAACCGAGTGCGCCGCGAGGGCCATGGCAAACGCCGCCATCACGATCTGCGACGCGGTAAGCCCGAGGCACACCTGTGGCTCGGGACGGATCCACTCGGCCGCGAACCGAAAGACGCAGTAGCCCGCGAGACAGGCCCGCAACAACTGCCCCCGCCCGCAGCCACGGGTGGCCGCCCAGCCGACGAGAATCGCCGCCGCGAGATGGAACCCGCTTTCGTAAAGCTGCATCGGGTGGCGGCCGACCCCGTCGCCGAAATCCACGGCCCAGAAGTAGCGGGTCTCCACGCCCGGGCAGCAGCCATGGTGGAAACACGAGAGCCGCAGCACCGCGAGGGACAGGCACAGCGGCAGCGCCACGTCATCGCGGGAAGCCGGGGGGAGCATCGCAACGACGCGCATCGTTTCCACCATCGCATACCCGAGCACGAGGGCCGTCGTCACGGTTTTGGTGTCGGCGGTCCAGTCGCCGCTGGCAAGCACGGTTGGCAGCGAGGCCCCGGCGACGCCGCCAACAATGAGGCCGGCGGGCAGCAAAAGCCGCCTCCACGGCGTTCCGTACGCCGCCTTCCGCTGTTTGAGCCACCAGCTCAGCAGGAACACCAGGCCGGCCGACAGCAGGAACAGCGTGGTGCTCGAGAGCGGCATCATCGGCTCCGGTTTAGAAAAAAGTCTTGGTCACCGCGATCGCCATCGCGGAGAGGAGCGCGAACCCGAGCACAATCTCCAGCCCCGCAAAGGCCGCCCGCGTCTGGCCTCCGCGGGCCAGGCCCTGCGACAAGTCCTTTCGACGGAACTGCAGCATTCCACCAGTGGCGACAAGCAGCACCAGACCAATCCCCAGCCCGAACAACGTGTCCAATTCCAGGTTCACGTTCGACGCGGGCAGCAGGAGCGCGATTGCCAGCAGCCCGCCGAGCACCACCAGGCCGGCGCCGACCAGCAGGTGGTCGCGGCGGCGCTCTCCATCCTCGACGGGCGCCTCGACCCGCCCAGACAGCGGTTCCGCGCACCGGGGACAGAACCGCGGTGAACGGTCATCGCGCGTCTGCCGCAGCGACTGCCGCACCATCTGTCCCGCCAGAAATCCTGCCGCCACGAGCGTCAACGCGAAGAACACCTGCGACGTGCCTGAGATGCCTTGAATGCCGGCCGCCACCCAAACGTGCGATGTGTAGGCTTGAAAAACCCCATAGCCCGCAACGGCCGCGAGCACTGCAACATAAACCATCGGCAGCGACAGCCGCACGGCGGCCGACAGGACAACCAGGAAGTACAGTCCGCTCATCCCGCTACGGGGGTCGTGCGACAGGCATAGGAGCAGTGTGATGAACAGCACGTCCGCGGCGACGGCCGCCAGGCCGAGCCACCTTGGCGTGTGGCCCAAAAACAAATGGAGGTGAATCAACACGACCGACAGCGCCCACGCCAAGACGAGAGCCGTCGCGGCCGTATGTGGCCGACCCGTCGTGAGCGGGTCATTGTGGGCGAATGAAATGTTGAGTAGGTGGTTGGCGTAAAACACCAGCAGCGCCGCCAGCCGGACCAGATTGACCCGCCGCTCCCCAGCCGTGTTGAACTCCGGAGGATGCGAAGCGGGGCTGTGGACCAAAAGCGTGGGCAGAGAGAATCCGGCGATTGACATGTGAAACCACCTCGGGGAAGCAGGACTGTACTTCGCCGCGCGGGGAAAGTGAAGCATCATGTGGCACTGTGCACTGTGGCACTGTGGCACCAGGCACCAGGCAGATCCGTGAGCCCGGCGGAGTTCCGGTGGCGTAACCACAACGGGTCGGCCGCCACCGTCGGCGCCGGTTCTGCCATCTGAGTTTCCACCACTGCGCCAGTTTGACCAGAGCCGGTTCTCCGTTCCAACTCCTCTTGCTGCAGCCTTTTGTCGGCGTCAAACTAAGCTTGGGCAATCTCACCACGACGCTCTACTCATCCAACAGAGCGCGAGTCGACGGGCCGACTTTGAGCGACTTACACTTCAGTCGGGGCTCATCCCAACTATCAGCGTAGGCGAAGGTGTCGGTTGTCCACACCGACCGCGCTGTGACGGGCATCGAAGTTGGCGGCGAGCGGCCGTGAGGCAAGTCAATGGTCGCATCCATCAGCAGATGTCCGGCGCAGACGAAAGCCGCCGGGAGCTTGCACCGTACATTGATCAGTGACTTCCCCAGTTGGGCCACGGGCGTGGTGATTCCCCACGGCATCTATGACGTCTTCGAGAACCGGGGACACATCAATCTGGGCCTGAGCCACGACACGACGGCGTTCGCCTGCGACAGTTTCCGCTGGTACTGGAGCGAGATCGGCCGGAAGGCCTATCCCCGGGCCAGTTCGATCCTGTGGATTTGGAGTTGGGCAATCTCGGGAGCGTGATTTTTCCCACCCATCAGGTGCAGCAGGCAGTCGACGGGAGGCGCAGGGGCCGCAACCGACTACGGAACGAAGGACGCCCCCCTGCCGGAGACTTTCTCACTCCCCACCTGCAGGACTTTCTGGACTGTGTCCGCACGCGGCAGCAGCCTGCCTGCGACCTGAAGGCCGGGCGTGTGAGCAGCGCCCTGTGCCACCTGGGAAACATCGCCTACCGCCTCGGCCGCAGCATCGACTTCGACCCGGTCAAGGAATCCTTCGGCGCCGACCGCGCCGCCGCCGGCTTCGCCCACCGTGAGCCACACGGATTGTGGTCGGTGTGATCCCCCGCCGAGGCCGTGAGGCGAATTCGTCCTGCGGAGACGACTGTGGAATCTGGCCGGGCGGGTGGTCCGCGTTCAGTGAGGCGGGTAGTCCACGCCGTCGGCAATCAAATGCACATCGGGGCGCTTTTCACGAAACGCTTGCAGTCCTGCCGGGGTGTACCTGCGAAATTCCGGTTTGAACTGGAGGGTCAGGGTTTTGAGCGTGGGAATGGCCGTCAAATGTGTCAGGGCCATGTCGCTCGGCGCGCACCCGTCTCCGACGAGCAGCAACTCTTCAAGTTGGGGCAGTGTGGCAAGGTCTGCGTACTCCGCATCCGTGACGGCATTGGACGACGCGCCACCTTCCAGAGAGTAGCTCTTCAATTGCCTGATCTTGGCCACGCGGTTGAATGTGCCTGGTCGCCAGTCCATTGTTCCAATCGAACGCAGTTCCGGGCATTTCGCCAGCGTCTGCGCACCCTCTTCTGTCAACTGAGATGCGTAGGAGTAGGTATGTGCAAGTTTGGGAAACAAGCGCAACTCGTGGATCTTTGGCGCGCCCGCAGGATTATTGAAGCGAATCTGTTCCAGTTCTGGCCGCAGCTTTGCCAGTTCTTCCAATCCACGGTCAGAGATCTGCGTTGCGTTAAACCCCAGTAACCGCAGATCCGGCCAGGACGCGAACCATGGAATGTCTTCGTCCCTGAGTCGACTTACTTGGAGTTGTTGCAGGCGGGGCAGTTTTGCAAGGCTCTGGGTCGATTTTGGCGTCAACCTATGGGAACTGCCGAGATCCAGGCAACACAGACTTGTCAGCCCTTCCAAGTGCTTGATGCCCTCATCGGTGAGCCGATCGTCGACAATGGCAATGGTAAAGGCATGAATCCGGCGGCAGCCCTCCAGATTTGCCAATCCTGACTCTTTAAACTCGGGACAGCCCAGCAGGGAGACCATGAAGACGGTAAATGGCTGGTCTGGCAGCTTGCGATCGACCACCGGCAAGAGTCTGTCATCGGCGTCCTTCAGGTACAGAGTGCCGCCGACCGACAGGACCCATTCGGCCGCCTTGCGCTCGGCGGCGTAATCCACCGCCAGCGGCGTTTCAGGAGTTTTTGGCGTGCGGCGGATTTCGACCTGCACGTCCTCCGGGACTTCGATCGTCTTCGTGGTTCCATCGCGGGAACGCAGGGTGATCACGATTCCCGCGCACAACAGCAGCAGGGCCGCGCTAGCCCAACTTCCCCAACTCGCGATTGAAATCGGAATTTCCAAAATAATCCGAGGCTGGATTTTGGCATAAGTCCTTTGCCATCGGATCTTGATCAGTGCTGTGGCGTCGAAAATCGTCGCAGACTCAAT
>JAKFUF010000099.1 GCA_021732845.1 Planctomycetaceae bacterium | reverse complement strand
CGTGCGCGCGATTGGCATCGGCCAGTGTGCTTTTGGAAATCTGGCCGCGGAAGCCGGCCTGATAGAGCTTGGGCCCCATCGATCGCAAACAGGTTTCGATGTCCCGCAGGCTCTCGCGAAACGTCAGTTGAGCGAAGGCCAGGCACAGGAACTGGTCGCGGTTGGAGAAGCCGCGCGGATGTGCGTCGCCACGGTAACGCCGCACACAGGTGTTGAATTCTGGCCTCGGCAGGAAGTCCATCAGTTGTGCAAACACGAGTTGACCCGAGTTCATTCGTCATTCTCCGCAGGTGGGAAATTACTTCCAACCGTGGATTCTGACAGACCAAGTTGAAATCGCGCGCGCTCATTTATTGCCGCAAGTCATTATCTGGGAAAACGTTAAGAAATGTCAAAACCTGAATAGCCGGACAGTACTGATCTGAAATTTGAAATTCAACACCCCGAGGTTCCCCGGTCACTGCCCGATCCCCTCCGGCAGCCGTGGCTCACGTGAAAACCGCAGTGGCCGAGCCGCTGTCATCCGCACATACAGGTGATGGGGGGCGGTGCTGCTGGCCGACTTGACCAGCACCAGGTTCCAACCCGCCTTGACGTTCACCTTGACCCGGTCCTGGTCGATGAATGCCTGCCGCCGGTCATGGAACTGGTAGACCACCTGGTTGTTGACCCAGACCCGCAGTTGTTCGTCGGAACCGACCAGCAACTCCGCCTGCTGTGCCGCGGGCGAATAGAAATAGGTCAGGGCATATGCGGAGATGTTCTCGGCATTGTTGAACACCGCCCCAAAATCGGTGAGCCCGCTGGGCTGAACATGGGCCAGCGCCCACGAGAACGCCTTGCCATCGGCCCCAGCCACCGGCTTCAAGTGGTCCAGGCACTGCTCGGGTGGCTGCGGAAGTTCGAGGCGCGCCGGATATGGACCTGCCACCCACCACGACAAGTTCATCGTCCGCAGCGACTCCTGGGCCTGACGATGCTTCAGGAACGCCACCAGGTCGATGAATTCCTGGTATGTCAGCAGGGCCACGACATTGTCCGGCATCAGGCTTTTCGCCCCCGGCTGCTTGAGTTCAATGTCTTCCACTGAGATCCGGTGGTCTTGTCCCAAGGCATCGCGCAACACCACCGTCTTCCCATCGTCCAGAAGCTTCAGGCCGGTGAAGATCAGCCCCTGTTTGGTCTCAACAGTCCATGTCTGGTAGCCTTCCTTGATCTCCGTGGAAGGTTCGATCAGTGATTCCATCAGCTTGGCGACCGAATGGGTTTCCCAGACACGCGAAAGATCGGGACCGGTCTGCCCGCCCAGGCCTTCCAGCGAGTGGCAACTGACGCAGCGGACCTTGTTCGTATCGAGGAAGATGCGCAGTCCGTTTTGCGGATTGCCCTGGGCCTTCACGGTGTCTTCAACACGCTTCACATCGTCCGGCCCCAAGCCCACCAACAGCCCGCCCTTCATCACCTGCGTGAGCAAAGCGGAAATCTCCGTCGACTTTGCCGCATGGCGGCCCAAAGTGTCGGAGACCTGCGGCAGCATGCCTCGTGGAAGCTTCTTCTCCAGGTATCGCTGCCCGATCAATTTGGCGTCGTCGGGGTGGCTGCCTAAAACGGTGATCGCCGTGGCCAACAGTTCGCTGTCATCCTGGTTGAGCAGTTCACGGGCGACGGGAACCGCGTCGGGCTGGCTGATGGCCGCCAAGGCGACCAGGGCATCGTTCCGGATTGCTCCCGGCTGCCGGGCCAGTTCGAGCAAGGCCGGCACAGCGTCTTTGGCCTGGATCACGCCGAGCGTCTTGACGATTTCCCGAAGTTCGTCGGTCGATCGTCCTGGCGTTTTCAAACTTGTCAGGAGCGGCACGGAAGCCGCCTTGGCACCCAACGAACGGATATTGGCCAGGGCTGTGAGCCGCACCTCGCGTTCGGGGGCGTTGATCAAGCCCAGCGTCATTTTCTCCAACCGCTGTGGCTCAACTCCGCCCAACAGCGCGATGGCGTTCATGGCGACGGTCGTCTCTTCCACCGTCGCCGCTGGGTTCTTTTCGAGCCACTGGGCAACTGGCTGGGCGGTGATCGGCGGGTCGAGTTGGTAGTTGCGGTAGGACAGAAACAATCGCTTTCGCTGGTCGGGGGTGAGCGGAGCCACGTCCTTCAGGGCATTGCCGAGAGCCTCGGCCGCTTCACGCGTGCGGAAGGCCTCGAACGCCTGCACTGCGGTTTCTCGCTGCTCGGGCGTGGCATCGGGGCGCGTCATGTCGGCGGCCAGCCGCGCGGGGGCCGCTGCTCCGGTCAATTCCATGGCCCGGAGCAGTCCGTCCCGGAAATAGGCGTCCCCCGACTGATCCCTGGCAAACTCGGTGACGAGGCCGGTCGTGGCCGCCTCGCCCCCCACTTTGGCCAGAGCCAGCGCGGCCTGCCGTTTGACCGCCAGATCGGTGTCAGTGGTCAGCACCCGCAGAAGGGCCATGAATGTTTCGGTGTGTGTGTTGTCGGCGAGACGCACGACGTTGTTGCCCAAGGCGTCCGCGGCGAGCCGCCGGAGGTTGGGGTTGGGATGCTTCAACTGCGTGACAGCCAGTGCCTCGACATCCGTATTCCAAAGCTGCGCCAGGCCCGTCAGGGCATGGATTTTCGCGAAACCAGCCGGGTTGTCCGGCCCCTGCAGGAGCGAGACAAACACCTGCCGCCCGCGTTCCCCGCGCCGCACGAGTTCACGAGTCGCCCGTTGCCGCCGGTCGAAATCGCCGGATTGCAACAACGCGGCAAGCTCTTCATCAGAGGCTTGTGCCATCCGCGACCAGGAATCCATCCGATCCAGCGCTATGGCCGGAGCCGTGGGAATTCCGCCCCAGCTCAGCTTCAGAATCCGCCCGTTCTTGCCGTCTCCCCACAGCCGCCCCGCTCCGCCCGAGTCGGCCCGCCAGTCGGCAATGTAGATGGCTCCGTCGGGTCCTGTCACAGCCTGGCAGGGACGAAAGAGTTCGTCGTCAGACTGCAGCAGCGTGAACTCTTGTTTCACCCGGAATGTCGCGCCGCGTGGCTCAAACATATATCCCCGGACGAGCTTGCGAAACACATCGGGGTAAACTGTCACCCCCTTGAAAAACGCCGGAAACTGGTTGCCTGTGTAATGCAGCAGCCCGGCCGGAGCACCGCGGCCAGTCTTGAGCATCACCGGCAATTTTCCCGGGAGTTCACCGCTGACCGAGCAGCGCTGAAAGTCGGTGCGGCAGCAGATGACGCCGGGGAACAGCCGCCAGCCGTAGTCGCCGCCTTCAACGACATGCATCAGGCGGACGCCCATGAATTTGGACCCGTCTTCCTGGTCATTGTCGACGTGGAACATGTTGTAGTTTTCATCGTACACGACATTGCGGTACGGATTGCGGAAGCCACGGGCGAATTCCGAGACACGGCGTCCATCTGGCGTGCAGCGGACAATGGCCCCGGTCCGCAGGATGTCGACGTGGCTGCCGTCGACCCCTTCACCACGGTTGTCGTTGTCGCCGGAAGTGACGTACAAGAATCCGTCCGGCCCAACAGTGACACCCGACATCTGGTGGTGGTGGTAGCCACAGAACCCCCGCAGGATTTCTTCCTGCAGGTCGAATTTGCCACCGGGTTGCGAAGCTTTGCGACGGACCAGATGGCCGACTGACGGCAGGTAGATCCAGCCGTCATGAAAGGCCACGCTGGAGGGCAGCTCAAGGTCGTCCAGCAGCACCCTTGCCTGATCATACTTGCCGTCCCCATCGGTATCGTGCAGGGTCTTCAGCAGGTCGCGAGTGTCCTTGGCCATCCGCTGAATGACCAGCTTCTTGCCGTCCTTGCGAACAACTTCGTAGTTCTCCTGGCGGCTCGACGGCGCGATGGTCCACTCCAAAACATGCAGCGTCCCGTCATCGCTGAACTGCATGCCCACCGGGTTGACGACGGTGGGGTTGCTGGCCACGATTTCGACCCGCACGCCTTCAGGGGCCGAGTAACCCTTGAGGGCAGGATTCTGCAGTCCCAGGTCGACCATCTTGACCCAGGCGGGGGCGGGGCGGGGCGTGCTTTGCGTGAGGTTGTAGTCGAACTCCGGCGCGGGAGGCGCGGCACAGACAGGCTGGCTGGCGCAAATAGCCAGATACCCGCCCAGCATCAGTGCGGCAAGATATTCGTTCACCCAGCGGACACACGCTGCGGACGCACGCGATGCGGTGGGTCGACGAGTCAAAAGTCGGCGCATGGCATTCGGCAGTGCGGGCACAGGAGGAGCTCTCGGTGTCAGTGGGTCATCGTTCCGTCTCGGCGGGTCACCTTGTGGTGCAAGAATGGGGAGTGCCTGCCATTCCGCCGGCACCTTGGGCAACACCTCCACTCAATGAAAATGGGGGTGCCGACACTGGCACGGCAGGGTGGGCAGAGACCCTTCTGCTCGGTTTAGATTAGGCCGTTCCTCTGAGGCTGTAAAGACGCATCTGCGTCCCGATTTCCCGCCTTTCCCGATGACAAGAACGTAACTCCCGACCGCTGCCAGTATTGTCCGCTGAAGAGCGGCAGATGCGATTGGAAGACAGCCGTCACCATTCATGTACGGCGTCTCCCGCCACCACGGTCAGCAGCGGCCGCAACTGGTCGCGGCTCAGCCCCTTTTGGTGATATCGGGTGCTGCCGTCAGCCATCAGCAGAAACACGTCGCTGGTCAGGTCGACTTCTCGGTCGCCAAGAAACAATGCATCGCCCCGCACATGAAGGTCAACCGGCTCCTGCCACCGCACTCCACTATGGCGAATCCCGATCAACAAGATCGTGTCGGACGTGCCATCCGTGAACTCAGAGATGTTGAACGAAGATCCACGTTCCTCTCAATCTTCGCCGATCGACTGGACAACTGCCGGTGTTATTAAACGGGGTGCTTCGGGAATCTGGGCCGATTCCGGGGCCATCCGCGAGACAGCGCGTTGATCCTCACCATGCAACACAAGATTTGCGGATTGAAGTCCAATGTCACACGCGGATCCCCACCGCCTGGCCATGGATGAGATCACACCGCCTCCCGCCTCCACGGTTGTTGTCGACCGTGCGGGCGAGACGGATGTGCAATTGATTGCCGGGCCGGTTTCCACAGGCCAAGGCCCGTTCTGCTTCCTGCCGGGTGCCCAGTTCGGTTCGTACCGGCTTCTGGAAAAACTGGGTGCGGGCGGCATGGGCACCGTCTACAAGGCGGTGCATATGAAGCTGGGAAAGCTGATGGCGGTCAAGATTCTTGCGGCCGAACACCTGCAGCATCCGCACGCGCTGGCCCGCTTCGAGCGGGAGATGCTGGCCGTCGGCCGTCTCAACCATCCCCATATTGTTCAGGCGTTTGATGCCGGTGCCTTTCAGGGAACGCATTACTTGGCGATGGAGTATGTCGAGGGGATGGATCTTCACCGGCTGGTGCGGACGCGCGGCCCGCTGTCGGTAACCAGTGCCGCCCGCGCGGTGCGGCACGCGGCCCTGGCGCTGGACGCCGCGCACCGGTCGGGGCTGGTCCATCGGGACATCAAGCCCTCCAATCTGCTGGCGGACACGACGGGAAAGGTCCGGCTGCTGGACCTTGGCCTGGCCCGCCTTGGCGACGAGACCTCCCTGCTGACGAACCTCACGGCGGCCGGATCCTGCTTTGGAACGCCGGATTACATGGCCCCCGAGCAGTGGGACGACTCCCATGCCGTCGACGGCCGGGCCGATTTGTACGCCCTGGGATGCACACTTCACTTCCTCCTGGCCGGTCATGCACCATTCGAGACCGACTCGCACAAGACGATGATTCGCAAGCTGGCCGCCCATGTCAGCATGCCCGCCCCCGATCTGCAGGCCAGCCGCCCCAGCGTTCCCGCAGGCCTGGCCGCGATCTACAGCCAGTTGCTGGCCAAGCGTCCCGCCGACCGCCTGCCAAACGCCGCGGCATTGGCGGAAGCGCTGCTTCCATTCACCCGGCGCGTGGCTGCCGCCGACGGATCGGGACAACGGCTTTAAACTTCGCCCTACGCCTCTCGCAGCGAACGTTCGTGCGTCTCCACAATCCCCCAATCCCCCCGCGTCGTTTGTGATTTCCTTCGCCCTCGCGGTACACTCGCGGCTCATCGATCTCACACTCTGATTGACCGCAATTCCCGAGGTGCCGCATGCGATCCCCCTGGCGTAAACTGTTCTCTCTGGCCGCGATCACGGTCGCTGCCGTGCTGGCTGCGGCCGGTCCGGTCTGTGCCGAAGACAAACCCGTCGTCGAAGAGGGTTTTAAGAGTCTGTTCAATGGCAAAGACCTGACCGGATGGGAAGGCAAGGACTTCTGGTCCGTCAAGGACGGTGCGATCACCGGCCAGACCACCGCCGAGAAGCCCACCAAAGGCAATACCTTTCTGATCTGGCGTGACGGCCAGGTCGATGACTTTGAGCTTCGGCTCTCGTACAAAATCGTCGGCGGTAATTCCGGCATTCAGTACCGCAGCAAAGACAACGGCGACTTCGTCGTCGGTGGCTACCAAGGCGATATTGACTCCGGGGACACGTACTCCGGGATTCTGTATGAAGAACGTGGCCGTGGAATTCTGGCGCTGCGGGGCCAGAAGACGACCGTCAACAACGAAGGCAAGCCCGTTGAAACGGCGAAACTCGGCGACACCAAAGAACTGCAGGCCAAAATCAAGAAGGAAGACTGGAACGACTACGAAATCATTGCCAAGGGAAACCACCTGATCCACAAGATCAACGGCGTGGTGATGTCCGAAGTCGTCGACGAGCAGCCCGCCAGGGCGGCGAAGTCGGGCGTTCTCGCCCTGCAATTGCATGCTGGCCCGGCGATGATCGTGCAGTTCAAGAATATCCGCATCAAACGGGAAAAATTGACCGCGGGAATGAAGAAGGCCGTGCTGGTGGCTGGCCGTCCGAGCCACGGCAAGGGTGATCATGAACACAACGCCGGCGTGCTGCTGCTCAAGCAGTCTCTCGCCAGTGTGCAGAACCTCGTGGTCGCCGACTATCACAACGGCTGGCCCCGCGACACCAGCGCCTTCGACAATGCCGACACGATCCTGTTCTACGCCGATGGCGGCGCGAACCACCCGGCGATTCAGGGTGACCATCTGTTTCAGCTCAATGCACTCATGAAGCAGGGCGTGGGCATGGTCTGCGTCCACTACGCCGTCGAGATTCCGGCCGACCGCGGCGGGGCCGAGTTCCTGAACTGGATCGGTGGCTATTTCGAAGCCAACTGGTCCGTCAACCCGCACTGGACGGCAAAGTTCGACAAGCTGCCCAACCACCCGATTTGCCGCGGCGTGAAGCCCTTCGAGATCAATGACGAGTGGTACTACCACATGCGCTTTCGGGAGAACATGGAGGGCGTGACGCCGATCCTCACCTCCATTCCTCCCAAGAGCACGTTGGACCGTCCCGATGGGCCGCACAGCGGCAACCCCCACGTGCGGGCCAAAGTTGGGCAGCCACAGCATGTCGCCTGGGCTGCGGAGCGCCCTGATGGCGGCCGTGGCTTCGGCTTCACGGGGGCCCACTTCCACCGCAATTGGGAAGACAACAACTTCCGCACCCTCGTTTTGAACGCCATTGTCTGGACCGCAAAGCTGGACGTGCCCGAAGGCGGCGTGATGTCGAAGGTGACCAAAGAAGAGCTGGCACAGAACCTCGATCCGAAGTGAAGTAAAGCACAAATGACAAATGACGAAATGACAAATGGGTCGCTGGTTGGCGAAGTCGATCACGGACATCCCATTTGTCATTTGTCATTTCGTCATTTGTCATTCCACCCTGTGTGAACTCGGCTGCTGTAGGAGACTCCGCATGACTTTTCTCCCACCTCTCTCCCGCCGTGGCTTCCTCGGCGCCGGTTCTGCCGGGTTGGCGGCGGGTTTGGGGGGGCTGGGAGCGGGCGTTGTCCAAGGTGAAGACACCAAGCCTGCCGTGCCGGCGGGGCGTGTGCCACGGGTGGCGAGCATCAACTCGATCTACCGCCTGCGGTCGCATGCCTATCACATCGCCGGCCGCTTTGTGCACGGCTACACGCATAACGGCTTTCATCATCAGCCGCCGTTCCAGCTCGTGCGGATGTACAACGATCAGACTCCCGCGGATGACCTCGGTCCGCGGGTCTGCCAGGACCACGACATCGAACTGGTGCGCACGGTTCCAGAGGCTCTCGGCACCAATGGCGGGCTGGATGTTGACGCCGTGCTGCTGATCATCGAGCACGGCGACTATCCGCTGAACGACCTGCAGCAGGTGATGTATCCGCGGTACGAACTGTTCGAGCAGGTCGTGAGCGTGTTCCGCAAGGTGGGACGCAGCGTGCCGGTGTTCGTCGACAAACATTTGTCGTACAACAGTCAGAACGCCGCCAAAATGGTGGCCACGGCAAAGGAGCTGGGGTTCGGTCTGATGGCCGGCTCATCGCTGCCGGTGACCTGGCGAATCCCCGAGATTGAGCCACCGCTGGAGACGCCATTTCGCGAGGCGGTGGTCACGTTTGGCTTCGACCGCGGTACCATCGAGATCTATCTGTTTCACGCCCTGGAAACACTCCAGTGCATGCTGGAGCGGCGCAAGGGCGGCGAGACGGGTGTCGCCAAAGTGACGACGCTCCGTGGTTCGGCTGTCTGGGCGGCGATCGATTCGGGCCGCATTTCCGCCCGGCTTGTCCATGCCGCGCTGGCTCCCTGTCCTACGCATAACACCGGGCCCTTGAGGGAAAACGTTCTCGACCCCGTGGCAGTTCTCGTCGATTACAAAGACGGCACGAAGGGGGCGGTCCTGAATCTGATCGAGCAGACCTCGGAGTTTGGCTTTGCCGGCACGGTAGCGGGCCGGCCCGATCCAGTCGCCACCTGCTTCTATCTGCCCGGTCCGCCGGGCGCGCGGTTCTTCGATCCTCTGACCAACAACATCGAGAAGTTTTTTGCCACCGGCAAGAGCCCCTACCCCGTCCAGCGCACACTGCTGACGAGTACCCTGTGCGACCTGGGAATGCGCTCGCTCAAGGAACAGAAACCAATCGAATCCCCCGCCCTCGACATCCGCTACGCCGCCCCGGAAAGCACCGGCTTCTTCCGCGGCCCCTTCACCGACGCCGGCACCATGTAAAGCCGAAAGACTTCCTCTCGACTCAGCAAGCACGATCGACGTTGACCACAAACAATCGAAAATCCAACATCGAAAATCGAAAATCACCCCGATGCAACTCAAAGACCTCACCTGGCCCAAAATCGACAGTCTCTCCCGCGACATCCCTGTTCTCGTGCCGGTGGCGGCGCTTGAACAGCATGGCGGGCACCTGCCGGTATTCACCGACAGCATGCTCCTTGGTGAAGTCCTGCGGCGGGTCGAGCAGCAGTTGAGAGACCGCATTCTCGTCGCCCCGCTCATGTGGCTCGGAAATTCGCATCATCACATCGACTTTCCCGGCACGCTCTCCGCCAGCCCGCGGGTCTATCTCGACCTGTTGAACGATCTGGCCGACAACCTGATCACCCATGGCTTCAAGCGGCTCGTGTTCCTCAACGGGCACGGCGGCAACACCACGCCGGGCAAGCAGGCGATCTTCGAGGTCCGCCAGCGGTACCGCACCCGCAAGGATCTGCTGCTGCTGTTCTCGACCTACTGGGACAACGCCAAACCCAACGCGGGCCGGGCAGACCTCGTGCAGTCGCAGATGGGGCATGCCTGCGAGTGGGAAACTTCCATGATCCTCACCCTCACGCCGGAACTCGTGGGTGAGGTGAAGTCGCTGGAGGCGGTCCCGTTCGGTTTCGCCTTCGAGCCCGCCTACCGTGGCTGGATCACCAAGGACCGCACCGTCCCCGGCCACATCGGCGACCCGCGTCACGCGACTGCCGACAAGGGTGAATACCTGTTCCAAAGTTTCTCCACAGGCGTCGTCGAACTGCTGACCCAGGTCGAAGCCTGGGACGGAGCCAGTTGGGACGCCTGAGACCCGGCCAGTCTGTGCGATTCTCGTCCACAACTCATGATTTTTAAGATTCGCGACTCGCTGCCTTCCTGTTCACCAACATCGAGAATCACCGTCTAGGATGAGGCACATACGGGATTCGCTTCCACCACAAGCGCAGTGCCTGCCAATAGATGGCGGCGGTCACCTGGGCAGTCATCAGCGGATAGCGGCACAACGCCCAGGCAAGAGTCGACGTGGAGAGCGGCAGCCTGCGCAGGGAGAGGGTGGCATCGAACAGCGGTGACGCGGCACTCTCCGCGGCGGGTGAACTCTTCATGTGCAGCACCAGGGTGTCACCTGGGCCACGGCACCACCAGTCATAATCCATCCCCATCTCCATGAATGGAGAGACATGAAATGACTTGGCAAACCGCTGGCGAAACGTGTCCTTCGCATCGTGGTCTGGCGTCGCCCGCAGGGCATAGCAGTGACGTTCCTTCCACGGCGTGTTGGTGACTTCGGCAACAGTCGAATGCAGAGTCTTGCCATCGGACTCGAAGCAGAAATAGACGCTGATCGGGTTGAAGACATAACCAAAATAACGGGGCTGCGTCAGCACCCGGATCGGTCCCGGCGGCCGGCAGCCTGTCTGCTGTTCCACCAACTGCCGGACAGACTCGTCGAGGGAGAGGGCGGGATCTCCAAAATGGTCTGCTCGGCGAAAGCTGGCGACCGTGCGGCGTTCCGCGGACCAGAACCAGCGGCCGCGAAAGACCTGTCCGGCCTCTGCCAAATCCAAATACAGCAGGCACAGCCGGTACTCGAACCCGTGCGGGCGTGGCGCATGCCGTCGGTGACGCACACGCCCGTAGTACAGACAGCTTTGCGGCGTTGACGCCGGACCCGCAACCATGGACCCAGTCTTAATCATCTGCGGCAGCCTGATTGGCCGCCACTGCCAGCGCGGGCGCGGCGTCTCCGGTCAGCAGATGACAGACCGCCACCAGCCGCGCTGCGGCTGGCGACCGATCGACGCGGTGCCAGGCTTCGGCGGAGTTCTGCGCATCCTGAATCCGGCCGGCGTGCAGGTCCAGCAGTGCCGCTTTCCGCAGCCGCTGCGCCAGACCAGCGAAGCCCCGCAACAGCCGCAGGTCCGACTTGCAGCGGCGGCACTCGGGCGACCACACCTGCCGCGCGTTGCACGTCGGACACTTCATTTCCGCGCCGATGGCGGCAGAGTCATCAAGCATTTTGGTCCCGCGTCTGGTTCAAGAAGTTCGGTTCATTGTCAAAGGACAGAGTAACAAATGGTTTTGAACCTACGAATACAACCGCAACGCCTCTGCCCAGGCATGGGCGAGGGGGCGGCTCAGGTCGCGGTTGGAGGTGAGTTCCAAGCCACGGCCGCGGGCGTCGAGGATGAGCCCGACCGTGCCGCCGCGAACTTCCTGCTCCATGGACCGGCCCGGTCCGTTTCCCATGTCGAAGCCACGGGCTGGCTCGATGATCACGCGGGCGCGGGCGTCGGGGGCGAGCGGCAGCACGCGCAAGTCGCCATTCACCACTTCGCCGCTTTCGTTGAGAGTCGCGCTCTCGATCCGATACCGGAAGCACAAGCCTCCAAATTTCCCCACACCACGCGGAGCCACGCATGTCCCGAGATAGATCAGGCAGTCGCGTTCAAACACCTCAAGAGCTGCCTGCGGATTGACCTCGGCCAGCACGCCGAGGTGCGGCATCATGAAGATGCTGTCCTTGGCGAGCGTCGTGAACCCTTCAGGTTCAAAGGCGTCGATCAGCATCGCCGCCGTCTGCTGCATGCGCGGGGCATGGGACAGGACACCGCCGGAGCCCACCAGCAGATCGAGCTTCAGGTTGTCGACGAGGCTCTGCCCCGACGACTTTTGCGCAAAGGCATCGCCAATCGAGCGCTTTTGCTGGACCCCTTTGAGGGTCGTGGCGAACTCCTTGTGCTGGATGTAGGCCAGCCGCAACGCCTCGCGGGCGACTGCCTGCTCGAAGACCAGCGCCTCGCGCGTCTGCGGAATCGTCGTGGGGCGGATCATCTTGTTTTTAACACGGTTCCGCAGTTCCCGCTCATCCATCTCGAACGGCACCCACCGCAGAATCTTGGGAAGCGTCGCCTCGGCGCAGACATTGGAGATGGAATAGCTCATCCCCAGGTTGGCGCTGACCGTGCGGTTGAACTTGCCGCCAAACACGCTGAACAGGTCGGTCGTGGCTCCCCCAATGTCCACCCCCACCACGTTGATCTGCTGCTTGTCGGCAATGGTCTGCAGGATGTTTCCGACCGCACCCGGCGTCGGCATGATGGGCGCGTCGGCCCAGGAAATCAGCTTGTCATACCCTGGAGCGTGGGCCATCACATGCTCCAGGAACATGTCGTGGATCTTGTCGCGGGCCGGGCCGAGGTTCTCCCGCTCCAGCACCGGCCGGACGTTGGCCACGACCGACAGATCGACATGGGCATCAAACGCCTTGGTGACCAACGGCGCGGCGTCCTGGTTGCCGGCAAAAATCACCGGCATTTTGTATTCGCCGCCAAAGCGTGGCTGCGGCCGCGCGGGCGAGATCCGCTCGGCAAGCTGCACCACCTGCTTGACGTTGCCGCCATCGGTGCCCCCGGCGATCAAGATCATGTCGGGCCGCAGCTCGCGAATCCGCTGAATCTGCTCATGTGGCCGGCGGCGGTCGTTGGCCGCCAGCGTCTCCATGACAATCGCCCCCGCTCCCAATGCCGCCCTTTTGGCACTGGCCGCACTCATCTCCTTGACGACTCCCGCCACCATCATCTGCAGGCCGCCCCCGGCACTGGATGTGGAGATGTAGATATCGCAGCCGTCGCGTTCCGTCGCGGGACGAATGATCTGCCCCTGATCATCAATCAGCCGTCGTCCCGCCAGTTCGCCCAGCTCAGTGAGCGCATTGACGACGCCCAGCGTCACATCCGCCAGCGGCTCCTCAACCGTCGTGGGAGCCTCGCCGCGGTGCGTCTGGCGGTAATGCCCGTCGACGAATTGAATCAGAATCGCCTTGGTCGTGGTGCTGCCACAGTCGGTGGCGACAATGATTCGCGGTGGAGCGGCGATGACAACTCCTCTTCAACTCAGCGTTGGTGACACGTGACTGCCGACACTCGATTGTTTCGCCAGGTCGGGGGTGGGGAAATTTGCATTCTTCGCGGCGCGATGCCTTCACCAGAGCAGGGCCTGGATCGAAGCGCCTCGAAAACGCCCTTCATTCACATAAACTTCCAAATACGGCCTTCCTTCCTCTTCAACCACTTCGCCATAAGTGGTCATATAATTTTCTGACCGTCACGCTTTTTGGGGGGCGGGTCGGTAGCCGTTCATTGAGGCCGAGACCAAGAGGTTTTGCAGCCAGTTGTCGTGGTAGCGATGTTTGTTGAGGCGTTCGGCGGGAGACCGCCAGCGATC
>JAKFUF010000256.1 GCA_021732845.1 Planctomycetaceae bacterium | reverse complement strand
GGAACATCGGCAACGCCCGCGCCATCGCCGCCCTCACAACCCTTCAAGACAGCGGACAGTGGCAACAATACTGGCAACTCCGCACCGAGCTTGCAGGTTAGGGCTGCCAGAATGTTTGGCCACACCCCGTGACAACAAATTCTGGTTTCCTGTTGTGTTTCCCGTCTTCACGGATTATTCATGATTGTTTGGGTTGTTGGATGCATGCCGTTGGAGACCGTGCCGAGCGTCGCGTTTCACGGCGAATTTGTTTGTTGCTTGCCCTATTTTGTCGACTCCCCACCACGGCTTGAGTCACTGGCGGCCTTCCGCCTCCATCTCTCGCGCACCGGCACAAACTGGTCTCTGAGATGTCTTTTTGGCTGAATCATTCAGCCACTCCAATTCCATGGGATGATTCGATGGTCAAGGCAATTCGAAAGAGTGGTTTCACGTTGATTGAGTTGCTGGTGGTGATCGCCATCATCGCCATTCTCGTCGCGCTGCTGCTGCCGGCAGTGCAGCAGGCACGCGAGGCCGCCCGCCGCACGCAGTGCAAAAATGCACTGAAACAGATCGGCCTGGCGATGCAGAACTACCATGATGTGTACAACCAGTTGCCTCCCGGTTACATCACCAACACCCCGCAATCGGCGACAACCACGGAATTGTCGAACTGGGGCTGGGGCGCGCTGGTTCTGCCCTACCTCGACCAGGCACCGCTGTTCAATCAGTTGAGCGTCGGTTCACAGTGGCTGTCGACACAGGTGGGGACGCCCGCCGGTCTGGCGGCGATGCAACAGCCGCTGACTGTGTTCCGCTGCCCGAGTGATTCGGGACCGGCCATCAATGGTTTCAACAACACCTTCTCCGATGCCACAACTCCAGCCTCGGACCTGCTGACCTATAGCCGCCAGGTGACCTCGAACGGAACGGACCGGATTTCGATCACCACCACCAACTATGTCATGGTGGCCTGCAGCAGCGTCAGCACCACGCCGCCATCGATTTCGGCCACTTACGGCCCGGCGACCGGTGTCGGAGTTCAGAATGGCCGGATCAACCTCCGCGATGTGTCGGATGGCACAAGCAGCACGCTCCTGGTGGGCGAGCGGGCGTTCCGTTTTGATGACATCAACGTGGGTGCCGGCAACGTGCTGGGGTTCAGCCCGGCCGTCGGCGGACAATCCTCGTCCGTTCGCGCGGCCATGGCCAGCCTAGGGATTCCGTACAACGGCATCAACTGGAGCGCGAACAACCGCGGTCATCAGTCGCGGGGGTTCAGCAGCAATCATGTCGGAGGCGCGCATTTCGTTTTGTGCGACGGTTCCGTGCGGTTCCTCAGCGAAAACATCGACTACAACTTCACCACGATTCCGTCGGCAACCCTCACCAACGGGCTCTGGGTCGACAGCACGTTCGAACGACTCTGCAGCAAGGCCGACGCCCAGCCGATCGGTGATTTCTAGCAGTACCGACAGACCGCCGCGGCTGCCATGATTCAGCAACGGGCCGGATGGGAGGCTCGTTTTTCAATTCTTCGAGACAGCATGCACCATTCACAAAGGCGGCTTGCCGCCGCCATCGTTCTCACGTTCAGTGTTCTGCTTCAGGGCTGTGGCGGAAGCGGCGATCGCCCGCCGCTGGGACAAATCAACGGCCAGGTGACTTATGATGGCAAGCCTGTGTCAGGAATCATCATCAGCTTCCAGCCCAAGGTGGGCCGCGCGGCCACGGCCCAGACCGATGCGGAGGGACGCTATGAATTGATCTATCGCCATGGCGTCAAGGGGGCCAAAATCGGCCCCAACACCGTCAGTTTTGCCTGGCCCATGGGAGCGGATGGCAGTTTTGCCATCGCGGAAAAATATGCCGCCCAGTCGATCCTCAAGCGGGAGGTCAAGGCTGGCAGCGAGACGATGGACTTCAAGCTCACTTCCAATTGACGATTGCGGCGGCCATGCGCGACTGCGCCTTGACGCGTTTCACTGCGATCGGCGACTCATGAACCGCGCATGCTTCGCCCTCACGCCTGGCTGGATCATCCGGTGTGCATGTGGGCCTGGCGAATCCGCTCGGCGGCGAGTTCCGGGCTCAGGATGTTGATGAACATTCCGGTCCCCAACTCAAAACCTCCCAGCCCGGTCATGCGCGGAAGGATTTCCAGGTGCCAGTGAAAGTCCGGCAGCCTGCGGGTCGGATAGGGGGCGGTTTGGATGACATAATTGTAGGAAAAGTCGTCGTTCACGCATTCCAGCCGGCGCAGCAGATCCTTCAGCAGGTGGCTCAAGTCTCCAAGCTGACCGTCCAAAGCCAGTGCGAAGTGGCTTGTGTGCCGGCGAGGAACGATCCACGTTTCGCAGGAGAACCGGCTGGCGGCCGGGCACACAACACTGAACTCCGTGGTCTCGCAGACCACGCGCAAACCTGTGTCACGTTCCCGATCCAGCCAGTCACACATGGCGCAGCGCTGGTGCTGTCGGAAATAGCCTTCCGCCCGGTCAACTCTCTCCTGGATCAATGGGGGAACGAATGGCAGCGCCAGCAGTTGGGAATGACAGTGTGGCTGGCTCGCCCCCGCCGCTGTTCCTTCGTTCTTGAAGACCACCGTCTGCCGCAGTGATGGATGCTCCTGCTCCAGCGCAAGGATCCGCTGCCGATAGGCCGAAAACACATCTGCGATGTTCTGGGGTGACAGCCGCGACATCCGCTGTTCGAAGTGTGGACACTCGACAATCAACTCGTGAATGCCCACGCCGGGTGTGGCTCCGGCAACCACCGAAGTAGCCGGAATTCCCTGATGCTCTGGTTCCAGTGCGGGAAAGGCGTTGGGGAACACGCGAACCCGCCATCCTGGACCATTCGGCTGCGAACCGGGCTCACGCCAGGCGAACAGTTCTGGCGGCGTGTGTTCCTCCCGGCCTTCCAGAAAAGGGTCCCGCTGTACTGCAAGCCACGCGGCGTCCTGCGCAGCGGTCTCTTCGGCCTCCAGTGAGCGAGGAACCCCGACAGCGGATGATGAAGGCGGCATAAGCCGCCCATCCGCGCCAGGGGTTCCGCAGCGATCAAAGCTTACCAGCGGCCGTAGTCCCCGGGCCGGGGCGAGTATTGTTGGGCGATTGGTCAGAGGATCCCACCGATACTCAGGGCTCGGCGGGGCTATGTCAGGCGGCGTCCCGCTCATCCCGCGCCCCGCCGTTGCAGGTAGCAGCGCTGAATGTCGCCCACACAGGACTTTCCGGAAGGGGCCTTCGTCGCGCAGCGGGCATCCGGCCCTTTTGCCAGTTCCAGGGCCCGCCTTGTCCGGGTCGGCGTCCCCTCCGCCACATCGTCGTCAATGTCGTCCATGGTCAGTCCGAAGCAACTGCAGATCGGTGCTTCGGCATCCTTGGGATACACCGGCCGGCCGAACGCCTCGATTTCGATCACTCGTTCAAAGGCATCGAAGTAGACGACCGGACACCGCGCGTAGGTGCAGAAACTCGCCGTGTCGGCGAGTTCCCGTCGCTGCTCGCGCGTCAACTGGCTGTCCAGGGTGTCGGCACCGACCGGCACCCCGAGGGCGTGACAGCGCGGGCAGTGGCCCGAATCGCTGTCCTGCTCTTTGACGAAGGCCTTGTTCATCAACCGATTCCTGGAACCGGAAACGCCGCGGCAAATTCCCGGATCTCTCCACGGACCTTCTGTGAGACGGCCTCGTTGTCCGGTGCCCGCAGGACGCGCAGAATCCAGTCGCCGACCTTGCGCATTTCGTCCTGTTTCATGCCGCGCGTGGTCAGGGCGGCGGAGCCGATGCGGATGCCGCTGGGATCCATCGGCTTGCGCTGGTCAAACGGAATCATGTTCTTGTTGACCGTGATTCCCGAATGGTCGAGTGCCTTCTCGGCGATCGAGCCGGTCAGGCCCAATGGGGTGACATCACACAGCATCAGGTGGTTGTCGGTGCCACCGCTGGCCAGCTTGACGCCACCGGCCAGCAGCGTCTCCGCCAGCGTTTTCGCATTGGCCACGATCTGCCGGGCGTAGTCCTTGAAGGACGGTTCGAGCGCCTCCTTAAAACAGACCGCCTTGCCGGCGATGATATGCATCAGCGGCCCGCCCTGCATGCCGGGGAATACCGACTTGTCGATGCCTTTGGCATGTGCCTCCGTCGTCAGCACGAAGCCCGAACGCGGGCCGCGGAGCGTCTTGTGTGACGTGGAGGTCACGAAGTCCGCGACCGGGACGGGATTGTTGTGAACGCCACCGGCGACCAGCCCCGCATAGTGCGCCATGTCGACCATGAACAGCGCCCCGACTTCGCGGGCGATGTCGGCGAACTTGGCGTGGTCGATCTCCCGCGGGTAGGCACTCGCCCCCGTGACGATCAGTTTTGGCTTGTGCTCCCGCGCCAGCTTGACCACCTGGTCGAAGTCGATCTGGTGGTCGGATTCACGTACGCCGTAATGCACGGCCTTGTACAACTGACCCGAGAAATTCAGGTGCATGCCATGCGTCAAGTGGCCGCCATGCGCCAGGTTCAGCGCGAGGAACGTGTCGCCCGGCTTCAGCACGGTCAGGTAGACCGACATGTTGGCCTGCGACCCCGAGTGTGGCTGCACATTCGCATGCTGCGCGCCGAACAACTGGCAGACCCGTTTTCGCGCGAGGTCTTCGACCACATCCACGAACTCGCAGCCACCGTAATACCGCTTGCCGGGGTAGCCTTCGGCGTATTTGTTGGTCAGGACCGTGCCGGCGGCGGCGATGACCGCGGCGCTGGTGTAGTTTTCGGAGGCGATCAGTTCCAGCCCGTCATGCTGGCGGGTCATTTCGGAGGAAATCGCCGCCCACAGGTCGGGGTCGGCTTGCTGCAGAATCGACATGGAAGCACACGAATGAGCAATGGTGAACTTTGAACTCGGCAGGCTGTTATAGTATGTGGAACAGGGTTTTTCGATTTTGGCAGTGAGATTTCGCAGCAAGCATGCAAGGCAGGACTGCTCGCAGGTGACAAATGAGGAATTGGACAGGATGAAAGGGATGGAAACGGATGAGACAGGATTTTGTTGCTGGAGGCCGGCCGAAGCAGTTCCTTTCTCGTCCTATTCCATCCCTTTCATCCTGTCTTATCTTCCTGATGGGTCTTGCATGCTCCAGACAATGTTCGACGCCCAAAATCGGTGACGGTCAGGACGTTTGAAATTCCACGGGATCCCCAACAGACATTCGCCGACTCAGTCGCGGCCGGCATTAAAGGTGAAGAGTGATGAACACAGGTTTGAGCCGTCGGGACCTTCTTTGCCAATCTGGAGCCGGACTTGGAGCAGTCGCCTTGGCCAGTCTCTTCGGCCAGCCGACCGTGGCTCAGGCCGCCGGCAGCTTCCAAGCTCCGCTGGCCCCCAAAAAACCACAATTCGAAGGCACCGCCAAACGGGTCATTCAACTGTTCATGGGTGGCGGTCCCTCACAGGTCGACACGTTTGATCCCAAGCCCGCGCTCACCACATACGCCGGTAAAGAACTCCCGGCCGAGTTCCACCAGGCGACCGAACGGAAGACCGGCACGGCGATGCCCTCTCCGTTCAAGTTCAAACGCTACGGACAGAGCGGCATCGAAGTCAGCGAGATCTTTTCCCATGTGGGCGAGTGCATCGACGACATCTCGGTGATCCGCTCGATGCGGGCTGATGTTCCGAACCATCAGCCGTCCGTTCTGCTGATGACCTGCGGCGACGCGCGACTCATCCGGCCGAGCCTCGGCTCCTGGGCGCTTTATGGCCTGGGGACCGAGAACCAAAACCTGCCCGGCTTCGTCGCCATGTCCCCCGGTGGCTTCCCCGACTCCGGCCCGCAGAACTGGCGGTCGGCGTTTCTGCCCGGAGCGTACCAGGGCACCTATGTCGACACCGCTCACACCCAGATTGAACGGCTGATCGAAAACGTCAAAAACTCGCGGATTTCCAGTTCGGAGCAGGCCCGTCAATTCGACCTGCTGAAACAGTTGAACGAGAAGCACCGCGAGACTCGCGATCGGAATGCGCAGATCGACTCGCGAATCCAATCGTTTGAGCTGGGCTACCGGATGCAGCTCGAAGCCACGGATGCTTTTGATGTCAGCCAGGAGCCGGCATCGATTCACAAGATGTACGGCGAAGGCACGCAGGCGCGGCAGATCCTTATCGCCCGGCGGCTCGTCGAGCGTGGCGTCCGCTTTGTCCAGGTCTGGCACTCCGCCGGAGCGGTCTGGGACCATCACGAAAAGATCGAAGAGGGCCACCGCCGGCTGGCCAAGCAATGCGATCAGGCGATCGGCGCACTCCTAAAAGATCTGAAACAGCGGGGGATGCTGGACGACACCCTCGTGATCTGGGGCGGCGAATTCGGCCGCACGCCAACCGTCGAAACCGTGATGGGGATCTCCAACAACCGCTTCGGTCTGGGTCGCGACCATAACCATCACGGATTCTCCATGTGGATGGCCGGCGGCGGCGTGAAAGGTGGCTACGTCCACGGGGCGACCGATGAGTTCGGGTTCAAATCCGTGCAAGACGTCGTCCACGTCCACGACCTGCATGCCACCATCCTTCACCTGCTCGGCTTCGACCACACCCAACTTACTTTCCGCCACGCCGGCCGAGATTTCCGGCTGACGGACGTGCATGGGTTGGTGGTGGATGGGCTGCTGGCCTGAATTCCGGCCCCGTTGCGATTCTGTTGTTTTCCGGTCGCGGTCGCTCATCACCGGCTCGGCTCCTGGTCCCGAACCACGTGTCGCTTCGCTGACGCTCCGCTCAACCCCCGGCTAATAAGAGCTTTCATCCCTCCGGGAAGATCTGTTTGCAGCGTCGCCCGAGAGACTCAGACGCCTTAAGCTATTAGTAGCACCGCAGAACCAGACTGGTGATGCTGGTTCGCCGAATTGAGCATGCGAATCAAGCGAAAATCGGTCTTTGAAAATCGAAAATCAAACCAATTCCCTGACAGCCCGCGCCGTCGTGGGCAGTGGCTGGATGGGCCGGTCCGTGGCATCCCGCACAAAATCCAGCGGGTCGATGCCCAGGTTGCGGTAGACGGTGGCCAGCACGTCCAGGTAGTGCACGGGACGGTCCTTGGCAGAGTCGGCCAGGTTGTCGGTCGTGCCGATGTATTGCCCGGTGCGCATCCCGCCGCCTGCGAGGAGCACGCTGTTGACGCGAGCCCAGTGGTCGCGGCCGGCATCCTTGTTGATCTTGGGAGTGCGGCCGAATTCACCCCACACGACGACAGAAACGTCGTCGGCCAAACCACGGTCGTGCAGATCCTCGATCAGTGCGGAAACTCCCCGGTCGTAAACCGGCAGATTCTGTCGCAGGTGGCTGAAATTGCCGCCGTGGGTGTCCCAGAAACCGTAGGCCACGGTGACGACGCGGACACCTGCTTCGACCAGTCGGCGCGCCACCAGCAACTGGTCGTTCCACAAGGGGGCGCCGTCACCCTGATGCTTGGACGAGCCTTTGCCGTATCGTTCGCGAATCTTTGGATCTTCCTTTTCGACATCCAGCGCATCGACCAGGCGGCTGGAGGTCAGCACATCGAACGCCTGGGCATAGCTGGCCTCCGACCCAGCCAGGTCGAGATCGTCCACTTCGCGCCGAAACTTGTCAAAACACTGCAGCAGTTGTTTCCGGGAGTTGAGCTGGCTGGCCGAGCCGAATCGCAGCTTCATGCTCGCCAGGTCTTCGCCGTCGGCCCGCACGCCGGCAAACTTCGGACCCAAAAAGCCGGGACCGGGGCTGTTGTACGGACGGTGCTGCATCGTGGGAAACAGGTCGATGAACGCCGGCACCACCGGATTTGTCGGCCCCTGAATGCGTGAGACGAACGAGCCGAAATGCGGCAGCCCCTGCCGCTGCGACTCGCCCATCGAATGGCCGGTGATGCTCTGAAAACTGCTGTGTTCATCCCGCTGCCCCACCAGCGAACGGATCACCGCGAAGCGGTCTGCCTGGAGCGCCAACTCCGGCATCAATTCGCAGATCGGCATTCCCGGCACGGTGCTGTCGATCGGCTTGAATTCGCCACGAATGCCGTCGGGAGCGTTCGGCTTCAGGTCAAACGAATCCTGGTGGGACATCCCACCGGACAGGTAGACCATGATCACGGCCTTGTGCGACTTCTGAATTCCGGCACGCTGCTCAGCCTGAAGCAACTGGGGCAGGGACAGCCCGCCACCGAACATCCCCGCCGCCAGTCCCGCCCGGAGAAACGAACGGCGGTTGACGCCGTCGCAATAGCGCATGGAGCCTGCAGGTCGTCCGAACATCAAAAACTCCAGTGATCGACTTCTAACGGGTCCACAGGACACATCGGCAAATTGTAATGCATCGCTGAAGTTGGTACCACGGCGTTCAAGATGATTGTCAGCGACCAATAGAAATGTCATCTGTTTTGCCGCTTGGGATCGCGGCAACAATAACATGGTGAAGTTGCTTGGGATGCACGCCGACTGATGGCAGATTCATCAGCCGGCACGCGTTAGCGTCCGGTTCGTGGCGTTGGCGTCTTCCGATCATCCTCCAACCGGGGGCTAAGGCCGGCTAAGGCCCTCCGGCTCATTGGCTGTGCGGCTCGTCAAAAATCGACAGTTATTCTTGCCCCGGTCCTTGGCGATCGGAGACTCAAGGGACGGCTTGCGCCGTGCCGCTCAAATGGAAGCGGCAGGGCGCGAGCCCAGCCTTTTGAAGGTGTGGAAACAGCGGGAAACTCCGGGTTTTCTGAAGAGTGCGGCCACCTAGATCTAGCGTCGAAAGATGCTGAAGTCCCGAATTCTCGGTGTTTTTCACGACAATGCACCTTCAAAAGGTTGGGCGCGAGCCCTCCGGTGCGTCGCGCTGTCGCTGACGAGCTTCCTTGGGAAAGCTGGCCGGCGTCGAGTTCACGACGCACCTCAGTTGTGACCGGTTTGGCGATCGTGAACAATGAGCGTGGCTCCCCTGCAACCAAACCCGGCCAGCTCACATGTCCACCGTCGACCCCGCGCAGACCCAAGACCTTCGATCGCAGACCGAGGAGGATCTGCTCAAGACGCAGGTCGAACCCGAGGCTTCGCGGCAGGCGTCTTCAACGGGCTCCATGCCCAAGACGATTGGCGAATACGAAATCTTGTGCGAACTCGGCCGGGGCGGGATGGGTGTCGTCTACAAGGCCCGGCATCAGCGGCTGAACCGGACGGCGGCCGTCAAGGTGATCCTCGCGGGCGATGCGGCCGACGGGGAATCCATTCGCCGCTTTCTCGGCGAAGGGCGGGCGGTGGCTCAGCTTGAGCATTCCGGAATCGTCTCCGTCTACGAAGTCGGGCAGGACGGTGACCAGCACTTCATGGCGATGGCCTTCGTCGACGGCCCGCCGCTCAGTGAACTGGTCCGCAAGGCACCACTGGAGCCACGCGAGGCGGCCGCACTCTTGCTGCAGGCAACGCTGGCCGTGCAGGCCGCGCATGACAAGGGGATCGTTCACCGGGACTTGAAGCCACAGAACATTCTGGTGACGCGGGATCAGCAGGCGCGCGTTGTCGATTTCGGCCTCGCCAAGGAATTTACGCGGGAGACGAGCCTGACCGGGACGCAAAACATCCTCGGTACGCCCGCCTACATGCCGCCGGAGCAGGCCGCCTGCCGCACAAGCGACATTGGTCCCGGTTCCGACATCTATTCTCTCGGAGCCACGCTGTACTGCGTGCTGACCGGGCGGCCTCCCTTTCAGGCCTCCAACCTGCTGGAGACCCTGCGGCAGGTGATTGAAGAAAGCCCCGTTCCGCCGCGGCTGCTCAACCCGGCCATCCCCGCCGACCTGCAGTCGATCTGCGTGAAGTGCCTCTCCAAGTCGGTCAATGACCGCTATGCAAGCTGCACCGAACTGGCCGCCGACCTGCGGCGGTTTTTGGATGGAGAGCCGGTCAGCGTGAACAGCCGCAGTTGGATGACCGCGCTGGCACGCACGCTCCGCCGCAGCCGCGACGACGTGCAGTTGAAATCGTGGGGCATCATCCTCTACTACTTCGCGGCGATTGTCTGGCTGACGGAAGTGGCGATCTGCTGGAAGTTCTGGGACGGCGTTTTTTCCGCGCCCTTTGGTTTTTCGATCCGTGCCCTGCAGTTCGTGGCGATGGCTGCCGTATTCTGGGTTCACCGCTCCGCCTGGCAAAAATCGCCTTCGGTGGCGGCCGAACAGATGTGGAGCCTGTGGCTTGGCTTCATCAGCGCCTGCTGGATGACCGCGATCGTGACAGTCATCCTGCAAGTCCTGGTCTATCCCGAAAAAGGGGCCAACGCCCTGGTCGTGTATCCGCACTTCGCCATCATCAGCGGGATGTTGTTCTGCGCCCTCGGACGCAGCTTCTGGGGATATTGCTACGCCTTCGGTGCGATGTTCTTCATCCTGGCAGTCGTCTTTCCCTTCTGCCTGCATCTCTCCCCGCTGCTCTTTGGAACAGTCTGGGGTCTGGTGCTGGTGACGCTGGGACACCGGTTGCGAGGCCTCGCCAGCTAGAAGGGCTGTCGTCCGGTCGGGTTCCATACTTGAGCCTTTCGCCAGCAAGTCCTCCCGATTTCAACATCGCCTGCCACTGCCACCTGAAACTCCGGTCGGGGGTTTCAGGCAAAATATGCATGATTTTCCAGCGATTTCAGTCATGCGACAGGCGGCAACTGCCGACTAAAAGGTTTGGGACATTCGCGCGGAGAGGTTGCGCCCCGGCTTGTCCGACAGCAGGTCCAGTGCGATGATTCGCACCGGATTTGAGATTCGCACGGAGGAGAGGACGTCGTCCATGAGTTGCCGTATTCGCCTGGTGCTGGCTCTGCACGATCATCAACCGGTCGGCAATTTCGATGGAGTGTTCGAGGCCTCCTTTCAGGACAGCTACGCGCCGTTCCTCGAAGTCCTCGAAAAATACCCCGAAATCCCCGTGGCGCTCCATACGTCCGGCAGCCTGCTGGAATGGCTGGTCGACAAGCACCCCGAATACATCGACCGCGTGCGGCAACTGACCGCCCGCGGCCAGTTGGAAATCATCGGCGGGCCGTTCTACGAGCCCATCCTGGCCACCATCCCTCGCCGCGACCGCGTGGGGCAGATTCTGGCCTATACCCAGTATCTGGAACAATTGTTTCAGACCCAGGTCCGCGGGATGTGGGTGCCGGAACGGGTTTGGGAGCAGTCTTTCGCCAGCGACATCGTCAAGGCGGGCATCGAGTACACGATTCTCGACGACTACCATTTCCGCAACGCCGGCCTCAATAACGACCAGTTGCACGGCTATTACCTCTCCGAGGATGAAGGCCGGCTGCTCAAGATTTTCCCCGGCAGCGAGCGGCTGCGGTATACGATTCCGTTCCAGGATCCGCACGAAACCATCGAGCATCTGCGGGACATCGCCAACCGCTTCCCCGGATCGGTCGTGGTCTTTGGCGACGATGGCGAGAAATTTGGCACCTGGCCCGGGACCAAGTCGCATGTCTATGGCGGTGGCTGGATCTATCGCTTCTTCGACGCGCTGCGGCATAACTCCGACTGGCTGAAGGTGACGACATTGGCCGAAGCGGTCGACAATGTCTCGCCTCAAGGCAGCATCTATCTGCCGGACGGCAGCTACCGCGAGATGACCGAATGGGTGCTGACCCCCGACAAACAGAGCGAATACCACCGGTTGACACACGATCATGCGCATGATCCGGCCTGGCAGTCGGCCGTGCAGTTCATGCGGGGCGGATTCTGGCGCAACTTCCGCACGAAGTACCCCGAAAGCAACGAGATGTACGCCCGCATGCTGCAGGTCAGCGCGCGGCTCGACGAATTGTCACGCTCCGCCGTGGCTCAGGAATCTCCCGACCTGCTGGCCCGCGCCCGGACCGAGTTGTATCGCGGCCAGTGCAACTGCAGTTATTGGCACGGGGCCTTTGGCGGACTGTACCTGCCGCATCTGCGAAACGCGGTCTACCGCCACCTGATTCAGGCTGACACCCTGCTGGAGAAAGCTTCCGGCAACAACTCCCCGTGGCTCACCATCGACGCCGACGACTACAACCTCGACGCCCGCAAGGAAATCAAGATCGCCAGCGACCGGCTGGTGGCCTACCTGGCGCCGAGCCGCGGCGGGCACCTATACGAGTTCGACATTCGCAGCATCAACCACAATCTGCTGGCCACGCTCAACCGCCGCCCCGAGATGTATCACGAGAAGGTCCGCGCAGCCGGGCAGAACCAGCATCACGACCAGCACAATCATGGCCAGGCGGTCAGCATTCATGACCTCGTGGCGTTCAAGCAGCCGGACCTGCACAAAAAACTGCAGTACGATCCGTGGCCGCGCAAAAGCTGCGTCGACCACTTCTTCGAGCCGGGTCTGACACTCGACCGGGCTCGATACGGCGAAGGCGAAATTGGCGACTTTGTCCTGGGGGTCTTCGAGACCACGATCCGCCGCTCGCCGGAGTTCGTGCAGGCGAAGATGACCCGGCGGGGCAAGTTCGGCCACCACGAGATCCAGTTGACCAAGACCGTGGGGCTCGACCGCGATCACGGGACAGACCTGGAGATCCTCTACGAACTTGAGAACCTGCCGCACAACGTGCCGATCCACTTCGGCGTGGAATTCAACTTCGCCGGCATGGCCGCCGGTGCCTCCGACCGGTACTTCTACGATGCCCGCGGCCGGCAACTGGGCCAGTTGCAGACGCTGCAACACCTGACCGACACCGACCGCATCGGCCTGATCGACGAGTGGCTGGGCCTCGACTGTGCCCTCGACTTGTCGCAGTCCGGCAGCATCTGGACGTTCCCCGTTGAAACCATCAGCCAGTCCGAAGGGGGCTTCGAAGCGGTGCATCAAAGCACTGCCGTCATCCCCAACTGGCAGATCATCGCCCCGGCTGACGGTCGCTGGGCCGTCAAGATCATCCTGTCGGTGGACACCTCCGCAGCGCAGGCGCGAAAACTTCGGGAAGCAGCGGTGACAGTGTCCTGACGCGGGAAAGTAGGTCAATGGCTGAGGAGATTGACCGGTCCGAACGAGAATCACTAGGGCCTCGCCGGCAATCCCGCCGCGGCTACTATTTAAGACTTCTGCTTGGCAATAGGGGGCGCACCGTTCAACGCCTCGCTTTCGGCCGAGGCGGCGGGAGTTGGACCATCCCGGTTCGCCCCGCCGGTCGCGATGGGGGGCGCGGTGTGGTGCAGGTCGCTAAAAGGTAAAACGGGCAGCACGTTCCGTTCATTCAGCATTTTGACCTGCAGAGTGTACGCTGCATCTTCTAAGTCGTCGTAGTCTTCGGTCTCAGCTTGCGGCAGATTGTGCTGCGACAAGACCTCCGACGAGTCTGGTTGCGCCAACTCCAAGATGCGGGGCGCGGTCGGCAAACCGGGTTCCCGGCTCCTTGGGGAACACACTTCCGGTTCATCCACCATTTCGCGAGTGGACACAACATAAATGGCATCGGGCCTCTTCAGGGTCAGCAACACCCGTTCTGATTGCACGACGGAGGGCGCGGTGGCTGCGGAAACACCGCTCGGGGGCGATGTAGGTGCCGCCTTCGCGACAGGGGGCGCAGGCGGCAGTTCGAGTCGCCCCGACAGCAGCCCGTAA
>JAKFUF010000086.1 GCA_021732845.1 Planctomycetaceae bacterium | reverse complement strand
GCCCATCGTCTGGCAGAACTTCTGGCGCAACCGCCCAAAACGCCACGCCGCCTGAACCAGAGATCAAGGACACCATTCACAGTCAACAGAGAAGCAAGATTCAACCAAGATTCCAGACGCTCACACGGCAGCAGACCGCTGGCGTGCGGTCCGGCATCAATGGGCAACAGATGTTGCGAAATGTTATCACCGGACCAATGGTGAGACTCAAGCATGAAAATGCGCAACTCACTGGATTTAATGCAGTTAAAAATTTCGAACCAGACTTCGAAGAATGGCCCTGCGTTTGCTTTAAGACCTGATGTGCTCCGTGAGACAAGCACGACGACCACTCACTGAAGCACACCTCTCGTTCAAGAACCGCGCTGTCTTCGCAATTCACTGTTGTTGAGGTCTTTCCTCTGGGGAGAGGGGCCGCAATCTCTGTGAACCACGGAGCAGCAGCGGTTCTTTCTTTTTGCGCTGGTCTCGGTGAGTGCAATCAACTCTACCATGCCACCTTTCAGCAGAGTCAGTTTGTTGACGGTCACGGTGGCAGATGGCAGCGACTTCGGGATTGTTGAAACCAACGGATCCGCTGATTCTTGCACTCCGCGGCACTCCAATGGGCGACGAGCCGCCCCACTCGCGGCGTTCAGAGAGCCCGGGTACTCCCGATCGCGACACTGGCGCGGCGTTTCAATCGCCGTTAACATTTGATGTGAATGCTTTGTGCGCCGTGCCCAGTGGGAGTACAGGCTGACGAATGTCACGAATGACAACACGAAGGATTCCATCGCCCGCGGAGACATGCCGGTAGACGATTCGTGAGATTCGTGGTTAAATTTCTGACCATACGATTCACACACTGCTTTGCCGGACCGTACGACTTGCTCCACATCTTTATTCGTTGTCTGGTGGTTCGATGCTGGATATCGGCAGAAGTGTCACAGTTATTATTGCCGCGATCCCAAGGCGTTCCACCCGACGCGAAGCCTCAATCGAAAATCCTTCCCCGAAAATCGAAAACCACTCCTATGCTACGGTCTCCACACGTCAATACTGCCGCGGCCGCTCCCCATGCCACCGATCACCACAGTGCCGGACTTTCCGGCCAGGCAGTTCCAGTTCGAACCGGGCGCGAAGTTCTGAGCCCGGATTTGACGCCGTGGCTTGCCCGTCTGCGGGTCCAAGTACTCCAGCATGTTGTCACCCCGCAGCACCAACAGACTTGTTCCATTGGTTGTGAACAGCGGAGCCGACACCCAGGTGGAGAACTCGGTTTGCCATTCCATCAAACCGGTGGCGGCGTGAGCCAGCGTGAGCTTGCCACTGGGGCGGTCTTTGTCCTTGTCGAAATGCAGCGTCGGGACGGCGACGAGTTTGCCATCCGGCGAAAACGAGACGCCCGGGACGAAGCCGTTCGTGGGAACGTCCAGCCTGAGCCGTTTCTCGCCAGAACTGGGATCCCAGAGGATGAGCCCCGTCCCGTGTCCGCTGCTGTCTTCCCAATTTCCGGCACTCGCCAGCAGCTTTCCGTCAGGTGAGAAGGCCGCCGCGCTGGCATGACTGTGCCCCACCAGATCATGCTTGATCGATCCGGTGGCCAGATCCCAAACTTTCAACCGGCCAGGCCCGGTCACTGACCGTCCCAAGCTGCGCTCGGCTTCTTCTGGAACCAGGGGAAAGGCCTCGAACGAGCCACCACAACTGACAAGCAGCGTCCCATCGGGCGAGAAGGCCAGTGAATTCACGGTGCCCAATGCTCGCTTAAAGGGCTTCAAGTTTTCCGGCGTCTTGTCGTCCGCCGCTTGCCCTGGTCCGTCGAACAGCGTTTGCTGCAATTCACCAGTCCGGGGGTCAAACAGTTTCACCTGTCCCATCCGCGTCCCGATCGCCAGCCGGCTTCCATCGGGCGAGAACGCCAGCGCTGTGACATCGATCGGATGCACACGATCGAGTTTGGCGAGCATCGTGTCCTCGTCACTCGTGGTCAATTTGAACGACAGAACCAGCTTTCCGCCCTCGAGGTCCAGAATTTCGATGACAGGTATCCAGTCGGCAGGCTTTGGCGCGGCATGCTGGCCTCCCGGAACGGCGGCATACCGCCCGTCCGCGCTGATGGCAATACTTTCGACCCGCCAACTGGTCGCAAAACGCCGGTCCACTTTGGGCTCCGCAGCGGACGTGCTTCCGTCTGGTTTCGCAGTTTTATCCGTCTCGTCGCCGCCCACCATCCCCCACAGCTTTTGCGAGATCTCCTCGGTGAGCGGCGCGATTTTTGGCCTTCGGCTGGCGGGGCGTTCCGGGTGTGGCGGATCGAGCGACAGCAAATCGTAGACTTTGCCATCGCTGCGGATCGTGATGCGATGGGCATCCTGATCCCACAATCTTGCCGGCAGGGGATCGCCCAGGTTCAGTTCATCGGCCGTGCTTTTCAGCGTGGCCTTGAGCTTTTCTTCGTCAGCGGTCTGCACGGGAAACTCGTCCTGCATCAGCTTCATCGAACTGAGGTCACGCAGTGTTGCCTTGGACTTGAGTTCCGCAACGAGCTTTTTGACCGCCTCCGCACCGATGTTCTTCCGGAACAGCGGGTCGCCATTGTTCTTGCCTGTGCGGACGACGCGACCATCGGCGAAGACTCGCAGCACCGCCAGGCGTTTTCCGCTGGTTTGCAGGTCGTGCAGCATGTCGCCAGCGATCACCCAGTCCTTCATCGCCGCCAAAGTCTTTTGGTTCTCCTCATCGGCGTCTCTCCGGCTCGGTGCAGGCGTCCGGGGGCCAAACAAAACTGCGGTTGTTGGATCTGTGGCCGCCTGCGCGATGGGCGGAGTCCGGACAATCTTGACGATGTTTACGCCACCGCGCTGCACATGCACCTCGCCGTTGAGCACGGTCACTCCATCGGACTCACCGGCGATTTCGACGACATACTCACCTGCGGCGACCCGCACGCTATTGTCTTTTTTGGTCACTGTCAGCGTTTTGACGACCTCTTCGCCTTTGACCACACGCACGGTCACGTCGTCCGTATCGCTCTCAATTCTCACCGTTCCCTTGTTCGATTCCAGCAGGATCACCACGCCCGCCAGCATCAGTCCAAGACCGAGGACGCCAACAGCCACCCACCGCCGCGAGTCCCACAGCGACCGAAACCCCGTGGCGAGTCTGACCCGCTGGCGCAACTGCGCCGGCAGCGCGACGGTCTTGGGCTGTTGAACATGCGCCAGGCATTCCTCCAGCAGCTCGGCCACTTCACGGCTCGACTGAAACCGCAAGTCACGCTGTTTGGACATCAGCCGGGAGATGATGTGGTTGAGCCACGCGGGAATTGCCGGATTCACGGTCCGCACGTCGGCTGGCTCGGCATCGGTAATCTGGCGCATTACGCCGTAAGTCGTCTCGGCGCGGAACGGCGATCGTCCGGTGCAGGCGGCATAGAGCACGCTGCCGAGGCTGAACAGGTCGCTGCGCTGGTCCACAGGTTCGCCCCGGGCCTGTTCGGGGGACATGTATTGTGGTGTGCCGGCAATCATCCCGGTATGGGTGATCGAGGCATCGTCGACGGCCCGCGCCAATCCGAAATCCGTAATCGTCACCCGCTCGACCCCGTCCTCCAGCAGGATGTTCGCTGGCTTGATGTCCCGATGCACCAGCCCCTGCGCGTGGGCTGCCGCCAGTCCGGCAGCGATCTGCGCACCGATCCGCAGCACTTCGACCAGCGGCAGTGGGCCTTCGGCATCCAGCCGCTTTTGCAGGGATGAGCCACGCACATAGGGCATCACGAGGTAGGGAAGCGCCTCGTCGTTGGAGACGCTGTGGATGGCGATGACGTTGGGATGCAGCACGGCCGCGGCCGCCTTGGCTTCGCGGGCAAACCGCTTTCTTGCGGCACCGCTCGTGGCCAGGTGCGGGGCGAGGACCTTGATCGCCACCGTTCGCTCCAACGATTTGTCGATCGCCTTCAACACGACGCCCATGCCGCCTGAACCGACGATGCCGCTGACCTCGTAGCCACCCAACCGGCCGAGCATGGCCGGGTCATCGGTGGGGCCAAGGGCGTCCAAAACGTTCTGGATCTGCAGCGGACGTCGGGACGACGGACCATCGGCGTCTCCCTCCTCAAACCGTGGCTCAACCACGAGCTTCAGCATCTGTCGGGCTTCCTGCCAATCTCCCGGGGCGGCCGCCTGCCGCTCCAGAGATTCGCGGCAGTCTTCACAGGTGTTTAGGTGCATGGTGAACTCCAACTCTTGAGCCACGCTGAGGGTGCTGTTCAAGAAGCCTTCGAGCCGGTCGGCGTCGCAGGCACGGATCCGCATGTCGCTTGTCATGATTGATGTTCCAGCTCTCGAACAGCCGTTCGCAGCCTTCGCATGATCCGGCTGCGGGCGGCATACACGGTGCCGACCGGTTTGTTGAGTTTGGCGGCCGCTTCCTCAATGCTTCGATTCTCGATGACCGTCAGTTCGAACGCCCGCCAGGTCTCGGGTTCGATGTCGCCACGCACGATATTGGCCGCCCGCAGATACAGCTCCCGCCGATACTCCAGTTCGATCTCCTGGTCAGATTCCGGGTCGTCACCGGGCAGTTCCCGCAGCAGTTCCTGCACGGACGAACCTCCCGCTGCCCTGTCGCGTGGGCGGCGCGAGAGAGCATTGAGAATGGCATTGCGGGCCACACGCCGCAGCCAATGGCGAAATCGCACCTCGGGATCGGACTTTTCCCAGCGGCCGATGGCGGAAGCCACGGCCATCAGCACCTGCTGAGCCACATCTTGTGCGTCGGCTTCCTGCAACCCTCTTCGCCGCGCCAGGCGATAAATGACTGGCCGGTAAAGCTGCGAGAACTGGTCCCACGCCTCGCGATTCAGAGGCGATTGGACCTGCACCAACAGGCTTTCACGGGTTTCTGGAAATTCGGTCACCATGATCTCCCACTGGTTGAACACGGAGTCCGCCCCATTCTGACACAATTCCCAGAAACTTGCGGGTCGCTGTCGAATCCGTCGGGCTGGCGTAGCCGCGCGCAGAGCAACAACTCGTTGCCCGACAGTGTTTTGCCGAGAATCAAAGATTGGGAATTTGTCCCCGAGAAATCGCGGGCGAAAGTCGGGGTCGTTCCTTCCGCACAACTCGGTCATCATGACCACGAACATTGCCTGCCCGCGTTCGCCAATGTCCACTTTGCTCAAAGCCGTCCATCCGAATTGGTTTGACCCATTGTGGCAGTTTCGACCGAGGACAGGGCCGGCACACACCGGGCCTGTACGCACGTACCTGCCAACTTTCCCTCTGTTGCCCTCCCTGCTAAAATGGTCCGGGAGCGAACACGTCGAGGGAGAGCGCTATTTCGGTCGCATTGTTTCATCCGATCATCCAGAAGTGGTTTGCGGGGCGGTTCAAGGGACCGACGGCGCCGCAGATTCAGGGCTGGCCTCAGATCGCGGCGGGCGAGCACACGCTAATCGCCGCCCCCACTGGCAGCGGCAAGACGCTGACGGCGTTTCTGGCAGCCATCGACCGGCTATTCCGATTGGCCGTGGCGGGTGAACTCGACGAGGGGATCCGCGTCGTCTATGTGTCGCCGCTGCGGGCGCTGTCGAACGACATGCACCGCAACCTGGAAGAGCCACTGGCGGAGATCATGGCCTTGGCTTTGGCCGAGGGGCTGGAGATCCCCACGCTGAGTGTCGGGCTGCGAACAGGTGACACGCCGGCGTCGCGGCGCGCGGCGCTGATCCGTAAGCCACCGCATATTCTGGTGACGACGCCCGAATCGCTGTACATCCTGCTGACGAGCGTGAAAGGCCGCGAGCGGCTGCAGAAGGTCGAGACGGTCATTGTCGATGAAATTCACGCGCTGGTCCGCGACAAGCGTGGCTCACATCTCGCCCTGACCCTCGAACGGCTGGCGGTGCTGTGCCCCAAGCCACCGCAGCGGATCGGACTGTCGGCGACACAGCGGCCGATTGAACGGGTGGCGGAGTTTCTGGTGGGGTTCGAACCGGCACCGCTGGAAGGGGCGGAAGCGCCAGTGTTGGTTAAGCCACGGGTGGCGATTGTCGATGTGGGACATCAGCGCGATCTGGACCTGGAAATCGAAGTGCCGCCCAGCGAGCTGGGTGCGGTCTGCATGCACGAGCAGTGGGAGGAGATCAACCAGCGGGTCTGCGAACTGATCCTGTCGCACCGCAGCACGCTGGTGTTCGTGAATGCCCGCCGAATGGCCGAACGGGTCACGCATCAGTTAAGCGCGATTTTGGGCGAGGATGCCGTCAGCAGCCACCACGGCTCGCTTTCCGCGGAGAAGCGGCTGGATACCGAGCAGAAGCTGAAAACGGGGCAACTCAAGGCAGTGGTGGCCACCGCCTCGCTGGAACTCGGCCTGGACGTGGGCTACGTGGACCTCGTGATCCAGCTCGGTTCGCCGCGCTCCATTGCCACGTTCCTGCAGCGGGTCGGCCGTTCGGGTCACGCCCTGGGACTGGTGCCGAAGGGCCGTTTGTTCGCCCTGACCCGCGATGAACTGCTGGAATGCATGGCGTTGATCCGCGCGATTCGCGCGGGGCGGCTGGACATCGTCCCCATCCCGGTGGCTCCGCTCGATGTGCTGGCCCAGCAGATCGTGGCGGAGGTCGCTGGTCGCGAGTGTGGCTCAGACGAACTGTTTGAACTGTTCAGGCGCGCGGCCCCCTATCACGATCTCAAGCGAACCGATTACGATGAGGTCCTGCAGATCCTGTCGGAGGGGATGACCCCGACTGGCGGTCGTTCTCGCGTTTACCTGCATCACGACCGCGTGGGACGCCGCCTGAAGGCGCGGCCCGGCGCGCGGATCTCGGCTACGACCAACGGCGGGGCGATTCCCGAGATCGCCTCGTACCGCGTTGTGGCCGAACCCGAGAAGACGGTGGTCGGTTCGCTCGATGAAGAGTTCGCCACCGAGAGCCAAGCGGGCGAAGTGTTCTTACTGGGCAATACGTCGTGGCGGATCCAGTATGTCCGCGGCGGCGATGTGGTCGTCACCGATGCACAGGGGGCGGCACCGTCAATTCCTTTCTGGCGTGGGGAAGGGCCAGGGCGAACGTTGGAACTGTCTGAAGAGGTGTCGCGGCTGCGGGAAGACCTGGAGATTCAGGTCTCGTCACCGATGCCGGGACTGCATGATTCCCGTGCGCCGGCCGCCACCGACCTGGATGACCCCGCGAATCTGCTGGTGCGTGATGCCACGAGTGCGCCCGAAGTGGTGAAATGGTGCATGGAAAACTGTGGCGTCAACGAGTGGGCGGCGAGTCAGGCAGTGACGTATCTCGCCGCACAGAAAGCGGCGTTGGGGATTGTGCCCACGCAGAAGCGGGTGATCTTCGAGCGGTTCTTTGACGAGAGCGGCGGGATGCAGATGGTGATCCACGCGCCGTTCGGCGCGCGGATCTGCCGGGCGTGGGGCTTGTCGATGCGCAAGCGGTTCTGCCGCTCGTTCGACTTTGAACTGCAGGCGACAGCCGATGATGACGGCATCGTACTCTCGCTGGGGCCTCAGCATAGCTTTCCGTTGGAGAGCATGTTCAGCATGCTCAACGCCCAAAACGTGCAGCCACTGCTGGAACAGGCGCTGTTTCAGGTGCCGACGTTCCAGACGCGGTGGCGCTGGAATGTGATGCGGGCGCTGCTGGTGCTGCGGTTTCGAAACGGGAAAAAAGTCCCGCCGGCGATGCTGCGGTTCCGCGCGGACGACCTGCTGACGGCGGTGTTCCCCAAGCTGACCGGCTGCCAGGAGAATGTGGTTGGTGACATCGAGCTGCCCGACAACCCGATCGCCCGGCAGTCGATGCACGACAGTCTGACCGAACCGTGCGACATCGAAGGCCTGAAGATAGTGATGGAGCGGATTTCCAGCGGAGCGATTGAACTGATCGCCCGCGACACCCGCGAGCCGTCGCCGTTCAGTTACGAACTGTTGAACGCCAATCCGTACGCCTTCCTGGACGGCGGTGAGGCTCAAGAGCGACGCACGCGGGCGGTGGCAACACGGCGTTCGTTGACGGTTGAAAGTGTCAGTGATCTGGGACGGCTGGACCCGGCCGCCATTGAACAGGTCCGTCGCGAAGCGCAGCCACTGGTTCGCTCGCCGGATGAACTGCATGACCTGCTGCTGAGCCGACTGGCACTGCCGCTCGACGAACTGGCCCCCGAGTGGCTTCCGTGGCTGGAGTCTCTGGCGAAGGACAAGCGCGCGACGCTCGCAACGTCCACTGCTCATGTTGAGCATCCGTTACAAGCGTGGGTTCCCGCTGAGCGGCTGCCCGCGGTCCAGGCGGCTTATGGTGAGTTGAAACTCACCCCACGAATTACGGCTCCCGAAGGCGTCCAAACCGACTGGCCACCGGAAGAGGCGCGGCTCGCACTGATCCGGGGCCTGGTGGAAAACAGCGGCCCTGTGACCACCGACGAGATCGCCCGCCGCCTGAGTTTGCCGGTACATGAAACGCAAGTCTGCCTCGAAGCCCTGGAGGGCGAAGGCCTCGTGTTGCGCGGCCGGTTCACTCCCGCGCCATTCGTCGCCGAGCCTACTGCGGCTGACAGTGTGGAGCCCAGGAAGCCGCACGAAGCGCCGATGGAATGGTGCCACCGCCGGCTGCTGGCGCGGATTCATCGGCTGACGATGGAGGGGCTGCGGAAGCAGATCGAGCCGGTCACCGTCGACATCTTCATCCGGTTCCTGTTCCAGCATCACGGGCTGCTGGAGAAGCACCGCCGGTCGGGGACCAACGGGCTGTTTGAAGTCATCTCCATGCTCCAGGGGCTGGACACGCCGGCCGTCGCCTGGGAGCGGGATCTGCTGCCCGCGCGGCTCGACAAGTATCGGCCCGAAAACCTCGACGAACTCTGCCTGACGGGCGAGATCGGCTGGGGCCGGCTGTTTCCCATCCGCCGCGACCCGGACAAGGCCCGGCCAATGGCCGGTGTCACCCGCGTAGTGCCAATGTCACTATTTGTCCGCGAGGATGCCGGCTGGCTGCAGGGGTTCGCCGAACCGGGCGATCCGGCCACGCTGAGCAGTCCCGGTCAGCAGGTCTACCGGATGCTGCAGGCGCAGGGGGCAATGTTCGCCGCCGACATCATGAACGACACGCGGCTGTTGCCCACGCAACTGTATGACATCCTCGGCGAACTGGTCACGCATGGTCTCGTCACTGCTGACGGCTTTGCCGGGCTGCGTAATCTCCTGGCGGAGAAGTCAGCCGAACAGAAGAACTCGCAGGATCGGTTCCGCCGACAGGCCCTGCGCCGCCGGGCTCCATTGGCGGGTTCGGGACGCTGGTCGTTGTGGCGACGCTCCGGGGTTGCCGCCATTGCGAGTGGTGAAGAGCAACAATCGAAGGAGGATGCCAAGGCAGAGAAGCAGTCGCTGTTTGAAGAGTGGGCGTGGCAATTGCTGCGGCGGTGGGGCGTGGTGTTCCGCGACATCCTGGAACGCGAAGACGGCGCTCCGCGTTGGTTCGAACTCCTGCAAGTCTTGCGGAAACTTGAAGCCCGCGGCGAAGTCCGGGGCGGGCGGTTCATCACCGGCGTGGCCGGCGAACAATTCGCCCTGGGCGACACCGTCAAACGTCTGCGGCAGATCCGCGATGACGGCCCCCAGAAGGAAGTCGTCATCGTCTCCGCCGCCGATCCGCTGAACCTGGCCGGCATTCTCACCACGCACCCCCGTGTCCCCAGCACCGCCAGCAACCGCCTGGCGTACGTCGACGGGGTCCCGGTGGCTGCCTTCATTGGCGGCGAGGTCCGGTACCTGGTGGAGCCGACCGCTGCGCTGGTAAAGCTGCTCGACAACGGCCGGCTCTTGCGAGGAGAACCAGAACGGCGCAAACCTGACCCCGAACCCGCGAACGGGAACGAAACGAAGGATCCCAAACGCCGCAAGAAACCGACCGAGCAGCGGCTCCTGTTCCCGAATCAGATCCCTCGGCCGCGGTGGTAGTGGACATGGCCGCCGAGCAGGTCACGCGTAGCGTGGACCGCGCGGTTAAAGGTGAACCACGAATAGCACGAATCTCACGAATAAACGCGATGATTCAGGCCGTGAAGCACTGGCCGAGCCGCCGTGCAATTGAGACAGAACTTTTTTCTTCGTTACTTTCGTTACCTTCGTTTCCTTTTGTTCAAAATTTGCTGGACGCGTTTGTCGCCATGCTCGGCCGCGGTCGCCGGAGAAACTGAATGTTGACAGACAACGCGACGCGTTTGAAATGGTTTTTGGAACAGAAGGAAACGAAGGTAACGAAGTTGTAGATGAGGATCGATCGAGCACGGATTGGTGCATTGACTGGAGAGTTTGTGTCATGATCCGACCGAATCACCGATTTTCGCCGCGCAAACTCGCGTTGCCTCGGGGCGGGCGGTGGACGACAATGCGCGATTCTGACACCACGGCTGAAGACGGTATTGAACAGGTCGTGGAGGAGTTTTGCCACCTCGATAAGGGACTATCGAGCATGTCGCCCAATCCGGTTCAGTCGGCTGTCTGCGAGTGTTATCTGGGGATCGACCCGGGGCTCAACCGCACCGGTTACGCCGTGCTGCGGCGCGGCCCCAAGGGGCCGGTGCTGTGCGAAGGCGGCGTCATCCGCTCCACGCAGGAGAAGACGCTGGCCGAACGGGTCCATGAAATCGGCGAAGGGCTCCGCGAAGTCTGCGCCCAGTACAATCCGCAGGTCATGGCGATCGAGCAGATCTTCTCGACGGTCCAGTTCCCCAAAACGGCGATTCTGATGGCCCATGCCCGCGGGGCCATCCTCTACGCCGCCGCCGAGCACAAGCTCGAAGTGGTGCATTATGCCGCCAAGCAGATCAAGCGGCTGCTGACTGGCAGCGGCAAGGCCTCCAAAGAACAGATGCAGGACGCCGTGCAGCGCGAACTGAGGCTCAAGCAGCGCCCCGAACCCAACGACGTCGCCGACGCCTGCGCCGTCGCCCTGTGCCACTACCACCACATTCGATTGCCGACAGCAATTGGGGCATAGGACCGGCTGGTTCAAGAAAAGGGGCATCCGGATGATCAAGCAGCTGGGTGGACGCCAGTCCCTTCGGGTTCGTCAAACGGTATTTCGGTTTGACGGGTCAATTTCCCACCGACTATCGTTTCGACTCAACCATGCCGCGCTGCGGCAGCGCATCGCGCAGCCGGGGTGTCCGGGCACCGTAGTAGTTGCCGTAGCCGACAGACTGTTCAACTCCGGTGACGACGATCCCCGCCAGCTTGATGTCGTTGGTCGTCAGCAGCTCGCGGGCGCGGCAGAGGGCGACGGTGCGGTTCTTGTTCAGGCGGACAACAAGGACCAGCGTGTCGACCAACGGAGCGACTTCGCAGGGGTCGGTCACCGCCAGCAGCGGCGGGGTGTCGACAATCACGAAGTCATACGAAGACTTGGCGCTCGCCAGCAAATCGGCGAACAGTGGTGAAGACAACAATTCCGACGGATTGGAAGGCGACAGGCCTGACGTCAGGATGGACAGGCCATCGACTTCGCTTGTTTGAATCGCGGTCTCCAGTTCCACTTCCCCACCCAGCACGTCGGACAGCCCGACGAACTGCTGCAGTCCGAACAGGGTCTGCAGCCGCGGGCAGCGCAGATCCGCGTCGATCAACAACACCCGTTTGCCCGCCTGGGCCATCGACACCGCCAGGCTGGCGCTGAGCGAAGTCTTCCCATCGTGTGGCTCAGGGCTGGTGATCTGCAGCACCTTTTCGCCGCGGGCCTGCATCGACACGAACACTGCCGTACGCACCGACCGGTACGCTTCCGCGCCTGCGGTCTCAGGGTTATGGAAATAGTAGACTCGCGGGTCGATCAGCGATCCTGGCATCAGTTGGGCGGACTTGAAGTCGATGGATGGAATGCGGCCCATGATCGGCGCGGCCAGTGCCTGCTGCACCTCTTCCACCGTTCTGACGCGGGTGTCGAGGAAGGCCTGCAGATAGAGCAGCCCCAACAGCAGGCCGACAATGCCGCCGGCGACGCCGCCCACGACCTTGAACTGCCGCTTTCGGTCCAGTCCCTCACGCGGCGGAGCCACGACTTGCAGCGAGAAGCCGGAATTCTCCTTGCCAATGTTCAGGACATTGAGCTGATTGGAGATCGAATCGTGCATTTTGCGGTCGCGCTGCAGCGCTTCATTCAGCGACTGCTCTTCGACCTGGTACTTGGCCATCTCCTTGGCAAGCTGCGTTTCGGCGTCGTACCGCTTCAGCAGTTCCTTGTCGCGGTGTTCGAGTTCCGCCAGCTCTTGTTTGAGGGCGGCGACATAAGTTGACACCATGTCGAAATTTGTCGCCGGCAGGCCTTTGCCGACCCCTTTGCCTGCGGGGATCTCGGGCAGCGTCACGCCCATCTTGCGGTAGAACTCGCGGGTGGTGTGCAGCTTCTCGCGCACCGCCTTCACCTCGGGAAAATCCTCCCCATATTCCTTGAGCAGTCGTTGCTCTTCGATCAACAGCGGCAGGATGTGCTGTTCCATGGTGGTCAGGATGGGCACTCCGCCGGCACCGGCACCACCCGCGGCGGCCGCGCCCGCGGTGGACCGCTCTTCGATGGTGAAGCGGCGGACCATCAGCTCCAGTGTGGCCTGCGATTCTCCCTGTTGGCGGGCACCTTCCAGCGCCGCCAGCTTCGTTCCAATTTCGGTCTGCTTGACCATCAGCAGGCGGCGTTCACTGTCGAGGTGCTGCACGCGTTCCTGATGGATGTTGCTGGTGTCGCCGGCCTGGCCATCCTTGCCGGGCGCGTTCTTCCACTGCAGGGGGGCCGTGCGGCGAAATTCCAGCAGCTCCCGTTCCTTGGTGCGGATTCCCGTGACAAGACTCTCATTCGCGCGGGTGATCAACGAGACCATCTCCGCGATATGTTCCTGCTGCGACCGCGCGAGATAATTCTGGTAGGCGGAAATCACGGCCCGCACGACAGCCGTGGCGTCCTGCTTGACGCGGCTGTGAAACGTGATTTCCAGCATGTTGGTGTGCGAGCGGTCGGTGCCTGAGGTGCGCCTGACTTTCAACGAATCCAGAATCTCCTCGGTTGCATTCTTGCCCGCGAAGGATTCAAGAGTGTGGAGTTTGGACTTGCGAACGGCATCACCGATGATCAGCTCGCTCATGATCAACCCGATATGCTCGGTGCGCTCGCCGATGGTTTCGTCGCGGGCGTCCTTCAGCGCGGCGGTGCGCTTGGTCACCAGCACCGTCCCCACCGCTTCATAGCTCGGGCCGAGCTTCATGTAGAGCAATTGGCCGGCAGCCACGCCGAGAATGACGCTCAGCACAATCTTCCACTTGTGCGTCATCAACAGTTGGGGAATGTCGGGGCCGTTGGATTCGGCGGGGGCAACCGGCGGGGCCATCGAAAAGATCCTTCGTAAGATCTTGAAGCGCGAATTGCCGCGCACCATTCCTGGTGACGCGGGCGAACCGGCGGCCTCAGCCTCCGGAGCGTGGCTCATGGGACGAATGACGAAAGCCTACGTCTGTTTTCGCCAGAGTCCAATTTTTGCCCACCACATGCGTCAGCCACACGCCGCGGCATGACGCAAAAAACTGAGCGGGGCCGCAATCGCGCGCCCCGCTCAGATCTGAAATGAGTTGTCAGCTTCGACCAGTCATCCGCCTCGGTTCGATCACTGCTCCACAGCCATCGAAAATCACCCATCGAAAATCGAAAATCCTCAACAGTGGCATTTCGCCGGCTTCACATTCGCCGCCTGTTGCGCATACCAGGAGACTGTCCGCCGCAGCCCTTCCTTGAGGCTGATTTCAGGCTTGTAGCCCAGGTCGCGCTCGGCGGCCGAAATGTCGGCCCACGAGTGCAGCACATCGCCGGTGCGGGCGGGGAAGAACTCGGGGTCGAACGGCTTGCCGA
>JAKFUF010000246.1 GCA_021732845.1 Planctomycetaceae bacterium | reverse complement strand
CGAACCGTCCCGGACGATCCTTCGAGCGCGAGGCCTATCACAGACAACACAAGGCCACCAGTTTCAAAAAACGAAAACGCAAACAGGAGGCCCCTGAACCAAAACAGTAAAGTAAGTACCATTGGGCCTTAGCCCCCGGTTGGAGGATAATCGGAAGACGTCAACGCCACGAACCGGACGCCAACGCGTGCCGGCTGATGAATCCGCCCTCAATCGGCGTCCATCCCAAGCAACTTCACCATGTTATTGTTGCCGCGATCCTCACTGTGACTCGCGGTCCGCGAGGCGGACCCTACCGATGCTTCAGATATTCCTTGAGGACTTTTGGTCGTTGATACATGGAGGTTGCTGTGCGCGTATGCCAAATTATTGCAACGATCGGCCTTGCGGTTGTTGCGGCGAATTCATCGATGAGTCATGCGGATGAGGCGGCCGTTCATCGATTAAGGAAACTCCTTGATCATCCGCTGCTTCTCACATCGGATGATCAGTCGGCTGCCAAGAGATTCTCAGTAGTTGCTTGGTTTCGCCGTCCAGCAAAAGGCGATTTGTGGGCAGTGATCGAGCGGTTTGACTCAGACATCGGAGTCATTGCGCTGCACCGTGATGGCACGCCAATGGCAGTGCATGTGAATCACGACAATGCGAAGTTCTACCGTGGCAAGCTGCGGTCCGGTTGGGTGGTCCGACGAGGCCCAATGCCCCGATTCAAACTCACTCCGGAGAGCAAAGGACCCCAACCGGAGGTCCATCTCGATGTTGCCGGCAGGTTAAAAAAACTTCTCGATGCCGCGCCAGTCCTTTCGTGTTCCGATGATGGAACTCTATTCAAATTGCGCGATCCGAAATCTGATGACGAAATCACACTACAGGTTTCCCCAGATCGGACTGAGTATCCGATCGTCAAGTTTTCAAGCATCCATCGTGGTGAGGAATCGGGATTTCGAATTGCCACAAACAGTGCCGTCGAGCAGCATTGGACTCGAAAAGAAGTGACTGAAGCAATCAACGCATTGCATGATCAGGAACTGGCGAGAGAGATTGAGGGCGAAAGCGTTCCGCTGTTGCCAGAATGTCCAACCGGCCCTACCCGCGCTTTAGCTTGGGAAGTTCCAATACGTGCCGAAATCAAAGTTCTTCCACGAGAACTCCCGGAGGAAGTTTTGCTGCGCGTATTGGCGAGAGGCTCAGCCAGCCTGGCCTCCGACAGCAGAGTGCTCGAGAAATTCAATATTGAGCGAACAATTCACATTGGGGATGAACTTGTCCGCAAAGTGACCTATGAACGACAGCTCGACAATGTTTCTCTGGTGGTACGTTCATCCACCGGCGATCCAGTCGCATTGCTTCGCCCCGGATGGATGTTCGTGATCGTCCCGGATCGTGGCTGGGTCCTATGCGATCAGATGTATGCGATCGGCGGCGCACGTGCCGACAATCAGTGGGGCTGGAAGGTGGGGAAGTCTGTTAGTGATGGTGGACTGTCGGTCGAGTTGGATCCATTCGAATCAGTCCAGAAACGTCGCGAGTCAACCTTTAGGTTCGACGAAAATGGCGTTGGACTGGTCCAAAAAAATGACAACACTTCCATCGAACTAGACATTGCCCCGGACGTTGAAGAGTTCCCGCTTCGTGGGAGCCGCGCGCAGATAGGTCTGATGACTGACAACGAAACATTCGCGACCGGGGAGAGTGTGACACCAGTCTGGACCAAGGTCACGAAGAGTTGGTTACGATCTGAATTCAAACCGATCGAAGAGGCGTTCGATGACGCCACACGGACCGCAATCCAGCATCAACTTCTCAGGGGCCAATCCGACGTTGATCGGGCGGCATCGAAACGCTTCGCAGAGGCGGTAAGGAAACTGTCCGCTTCGGAATAGTTGGCTTAATGCGGAAGATTTCTGCAGACACCTGTCACATAACGGTTCAAGAGTCGGCGGCGGGTGTGGCACTGGCGAATGCACTGTTGCGTCGGGAGTGGCAATGGTGGAATACGTTTTGTCCTTGTGTGCCACTGGCTCGGCCGGTTCGGCCAGTGTGAATGCCAGAAGATCTCTCGCATGAGCTTCCTAGGCACGAAAAACCCTGGCAATGCCAGTGGCGCACAAACTTGGAATCAAATGTCGCCAAAGTGCCAAACCCGCTCGGGGAAGATCTCACTTAGTCGGCAATTGACTGCGAGCCTCAGATCCGCTTGGACAGCGTCTGTGCCAGCCGCAGCAGGGCGGGGCTCACATCCGTCTTTTCCAGGTGGATGTTCAGCAGGCTGAAGCTTTCCTTGTTGGCCAGGGCGGCACGCAGGGCCTGGTCGAGGTCGCCTTCGGTGTGGACTTCAAAGCCCCAGCCACCGCCGATCAGGTCGGGCAGGCGATGGTATTCCCAGTTGGGGATGTCGTTGAACGGCCCCTCCTGCAGGAAGCGTTCTGTGCCATAGCCCTTGTTGTTCAGGACGCAGACAATCGGATTGAACCCATGCCGGACGGCCGTGGAAAGTTCCAGGCAGGTCATCTGGAATGCACCGTCGCCGACCAGCACGATCGGCCGCAGTTTGGGGTTGCCGAACTGAGCACCCACTGACGCGGGGATCGCAAAGCCCATCGAGGTGTAGTAAGCGGGGCTGATGAATTCGGTGTTGCGGTAGATTTGCAGATCGGTGGCGGCGAACATGCAGTCGCCGACATCGGTGACGACGACCATGTTCTCGTCGAGCAGTTCGTTGATACGGGCGAACAGCCGCCGGGTGGTGATCTTGGCGTGCTGGTCCGGGCGGAAGGGAACCTCCTCAGTCGGCTTGGGCACGGCCGGAAGCGGCCGTCTCGGTGGCTTCATCTCGGCCTTGACCAGCCCCTTCACAAAGTCGGCCAGCAGCACATCGCGGAAATGATGATGGCGGATCCGAAGGTCATCGCTGGTGACATAGATACACCGCCCGGGATCGATGTTGGCCGTGAAGATCCCCATGTCGATGTCGGTCATGAAGGTGCCGAGCATCACCATGCAATCGCTGTCTTCCACGTACTTGCGGATATGTTCGCGGCACATCGCACCGGCATAGACGCCCAGGTACAGCGGGTGCCGTTCGGCCACGACCGACTTGCCGAGGAGCGTGGCACACATCGGAATATGGTGCTTCTCGGCCAGCTTGACGATTTCGGCACCCAGGCCGAACCGATGCATGTCGACACCGGCGATGATCACCGGCTTCTGGCAGCCGTTGAGGAACCGGACCGACTCTTCAAGCGCCTCGCGCAGTGCCGCCTTGTCGCTTTGGACGGTGTCGGAGGCCGCGACATGCGGGTAGAGGCCGACGGAACGCACGCGGTCGCGCGGCAGTTCCAGATACACCGGCCGCTTGTACCGGACCGCCGCTGCCAGACAGCGGTCGATTTCGCGAAACGCCGTCAGCGGGTCGTCCAGCGAGGCGGAAGCCACGGTGATCTTTTCGAACACTTCGCGCTGCGTGTTGAAGTCGCGCACGCGGTGGTGGAGTAGGGGGTTGGAGCGGCGTTCGTCGACGCCCGGAGCACCGCTGATGACGATCACCGGTGACTTTTCCGCATAGGCCCCGGCAATGGAGTTGCACATGCTCAGGCCGCCGACGCTGTACGTCACGCAGACCGCGCCCAGCCCATGGACGCGGGCATAGGCGTCGGCCGCGAAGCCGGCGTTGTCCTCGCGCGTGGCTCCGATCACCTTAATCGGACTTTCCTCCAGCATCCCATAAAACTGGAGGATGAAGTCGCCCGGGATGCCGAAGACATGAGCCACGCCATAGTCTTGCAGACGCTGGATGAGGTAGACACCGATCGTCTGTGCCGAGTCTCCGCGCGGCAGCGACGGCTTCGCCGGTGTCTTCGTGGCACTGGGTCGGGCCGGTTTCCGCGTCGTCTCTCGCGTCGGCTTCCGCATCGCCATGGAACGTCTCGCATCCGTGTTGAAGACAGTGAGGACCACAACCGCATTCTGATTATAGACGGCGATCGTGCAGGCGGAAACGCGGAGCGAGAGGGCCGGCCCAGTTTCGCGTGACGCGCCGGAGGGCTTGCGCCCTTCCGCTACAATTTTAGCGGCACGGCGCGAGCCGTCCGGTGCGCGATGGACGAACTTGGTGGCGGCACGCGGTTCACCGGAGGGCTTGCGCCCTTCCGCTAGCGAGGCTGGGAAATTAAACGCCATCGCTTACGCGGCGGGTTACTATGGCTTCGCCATCTCTAAAAACTGGACGGCCCTGAAAGCTTTAGCCCAGAGAGTGCCCAAAGACCTCCCTGACAAGGCGCCTCCATTGATTGCACCGGCAGCGCCGCTGGTCGACAACCGACCGCTCGTTTCGCCGCGTCGATTAACGAGCGGCCATTGGTCATTGCTTCATTGGACATTGGGTCATTGCGCAGCTACGGGATGGCATGCACCAGCATCAGGTCGTGGCCTGCCGCCGACCAGTTGCTGCTCGCCACGAGGACGAGTTTTCCTCCGGAGTTGAGGATCCCGCGGTGGCGGGCCCAGTCGACGACGAACTTCAGCAGTTCCTCGGGGGTGGCGTTCACCTTGTCCGTTTCGATGGGGGTGACGCCCCAGTAGAGGGCCATACGGCGGGTGGTTTCGGGGCGGTCAGACAGGCCGAGGATCGGTACGCGGTTGCGCTGCGATGAGATGGCCATCGCCGTCTTGCCATACCGCGTGGCGACGACAATCAGGTCGGCGTGAAGATGCTCGGCCGCGCGACCGGCACCGAGCACCACCGCCTCGGTGACCACCAGCGGCCGTGAGCGGGCGACGCCCGCCGGCTCGGTCAGGGCTCGCGATGCCAGCAGCCGCTGGGCTTCACGCAGAATGCGGCTCATGGTCATGACCGATTCCAAGGGATAGTCCCCCGCGGCTGTTTCGCCCGAGAGCATCACAGCATCGCTGCCATCCAGCACGGCATTGGCCACGTCCGCCGCCTCGGCCCGGGTGGGACGGCTGTTGTGCTGCATGCTGTCCAGCATCTGTGTGGCGGTGATCACCGGGATGCGGTGCTCGTTGCACAGGCGGATGATCCGCTTCTGAAAGATGGGGACGCACGCCAGGTCGACCTCGACGCCCAGGTCGCCCCGGGCCACCATCACCACGTCGGTGAGCTGCAGGATGTCTTCAAGCTGGCTGATCGCCTCCATCTTCTCGATCTTGGCCACGATCTGTGGCTCAACCGTCGGCTTGAGAGCCACGATCGCGTCCCGCAGTTCCTGAATGTCCTTCGGGCTGCGGACGAAGCTCAAACCAATGAAGTCCAGTTCGTTGGCCACCGCCCAGGCCAGGTCTTCGCGGTCCTTGTCCGTGAGGCTCGGCGTGCTGAGAACCACGCCCGGCAGGTTGATCCCCTGGCGGCTGCGGATGGGGCCACCCTGTTCGACCACGCACACCACGCGTCCCTCTTCGGCGTGCTTCTCCGTGACGCGCATCGACACGGTGCCATCCGCCAGCATCACGTGGTCGTCGACGTTGAGTTCGTCGACCAGCGGGTCATATGAGCAGGTCAGGCGGTCGGGGCGGGTGGGGTCGGCCTCGCGAACGAACTCGTACTGTGTACCGGCGACACACTGGATCAGGTCGTTTTCGATCGACTCCAGACGGATCTTGGGGCCGGACAAGTCACCAAGAATGCCAATGGGCCGGCCCAGCTCACTCGAGACTTGCCGGATCGTCTGCAGGATCCCCTTGAGCCACTCGTGGGAACCGTGGGCGAAGTTGAGGCGAAAGATGTCGACCCCCGCCCGCACCAGCTTGCCAAGCATCTCGGGGCTGGCGCTGGCCGGCCCCACGGTCGCCACGATCTTGGTTTTGACCTGCGTCACCTGCTCCTGCATCCTGCCTGCTGCGGGCGTGGTTTCCGTGAGGGGCATGTGTGACTCGACTCCGCGAAGGTGAAACGCTCGTGGCGCGAACTTGGTGTGTGGTGAACGTGGCGTGCTTAATCGTAGATGCCATCAAGCAGAGAGGGAATTGTCGACTTGCGGATTGCCTTAATCACGGCTTCCGACGATTTCCAGGGTCCGCCAGGCATGCGACCGATCAGTTCCTTCCAGACTCGGCCGAATGCTGTGATGGCGGCAGCGTCATCGAAGCTCACACCGGCGGGAAGCAACGGCGCAACGTCCTCTGTGAGGCTTTGATTCAGTTTCTTCAGCATCCGCTCCTCGGCTATCGGCCGAGTGATAGGATGCCCTTCCTGATTGAGATAGTGGTGGAAGCAGGAGATCAATTTATCGCAATCGAGATTTAGCCGGAGCAGACCTTCATTCAAATCGAATAGATCACGGTTTTTGTGTCTCTGAAGGAGTGCCCGCAGTTTCGTGGCGAAAAGCTCCTCTGGTTCGAACGAGCTGATATCGGCTTTGGCATGGTGCCAGTCGCTATTCACCTCAAGCGGATACGCCTTCACACCATGCAGACTCTGATGCTCCCGCGTATTGATTTCGATCTTGACCTTGAGGGGAGTGCCTCCACTCTCTGGTTTAAACTTGAAAACCATGTGCATGGTCTGCGAAGCATGGTCGCGGCTGCACTTCCCAAGCCAGGAGAGAGCCTCGCGAACGCCGTCGATGATGCCACCAATCGGTTCCGACTGGGTCTGCACCAGGTCGAGATCTTCAGAATACCGCAGCGGGCTGCTAAACAGCAGTTTGTTGATGGCCGTGCCACCGCGAAAAGCAATTCTTCCCTGCAGCCGGGGACTGCTGAACAGATCACACATGGCCCGGCAGAGGATCAGATCCTGCTCCACCTGCCTGAGGTCTGGCCATGGCGCGCGAGCGGTCCACTGCTGGATGTGTGCCAGTGGAATCAATGGTCGATTTCCACCGGAAGGTTAACGAGGAGTTTCCAGTCAGCATTTCGCTCCACGAGGGCCGTCAGTTCAGGAACGATGGGTCTGACGGAAGGGTCGAGCAATTTGAAAGACTTGGCCTTGGCGGCAATCGGTAAAAGCGACGCGGCTTGGCGGACATGGCCCAATTGCTCCAAGAGATAACCCAATCGTCGGACGGTCGAGTTCTCGTAAGCGCTGGCCGCCTTGACCAAGATGCGGATATGAACCTTGTCCCCGAGGTCATGCACGACCTGCGCGGCCGCATTGATTCCCCCCACGCAATGAAAATATCGGCAGATGTCCAGAAGAGTGAGTTCCACGCCGGCCACATTGGCAAACCCTGCCTCGGTTTTCAGCGGCACCAGCCACTCGGGACGGTTCGACTTGGTGAAGGCATCCGGCGACTGGAAGTGGAATTCGATCTTCTGGCGGCCGATCTCAATTTTCGGAAGCTGATGGGGCAGGATCACTTGGAAAACCATTGCCGCCTGATGGGAGGAGCCGTGGAATGCGGCCGCTCGGAGCAATGAGATTCGGTAATCCAAGCCCAGATGCTTCATGAGGGGGGCGATCCACCGCGCCGGGTCAGGGGCACCAAGTGCGCGATCCTCAGGGCGCACAATCACGTAGAATCCCCGGTGGGGAGTAACGACACTCCCTTTCTTCGACAACCGGTGCATGGCAGCCTGAAACGCCTGCGGCGATTGTCCTGTCTCAGCCATCGCGACAGTTTTGGTGAAGAAACCCCGGCCGCGGGCGAGTTGCGAATCGACATAATCGAGAATGCGGGACATTCCCCAGTTGTACGCGAAAAAAGACGATTGGCAACCTTTTTCTAATACGTTTGGGGAGGCTTTCGGACTCGTTTTGGTCGATCACAGATCCCTCGACCAGACATAAATCGAGCCGATTCCCAGCATGGCCGCGACGAAGATGCTGTTGCTCCAGATGGCGTGCCACAGGTCGAAGGTCACGCGGGTGGCGGTCAGGTCGTCGTTCTTCCCATTGAGCGCCTGGGCCGATTTCTCGGTGAGCAAAAAATCAATCAGTTCGCCGATCTGGGCGGGCTTGGGCATGACCATGTGCAGCGGAGCGAGTCCCCAGTAGTAAACCCGCTGGGCGATATTGAGGGTGGGGTTGAACGACTTTTCGACGGCCAGTGTTTCGGGGTTGTACTCGGTGATCCGCTGTCCGTGGTCGGCGAGCAGCAGTGTGCCTTTGGGGCTGAAGGCCGCGGCGGAAATGTCGCCCTGGCTCCAGAACCGGCTGCCGAGCGACTGGGAATTCTTCTGGTCGTAGAGCCACAGGTGACGCTTGTGCGTGCAGACCGCCAGCCATCGGCCATCGGGTGAGATGACGATCTGGCGGGGCAGGTCATCGGTCAGGGCCGCCATGGTTTTGATCGGCTGCAGCGTGTCCAATTGGAACGTCTGCATTTCGCCGTTCTTGAAGACGATGGCGACCGTCTTGTCGGCGCAGGTCACCAGCCCCGGCTGAGACTTCTCGAACTTGTGATTTGCCTGACGGGCATACTTGCCGTCGGCCCCAGGCTTGAGCAGGTGCAGATCCTGGCCTTCCAGCACCACGATCCGCCCGTCCGCGTGCAGGGCAAATCGTGGCTGGTTCCAGCGAAAGTCCTCGGCGGACAGGGATTCGAATCGCGGAGGATCCACCTCGTCGTTGCGTTTCAGCTTGGAGAGATCGAACTGATCCAGCCCAAACAGCTTTAATGGAGGTGGTGCGGCTTTCGTGACAGGATTGCCCTGAAAGCGGTGAATTCCCGCGGAGCCAGCCGTCAAAACCTCGCCATGGGCGTTCACAAAAATCGCCGTGGTTCCGGAGGGAGAGGAAACGGTGGTCAGCGCCTGCCAGTTTCCGTCTTTTGCTCCCAGCATCAATTGTCCGGAACTGTCGTACGAACTGAAGCCCCGCCGGTCATGGAGAGCCGCCAGCCGGTCGTTCTTCTGGTCGTAGACCGGCCCCAGGTAGGGGTAAATCAACAACTGCTCGGGGCCGCCTTCCGCTTCGCGGAAAATGTGCCCCCATGTCCCCTCGGGTTTCCACAACAGGACCTGCCCCGAGCGCGACGAGGCGACCATGGAATCCCCAGCCGGGGTGATTTCCACGATCCGCATGGGATCCATGGCGAACAGGTCAACAATTGATTTTGTGTTTTCCAGCGCAAACAGAAAGCCAAAAAACACGAGGCTCAGAATCGCGCTGATGATGGCGTTGCGCCACAGCAGCCCGCTGAGGGCCGAGGCGGTGTAATAGATCATGAACATGAACACGAACGCGGGAATCGTGAGCCACAGCCGCGGAAACCATAACCCGGTCCGCAGGCCGCACAGCAGCCAGAATCCCGCCACCAGATACACGGTCATGACGAACACAAAGGCACAACCGCCCAAAAACTTCGTGAGGAACAGCGGGATCCGCGACACGGGTTTGCTGAGCAACAGGTCAATGGCTCCCGGCTCGAACATCTGCGGAATCACGTTGGCGGTAATCAGCAGGGCCGTCAAAATGCCAAACATCCCCACGATCAGCCGCGCGCTGGCAGACACCAGGCTCGCGACAAATTCGCGGTAAGGCATTCCCGCCGGCATGGTCCCCCAACTGGTATACAGGTACCCGTACTCCATCCCCTTGTCTTCGGCCGGTTGAATTTCGAAGGGAAAGGCCGAATCGATGGCCAGGCGGTTGAAGCGCTTCAGGTCGGCTTCGGGGAGTTTGTCCAACCCACGCTTGAGAAATGCCTGCGATTCCTCGTCGAGCGTGACATCCTTCCAGGCTGCGGCCTGATACAGATCGCGCCGGGTCAAGGCGGCGTTCAGGCTGGCGGCGATGACCGTATTCAGCCGGTTCAGGTACCGCGGCGTCATTTCTACCTTCGCCTGCAGCTCGCTGAGCTGGCTTTGTTGCGTTGGCGGAATCGACTGCCAGACTTGCTTGACGGCTGGCGGAGTGTCCTTATCCGTCAATTTCTTCAACACCCCCAACTGGTCGCGGAAGTCGCGCAGACGAAAGTCGGAGGGGCGGGACTCCTGGACCCAGACCGGGGCCAGAAAGAGCAAGGCGAGTGTGATCAGCCCCAAAACCACAAACAGCAGTTTTGAAGCAAACGCTTCGCGAAAGGAATCTTTCAACACGGCAACATAAGCGCGCATAAGAACTTTCCGTTCGCGAACGATCCCGGATGCTGTCTGGAATTCCGCCGCGGATCAGGCCGCCACGGACGAATTGAGCGTATTTTCGGAACCCAGAGTTGCCCCACCCGCAGCTTATACCTCAACGGCTGCGGTCGCGTTCCAGATCACAGCCAGTTTCTGGGATTCAGAACTGATTCAGACCTGCCCGTCCAGGGCCATCTGGTGGAAGCAGTGCGTGATCTTGTCCTGGTTGGCCAGCAGCCAGTCGATGTCTGGTTCGTTGCGCATCGCCTTATGAATTGCTTTGGCGGTCGCTTCCCGCTGCGTCTTGAACAGCAGTTCGAAGTCGACCTCCGCGTCGACAATGCTGGGATCGAGCCACACGGAGATGATGATGCCGATGTCGTTGACGATCTCTTTGGGGATGTCGCCGGCGCGGACCGCGTCCAGCACGCCATTGGCAATCGCCGCCTGGACCGTGCCCATCAGGATGTTCGTGTATTTCTCGTTCTTCACAGTGACCTTGCTGACCATGACCGTGGCCGGCTTGACCTGCACGTCGCAGTTGAGCAGGGCGAAGATCCGCGAGTGCCCCTTGGTTTGATCGCCGATGAGGTTGGCAATCGCGTGGCCGACCGGGCCGTCCAGATCGCCGATCACCACTTCCGGCTCCGCCGCCGACCATGGAGGCGCCGCTTCGACCAGGGCTTCTCCCGTCCGCAAACCAATTTTCGTGTGCGCCATTGAGTCTCGTCCGTGTCACAGTGATGTTCAGATTTGCATCGCCGGGTCGATGCTGGTGCCGTGAAAACTCCAGCCGCGAAACCGGCGATGAGAAGAGGTTGAGCGTAGCCACAGAACGCGAAAAACGCGAACCACACCGGCCCGGGTCCGGCGACCGCCAGTTGGACCTCAACCAGCGGTCGCCGTGAGCAAACTACTCGTCGCTCTTACCCGTGACAAGCTGAACGATTTTCATCGTCCCGCCCACCTGTTCGGGTGGGACATGAGCGATGAACCGCATCCCCTGGCCTTCGGTGGCCGCCGAGAACCCGATGTAACTGGGTCCGACTTCCAGTTCATCCAAGCCAGCGGGGATGATGGATTCGGGAAGAGCTCCGCTGGAGGTGATCAGGTTCACGGCCGCCACGATGGTGCCTGGCAGGTCGAACATCACCAAGAGATTGGCCTTGGGGGAGAGTGCCGCACGCGTCGTGTCGAAAGCGCGCTTCGCGGTCTTCGCCGCCGCCGCTGCCTCCAATGCCTCTTTCATCGAATCCTGGTCGCCGCCGATGGTCTGGACAACGAGGTTGTCCAGATACACCATCCGTTGCACCATCCCCTCTTCACCAAACAGAACCTTCATCGCCTGCTTGGCCATTTCCACCTGGGCCGGATCCGCGCCTTCTCCCTCTTCGATCTCGAGGGTGATCACATCCGCCGAGCGGGACCCATACTTTTCGGCGTTGGGTTTCAGCGTGGACTTTTGCTTGATGCCATTGTTTTCCATGGTGCTGGTGATCTTCAGCGATTTCTCCGCAAGTTCGCGCAGCTTGGCAGTGGGCGTGACTTCGTTGATGGACGTGGCGGTCAAACCGTCCCCCTCATCTTCACCGAACGCGAACGAACTCACCGAGGCGCCAAACTTCAGCCGGGACATTTCCAGCAGGATCCCCTTGAGCCGCTTGGCGTCATCCTTCTTCAATCCGGCTTTTTCCAGCATCGCTTCGCTGTACGGCATGAGATCGGCAAGGTTGCCCTGAAAGCCGAAGTAGCCGAGTTCCTCTTCCGGCAGGGCCGACATGCGGCTCATCGCCGAAGGTGGCGAACGCAGGAAGAATTTGTCGAGTCCCGAGGAGATGTTGACCTTGAGCAGGCTCTCCAGCGTGATGCCTTTTTGGGACACCTGCGCGGAGAGCGTGAGACTTTTGGTGTCCTGCAGGCCCATGAAGACGGTGTTGATCACCTGCTCGGCGATCTTCTTGACTTCCTCGGGGCTCGACCCGGGGACATTGATTCCCATGGGAAGCGCATCCAGCGGGTTGCCCGCATCCTTCTGCAGAGCTTCGATCTCTTCCTTGTACTGCGTGAGAATCTGTGTCAGGTTCACGAAGACAGAGATCTGGCCCTTTTCAAAGAGCGCCTTGCTTTCGTTGTCCATCGCCACCGACAGTGGCTTGCCTTCCCCCTTCAAGCGGGCCTGTGTGATCGACAGGGCACTGGCATCATCGGAATAGGCAACCAGTTTTCCCACGGCGAAGGAGCGGTAGTACTCGCCGATCCCCTTCTTGACCTCGTCCACACTGATGGCAGGAATCAGGTAGACCACGCCCAGGTCGGCCTTGTTGCCGTAGACGGCAATCCACCAGTCCTTGGTTTGGTCGACCCCCATCAGGGCTGGGCTCTTGATCAGCGCGCCCATGCCCGTGGCCAGTTCGCGGACCTGATCGCCGCTGCCGGCTTCGACGGCCTCGCCAAATTGGGCGAAGGCATCGGCGGTCGACCGCGGTGCGCGGATGCGGATAACGGCGAGGGCCTCGTTGGAGATGCCCCCCTCGGCCGTCTGCGCCTGGACACTGTCCGGCAACAGCCAGCCAGCGACGACAGTCCCAACAACAAGCCACACCGACAAATACCGACGCGTCATGACGGTCATCCCATGAAGAAAGCGAGCCCACCCCGTTCCACCGGGCTGGTTGCCGAAGTATATCCGCCACGCAACGCATCTTCACAGGGCACGCCCGCGAGCGAGGAACCCCGACAGTGGATGGAGTAGGTGGCGCGGCCACCCATCCGCGCCAGGGGTTCCGGAGCGAGCAAAACCCAACCCGCGAGCGAGGAACCCCGACAGTGGATGGAGTAGGTGGCGCGGCCACCCATCCGCGCCAGGGGTTCCGGAGCGAGCAAAACCCAACCCGCGAGCGAGGAACCCCGACAGTGGATGAAGTAGGTGGCGCAGCCACCCATCCGCGCCAGGGGTTCCGGAGCGAGCAAAACCCAACCCGCGAGCGAGGAACCCCGACAGTGGATGAAGTAGGTGGCGCAGCCACCCATCCGCGCCAGGGGTTCCGGAGCGAGCAAAACCCAACCAGTGGCTCACCAGCAGCCGCGCGGCCCATGATAGTGACGGTGACCGTAGTAGCGGCCATACGGCCGGGCACCGATGACCACGACGGGGCCGGGCGAATATCGCGGCGGCGGCGGGGCATAGATCACAGGACGTTCCACAATCAGCGGTGCCGGTGAACCGGCGTTGTTCTGCATGGCGCGGATGACGTTCGGACTCACGCCAGCCTGATTGAGTTCTATGATGGTGGCCGGGTCGCCATCGAAACCGACGCCACGCGAACGAATCGAACTGATGATCACTTCGTCGCTCACACCGCTCTGGGACATGGCGACAACGTCATAGGCGGTCAACTGGTTGCTGCTGGCCCGCGCATACCGCTCGTACTGGGCTTGCGCCAACGCTTGGTCCCGTTCCACACGGGCATCCGCCGCGTCACCGGCCAGCGCACCGGTCACCAGCCCGCCGGCCGCCCCAATCAGAGCACCAGCGCCCGCATGACCCGACTGGCTGCCGATCAGCGCGCCCGCCGTGGCTCCCAGTCCCGTGCCCAGAAGCGCCCCAGACTGCGCGTAGCCGCCCTCATACCCCGGGCTGCGACAGCCGGCCAAAAGCGCGAGGCATGCCAAACCCGGCCAGAGTGCTCTTGCCTGCAACCACATCGGGTCACTCCTTTGAACCCTCAAACGGTCAACATCCCTCAGATGCAAACGCACGCGCCCTCGTGGCTCAGCAAGTCCGCACCTAAGGATTACTATCGACAATCGGCAGTCCGTGCAACAGCGATGCTGGCCCGCCTGGACGTTCCGCAGCGATATTTGGACTGGCAGATACCTCACGCAAACGGCTTACGGCACGTCACTTGGAGGCAATTTCAAATTTCAGATTTCAAATTTCACAGTCTGTCATTCGATGTCGACCTGCTGTCCGGATTGTCCCTAGCCTCCTCGATAGAAGCCCGTTCTTCGTCCGCTCAGTAGCGACTCTCGACTCAGCATTTCGGCCTCGCACACCACCTCGTTCTGTGAAATTTGAAATTGGCTTTTGTCGGACACCTCAAATTTGAGATTTGAAATTCCCTTCTCGGCGGTCTGCTGCTCTCGAAACGACTGAATCTACTGAAGCGGGGCAGGGGGCCAAAAGACCAACAGCCCGGATGCACGAGGCATCCAGGCTGCTGGCTTATATTCTGATTGGAGTGATATCGAGAAGCGGTTGTCCGGTGTGACCCGGTGTTCTTGTTCTACATCTTGGTCTCAA
>JAKFUF010000187.1 GCA_021732845.1 Planctomycetaceae bacterium | reverse complement strand
GGCTAAAACCCCACGCTCCACCCCCGCCCCGCCGCCAACGTTGAAACCGCCCATTCTCTTCCCCAATGCAATAATATACCACAGTTCACATCACGGAACGATACGAACGTTCATCGCGGGTGTCAAGCACAAAAGATAATATTTTCAAAAATGTTTGGCAGATCTATGCGATCAGTGTGGTTGCCATGGTGAGGAAACACGGCAGGCGGGATGGTTCTCCACGGTCCAGGAGGCGGCCTGGGACCGCGTCATCAGCCTGATGAAGTTGATCGCGCTCACCAACCCAGAAGTCGGCAGCCAGACAGAGCTTGATGCTGGTACGCCGTAGTGCAGAGGCCCGGTCACCACCGAGATGAACTCGGTGGGGTTTGGGCGATCGCCCGCTACGCCAGTGAATCTGCCGGCTCTGCCCCGGCGACGATGTCTTCCCACTGCTCGGGGGTGTACAGCACCTCGCGGGCCTGGGAGCCGTTGTAGTCGCCTACGATGCCGTCTTCGGCCATGTAGTCGATGAGCCGTGCGGCGCGGCCGTAGCCGATGCCGAGGTGGCGCTGCAGGAGCGACACGCTTCCCCGGCCTTCGCGGACAATGACTTCGATCGCCTGTTCGTACAGTTCGTCCCGAGCGCGGATCGCTTCGATGCCACTCTTGCCCGAGAGCTTCGAACCAACCTGCGCCAGTTCGCGGCTGTACTGTGGCTCATACTGGCTGTAGAACTCAATCACTTCGTTCACTTCTTTGTCGCTGACATACGTTCCCTGGGCCCGCGTGATCCGGCTGCCGCCGGGGGCCAGGTACAGCATGTCACCGTTGCCAAGCAGCTTGTCGGCACCCATCTCGTCGAGCACAACGCGGCTGTCGGTGCGGCTGGCGACCTGAAACGCGATGCGGGCCGGCAGGTTGGACTTGATGAGGCCGGTGATCACATCGACCGTCGGCTTCTGCGTCGCCAACACCAAGTGAATACCCACCGCCCGCGACTTCTGCGCCAGCCGGATGATGTGCGTCTCGACCTCTTTGCCGGAGGTCATCATCATGTCGGCCATTTCGTCAGCGATGATCACGATGTAGGGCATCCGCTGCGCGACCTGTTCGGCTTCTTCCGAATCGGGTTCGAGCCCCAGCTTGTCCAGCTTCTGGTCGAGCGACATGTCGTTGTAGCTGTCGAGATGCCGCACGCCGCAGCGGGCCAGCAGGTCGTAGCGTTCTTCCATCTTCTCGACGGCCCAGCCGAGAATCGCCTCGGCCTTCTTCATGTCGGTGATCACCGGGTGCATCAGGTGCGGCACCCGCATGTAGGGGCTCAGTTCGACCATCTTGGGGTCGATCATCAGCAGTTTGACCTGGTCGGGTGTGCGGCTCATCAGCAGCGACAGGATGAGCGTGTTCAGGCACACGCTCTTGCCCGTGCCAGTGCGGCCGGCGATGAGCAGGTGCGGCATCTTCGCCATGTCGATGACCAGCGGACGTCCGCTGACATCCTTGCCCAGAAAAATCGGGATCCGCTTGCTCTGCGCATCGGGACAGGCTTCGATCAGTTCCCGCAACCGCACCATCACCTGCTTCTCATTCGGCACTTCGACGCCGACGGTGTTCTTGCCGGGGATGGGAGCCACCACGCGGACCGAGGGCACGCGGAGGGCGATCGCCAGATCGTCCGCGAGGGCAGTAACCTTGTTCAGGCGCAGGCCGGCTTCCAGTTCGAGCTCGAACTGCGTGACGACTGGTCCGGTGTCGATCTCCACGACCTTCACGTTCAGGCCGAATTCCAGGAACGTCTTCTCCAGGATCCCCGCAGCAATACGGGCTTTTTCGGCGAGGAATTCGTAGGGGAACTCTTCGGCATCTTCAAGGATCCCGAGGCCTGGCAGTGCGAACTCTTGGTCTGGGTCCTGTTTGTCGACGTGTTGGTTCGACTTGCCGCGCTGCGCCGTTCCGGAAACCGGTTTGTTGACGCGGATCTCCCGCGGAGGAGCGACAACCGGTTCTTCCTCGGGCTCCTCCACGACCGGCTCGGGCACCTTTTTCGAGGCGCGGACCGGTTCGACGTGAGCCACGACTTCGCGTTCGGTCACCAAGGGGATCGGAGCGGGTGGTGCTTTGGCTGGCGCATTGACCACGATCTCCTCAGAGACGGGAGCGGCCTTAGCCACGGCTTCTTTCTTCGTGCTTTCACGCTTGCGGGGTTGCGGTATCGCGACAACGGGTGCAGCCACGGCGGCGGTCTTTTTCGGACCGCGTGTTTCAAACAGCTTCCAGGGGATCGAGAGGAACCAGATGACGCTTTGGAAGATCATCCAGTCACTGGCCAGGAGCGTGCCGACGCTGCCGGTTGCCGCCAGCACGAGGCAGGCACCGGTGAATGTCAAATGATCGGAAAGAGCCGAGAGACCCCAGGCTCCGAAGTAGCCACCGCTGCCCAAGGCCGTGGAATTTCCCAGACCGGGCACGGTCCACTGCAGCGTGACGCACAGGGAGTACAGCATGAGCGCCGCACCCAGCACCCGCAGGCCAAAGTCATTCAGCCGGCGGGCAAACAACAGCCCGTCGACTGCAGCCATGCAGAAGGCGATGAACCAGGCACCCGCGCCGCACGCCACGTACAAATGATGGGCGAGGACTGCTCCGGTGGGGCCGCACAGGTTGCGGGCGGCGGCCCGTTCGGGATAGACCAAGTGCGACGGCGGATCGGCCGGGTCATAGCTGAACAGGGCCAACGCCGTGAACACCGTGGCAGCCAGCAGCGCGAGCGCCAGCAGATCGGTTTTCAGGCGTTTGAAGTCCATGGCAGCTCAATCGCGGCGCACGTTCAGCGCACCGCCCCGTGTTGCGTGGTTTTCCTGGAAGTAACGGCAAGATCCGCTCTTCGAGACCGATTAGTAAACAACCACTTCGCGCTGGACGCAGCTTCCCTGCTTTTGGGAACGGATTGACTCCGTTACTAAAACGCAGAAATCCACGCGTCAGCGTTCAAGCCCCAGCCTGCCGTTGCCGACAGGCGTGTTGCCAAACAACCCTAGCACGCGTTGCGAAATGGCAACGGAAGAAAGTGCAGGATTTCCAAGCGAGATTCGACCGTGAGGCGAAAGACCTGCCGAATGGCCGGGTCAGGCAAATTCGCCGGGCGCGCGGAACAGCATGGATCTGAGGATTCTGCAGGTTGTCGTAGAATTTGCGGACCAAAACGCAGTCGGGTTTCGAATTCCCTGCAGGGCTGACTCGGAAAGGTCTCCGAGCAGCCGTCGACCCCGGAGGGGTCGCAGCAATTAGCCCCAGGTCGCGTTTTCGCGACCTGGGGTTACAGCGCCGACGAGATTCGACCCTGGAAGGGTCGCAGCACGATTGGAGGATGACGCTCCCTCCTCAGTGCGACGATTTTCCCGCTCAAGCGAGTGAACCGACCTCGTAGCCGCAACCTAAACCGATGATGAGGAACGGTGCTGGCACCCCGCCGGGGCCCCGCCGGAGTGCGTTCGTCACTCACGCCTTTCCGGGGGTATCGCTTCGTGTCTGTCGACACTGCGCTCAACCCCCGGCTAATTGCTGAGATCCCTCCAGGATCAACCGTTGTCACGCCACTCCTGTCAGCGTGGCGGACTTGTGCCGTCAATGTGCCGACATAAAATTCACTCCGATTGATGACTCGATCCCACGTTGATGTCCATGGTGGCGAATGACCGGTGAAAACACTCTGGCTTCCCTCAGCTCAGCAATTCGGTTACCCGCGCCGACTGGGGCATGGTCTGGGTGGGGAACGACGAGCCGCAGTCCGCCGGAGTGAAGAGAACTGCTCAAGGCACGCCTTGAGGGCTTCGAGTTCAAAGAAATGACGGAGTGAACCGTGGCTACAAAATTCTACAACCTGTTGAGTCCGTTTCACGCGCACTATGGCGAGTCCATGTGGGTCATCCGCTTTGCCTCGTGGCTCATAAGCGAATTCAACATCACCGCTTCCGAGCCCCTGGCGGGCGGCTGGAATCCGCGGAACTACGCATTCACGACGGGTCCTTCACAAAAGCCCGATTTTCCAGCAGTTGTCGGCGAATGGCAGGCCTGTTCCCGCGGGCTGGCTGGTGTTCTCCAAACTGTGGCTCCCGGCCGGATTGAGTTCCTTCCGTTTCGCACTCAGACCTGGACCGGCGAGGATCAAACCGACAACTATTCTGTCATGCACTATATGACGTGCTGCCGGGCGATCGATCGAAAACGATCCTGGCCGAAGGAGAAACACGCTTCCAGCGTATCGGGGGAAAAGGCGGCGACTACCTGCCGGACCACGTGGTGCTTGTCGGGAGCAAGCTGACCGAGCCGGTTTGCCGAATCTATGGCTGGTCGCCGTTTCACATCTTCCGGGAGGATGTCGTCGCAGCGCTCACACAGGTGGACTTTACGAGCTTGGAGTTTGAAGAGGTGCAGATATCGTGAATGAATCGCGGCGGTTGAGTTAAGGGTCGGAGCAGGAGTAACGGTCCCAGTTCGACATTTCCGAGGATGAGCATGAACGAATCGTCACAGTTGTTGAAACTGCTCGCATCTCTAAAGCTTGACGAATTGTATTATTCATTCTACGAATCGCACAAGCACCATGAAGATGCAAAAGAACGCAACATCACACACAGCCAGTTGCGGCAAGTATTCGCCGAGCTCGAATTCCCAGTGGTCTTTGATAAGACGGAGAAGTTCTATCTTCATCGCGAATCAGATGAGAATACAATCGAGCTCTGCACCGCATTGTTGCACGGTAGTTATATTGAATTCGTGCTTTCGGTGGATGTAGCAGAAGATCACATTGGTGGTCCAGTTCCGATGCTCGCTCGTCGTGTGGCGCAGCTGCGCGATCCCAACTTTGAATACTCTCCGCGGTCGCCCAAGCTGCCGGCGTCAAATCTTGAAAGCTTGCGTGAAACGCTGGCTTTTGGAATTTCGCTATTCAAGAGCATAAAAGCCACGTTGCAGTCAACGACCCGACCGGAGCCCTTTAAATCCTGAAGGCGGACATTGTCTACGCCGGAACTGCCGCCACAAGCTGGCTCATCAACTGTGAGAGATGAGCCAGTTCCTCCGTCGACAGCGGGCCGCGGTCGCTGACGTGGACGGCCGCGTCAACGTGGCTCGGCTCGCCAAAGCCGAGAATGGCTGAGGCGAATTCTCGTTGTGACAGGACATATCGCAGGGCCAGTTCCTGGAGCGGAACGTCCCTGAAGAGCCGGTCGTCCTTCAAGGCAGAGGTGAGCCACGTGGCGCGGGCGTGGTCACGCTCATACAAGGCCAGCGGGAAGAATGGCGTGCGGAGCGTATGGGCTGAAGGTGTGGCACCCAGCAGTGCGCCGGCGGCATAAGCGCGGATGGCAAACAAACCCATGCCGAGCGCATGCGCGTCCCGCAAAAACCCTTGGTAATCGGGTTCCAGGAAGGCGTGCGGCGTTTCCACGAGGGTGCTGGGGTTGAGCAGGTGGAACGGAGCTTGGATCGTGGCCCAGTCGCCCGAAGCGATGACCGTCCGCAGCGAGTCGGCGTTGCCGATGCCGGTCAGGCCAAAATGGTCGACGCAGCCTTCGGCCCGCAATTCCTTGAGGGCGGCCAGCACGCCCTGAGGACCGAGAATGTCTTCCGGCGTCAGCGAGGTTGGCTCGTCACCACGGCGGGGAGTGATGGAGTTGTGGACCTGCAGCAGCGTGACCCGCGGCAGCCGCAGCCGTTCGAGACTGGCGCGGACCGAAGCCACGACGAGGGGACGCAGTTCGGTTTCCTGGTCAATCAGCAGGCGGACTTTGGTCGCCACATGCAGCGGCCGAGGGGCATTGATCCGTGACAGCACTTCGCCGAGGTGGGCTTCCGATTTCCCTGCACCATAACCGGCGGCGGTGTCAAACCAGTTGACCCCCTGCTCCACCGCCCGGGAAACCACGGCGAGTCGTTCCGCCAATCCGCTTTCGGTCATCAACCCCGAAACGGGGCCAGCTCCGAACGACACCTCGGAAACGTCGATACCGGTGGAGCCCAGCGGTCTGTAGCGCATGCGGGAACTCTCTTATCCCACGGCCCCTTCGGGCAGGCAGCGGCGGATGGCCATGGGCGGATCGCCGATCAACTGGAACAGCAACGGATACTCTTCCGCCATGGCCAAGAGCTGGTCCACATCGCAGTGCAGCTTATGGGCCGCTTCGGTCAATGGCAGCACCGGCTGTTCCTGCAGCAGGTTGGTCAGCGTCTCCCGTGGCTGCGGCAGCGCAATCTGGTCGCACAACGTCCGCAGCGATTCTGGCAGATGCGCCGCCAGCCACGCTTCGACGGTCTCAACCGGAATCGTGTCGGCACCGTTGGCGAGGTCTCCCGACCGGGCATCCGACAACAGCGTCCGCAGTGCATCCAATGTCGAAAACATCTCCACGGTGGGAGACACCAGAATCGCCAGGTCGAGCAACTGGCTGTAAAACTCGCGGGCCTTCTTGGCGGTTTTGGTGATCGTCAGCCGTGGGTCGCGGATCACCAGCAGCCGCGCGAGACGACCGGTCTGCTGCTGGTCGCACAGGTTGCGGAGGTGCGGGGCCAGTTTGCCCATGCTCGCCTCACAGGCAATCGCCACACCCATCCGGCCCGGCGGTGTGTCGTACACGAACTGCACATTGGGCAGAGCGGGATCGGAAACCGGAGTCCAGTCTTTCAGCACAATCGCCAGAAGCTGCGGCAGCGCGGCGTCGAGGATCTCTTCACTCTTGTCCTGAGTGTTCTTCTCATCCGCCTGGGCACACAACGCCTGCCAGTAGCGGGCGATCACCTCGTCGTGGCTCGTCTGCGGCAGCACCGCTTCGGGTTCGCCGGACCGGGCAGCCTTCAACACATCGAACCGGCGGGCACACTGCGCCAGGAGCGCACGGGGCAGAGCCAGAAACAGCGCGCCCACTCGCAGGTCGGATTCGTCCAACGGCCAGAGCGCGGTTCGCGTCGGTCGCCCGGGATGCTCCGGCTGTTCTTTTCGCAGTTGCGACAATGCGGAACTGCTATTCAGCCGGGCCAGGACCAGCGTGCGCGACTCGTCTGGGTTCAGTCCCGACAGTGACCGCACGCCTGCATCCGTCATGCGCGCGTAGTCGGCTCCGTTGGCGCGCGACTGGAGCAGGAGCGCGAAGCTCGATTGAACACAGGAGATGATGACCACATTCTGCGTTTCATCGTGCAGCGCGCTGACCAGCGCCCCGAAGGCGTGCATGCCCACGGTGTCATCGGCGACGATCTGCAGGGCTTCGACCTGGTCAAACGTCAGCACAACCGGCGCGGGGCTTAACAGCCGGCAGAGCGCGAGGACCATTTGCCGCGCGGTGTACTCGGGGTCCGGCTCCAGTTCTTCCGCCAGGCCGAGCTTGGCGATCAGTTCGCTGGGCAGCGCATCGCCGCGGAGCCACGCGCGGATCTCGCGGGTCAGGGTTCCAGTCGCCACCTGCCGCAGGATGACCCGCAGGTTGTGGTCGACCTGCTTCTCGTCGCACAGGCGGTCCACGAACTCCAGCAGTTCGTCGGCAGCCACGTCGCGGACGTATTCCCACCAGCGGTCGATGTCGTGGTCGGCGGGCCACATCCGGCACAGGTGCCGCATCAGGCAGCGGACCAGCATCGGCTGCGGGGCCACGGGGCGCAGAATGTCGTCGACGAACCGCCGCCGCAGGTGCTGCCAGATGAGCCTCGGGCTGGTGTTGAGCCGCACCCAGGAAAAGACCGGCTCCGGCTCCATCGGGGTGCGGTCGGCATCGGCAGGTGCCAGATGATGCCGCAGGCGGCCCAACAGATGCGTCTTCCCACTGCCGGCTTCACCGTGAATGAGCAGCGATGTGCTGTGCCCGGAGGCACGCACCTGTTCGACGGCGTGCTGACAGTCGACAAATGTCGTGCCGTGAATTTCCGGCACGTCGACCAACCCCTGCTGCCACGGATCGGTGACGATCTGGGAGCGGAACGGGTTCGCCACGCCAGCCAGTTCGTTTTCCGGTTTCGGCTCAGCTTGTGGGTCCGCTGTCATCGTTCACGCTGGTGTTGGTGATCCTTTGCAGATCGTCAATTGTGGCGATTTTCCGCGACCGCCAGACAGCAACTGACAGCTTTTGACCTTATCGGACAGGACAACCTGACACAAGACGGGTCGGCTGCAGCCGACCCCACTGGTCCGCTCACACGCCCTCTTCCGTCATGTCGATCGTCTCCGCCGGCACCTCGATCGACGAGCGCTGTGGCTGGGAATCGCTGGTCACGACGGGAACCTGACCCAGAATCACCATTTTCTGCCAGATGTTGCGGGACAGGCCGGTGGTCAGTGTTTCCACCTGCTCGACGGCGGACAGGGCGTCGTGGTCGGGAAAGTTTTGAACATACAACGCCGCGATCTTGCCGACCACCGCCAGCAGCTCAATGCAGTAGTCGAGGTACCGGTTCAGCTCGAACGGGGTCATCACCCGTTGCGGCGACGAGGGTGTCGACGGTCCGTAGAGCAGCCGTTCGGGATCCTTGGTGAGCTGATGCATGTCGACGATGTGCGCGATGGCGCGCAGTTCGCGGATGGCATCCAGGGCACGTGCCAGTTTGAGGCGGCTCTCCAGATTGACCAAGTACAAGATCGCCGCGCCGATGAAGACGATTCCGCCGATGGCCGCTTCCAGAAACTGCACGAAGTTCAGCAGGTCATCCAACAGGGCTTCGGTGTGGCCCGCACTGAGGATGCTGATGGCCAGAAAGGCAAGGATCGCAAACACCAGCACGCCGATCACCAACCGCAGGGCGATGTTGGGACGGTCGAACTCAACCGCCCGCAGGGCACTCTCGCGGGCAATGGTGTTCAGTTCCCGCGCCACCTGGCTCAATCCCGAGTTGGGAAACCGCTCGGTGATCCGCCGCTGCAACTGCGCGGAGGACTCGATGATTTTCTCAGGCTTGAGCAGACGGTGTTGCGGTGTGGACGGCATGCGGGAGGGGAATGACAAATGACAAATGACAAATTGCCGTCAGTGGGCATGGGGGCGCGACGGGGGATCAACTCTCGTCATGCTTCGCAGGTCCGATTGAGTTCGGTGCGATTGCATTGAGGTCAACCATGAACTGACTTCGCTGCACTCGAAAATCAGGTCGGCGACCAAGGTTCGACAATATTCAAAGTCGAAAACATGCTCGCAAAATAGTTTTGAACAGAAGGAAACAAAGGAAACGAAGTTGTGGATCGTAGGGTTGCGGAGTTTGGCCCGGCTTTCCCCAAACTGTGAGTTCAGTGATTGCAGCAAGGTTGTCCCGAAAGATCCTCCACGTCGCCATCCTACGCGGAGACGATGGGCAGCGACACTCGAAATCCACCATTCGGCAGGGTTTCGACAGTCGCGCCGACGTAATTGTCGATGAGATGCGGTGTTTCGAGGTCCGCCGCGCCGTGGGTGCTGAGAACTCCGATCACCGTCATCCCGGCGGCCTGGCCCGCTTGGATCCCCGCCGGCGCGTCCTCCAGAACCAGGCACGTTTCCGGTGGCACCCCCAATCGTCGCGCCGCGGCCAGATAGCCCTCGGGAGAAGGCTTGCCCACGGTGACCTCCTCAGCCCCAATCACAAGGACATCGCGCCAGAGGTCGACCGCCTTGAGCCTCGAGACCGCCAGGTCGCGAGTGGCGGAGGTGACAACGGCCCACGGGCAGTCTTCGAGGGCCGCCAACAGCGCGGCCGCTCCGGGGATCGGCAACAGGCCGATGCGCCGCACCTCGCCCTGCGTCTGGACCCACGCGGCATTCTCTGCCGTGGCATGATCGGGATACGTGAGCGACAGGGACTCTTCCGGCCGGCGACCATGATGGATCGCCAGAATTGGCTCCGGGTCCACCCCTGCCCCGGCCGCCCAGTCCCGCCAGATGCCTTCACTGATGGCTGTGGAATCCACCAGTGTGCCGTCCATGTCAAACAGGACCGCGCGGCACTCAAACCCGATTGTCAATTTCTCGATCCCTCAGCAGTCGCCGCTGGTGCTGTCCATGGAGGCCCTGATGCCGGGCTGGCCGAGGACGAGCCACGGCTCGACGGGGAATTCCTTGCCCTTGACCTTGCAGGGCGGCAGTCGCTGCAGGTTAAACAGATGCCCCACGGCAATTCCCAGATTGGGGCCAAGCACAATCTGTCCCGGAGCAGCGACAGAGGACTCGAGCCGGCTGGCCAGGTTGACGGCGTCGCCAATGACGGTGTAATCGTGCCGCTCGGGGCTGCCCATTTCGCCGACCACGGCGGGACCGGAGTTGATCCCGATCCGCACGCGGATCTGCTTATCCAGAGGCTGTCCGACGTTGAGTTCCGCAATGTCCGCCTGCATCTGCAGGGCCGCCCGCACGGCGCGCTCCCGATGGTCCGGCTGGTTCAGGGGAGCCCCAAAAAACGCCAGCATGCCGTCGCCCATGAACTTGTCGAGCGTGCCGCCGTATTCGAACACAGCCGCCGCCAGCCGGGCGAACAGGCGGTTGAGCATTTTCACCACATCCGGTGGTTCAAGCTTTTCGGAGGCCGCCGTGAATCCCGCCAGGTCGGTGAACACAATGGTCACTTCGCGTTCTTCGGCCAGCATGACTTCATCGCTGGCACCGCCCACGGCAAAGGCGCAAATCTGATCCACCACTGCCGGCGAGTGATACCGCGACAGTTTGTTGCGAATCCGCTGTTCCTTGGCGATCTCATCCTTCAGGCGGGCATACTCCAGGGCCACGGCCGAGAACAATGCCAGGGCCGAGAGGATGTCCAGGTGCGACTCGTTAAACGGCACATCGCGGCTGGTCGTGTCCACATACAGCAGCCCGACCACTTTCTGCTTGCAGATCAGCGGCAGGCACATTGCCGAACTGATCTCCAGAGCCACGACACTGGCCGCTTCGGCGAACCGTGAGTCAGACTCCGCGTCTGTTACCAACAGGGCCTGCTTCGAGTGCATCGCTTCATTGATGATCGAGCGGCTGATCTGCATCCGGGTTTCAGGACGGGGATCGAGCGACTTGAAGCAGCTCGGAGTCACATGTGAGGTGATTTCGTCGTACAGAAGGATGACCCCGTGCTCGGCCGGGACATTGTCGAAGGCCAGATTCAGGATGCTTTCGAGCATGCCCTTCAGGTCGGAAGTCGAGAGCAGCGCCTCGCCCACCTGTCCAAAGATCTCGACCCCCAGATCGATCCTGCCGACACTGGGCGTCTCCCGCAAGACCTCTCGCTGTTCCTTGGGCTTGCGGTCCAAGTCGACCACTTTCTGGACATGCATGTCCGCCAGCAGGATCTTGACGCTGGAGTCAGTCTGATGCGCCATATCCGCCAGCAGGTGACCCATGTCCGCCGGGTCCATGAAGATGCTGCCGTTGATCGACCGCTGGTTAATGTTGATCAGGTCGGAGGTCGGCATGGCCCGCGGAGCGGGGTCGATGAACAGAAACTGAATGTTGGCGATCGTAAACAGGTCGCCATTGTGCAGACGTTCACGAGTAATGCGGTGGCCGTTCAGGGACGTGCCATTGGTGCTGGCATTGTCGACCAGGAACCACTTGCCATCTTCCAGCAAGAGTGTGGAATGCCGCCGCGATGCACCCTGCGTCCCCGGCGGCAGAACCAAGGTGCTGTCCTCGGCTCGGCCAATGTTCACCCTCTCGGTGGTCAGGTCAAATTCGCGCCGCTGCCCGTTCGCTTCATAGCGCAATTTGCATGGTGCTGTTGGAACCGACTCGGCCATGCTGTCTCATTATTCTGTGCGAACTGTCGACACAATCGCTTGACGCCAACTGCTCCCCCCCGAAGGGGTCGTTCACCAATTGCTTTACAGCTTGCCTGCATCATCCGGATTTCGACAACTCATCGCAATTGTTGCACTTTACCACACATGCCCCGAAATCGCACACTCCAGCTTGGTTTTGGTCTCGGCAGAGCCACCCGACCCTGACGGTGCCGCGAGCTTGCCAGCTTCGACCATCTCAATCTCCCCCGATCAATGAAGCAAGCCCAGACAACAATTCGTCGTCTGGGCTATGTCCATATTCTCGGCTTACTTCCCCTTCATCGCCTCTGCCAGAATGCGGCTGGTGCTCTCCCGCATGATTTTGGGATCGACCAGCTCACCCTTCACGAGTGTCTCGCGGACCTGTTTTCCAGAGATTGATGTCGGCTTCTCGCCGGGGTGATTCTCCGTCAAATCCACGCGGCCCATCGATTCGTAATAGGCGGCAAAGCCAACCTTCACCGGTTGGACCTTCAGATCGCCTGCCAGATTGGAGAAGATTTCCTGTGCGTCGAAATCGCCCCAAATCGCCGTGCCGTCCTTATAGGGCACGTCGGCATGCTTGCGGCCGATCACGATGTCCGTGAAGCCGTTGTTCTGCCGGTAAATCCCGTGCATCACCGCTTCTTTGGGACCTCCGTAGAACATCTTGATGTCGAGCCCCAGCAGCTTGACGCGGTCGGGAACCTTGTCGGTCCGCTTCGACCACAATGCGGCGTCGCTGTCGCCTTCACCCAGGCCACGGTCGGTGATCAGAGCCTCGTAGGTGTGCATCCGGGTTTCGGCGTTGACGTCGTCGCCCTTGGTTTCGCCGATCAGGGGGTTCAGGCATGCACCGGCGTTGTGGCCGTCTTTCAGCAGTTTCTCGAGCCCGTAGACGAGCGCGTATTCGTGGGCGCGGTGCAGCGGGTTGCGAGTCTGGAACGCCACCACGCGGTCCCAACCGGTTTCGGCCAGCAGTTTGCGGACTTCGCGGGGGGTGAGTACGTACTTGCCAAACTTGGCGTTCTTCGGCTGCGGCAGGGCGCGAATCGTGCCGCCCAGCAGGTGGGTTTTGTCAGCGTCGTTCACCAGCACCATATCGGCACCGGCGTGGTCGGTGCGGTCGGTGAGATATACGCTCTTGATGTAGCGTGGCTTGTCCCACGGGAAGATGTCGCCAATGTCGAGCGTCGCCACGACTTCGCCGGCCGGGTTGGTCAGAGCCACGCGCTGACCGATCGACAGCTCTTTGCTGACGGCTTCGGTGACGGGGAACGCCAGGGGAATCGTCCAGGCGTATTTCTTGCCACCGCGCTCAATATAAGAGTGGTCGAGAACCTGATTGTATTCGGCCCCGCACATCGGCCCAATCAGCGGGCTGAGCGTGCCGTCGGCCAGGCGGTAAACCGTCGACAGGTCGGCGGCGGAAACGGGCACGCGGGTCAACTTGGCGGCATCAGCCAGAAAGGCGGCGGAATCGTCGGCGGAAACCGTGCGGCAAACCGGTTTGGACACCCCCCCATGGGGAGGAATCAAGTCGGGCATCAATCTCTCCTGAGTCTTGTGAGCGTGACGGGTGAACCCGCCCACGCACTGTAAGCTGGCCAGACCGGTCCACGAAAGAAGGCCGTACCGGAACCAAACCGGAGGGCATCCTCGGAAATTAGGGAAACAACAAGTTGTTGTCAATCAGGATCTTTGTAACGGTTGGCGGATGTGCGCGTGGCGATTTCGCGGCCAGGGAGACTGCTCCGCACAGCTTGGATCGGAAAATCCTTAGACACACCCGCGCCGTGGTGACTGCTCCAGACTGGTTGAACTGAAAGGTCGTGGCTCGCGTCACAACTGACTCAGCGACGGTTATTTTTGTCGCCGCCCGCCCGAATGTCTAAATTTTCACTGAACAGGTGGCTTCGCGGGCGAAACGCAGGCAAAACCGGTCCCCTTGATGCAACTCATTGCAAGCTCGGCAGTAATACCTTGTGAAACCATTTCACACCCGCTGCTCGTCGCCAAAGCAGAATGCCAGGCAAGGCGTAGGCGTGGCGTAATCTATTTTGGGTGAATGACTTAAGTTGTACACCTTGCTTGTGCTTCGGTGCCCCTCTAAGCTGCATCTGTGTTCTTTGGGATCCGTGCTGAAACGGACCGAAGCGACCGGGCTCGAGGATTGAGCCTTTCGCCGGGAAAAGCAATTCCCTCCCTCGCCGTTGAGGGCACCGAAAGGCAGATGATAGTGCAACGCTCTGAATTCTCTCGTCAGTCCCTCCATCAAGCCCAGCGGTCGCAGACGGCGGCACATGGTCACCGTCCAATGCGTCATCCGGGCGTCTCTTCCCGGACACGGGCGGCAGTCCATCCGGCCGCCGGTTACCGCCGGCGCGGGTCGCTGGAAAACCACCAGTTGGACTTCAATGCCCCCGAGCGGTGGCACGAACCCACCCAATCCGGAACGGTGCGCTATGTCTATGAGCCGGCGGGGAAGCAGTTCTTTCACCCGGTCACGGTCGAGGAGGTCCGCGAGCGGTTGGCCGTCCTACCCAGCCGTCTGACGGAAAACCTGGAGGTGGTGCAGTTCAGCGCGATGACAGCCAAACGCCACCGCTTTCCCTGCTATGGGATGCAGTGGGGCACCGCCGTCTATCTATACCCGATCGAAGAGTCCCTGGTTGAACTCTCCATTCGCCCGCCC